>JBOFLX010000092.1:0-34142 GCA_051658085.1 Waterburya sp.
TCTTAGAGATAATCCGAACTAGGGAAGCATTCGGAAGTCTGTGCCAAGATTAGGCTCTACGGTCTATTCAACGGTTATGGATGGTTGAATCCGTCACTCTCAGTCCTCGCTTTTAGCAGGGCTGAGTTATTGAATAATTCTATATTTTTTTATAGCGATCGCTCACTATTTTAAATTAATTTTTCTCGGTCTTCCGCCTTTTTGACCATTAGCTCTTGATGCAGCTTTCTTTTTCTCAGAAGTATCTCAACGGAATTTAGTAGGTTACAATAATGCTTTATTTTTACTACTGGTGTATCATGTATTGTGGCGAGCATAAGGTTACGCGAAGCGTAATCCCTCACTTCAGTCAATGGCATTTTTCTCTCAACGCTTGAACTTGTTTGACATTTCACTTCCGTTTCTCGTTAAAGATTTCTGCTGGTGTTTTTCTGGTTTTTTTCTATTCTTCTCTATCATGTAACTTGCAATTTTAACAGTTTTCTACGAAGAACAATTGAGGCAATTTAGTATTCACCAAGTTCACTTGATACCATTTATAATTATATATAATTACTTTTGCAAGACAATCAAAAAAAGTAATAGAGTTGAATTGAGTTTCAATAGTAACTAAACTTTTATTTGGGTTGTCAATAGTTGATGTTTATAAACAAAGTTTAAGTGAAGATACTATAAAGAATATATCAAAATAGTATCTATTAAGATAATATTTGTCAGTAATAATCATTAATGTATGTTAATCATTGATGTATTCTTGATGTTAAATAACAGTTAAATAACAAATGAGAAAGATGTTGTAGTCTAAAAACTAGACTAAGAATTGAGGGAGGTAAAATTCCCAGGAATCATTAATGACTCGGTAAAAACATGATAATGTCAACCTGTAGTTAGAGTTAATTAAAACATAAGCTAGAATAAGCTCTTGTAAATTTTAATTGCATTTTTTAAACAGTCCCTATACCTACACCCAATTTTACCAAGCCAATTAAATACTTGACGGATTAGAAATCAGAGTAGACGTATGCCAAAAAAATATTTATTGAATTGCTGCCTAATTGGAGAAGGGAATTTATTGCTAGAATGTGCCGAAATATTGCTCCAGCAAAAATACAAAATTGAAGGAATTTTATCTCCAGATCCAGCAGTTCAACAATGGGCAAGCGCTAACAAAATTATTAATTTATCAAACCGTCAAGAATTACTCCAGCTAATAAAAACTGTCAAATGTGATTATCTGTTTAGCATTGTTAATCACTCTATTTTGTCGCCAGATATTATAAATTCAGTCGGGAAAGCTATTAATTATCATGATGCATTACTACCCAGCTATGCTGGAATTAATGCTACTGCTTGGGCAATTATCAATGGCGAAACACAACACGGTATCACTTGGCATGAAATGACGGCAGAAATTGATACTGGCAATCTACTCAAGCAAGTAAAAATAGATTTAGAATCTTCAGAAACCGTTTTAAGCTTAAATGCTAAATGCTATCAGGCTGCGATCGCAGCTTTTAGAGAATTAGTTATCGAATTAGCTTGTGAGCGAGTAACTGCAACTCAACAAAATTTACAACAGCGTAGTTACTTTGCTCGTCACCAAAAACCTCAAAATTTGGGCATCATAGACTTTGAGCAATCAGCAGCAGTAATTGATAATTTAGTGCGAGGTTTGAATTTTGGGAACTATCCTAATTCTCTAACAACAGCCAAATTATTACTAAATATCAGCAATGATTTGGACTATGCAATTGTTACCAAAGCTAAAAAACTCTCCAGCCAATCTCAACAACTACCAGGGACAATTATTGAGATTCAAGCTGATCAATTAATCGTGGCAACGGGTAACCAAGACATTGCTCTACAAGCTATTACTAATAAACAAGGAGAAGTTAGCTCAATTGCGGAATTAGTTGCCGATTATCAGTTGACTGGTGGACAACAGTTACCGTTAGTAACCAAAGAACTAAGCACAGAAATAGTTAAGCTGGCAACTAAACTAGCACCAGGAGAAAACTATTGGCGTAAACAATTAACCCAATGGCAACCTTTAAACCTGCCAGGGGTCAAAAAAACTATAACTTCGGCAACTTCTGATTACCGACGAGTTACCTTACCCATAAGTCAAAAAGTAATTGATTTTATTCAACAAACCTATGGGATTACGAGAACTTCAGAAGTCATTATTGCTATATTTGCTATTTATCTAGCCCGTTTAAGTGGTAACCAGCAAATTACTTTGGGATTTGAATTCTCTGATGAACAGGCGTTAGCGAAGCTTAACGAAGTTATCACTCCTTGGTTTGCTAGCTGTGTACCTGCAAATATAAATATTGCACCCACAGAAAATTTAGCTACTGTAATTGCAAAAGTCTGCAAAAGGTTAGAACTTAATCAACAACATCAAACCTATGCTACAGATTTGATAGCGAGATCTCCTCAATTAGCTAGTAAAACAATTGATTTTACAGTTACGGTGACGCAAAATGCGGAAAGTGTTTTTGGTGATTTAATTTTGAGTATTTTTGCATCAGAATACTATTGGTTGTACAATGCAAAAATCTTTTCCGAAGAGCAAATTACAACTATGTTAGGACAATGGCAGACTCTTGTAGAGGGAGTGGTTAACAATGAAAGTCTTACGGTATCTCAACTGCCGTTAATCTCTCCCTCAGAAGTTAAACAGGTGTGGGAATGGAATCAAACCTCTAGAGACTATCCAGCCGAATTATGTCTTCATCAGTTGCTTGAAGCTAGAGTAGGAGAAGATCCAGACGCGATCGCTGTATTATGTCAAGGACAGTCCTTAACTAGAAGAGAATTAAATCGCCAAGCTAATCGATTAGCGCACCATCTTCAACAGTTGGGAGTTCAGCCAGAAACCTTGGTCGGTGTATGTTTAGAGCGTTCCTTAGAAATGGCGATCGCTGTATTTGCCATTCTCAAAGCTGGAGGGGCTTATGTACCTCTAGATCCCAATTACCCTGCTGCCAGACTTAACTATCTTTTAGAAGATGCTCGCGTAGACGTATTGTTAACTCAATCAAAATTGTTGGAGAGATTGCCAGAAACTTCTGCTCAAATTATCTGTCTGGATCAAAACAGAGAAACAAAGCTAGGCAACGACACTAATCCCCTTAGCTCTGTAAACAGCCATAACTTAGCCTATGTAATCTACACCTCTGGTTCAACAGGCAACCCCAAAGGAGTAGCGATCGAACATCATAGTGTGGTTAACACTTTGTGCGATCTTGAGCAGCGTTTTGCCGTCCAGCCTCAAGACCGTGTTTTAGCTGTTTCATCCTTGAGCTTTGATTTATCAGTTTATGATCTGTTTGGAGTTTTAGGTTCGGGAGGGACAGCGATAATACCTCACCCTGCCACTTGTCCAGAGCCAGAACATTGGCTAGAACTAATTACTCAAGAACAAGTTACTATCTGGAATTCAGCCCCCGCGCTTTTAGAATTGCTAGTTAACTATTTGATTACATATAATCAGCAATTACCGCCATCATTGCGTTTAATTTTACTTAGTGGCGATCGCATTAATCCCAATTTAGTGACCCAACTGCAAAATTTCAACCCACAACTACAAATCATTAGTTTGGGAGGCGCGACAGAAGCTTCAATTTGGTCAATTTATTACCCAATACCTCAAAACTGGTCAACTGGCAAAACCATTCCTTACGGTCGTCCTCTTTATAATCAATCTTTTTATATTTTAGATTCCGAACAACAATTAGCCCCTATCGGAGCAATAGGAGAGCTATACATTGGTGGGGTTGGGGTAGCGAGAGGCTATCTACATCGTCCAGAATTAACCAAAGAGAAATTTATCTCTAACCCTTTTACAGTTAACAGTTATCAGTTATCAGTTATCAACTATAGTTCCTCTAATCACCCTTCGGGTTCGACAGTTTGCTCAACGGAGGACACCTCCGCACCGCAACTGTCTCACCAATCCCCAATCACCATTCCCCATTCCCTTCTTTACAAAACAGGAGATTTAGGACGCTATCTCGAAGATGGCAACATTGAGTTTTTGGGACGAATTGATAACCAAGTCAAAATTCGCGGTGTCAGAATTGAACTAGGAGAAATCGAAGCTGCTCTACTACAATGCCAAGAAATTCAAGAAACATTAGTTACAGTTAATTCCGATAATCCCGAGCGATCGACTTTGGTTGCTTACTCTATCTTAAAACCCAACTCAACTCTGACCAGCCAACAATTACGGAACTTATTAAAAACCCAATTACCTGAACACGCAATTCCTTCTACTTTTATTTTTCTTGATTCTTTTCCTTTAACTCCCAATGGTAAGGTAGACCTCAAAGCACTACTTAAAGCTCCAACCAAGGAATTAAAAACCAAAGATAACCTTCTACAACCTCCAGATCCTCTAGAATCAAAACTCAGTCAAATTTGGTCACAAATTTTGCATGTTCGACCAATCGCTAGAGACGATAGTTTCTTCGATCTTGGTGGGAATTCTCTTTTGGCGTTACGTATGTTTGGGCAAATTCAGAAAACCCTGGGAATGAATTTACCTTTGGCAACGCTATTTGCAGCCCCTACAATTGCTCAACTAGCTAGTCTAATGCTCGATCAAAACTGGTCAGCACCTTGGTCTTCTCTGGTCAGTATTCAACCTCATGGCACTAAACCACCTTTCTTTTGTGTCCATCCTCTTGGTGGTCATGTTATTTGTTTTCAACCTTTAGCTGAAGCCTTGGGAACAGATCAACCCTTTTATGGTTTACAGGCACGAGGTCTAGATGGCAAACCAATATCATTAACTTCTCTCGAAGAAATTGCTGCCGATTATGTTCAGGAAATTAAATTAATTCAACCACAAGGGCCTTATTTTTTAGGTGGGCATTCTTTTGGTGGTTTTGTTGCCTATGAAATGGCAAGGCAACTTGAGCAGCAAGGAGAAAAAGTAGAACTTTTAGCCGTAATTGATTGTTTAGGCCCTAATTATGTCGATAAGCATACATTTGTAGAAAAAATACAAATTCACTTCAATAATTTGACACAGCTATCGCCATCTAGAGCCTTAAATTATTTGCAAGTGAGAGTTGAATTCTTCTTAAAAAACAAAATATCCAAATCGATTCAACAAAGATATTTTGAAATAGCCAATTTATTTCTGCTTCGCAAACAAAAACCTCCAACTGCCATGAACAGATACCATATCTTGCTCAACTATAAACCTCAAACTTATGGAGGAAAATTAACACTGTTGCGCGCTCGAGTCAGAGATGCCAAAGGTTATTCTGACCCTAATGGAGGTTGGGGAGGACTGGCATTAGGAGAGGTCAATGTTTATGAAATTCCTGGCGATCACGTTACTATGTTGGAGCAACCAAAACTTGCTCAAATACTTGCTGAACAGATTAGTGATAGCGTAGCCTTGTCAAAAAAGACGGATAGTTATCCGCCTAGACAGTGCATAAGTGAAGTAAGTTAAGTTTTGCAGTAACCCTGCTGTCATTATGGACGCAGATGGTTAAGAAACTCAGGATCATGAGCAGGACTATAAACATCTACTTGGGTTGTAGGTGTTGTTGTAACGTTGGGAGTTGTAAGACCAGTATTATTAACGTCACCACCGCCAACAAAGTATTCTCCTGTGTTTGATTGAACTACTTGACCTGGGCTAACTCCTACTTGAGTTGTTTCTCCTACTATGTTGTTATTAAAACAATTCTCATCGCTACCAGTAGTAACACTATTTTCTTGTTGTGCAGGAGTGCGAGAGCCATGAATTGCTACCTGAGTAGTAGGAGCAACAACAGTACAAGCGTTAACTGAAGGGGTGAGGGAGGGAAATAAGGGGAGTAAAGTAGTTACAGATAATAAAGCCAAAGGTGCAGAAAATTTCATGATCGTCTCCTAAAATTATTGAATTGATTTGGATGAGAGGATGAATTGAATAAAAATAAGTTGAAAGTTAGTTGTATATCACGTAAATAAAGTTGAGGTTCTATTGCTATCAACTAATCGCTTAATTGCAATTGCATCTAGGTAAATTAGAACTTTAAAGTCATCCTTAATCCTTGGATACGTTACTCACAAATTTTTTATGCACTAGTACTCTGTTTTTATTTGTTTTCCATTCCCTGCTCCTTGTTCCCTATCACTCCTCCCATGTCTGTCGTTATTTTCGAGAATTGGTATAATCTTGATTTTGCTTTGGCTCCATAAAAAAAGAGGATGAGTTGGAAATAATTTCTTGCTTCATCCTCAAATTCTATTTAAGGTTAATACAGACAAAACATATTAAAAGTTTAACTGTAGTATAACCAGAGACTGCTAAATAGACTGCTAAAAACTTTATTACTTAATAGCGGTTTTGGTTAGGCTTGTAAACAATAAAGCTAACAGTTTGACATTGCTTGATGTTGTCAAAACCAACTACACGAATATAGCAATCCGAATATTCAGAACGACATTCACGGACTTCGTTTAATACTTCTTGTGAGCTACGAGCAGAGAAGAGAGGTAATTTCCATAAAGTCCAGTGGTGTAAATCAGGAGTAGGATCTTTTTCAAACTCTATACCAGGAATATAACCTTGAGCGATCATGTAATCAATTTGTTTAGCGATTTGCTGATCGGTTAAAGGAGGTAAGTATGAAAGAGTTTCGTAACGGCGTTCTTTAGGTAATGTTTTCATGGTTTATCTTTCCGTATATTGATTTTAATCAGAAGATTCTTCAGTTTCCGATTCCGCCTCCGAAGCATCTAAACTAGAATCAGAATTTTCGTTAGGCGATCGGGTAAGACGTTCCAAAAGATGGCGACGGTGGGTCAAATTATCTTGCTTTAATCCAGAAGCAACCAGTTCTGGTAAGAATTCTAAAGTCTGCTCGGCTATACTGTCGCGAACGATCATTATACGCAAAGCTAGCTCTTTTCCTTTTTGCTCAGACATTAGTTCTTCAATGTAGGCTTCTGCATCGCGCAGTTTTCCGCCCGAAGAATATTGCCTCAACCAGATAGCTTCTCCAGGATTAGTTTCTCCTAGTTGCTCAATTACTAGCATTACTGCTTTGTAAGTCAGATAATTTTGAACAATTTTGGCTGTATCTTTGGCAATATCTTTAGGTTGCATTTAGTTAAGGACAGTTAGCCTGGGATTATTAATTGGAGATTAGTTTTTTACCTTCATTTTTAATCCCAGATTTAACAGTTAACTGTTCAGAAATAACTATTCTCTTGTTTAGAGAGTATCTACTGCGTCGAACTCGAACTTGATTTCTTTCCAAAGTTCACAAGCTGCTGCGAGTTCAGGACTCCAACGGCAAGCTTCACGGATAACATCGTTACCTTCGCGAGCTAAAGAACGTCCTTCGTTACGAGCTTGGACACAAGCTTCAAGAGCTACACGGTTAGCAGTTGCACCAGGAGCATTACCCCAAGGGTGTCCCAAAGTACCACCACCAAACTGTAAACAAGAATCGTCACCAAAGATTTCTACTAGTGCGGGCATATGCCATACGTGGATACCACCAGAAGCAACAGGCATTACACCAGGAAGAGAAGCCCAATCTTGAGTGAAGAAGTTACCGCGAGAGCGATCTTCTTCTACATAGTCTTCACGCATTTGGTCAACAAAACCTAAAGTGATGTCACGTTCACCTTCAAGTTTACCTACAACCGTACCAGAGTGAAGGTGATCGCCACCTGATAGACGCAAACACTTAGCTAATACGCGGAAGTGAATACCATGATTTCTTTGACGGTCAATTACTGCGTGCATTGCACGGTGAATGTGTAGTAACACACCATTAGCGCGACACCACTTAGCTAGGGTAGTGTTAGCAGTAAAACCACCAGTTAAGAAATCGTGCATGACGATAGGAGTACCAATTTCTTTGGCGAAATTAGCCCGTTCCATCATTTGCTCACAAGTAGCAGCAGTTACATTAAGATAGTGACCTTTTACTTCATTAGTCTCCGCTTGAGATTTTTCAATTGCTTCTTGTACGAATAAAAAGCGATCGCGCCAACGCATGAAAGGCTGAGAGTTGATGTTCTCATCGTCTTTAGTGAAGTCTAAACCACCACGAAGACATTCATAAACTGCACGACCGTAGTTTTTAGCAGATAAACCTAGTTTGGGCTTAATAGTACAACCTAGTAAAGGACGACCATATTTATTTAATAAATCTCTCTCGACAGTAATACCGTGAGGAGGTCCTTGGAAAGTTTTGAGCAAAGCTACAGGAAAACGTATGTCCTCTAGACGTAATGCACGTAGAGCTTTGAAACCAAAAACGTTACCTACTAAAGAAGTAAGAATATTAGTTACAGAACCTTCTTCAAACAAATCCATAGGATAAGCGACAAAACAGAAATACTGATTGTCTTCTCCAGGAACAGGTTCAACTTCATAACAACGACCTTTGTAGCGGTCTAAGTCAGTTAAACCATCTGTCCAAACTGTTGTCCAAGTACCAGTAGAGGACTCAGCAGCTACAGCAGCAGCACACTCTTCAGCAGGAACACCAGGCTGAGGAGTCATACGGAAACAAGCTAATAAATCTGTGTCTTTGGGAGTGTAGTCTGGAGTGTAATAGGTAAGGCGATAATCTTGTACGCCAGCTTTAAACCCCGCAGTTGTCGTAGTTGCCATCTTTTGGTCATTCCTCCATAATTAAAACGCTTAATTTTTACTTTCCTCTAGAGTCACTGGTCTAACAGACTCTAAATTACCGTTAAAAAAATCAGTAGAAAGATATCTTTGCGGTCTTTAAAAAAATCGTTGCTCTCAATAGCAGAATCTACTATTTTATTGGGCAATTTCTTATCTTAATACCATAGCATGAATGTTAATCTTTTATTGATTATTTTGCCTTGGTTTTGATTTAATTATTTTGTGCAAAATATTAATTAAACTAATGATTTTTGCTCTCTATTTTGACAATATTAAGAATTATTAATATTATTTTTATAACATTAATTGAACTGAGCGCAAATTTTCTTTTTGTAATTACATTCAAGCTGACTTTTTAGGTATTTTTACTCATCATTGATTACAGACACTTGTGCTGTTGTTGAGTTTATAAGCTTAAGCTTAAAGGCATTATAGTAATACTATTAAATAATCAAGCCTTGTTTACATAAATAATTGTATCGGGCTAATAATTGCTGTGAATTAAAGTAAGCCTCAAAACTTGGCGCTATATTTTATTCAACAAACAATACAATTATTGAAGTATTAAAGACCCAAAAAAACTCGTAATTAATTAAAAATTACAATATTCAGTTGCTCCGAATAATCATCTTGATTAAGTTACTATTTGAAGTTTCCAGAATTATCAGCTTGGCTTTTCTTATGGGGAAATAGAGTTACTAATAATTCATTGATATAAACTTGCCCGACAACAGGAACTTTTTGGGTTTCTCGAGTTGGTTCAACTCCTGTTTCAACTCTTTCTACTTGAGGGTTGGAAACAGAATTTTGTTCGGTTTGAGAATTTGGCGTTGCCTGAGATTGAGATGGAGTCTTAGAATTATTCTTGCTGCTAGTTTTTTGCTCATGATCAGCGTGATTTGGCGTGTGAACACCAGCTTGGCTATTTTGTTGATTCTGATTTAAATTGATTTGACGTGAAAGATCGCCAATAATCGAACCAGGTTCAATTACAGCCATTGCTGTTACATTGGCTTGGAATATTGTAGTTGAAGTACCAATACAAGCATGATTACCAATTTTACTTGTTCCAATTATCAAAACTCCTGCTCCCAAAATAGCACCCTGGTTTATTTCAATTGAACCCTGGGAAGCATTAATAATAACTCCCATACCAATGCAGACATCTGCACCAATCACAATACGGTTATTAGGGGCAGCTTGTAAAATTACTCCTGGTGCTAAAGAAGCCGTAGGATGAATTTCAACGTCACCACTAATCCGTATATCTTTATTCAAAACAGGTTGCGGGGGTGGTAGGTAAATCATTGGGGGTAGTGTTTTAATAATGGGCGCAGGAACAATTGTTGAAGTAATTTTGTGGTCATGTCATAAAATATTAAGCAACTGTTCCCTTGTCCGATTGAGAAGGACGCAACCTCTAGAAGGCTATTGTTTTGTCAAAATTATCAAGAAGGGTAATGGGAGTAGTGGAGTGTTTGGATTAGTTTACTCTTCTACCTCTCTACTTCACTACTTCACCACTTCCCTGCCTACCTCAACCCATATCAATTCAAACTTGACAGACCTCTATTTTAAGGACGTTGAATAATTGTTTCAGATACTCTCTTTTTGTTTTTCGGGTCAATTCCCAAAAGACGGACATATTCACCGCTGTGTTCAGCCAAACATACTTCTAACAAAGCCACAACATCTAACTCATGACGACTATCTATAGGCGAGCAGCTTTGCCAAGATTTAGTTTTAAATCTTCTCTGATCGGCGTGTTCTGTACCAATTTTATAACCAGCAGCCAGTAAAGAACGTACTTCTTGAATGGCTTCGTCGCTTAAATGACGTTTGCTAAATTCGTTATAGTTAGGTGGGCGATCGCTGTGTTGATTACCGCTTGTATAATCAGCTACAAAATATCCTTTTTGATTGTTGCCGTTGCCATTACCGTTGCTTTTAGCTGAAGAATTTTCTCCAGGTCTTTGGATAATAGTTTCAGCAACTCGGCGTTTAGCTTGAGGATCAATGCCTAACATCCGAACATATTCAGTTGAATGTTCTGCTAGACAATCTTCTAAAGCAGCAATCACGTCTGATTCGCGGTTACTCTCAATAGGAGCGCAACTCTGCCAAGATTTGGTTTTAAACCTTCTTTGATCGGCGTGCTCTGTGCCAATTTTGAAGCCAGCAGCCAGTAAAGAACGAATTTCTTGAATAATTTTAGAACCTAAGCGACCAGCACCACCATTGCTGCTGTAATTGCTGTTACCGTTACTATAGTTAGAAGTAGAATAGTTTTTGGTAGATTGAGTAGGTGTTTCTCCAGGACGCTGAACAATTACTTGTGCTATTCTTCTTTTAGCATCAGTATCTACACCAATAACTTGAATGTATTCGCCTGGATATTCTGCCATCGCTTGCTCAATGGCACTAAAAACTTTATTAGTACCACCATCTATTTGACCAACTGTTAACCAAGATTTAGTTTTAAAGCGACGTTGGCTAGCACGTTCAATCCCAATGCTGCAACCTTGAGTTATTAAACTATTGATTTGTTGAGCAACATCTCCATCAAGACTACCCTGGGTAATATTGCTGTAGCTAGAACGGCTTCTACCACTACGATTTTTGCCATTAGTGTGGGTGACAACACTTTTAACCGTTCCTTCTCCTGGAGTATCTCCAGGTCTTTGAATTACGACTTCTGCAACTCGCTTCTTGGCTTGGGGATTAACTCCGATTAATCTAACGTATTCCCCCTGGTATTCGCGCAGCATAGATTCTAACTGAGCTATGATTTGGTTTTCTTTACGGCTATCAATTTGACTACCAGTTAACCAGGACTTAGTTTTAAAACGGCGTTGGTTAGCGTGTTCAGTGCTAATAATGCAACCTTGCGCCAAAAGCGAGCGCACTTGGGTTCTAATATCTGAACTTAAACTCATATTCTCTACTGAATTTATATAATCGTTCTCATTATGGACATCGGCAGTCAGATTGGTATTTGTCTGCTCTGATTCGTGGGCATTGTAGAATTGAGGATTAACACAGGCATCATCATCGGCACAACGATAACCAGCCAAAAGTGCCTCGTTTATTTCGACAACATGGTTAGCAAAAGAGCGATCGCTATCTACGACATCTGGTAAGCGTTCCGCTTGTTGCTGATTGACGATCACTGCCCCTGAAGGTACATATTTGCCTGGGGGGATTTCTACATCTTGAATGAGAGCGTGCATCATCACAATGCAACCATCCCCTACTTTGGCATTAAATACCGTCGAGCGAAAACCAATAAAACATTCATCACCAATATAAGCTGGGCCATGAATCAGTGCCATGTGGGTAATACAAGTATTCTTGCCAATCCAGACAGAATAATCATTACCATCGTCACCAACTACCCGACCCTTTTCTAGACCATGAATTACTACGCCATCCTGGATATTACTACTAGCTCCAATGTAGAACGGTGTTCCTTCATCCGCTCTAATAGAACTACCTGGAGCAATAAAAACATTTGCTCCTACCCTCACATCTCCAATTAATCTGGAAAAGGAATGAACGTAAGCACTTTTATCTACTTGTGGTGTTGCCAAATTATTTGACCACGGAGTCGGGGGAGCCGCTTTAGTGCGGGCTACCATTGTCTCAATTCCTCCTATACTAATTTAACCATCTTCGTCATTAATTTAATTAGGCTAATTAGGCTACATCTTCATCTATTAGATGTTAGGTATACTTTTGACTCTAAAGCTTTACGACAAACGCTCTGCCTCTTTTTTGCTATAGAGAGCGATACGTTCGACGTTAACTGTATCAATAATGCCAACGATAGTAGCATCTAGTGGTTTAGATTCTTGACCAGCTTCAATACGAGCAGCACTACCTCGACTAACCAAAACCCATTCACTCAAACCAGCACCAATTAAATCTCCTGCTACTTCGTATTTGGGTAATAGTTGACCTTGCTCATCGATATATTGAACTAGAAGCAACTTAATGCCTCTCATGCTGGGAACTTTGTGAGTGCTAACTACCGTGCCACGAACTTGGGCTATCTGCATACCATACTGCCTAGATTAACTTAGATTAATTTATGGTCTTCTCAAAGGACGGGGATTAACGCTTTCACGAAACTGCTCTACCGCTTCGGTATAACGAATAGGCAGAACATATTCTAAGTTTTCGTGAGGACGAGCAATGATATGAGTAGAAAGAACTTGTCCACCATTGACTCGACTAACGTTTTCTGTTCCTGCTGATACTGAAGCCTGTACTTCCGATACATCACCACGGACGATTACAGTTACACGACCTGTCCCAATTTTTTCGTATCCTACTAAAGTGACACGAGCTGCTTTGACCATAGCATCTGCTGCTTCTACTACCGCAGGGAAACCAAGGGTTTCAATCATTCCGACTGCAATTGACATATTTTTTACTCCTGAATTATTGTTTGGCGATCGTAAAAGGTAGGCGTAAGCCTAATCCTTATAAGCTAAGAATAAGCCTAATCGCCTTTTATATTTAATGACTTAAAATTTTTGAAGTTGAAACTGGTCTAATAAGTTCTACTCAAAAGAAAATTAATAAGTACGGAATTGCTCTACTTCTTCGGTGTAGCGAATAGGTAAAACATATTCTAAGTTTTCGTGAGGACGAGCAATGATATGAGTAGAAAGAACTTGTCCACCATTGACTCTGGTCACGCTTTCTGTTCCTGCTGCTACCGAAGCTTGTACTTCTGAGACATCACCACGAACGATTACAGTTACACGACCTGTCCCAATTTTTTCGTATCCTACTAAAGTGACACGAGCTGCTTTGACCATGGCATCTGCTGCTTCTACTACCGCAGGGAAACCAAGGGTTTCAATCATTCCGACTGCAATTGACATAATTTTTACTCCTTATACAACTGGCGATCGCCAATTACGTTTAATTAATTAACTGTTTTTTGGATTGAGACTGAAAAATATAATTCTTTTCTCTTCAAACCAATATATGAGTCACATGGGTAGCTAGCCATAAATGACACAATTGCCATTTGTCATTCATTGTTTTACTTTATCAGCTTTATAAGCTTTTCTACGTTTTAGTGTGGTCAATAAACCTATCTTCCAGGCTCACATTAGAATATGAGTTTTATTATTTTTTCTGGGGTTATATTTTGGGGGAAGCTCGCGCTACCTTGACAAAAATTACAAAGTCAGAAAAACACGGGAGTGGCTATTTTATCTACCCATAATCAAGCATAAATAACCATGAGTACTTTGACAACATAAAACATGATTATATTTTTTAATTTGATTGTTAATAATAATTAATACTTGGACGAAAAAACTCTCTTCTAGACAAGAGTTAGGTCGATGATTAGCAATACATATACTTTTTATAATTTATTTATAATGTTGACTATATACAGATTTTAATAGGATATATTGATGTAGTGTGACGTTGTTTAAACCTAGTTTTGTGGTTGCCAAATTTTATTCAATCTGGCTGCAAGAGCTTGTGATAGCTTACTAAATTAATTGGGAAGCAATTAGTCCTGCTCTCAAAATTAAAATAGCAGTGGGTAGTCAAGATAATTCAGTACTAGTAAACTTGAAAATCTAATTTAAGACCAGATTTAACTAAAAAGACATAGCTACAAATACTTAATTTAATTATTTAATCTACCAGCAGTCACTCACTAAACTGAAGATATTGCCGACAACATTCGCGACAATCCCCATTTTTTTGACTGTTTTTAAGCTGATTATGACATTATTGAATCCTCAGCCAGCAAAATTTAATTAAATGATATTTAAGGGCATAATAGCTGATAAAATTAAGTTTTCAGAAAAATACTGAATCAAAGTTAGCAGAACTAAAAAATTAGCTGACTTAATAAAATACGCGATAACTATAAATTTGGATATTGTAAATCTCCAGACAGTTTTGATGACTGACTTTTTATTAGAAAAATCTTGGATTATACCTCTCTACAGCCTGGTAGGAGCGATTTTGACTCTACCTTGGTCTTTAGGTATTATTCGTAAGACAGGGCCACGTCCAGCAGCCTATCTTAATATCTTGATGACATTGCTGGCATTTATCCATAGTTCAATTATCTTTAACCTTGTTTGGGCGAGAGAGGCACAACAATTTGTTTTTCATTGGTTACAAGTCGCCGATTTAGATTTAACCTTATCAATTGAGTTGTCTCCAGTAAGTTTCGGTGCGATGGAGCTAGTTACAGGTATTAGTCTGCTGACACAGATTTATGCTCTGGGCTATATGGAAAAAGATTGGTCTTTAGCGCGCTTTTTTGCCTTGATGGGCTGTTTTGAAGCAGCTTTAGTAGGTCTATCTCTAAGTGATTCTCTGCTTTTAAGTTACTGTTTATTAGAAGCTTTGACTCTTTCAACTTATCTTTTGGTAGGCTTTTGGTACGCTCAACCTTTGGTAGTAACCGCAGCTAGGGATGCTTTTTTAACCAAAAGGGTAGGAGACATTATCTTATTGATGGGTATAGTAGCTCTTTCTAATTATGGTGAGGGTTTAAACTTTTCGCAGTTAAATGATTGGGTAGAGGTAAATGAGCTTAATCCGACAGTAGCTGCGCTGTTAGGTTTGGCTCTAATTGCGGGGCCAATTGGTAAATGCGCTCAATTTCCTTTGAATATGTGGTTAGATGAGGCGATGGAAGGGCCTAACCCCGCAGGCATTATGCGTAACTCGGTAGTGGTTTCGGCTGGAGCTTATGTACTAATTAAACTAGAGCCAGCAACAACTCTCTCACCAATTTCCGCCTATGCTTTAATTATTGTGGGTGCGGTAACAGCTATTGGCACTTCCTTAATAGCGATCGCCCAGATTGATATTAAGCGAGCTTTATCTCACTCTACCAGTGCTTATTTAGGTTTGGTATTTATTGCCGTCGGTCTGAGACAAGTAGATATAGCTTTCTTGCTGTTATTTAGTCATGCGATCGCCAAAGCTTTGTTGTTTATGAGTGCAGGTTCAGTCATTTTAACCACTAATAATCAAAATGTGACTGAAATGGGGGGATTAGGGTCAAGAATGCCTGCAACTAGTTTGTCTTTTCTAGTCGGAGCAGCAGGACTAATAGCATTTGCTCCTTTGGGGATGTTCTGGACTTATCAACACTGGTTTAGTGGGTCTTGGAATGTTGATTGGTGGCTATTACTACTGGTGATGTTTGTCAACACTTTTTCGGCAATTAACCTCACCAGATTATTTCGAGTTATTTTTCTGGGTAAACCCCAAGTAAAAACCCGTCGCGCCCCTGAAGTCCCTTGGCAGATGGCAGTACCAATGGTTTCTTTGATGGTAATAACATTAATTGCTACTTTTGCCCCAATACAATGGTCTTTGTGGTTAAGTCCTAACACCCCCCTATCTTTAGAGCAACCAGAATTGGTTAATCAATATGCGACTCCTTTGTTAATCTTCTCAGGTGCTTTGGGTTGTGCTATTGGATTGAGCATAACGATACGTAAAGCCTGGGCAAGATCTAGCAACATTACAGTTCGATTTGTGCAAGATTTCTTAGCTTATGATTTTTATATTGATAAGCTTTATGAGATTACTGTCATAGCAGCAGTTGCTAAATTAGCTAAAATCACTGCCTGGGTAGATCGCTATGTAGTTGATGGGGCAGTTAATCTAGTTAGTTTAGCTACAATTTTTAGCAGTAATGCCTTAAAATACAACGTTTCTGGACAATCGCAATTTTATATTGCCACAATTCTAATTGCCATTGGATTCCTGCTGTGGTCAATGCTCAATGGTCAGTGGTCAATGGTCACAAATTATTGGTCATCGATCCTGTAATCGCAATCCAGGTAAAATCCAAATTTTAAAAAGAATTTTTTCACCAGATTTTATTTAATCTCGCAAGATAATCAAGCATCATGCTCAGTGCCTTAATTCTCATTCCTTTTCTGAGTGCAGCCATAATCGGTTTAACCCCTTTAGCTAGTAAGAATCCTCGCAATCTCGCAATTATCACAGCAGTGAGTGTTTTAGTTATTAATATCATTCTGAGTTTTCAGTTTGATTTTCAACACGAAGGCTTTCAGTTTACAGAAGATATTCCTTGGATTGAATGGATTGGTTTGAACTACCATCTAGGAATTGACGGTCTTTCTTTTCCTCTAGTATTGCTCAATAGTCTTTTAACTTTGATTGCGATTGTGATTACCAATCCCACCATTCAAAGACCAAACTTATATTACGCCATGCTCTTACTTTTAAGTGGTGGAGCAGCAGGGGCGTTTTTAGCACAAGATTTACTCTTGTTTTTCTTGTTTTATGAGTTGGAAATTGTACCTCTGTATTTTTTGATTGCCATCTGGGGGGGTGAAAGACGAGGCTATGCTGCCATGAAGTTTTTACTTTATACTGCCTTATCAGGGATTTTGGTCTTAGCTTCTTTCCTAGGTTTGGTGTGGTTAACTGGTGAAAATACTTTTGATTATCTGGTACTGCGATCGCATACTCTACCTTTAGGTAGTCAGTTATTATTACTTGCACCATTGCTAATTGGTATCTTTATTAAAATTCCGATTTTTCCTTTTCACACCTGGCTACCTGATGCCCACGTCGAAGCATCTACGCCTATTTCGGTTTTATTAGCAGGAGTATTATTAAAACTAGGTACTTATGCCTTGTTACGTTTTGCCGTTGGTTTATTTCTGGAAGGTTGGGTTTATTTAGCCCCTTGGTTAGCTATTTTAGCCAGTATTAGTGCTTTGTATGGAGCTTCCTGTGCGATCGCCCAAAAGGATATGAAGAAAGTGGTCGCCTATTCTTCTATTGCTCACATGGCTTATATTTTGCTAGCAGCAACCGCCACTACTCGCCTCAGTATGACCGCAGCCGTCTTTCAAATGGTTAGCCACGGATTGATCTCTGCCTTTCTCTTTTTACTAGTAGGCATGGTTTACAAGAAAACAGGCTCACGAGACGTGGATTATTTAAGAGGTTTACTCAATCCCGAAAGAGGACTACCTGTGACTGGAGGCTTAATGATTCTGGGCGTTATGGCTAGTTCAGGACTACCTGGAATGGTGGGTTTTATCTCCGAATTTTTGGTATTTAGAGGCAGTTTTCCCATTTTTCCAATTCCAACTTTGTTGTGCTTAGTGGGAACTGGTTTAACTGCGGTTTACTTTTTATTAGTAATTAATAAAGTCTTCTTTGGTCGTCTGACTGAAGGTCTAGTTCAACTACCACCTGTGAAATGGAAAGAACACGCTCCAGCCTTTGTATTGCTGCTTTTGATTGTTGCCTTTGGTCTAAAACCAGATTGGGTAACTCACTGGAGCGAAGTACAGGCGATCGCCCTACTAACAGGTGGCTAGTCTTGAATTTTTCCCAAGCAATTATTTAGTTAGATCAGAAAAGATAATTATGGTTAGCACTGCGGTTAAACGTTCTAAATCAACATTAATAAACGAATATATTGCCAGACTAGAAAAAGGCGATGCTCTTCTTGATGATTCTCCCCAAAATCTCATGGAAGTTGTTGGTATTCTCAAAAGCTATGGGGTGGTTTTAGATGCCTATTCTATTAATTTATGTTACATAGCTAATACACAATTTTTAAAGCTATTTCCCTTCTTCAAATACTTTAACGGCGAAGTCAATCCCAACAAGATTGCTAAATTTATCTGGCATGATCGCATTAATTACGAATATGCTGAATATTGCATGAAGGCAATGTTTTGGCATGGTGGCGGTGGTTTAGATGCTTATCTTGATACTCCTGAGTTTGCTGCCACTACTGAAAAACTTATCAAAGCCTATTTTAAATACAATCCTTTGATGTTGGCTCTCAATTCAGCTTTCAAAGATTTTTTGCCTGAGCAGATGCGCCAAATGGCTTACTACAGTGCTTTAGGTCAATTTTGGCGAGTGATGAGCGATATTTTTATTAACTTATCCGATAGTTATGATCGCGGTGAGATTAAATGCATTCCTGACGTAGTTAAATTTATCCTCGACGGTTTAGTAGCGGATGCTGCTCGACCAATAACTTACACAGTTAAGGTGCGTGAGCAAGAATACGAGATTCTCCCCAAATCAGCAGGCTTGACCTTTTTAGCTGATACTGCTGTCCCTTACGTAGAAGCTGTTTTCTTCCGAGGAACTCCCTTTACAGGTACAGTATCTTACAATGCTCAGGCTTATGATATCTCCTATGATCCAGGAATGTTCAACTACGGGGCATTATACGCCGATCCTTTACCCATTGGAGGGGCGGGAATTCCACCAACGTTATTGATGCAAGATATGCGTCATTTTTTACCTGATTATCTACATCAGTTTTATCGTCATCATAGTATTCGTGGTGAAGGAGATATCCGCATTCAGATTTGCGAAAGTTTCCAAAAATCAATGTTTTGCGTAACTACTGCTGCCGTGCAAGGATTAGCTCCTCATCCTTTAAATACTGATGATCCTCAAGAAAAAGCAGCTAACCGTAAATATCTTACAGGCTGGCTCAATCGGATTTTAGAGTCTCAAATAACTAAAATCAATAGCAAAATAAATTGTTAAATAAAATATCCTAGCTGAATCTTAAGTGATTTTAAGTAGTTGATCGACAAGTTTGACAGTAGAATGAGATAATTTCTGAATAGCTGTTTATAAAAAAAATCTTAAGTTATTTACCACAATAGACTTTTTATAGCATCAGCAACTTTTAGTACACAAATAAATATAATCCTATATCAATGACAAAGACAGCATGGGTTTTCCCAGGACAAGGTTCTCAAGTAGTAGGAATGGGAGTAGATTTACAAGCTCTTCCTACTGCTAAATCTAAATTAGAGATGGCGGAAAAAGTATTAGGTTGGTCGGTACTAGACATTTGCCAAGGAGATGAATCAACCTTAGCTCGTACTCTCTATACTCAACCTTGTCTATATGTTATTGAATCAATTTTGGTAGACCTATTGACCGAGAGAATTGGCTTACCGCAGTTAGTAGCAGGTCATAGTTTAGGTGAATACGTAGCTTTATACGCAGCAGAAGTTTTTGACTTTGAATCGGGACTAAGATTGGTCAAAAAAAGAGCGGAATTAATGGATAGTGCTGCTGGGGGACAAATGGCTGCATTGATGAAATTTGATCGCTCTAAACTAGCAACAGCCTTAGAAAAAACTCCCAATGTAGTTCTGGCAAACGATAATAGTGAACAACAGGTAGTAATATCAGGTACTCCAGAAGCGGTAGAAGCAATATTAGAACAAGTAAAAGTTAAACGAGTCACCATACTTAACGTCTCAGGTGCTTTTCATTCTCCTTTAATGCAATCAGCTTCAGAACAATTTTTAACCATCTTAGATTCAGTAAGCTTTGCTGACGCGAAAATACCAGTAATATCAAACGTTGAACCAATTGCTGCTACTAGCCAAGAAGAATTAAAACGTAGATTGGCACAACAAATGACAGGTTCAGTACGTTGGCGAGAAATTATGCTGCAATTTTCTCAGTCAAACATCACCAACGTGATAGAAATTGGGCCAGGTAAGGCTTTGTGTGGTTTGATTAAACGTACTTGTAGTGAAGTTGCTTTAGAGAATATTGGCACATTAGAACAATTAGAAACCAAAACATTAGTTTTAAGTTCTTAAATACCTAGGCAAATGACTGTTTATTTTTTACTTACTAGCTTCCAACACTTGTAAATTCCGACAATAAAAATTCCTTCGGCAAAGATTTTAAGTATATCTTCTAAAACACCAAGTACTTGTCTAATAACTCTTCCTTGGTCAGGATCTTTTATAAATAATGACGTGAAATAATCGTTATTAGTTATCAAATCAAAAATTATAGTAAAAGACAAGAGAGTTAGGAGGTAGCATCTTTGAGAACCGATTCCATTGCCGACCTCAAATTTTTTGAGCCTGGCAAGAGATGGCGAATACGACTCTTGAGCCATGCCCAGCATTTTTCAATTCGATTTAAATGGGTGCGAATAAGGTGGCAAATAAAGTAAACGACAGCCTGCTGACTCAATCAATTCCTGAATGCGACCTCCTTTATGAAAAGTGGCATTGTCCATAATTACTACTTGTCCAGGTTTTAAAGCAGGAATTAAGCATTTGGTTAACCAAGTTTCAAAAACGGTTCGATTGCAACTACCTTTTTTTTTCGTGTGAAACCAATTTTCTTCAACCCTCTCGAAATTGTCCGAGGGCTAATCGGTTCACCCCATAACTGAGCCATCTGAACTTGAGTCTTATCACCATGTTGGTGAGCAAATTCCTCAAATGCTTGCCAATCAGTTATTTTGGTTTTTATCCGATGAGGACGGTTCGATAATGGGCGAGAATCTCCTGTTTCTTCCTTCCGTTTCAGCCATAAATCAATTGTATTTCGGCTGAGCTGAAATATTTCTGCCACTTCGCTTTTTTTCCATCCATCTAACTTGATCGCTTTAATTACTTTTTGTCTTAAATCGTAACTATAAGCCTTTGCCATCTCTATCGCTTTATTTGGTTTCTTTCATCTTACCTTTTGTCTTAACACTACTGACCGTTACTATAGAATGGTATTTCTTAACTGATGTTGCTTCATTAAGATCAGATTGATTGCAGTTGGCTCTCAGATTAACACTTTGACTAGTAGCTCTTTAGTAGTAACTTTAAAATATGCAACTAGGAAATTAAACCCCATAATGTACTAAGTTTACTAAATCCTGACTTTTAGAGACAATATGTAAGCTCACCTCGCACTCTTTGCGAAGAGGCTTTCGCACTTCGCTGTCAGTGGAATGTTTCAGTAGCCCTGAATCTATCGAACAAGCCAATAAATCCGAACCTCGGAGGAGGCTTACAACCCCTCCAATAATTGACAAGACATAGCAAGCGTTCTCATCAGCGTCACCATGCCAACCGCACCCATCATTGTTACATTTAAATCTCTTTCCACTTCTCAAACCCAGATGCATACAAGCATGGCAAGTTTGAGAACTGTATCTGGGACTAACGGGCAATATCTCAACTCCTTCTTTTAATCCTTTGTACTCAAGAAAAGTGCGAAGCTGATAGAAAGCCCAAGAATTAGAACGTCTTCTTTCAGTCTTGCTCCTGGGCTGTTGATTAGTTCGCTCTCTAATGTCTGTCAAGTTTTCAATGGCAACAATGCTGTTAGATTTTTTGGCACTAAGGATTATGGTTTTGCTAATGACATGATTTATATGGCGTTGAAATCTTTTCTCTTTGCCCGACAGCCGTTGCAACAGTTGGCGACATCTACGTCTGCTACTGCGTGTGCCTTTGGACGCTTTCTTTTGGAGTACGCCACGAAGTTTAGAGTACTTATCTCTAACATCGCGTATTTCTTTGCCAGACCATTTCTTATTGTTAGACGTAACTGCTATATCAGTCCGTCCAAAATCAACACCGATTACGTTATCAGCTTGAATTGGTTTTGGTGCATCATCTTTAACTTGAATATGAATATAATAATCACCATCTTTATGCTTACAAAGCTGTGCCGAAGTTGGTTTAGTATCCTTGAGTTTCCCGATTTGGTAGTTGCTTGGAATAATTGGAATATGTTCTCTACCACCTATCAAAGTAAAGCTAATAGACCAATCCTGCTCCCGAAAAGCAAATATTCGGGCATCATAATCAACCGATGTTGGTTTAAATTCTTTAACTGGACGTTTCTTTTGTTTAGCAGTTTTCCTGTTAGCACCAACTCTCGCACAAGCTCTCACAGCCAAGTTAGCCGACAAGCTGTATTTTTCTCTAATGGTTTGATAAACCTGAGATTGAATAGTAACTTTGCTAGTTATAGCTGGCTTAACTTCTTGGTTGGCATAGTTACAAGCAGCAGCGAACATTTCAAGAGTAGTATCAATCTTTTTGACCACTTCTTTAGATGGGTTGAGCTTGCAAACTATAGTTAGAACTGACTTCATGACTTTCATCATATCACCCATGACATATAATATAAAGCCGTCCTACAAAGACGGGGCTTCAGACCCAAAATTTTCGGTGAACTAGATTAAGCAACAAGCATTGTTTAGGGGAGGAAATGCAGGATGAGTCAGGCAGAAAGAGTATTTAATTATTCGCCAGTCAATTCTCAAGATTATCATTGGCGATATTGGGTAAATGTACCAATTTATCCTTATAGTAAACGTCGTACTATTCGACAAGAAGTAGTCAAAGATACAATTTGGACTTTTGAGCAACTCCAGGGGATTTTTTATGTGGTTGTTCCCATTCGGATGACTGTAGTTAAACTAGAAGTTGGTGGATTGTTAGTATATGCTCCTGTTGCTCCTACTTTTGAATGTGTTCAGCTTGTGCAAGAATTAGTTGAGCAGTATGGAGATGTTAAATATATTATCCTGCCGACAATTTCAGGTTTAGAACATAAAACTTTCGTTGGCCCTTTTGCCCGTAAATTTCCTCAAGCTACGGTATTTATTGCTCCTAACCAGTGGAGTTTCCCTGTTAATTTACCCTTAAGTTGGCTGGGGTTTCCTGCCAAACGAACTCAGGTTTTACCTTTAGATAGTAGCCAAACACCGTTTGCTGCTGAATTTGATTATGCTATTTTAGGCGACATTGATCTGAGACTGGGGCATTTTGAAGAGGTTGCTTTTTTTCACAAGCGATCGCAAACTTTACTGGTTACGGATACTGTTATTTCTATTCCTGCCCAAGCACCCAAAATTATTGAACAAGATCTTTATCCCTTATTGTTTCATGCCAGAGATAGTGCAGTTGAGCCGATTATTGATACCCAAGGCAATCGTCAGCGTGGCTGGAAAAGAATTTGCTTATTTGCGATGTATTTTCGCTCAAGTGTTTTAGAAGTACCGAATCTGAGCAAAATTCTTGTAGATGCTTGGCGATCGCCAAATAAATCTTCTCAAGCTTACTGGGGATTATATCCTTTTCAATGGCAGGCAAACTGGGAAGAATGTTTTGAAATTTTACGTGGCGATGGTCGTTTATTGGTTGCACCAATTTTGCAAACTTTAATTCTCAATCGCGCTCCTGAAGATACTTTACGCTGGGCCGATGCGATCGCTCGTTGGCAGTTTACTCGTCTTATTTCCTGTCATTTTGACTCACCGATCAACACTACTCCCCAGGAATTTCGTCAGGCATTTGCTTTTTTAGAAGTAGATAAAAAGAATCATCAAATTCAGAAGTTACCCACAGCCGATTTGCAAACCCTCAAAAATATCGATGCTTTATTATCGAAGTCTGGTCTTGTGCCTGCACCTAAAATATAACAATTGACAACAAATCAAATTAAAACTGTGCCTATTAAAACGAAAATAATCGAAAAAGTTTGGCTATTCTTATAAAAAAAGTAACAATTAAATGTAAGAGAAGATATCATTTTAATCCATAGCAATCATTAGACATGATCACTATAGAAGAAGCTTTGCATCTCGTCGATAATGCAATTAAGCCTGAGAGGTTGAATTCCGTACAGGAACTAATTTTGACTCAATGTTGGTATGGAAAAACTTATCAAGAAATTGCCGAATTATCTGGTTACGATCCTGACTACATTCGGGTAGTAGGCTCTCGCCTGTGGCAACTACTGTCGGAATCGCTTAACGAAAAAATTACTAAAAATAACTTTCGCTCTATTCTACGTCAGCAAGCGAGCAAAGTTGTAGACGAAAATATTGCCAGAGGTTCTCTTTCTGCCTTAGAACTACCTGAAACACCAATCCCGTTAGATTCTGCTTTATACGTAAAACGTCCACCCATTGAATCTCAAGCTTATGAAGAAATAGTTAAACCTGGGGCATTAATTAGAATCAAAGCACCCAAGCACATGGGTAAAACATCCTTAGTTATGAGAATTTTAGCTCATGCCCAATCTCGAGGATATCGCACAGTCAGATTAAATTTTCTACAAGCTGAGGATAGTGTTCTTAGTGATTTAGAACGTTTGTTACGCTGGTTTTGTGCCAATATTACTTTACAGTTAAAAATTGAATCACGGCTCAATGATTATTGGGATGAAGATTTAGGATTTAAAGTTAGCTGTACTACTTATTTACAAGGATATATTCTCGCACAGGTAGATAGCCCTCTAGTTGTTACCTTGGATGAAGTCAATCGTTTGTTTCGCTATCCGCAAGTTGCACAAGAATTTTTACCTTTGTTACGCTTTTGGCATGAAGAAGCTAATAATGTGCCGATTTGGCAGAAGTTTCGTTTAATTGTCACTCATTCTACAGAGATTTATATTCCCCTCAATCTACATCAATCTCCATTTAATATTGGTTTATCTTTGAGATTGAGAGAGTTTAATTGGGAACAAGTACAAGAATTGGCTAGGCGTTATGGTTTAGATACTAGTGAAGTTCCTTTACAACTAGAACAATTGAAAGCTTTACATGAAATTGTGGGTGGGCATCCTTATCTACTTAATTTAGCTTTTTGTTCTTTAGTGACTCAAAATAATAATATTGAACAAATTATTCAAGAAGCTGCCACTGATACAGGAATTTATCGAGATCATTTACGGGGTTTATTAATTACTTTTCAACAACATCCAGAGTTAACAAGTGCCTACAAGCAAGTCATCAATACTATTGAACCAGTAACTTTAAATTCCCTTGTTGCTTATGAATTAAAAAGCATGGGATTAGTTAAACTTAAAAGCAATCAAACTCTACCAAGGTGTGAATTATATCGTCTTTATTTCCGCGATCGCCTAAGCTGTTAATCATTTAATTTGCTTGTTATGACTGACTGGGAGACTGAGTGACTTGGCGACTGGGAGAGAGTTTAAGAGTTTTTTCCTTATACGAATAATATGCAGTTTAAATGCGTAACAGCCTATAAGCTAAGTATCATATAGTCTGTCAATAATGAATAATACTTTAAGTAAGCAGACTGTAAATTCTCCCATTCAAAAATTGCTAGCAAAAAATGTTGAACTGCTTTTGCTTCCTTCTTTGTGGCAGTTACACGATCAGGTTGCTAATTCAACTTTGGAATTTTCGATGATTAGAATAAAAAATGCTCAACCTCGATCATTATCGATTTGATAGTAAACTTTAGCTATAATTTTTTCATAACCTTATAGCGTTTCTCAAGATTATGAGATACAGTTTAATATCCTGATTTTTGTTAATTATTTAATGTTTGATTGAGGTGTAGCTTGTAAATTTGAGAATTGCCATCCCTTTTTGTGAGGATTAGAGGTAATATGTATTTGCTTAATAAACATCCTTCTGTAATAATAGGCAAAATTTAAAATATACTGCTCTTAATTTCTCTCAACCCTATAATATTAGATGTTTTTTAAAGACAAATATAATTAAGTAAATAACCGAAATAGCTACATACTTATCAACTAATTCACGGGTTTTTAGACACAATAAACAAACAATCAATAGCGTAATGATGTATACAGTCATGATCAAATCACTAGTCCGTTGGAGTGCAGCTTTGGGAGTAGCAGGAATTGCTTTCATAGGTCTGGGAATAGCTGAAAATCTCACAGCACAAGCTCTACCTCAAGAAGAAGTTTTGAAAAAACTCGATCCTGTTCCAGTATTTACGATAGCTGATGAGCAAGGTGCGCCTTTAGTTGCATCAGGACAAGATAAAGCGAAGGTTGCAGGGGTTTTTATTAGCCAAAACGATGCTAATCAGTTTGTTGATCAGTTAAAAACTAAAAATCCTGAACTGGCAGGCAAAGTAAAAGTTGTGCCTGTCTCGTTGGGAGAAATATATAAACTTTCAGAATCTTCTCAAAGTCAACAAAATGCTTTGAACTTTGCTTATGTTCCTGAACAAGAAGCGGTAAACTCCGCCAAAACTATTGGTCAAGCGAATCAACAACCATATCAAGGTGGAGTTCCTTTATTCGTTGCCAAAGGTGGAGAGGATAAAGGTTACTTAACCATTGAAAAAAATTCTCAGCAAGTTATTCCTTTCTTTTTTGATAAGCAACAGCTAGAACAAATGGTAGCTAAATTCAAGCAGCAAAAACCTGAAATAGCTAATAGTGTCAATATTGAAGTTGTGCCGTTAGAGGGAGTAATTGAAACTTTAGAAACTAGTCAAGATCAAATGCTCGAAAAAATTGTTTTAGTACCTACCACTGAATCAATAGAATTCTTGCAAAATGCTTCTCCAGCACCAGGTAGTGGAACAACCCCAGCACCAGCAACAACTCCAGAAAAATAAATAATTTAAGATTGAAGAATATTTCTGGCAAAGAACTATATGATTGGCAGCAACAGGCTAAACAAGCAGCGATCGCTTCTAATCTTGATCCAAATGAGGTTGATTGGTTACTTCAAGCAGTGACAAGCTTAAGTAGCCTCTCTTTGCGTTTAGGTTCTTGGCAATATCAATCAGAAATTAAGTGTCGTAAATCTTTATCAGAGTTAAATCAGCTTTGGCAACAGCGTCTTCAAAAGCGTTTACCAGTACAATATCTGGCAGAAACCGTTTTTTGGAGGCGTTTTCAATTAAAAGTTACTCCCGCAGTTTTGATTCCTCGCCCTGAGACTGAGTTAATTATTGACATCGCTCAAACAGCTAGTAAACAGAGTAATTTCCCTCCAGAGTCACAACCACACTGGGTAGATTTAGGTACTGGTAGTGGTGCGATCGCTTTAGGGTTAGCTGCTAGTTTTCCCGAAGCTAAAATTCATGCCGTCGATTATAGTAGCGAAGCTCTAAAAATTGCCCAGGAAAATGCTGTTAATTGTAATCTAGCCACAAATATTTGCTTTTATCAAGGTAGCTGGTGGAATCCTTTAAAATTTCTTCAAGGTCAAGTTCGAGGAATGGTTTCTAATCCCCCCTATATTCCCAGCGCAGAAATTGAACAGCTACAACCAGAAGTAGCCCAGCATGAACCTCGTTTAGCTCTAGATGGTGGTAAAGATGGTTTAGATGCTATTCATTATTTAGTCGAAACTGCCCCTCAATATTTGGCTTCTAGAGGCATTTGGTTAATTGAAATTATGGCAGGTCAAGCTGAAGCAGTAGTAGAACTTTTACAACAGCAGGGAGAGTACGATGACATACAAGTATTTCCCGATCTTAATGGTATTGAACGTTTCATTTTGGCATTTAAAAAAAATGGCGTTGCTGATTGCTGATTCAAGTAATAAAAAAATTAATTACCAATTATCAATTATTGAATTTATGGTAAAAGTTTCCCAAACAGAATTGATTGCAGGAGCGATCGCAGGTAAAGCGGTTAGTTTCCCTACCGACACTGTACCAGCCTTAGCCATTAAGCCAGAATTAGCTGATTGTATTTTTCAACTTAAACAACGTCCTGCTCATAAGCCCTTGATCTTAATGGGTGCAACCATTGCCGATTTACTTCCCTATCTTGTTTACACCCCTTTAGAGTTGGCAATTTGGAGTCAGTTAATAGACAAATATTTACCTGGGGCGTTGACTCTGGTTTTACCCGCTTCCCCAAAAGTTCCTGCTGCCATTAATTCTACTAATTCCTCTACAGTGGGTATTCGAGTTCCCGATCATTCCCTAGCCTGTCAGATATTACAGCAAACGGGAGTCTTGGCTACTACCAGTGCTAATATTTCAGGACAAGATGCTTTAACAACAATGACAGCAATTAATCAAGCTTTTCCCGACGTTTTAGTCTTAGATGATCAAAATTTAGAGGCAAAAGACAAAACTGGTAGTGGACTGCCTTCTACAGTTGTCTCTTGGCAAAATGAAAGCTGGAAAATTTTACGTCAAGGAAGTGTCATGATTGATTAGTCATGATTGATTAGTCATTAGTCATGATTGATTAGTCATTACTTGAATAACTGATGACTGTTCACTGCTTTATGAACAATTATGCAAGCACCAGAAATCTGAAAATCATCTGTAATACCATACTTGCGTTGTAATTGATTGAGAGTTACGGAGTCGATTGATTTTTTGCCTCGATGTTCAACTTTGACCAAATTCCAAGTTAGGGTTTGAAATAAACGCCAAATATCTCGCCAAAACCAACGGTTAAGATCGTGATAGTTATAGATATAATCTTTCATCCATGCAGCTAAAACAGGATGATATTGTTTCTCTTCTACTAAAAAAGACAACATTTCGTTAGCAGAAAAAAGAAGATGCCCCCAATGGGGAATAGATGTTCCATCTAACCGATAATTAGGTGGTTTCAAACCCAAGTCTTGTGATTTTCTACTGACCATATCGGGATGTATATGATGTCCTGTTGCTCCAGACCAAACGGGATACCAACTAAAATACGCATAGCCTCCAGAGCGCAATACCCGATCGCATTCTTGGAGATATTTGGCAGGATTGGGAATATGTTCTAAAACATTGAGGGAAATTACTAAATCAAAAGAGTTATCCTCAAAGGTTAAATTCTGTCCGTCCATGTAATAAAATTCGTTATTAGAACGACGACGTTTGACAGTTTGTTCAGGAAACCCTTGATAGATATTTGTTCCCACTACTCGACCTTGGGTTTGTTCTGCTAGTAAAGCTAGTTGTCTACCAGTATGCTCACAGCCATTATCTAAAATATCAATATTTAGTAAATGGTTATCACTAATAAAATACTGCCTGATAAAAGTAATTACTTCCTGGATATTATATAAAGCTCTGGCTCTAGCTGCTTGTTCGTAAGCAGACTTGGCTGCAAAAAACTGATTTTGAGCCTGAAAAAGATCACCAATTTTGATGTGAAATTGATCAGCTTTAAAAGGATTTGTTTTAATTAACTCTTGAAATATTGCGATCGCTTGTTGATATTGTTGCTGTTGGGCTAGTAAGTCTCCTAAGTTGTGATAGACCCAATCTGGTTGTTCTGGTTTGAAAGTAATTGCCTGTTGATAAGCGTCAATTGCTTCTGAGGTTTTCTGTTGTTCTTGTAATAACTGAGCTAATTTTAATTGGTCTGAATTTTTTAACATTCTGTATTTAATTCCAGCACAACAATAATCTTGGCATAATTAAAATTTGCATTTACACCAACAGTTAATTAACTTTTTTTTGCTTATTCAAATTATGAGTCAATTAATCTACGAAACACGAGTGATTTTAATTGGCGGTTCTTCTCATGTGGGTAAATCGACCCTTGGCAGATCTTTAGCAGAGAAGCTTGGCTGGAGTTATCGTTCTACGGACAAATTGGCTCGGCATCCTGGTCGCCCTTGGGTATCTACCAATGACAAGACTATTCCCGAACACGTAGCAGAACATTATCGGACTCTATCGGTTAATGCTCTTTTGTCAGATGTATTATCACACTATAAAAATAACGTATTACACCAGGTTGAAACTATTGTTGATTCTCATGTATCTGATTTATCTACAGAATGTTTAATACTTGAAGGCTCTGCGTTATTGCCAGGATTTGTAGCCAATTTAGTTAATAAAAATGGTGTTAAAGCGATTTGGCTGACAGCTAGCGACGAACTATTGCGAAATCGAATTTTAAGTGAAAGTAATTTTGAGCGTGTCGGGATAGATCAACAATACTTAATTCAAAAGTTTCTGGCTCGTACACTTTTATACAATCAACGCCTAAGACAAGAAGTTGAGCAACTTGAATTCAAATATATTGATGTAGACTATGTGTCAATACCAGACGAGCTTGCTGAGAAATGTATGGAATTGATGAAGGCTTGATAAATAAGGTATTTTAAATAGTAGCTCAATAAATCACGGGGGCGTTATGGGAATTGAGAAAAAAATGTTTCGGGGAATGTTCGATCCAGGTGAAATAGTGGAATTAAGACAAATTTGTTTTACTGCTGGAAAAGTCTTTTCTCCTGGTAAATATCTAGCTGGCGAGTTACCCGATACAGCCTTTGAGATGGGTTTAGTAGATAAATTACCACCAGTCAAAGGTAAAAACGATGAAACTACACCAGATAAATAAAAGACAAATAAAATTATAATCGACACGTAATTCAATCAATGATTTAGAAAAATTTTTGAGTAATCTATCTCCAGATATATATATAATTGTGAAGAAAGATAAATGAATCTGAAGTTAGACAACTTATTTTTAAAAATTCTATATTTCAATGGTTTTGTTCAATACCGCCGAGCCAATCATCCGTCGTAAACAAAAAGCACTAGATTTTCAAGACCGTCAAGGATTATTACAATTTAAGCTACAAATTAGCAATAAAACTTTATTCAACAATATATATACCAGAATTGATCAAGTTTTTGTCGTCTGGGGCTTAGTTACTGCTGTTATTTTTTTCACAGCCCAGTTTGCACCTATTGACTGGATTACCCAAGCAGTCTTTTGGTCAGTTTTAACGGGTATTGGTACAGTAGGGATGACAATTCTGACTCATTTTTGGGTGAGAGTAGAACGATTGCGTTGGGTGCTGTATGCTTGGATTGTTTTAATGGTTGGTGGTGTTATTCTTACTGATCTTAGTATTTTCTGTGGCTGGGGACAGATTTTGATGCATCTGTGTCATCTGTGGTTAGGCTTGAGTGCCATAGGTTATATTTGCACAGGATTAGGATTGCGATCGCGTGCCTTTATTATGTCAGGATTATTTCATCTATTCGGTATATTAGTTTTGCCTTTTTGTCTTGGTTGGCAATTTTTAGCAACAGGTCTAGTTATGACTGCTAATTTATGGATGTTTGCTGAGACTCAGTGGGATATGCGTCCTCCAATTGATAATTATAATGTCTTAACCCAGGAACAAAAAGCATTTAACCTTGAGCAATATTTAATTCGCCAAACTGAATCTTGTTGAATATTGATTAATACATAACTTAGCATTTTAAGCTGTTCAAGGTTGATCTGTGACAGCCTGTCTTTTGATTTAGATATATTTTCTTGTTAAATTCCTAAATTGTCTTGGAAACTGCTCGATAAGCAAGCGAAGTGTTGAGTCTGACTAATCTTACTATGCAAAAACGCTAGCGTGGATAATCACTCTCTTTAGTAAAAAGTTATTGTCTTTGCTTATCCTTTCTAATCAACTAACTTGAGAATATAAACAGCTAAAAGTGAAGCAAAAATTAAGCTATGGAATTGTCTTAAATTTTCTGGTGTCTTCAATCCTTTTCAATGTTTCTGATAAAGCTTACGGAACACCAAAACCAAAGGAATCTAATATACCAGCTAATACAGTCGAACAATGGCAGGCACAGTTAAATAATTATAATTCTGTCGCAATTATAAATAACATCGTTGTGCAGTCAACTCCCCAAGGTATTCAACTGGTTCTAAATACTAGTAATGGTAAAAGGCTTCGGAGTATTGATTTTGAGGAAGGTAATAATCTGATTATAGATATTGCTAACACTAAACTTCAATTGCCAGAATCGCAATTTATTCGTCAAAATCCGATTGAGGGAATATCGAAAATAACGGCATTTACCCGTAACCAAAATCAAACTAGAGTTGTTATCTCTGGGGTTAAAGAAACACCTATAGGGGACACAGTAACAACTAATCAAGGTTTGACTATCAATGCTCAAGCACCTGTCCCATTAGCTGAGACAACACCGCCAGACCAAGTAATTGATATTATCGTTACCGCTCAAAAAAAGCCTGAAAAATTAAAAAGTGTTCCAATTAGTTTAACTACTTTGTCTGAAGAAGAAATAAAAGATGGCAGGATAGATTCTTTTCGAGATGTGGCAGCCAATACTCCTAACTTTTTTACAACAGTAAGCGATCGCGCTTTTAATTTTCAAACTATTCGCGGTTTGGGTAACGCTAACTTTTTATCGAGGGATAGTATTAGTTTTTATATTGATGATGTTCCCTACGAAAATGTCCATCAGCTACTACCAGGAGCGTTATTTGACTTAGAGAGAGTTGAGGTTTTACGAGGGCCACAAAGTACACTTTATGGACGCAATAGTCAGGCTGGAGTAATTAATGTCATTAGTCGTCAGCCTACCAATTTCCCAGAAATAACTTTGGGAGCAAGTTACGGTAATTTTAATCAGCGTCAGTTACAGTTTTCTGCTAGTGATGCAGTAATCAAGGATAAATTAAAGTTTCGGATCGCAGGTATATATGATGCACGGGATGGCTTTACCGAAAATACTTTTTTAGATGATGATGCCAATAATTTATCTAGCGTTGCAGGACGTGCCAATCTAGTTTGGACTCCTTCAGATCAATGGAATATTGCTTTTAATGCGACTGGTGCAGCTAATAACGACGGTGACAGTACTTATGTTCCTATCGACCAAGCAGACCCCTTTGAAACCGAGTTAAACATTCCAGGGGATACAGATTTATCGATCAACACTCAATCATTGCGAATTGGTTATAAAGCCAAAGAATTTAATCTAACTTCCATTACTGCCCGTAACGGGACTAATCTTAATTACAATGCCGATGGGGACTATACCTCTGAGGATTTGTTTGAATTTGATACCAGACAAGAAACAACTATTGTCTCTCAAGAAATTCGTTTTCAGTCTCCCGATGATGCTGAGAGCCTACGTTGGATAGTTGGTGGTTATTTTCAAGATCGTAACTACGATATCGATCCTCAGCAATCAAAATTTTCTGACGCAGGTGGTGCAGCATTTTTTGGGGTTGAAACTTCAGGTAGTAGTGTTACCCAAGGTAGATACGATCAAACCACATTCGCAGGCTTTGGTCAGATTGATTTTAAACCTGTCGAGCCTCTTATCCTAACGGCAGGATTACGTTATGAAAATTCCGATGAAGAATTATCAAGGCGATCTTTTGTTACCTTTGAAGGAGATAATTCGGCTGAAAATACTACTCCTTTTGTCAATTCTAGCGTCGATGATGAGGCTTTAATTCCCAAATTTGCTATTAAATATAGTATTAGTTCCAACATAGATGCCTATGGTAGTATCACTCGTGGTTATAAGCCACCAACCCAAAATTATTCCACAGAAGATCCTGCTTTAAGAAACGTCGAGGCTGAAAAGTCCTGGAATTACGAAGTTGGAATTAAATCTTCTTGGTTGAGCGATCGCCTTAGTGTCAATGTGGCAGGTTTTATTAATGATGTCAGCGATTTTCAAGTTGCCCTCGCAGGGGATACGGGATTTGTTGAAGAAATTACTAACGCGGAAGTTTTGATTAAAGGGTTGGAAATTGAAGCTAAAGCTAAACCCTTACAAGGATTGGATCTAATTGCTGGTTTTGGTTACACTGATGCTGAATATACTGATTATGTTAATCCTTTTACAGGAGAAGACTTTGAAGGTAATCAATTACTTTATACTCCCGAATTTACTTTAAATTTAGCAGCCCAATATCGCACTCAGTTTGGTTTATTTAGCCGAGTCGAACTTCAAGGCTTGGGTAATTACTTTTTCGACGATGAAAATAGCCTTAAACAACACGACTTGGCAATTTTACGAAAAAACAGAGCAAAAAGAGAGTAAAGTAAAAAATGAAATCTTAAAAATCAATTTGAGCGATGATTCCCTTAGTAGGAGTGCCGAAATCAATAGCTGAGTATCTAGAGCAATATAGA
>JBOFLX010000093.1:0-22923 GCA_051658085.1 Waterburya sp.
TTCTCGATCTCGATCTTTTTAGCGTTCTGAATATTAAAAATTTACCCTACCATCATCAAGATCCCTTCGATCGAATGTTAATTTCTCAAGCGATAGAAAACGATTTGACCATTATCACCAGCGATTCAAAATTTGTTAGCTACAACGTAAAAGTATTAGATGATTAATACCAATAACTTCTTTTAGTACACACAGACAAGAGGCATCAAAAAAGCGATCGCTAATTCATTTGGGCAAAATGTTCCAGCAACATCCTATGGAAAAAGACATAACCACCTCCCACTTTTTTCATCAGCAGAAGTTTTGAGGCGTAGTTGAGGAAGCGAGCATAATTCCAGGGAATACGTTCTTTTTTGTAGAGTATAAGACGTAGGTTAAAATGCTGGATACAGGCTATTCCACCGTATTTAAACCAAAAAATCAGTCCTAAAACAGGCATTTCGCAGGTTGATGAATAAAGGTAAGGTATTAAAGTTTTTCTTTTTGCTCTGATGTTAGATAATTTTTGGCTGGCATTTTTCTCGCGATCGCATCAAAGAAAAAATAAAAGATAAAAATAATCGAACGTTAAACGACAATTGAAAAATAAACTTATATTTCTGTGTTTTCTTTTAACCAATTACATAACATCTCTTCTGATGTTGTTCCGCTAGCAAGACCTAACATTATGTTTACTACATCTACCTCTGAAGCCATCAACCTAATTTGGTTAATTTCTAAAAAAACTGCCATGACAATAAAAGCAGTGCGTTTATTACCATCAACAAAAGGGTGGTTAATGGCAATACCATAACCCAAGGCAGCAGCAAGATCGCACATACTAGCATCGGGATTATAGTTAGCTATATTTACAGGGCGATATAAAGCACTCTCAAGCTTTCCTTCATCAATGATTCCCGTTGTTCCAGCAAACAAAGCAAGCTGTTGTTCGTGTATAGCCTTAGCTTGAGAAAGAGTAACGAATTTGATTGGTTTCACTTAGCTAACTCTTTCAACGCATTACGGTAACGATTGGTAATACTTTTTGCAGCTTCCATTACTTCTTCAAATTCAGGATCGTAAGGAGTTAAATATATACCGTCAGGTGTTTGAGTGACGTACAAACTATCACCTTCTCTTACATTCATCTTCTCTAAGATTTCTTTAGGAATACTTGTACCTAATGAATTACCAATCTTTCTAATCTTTAATTTCACGACTTGAATATTGTAGTTACTAATGTAGCTACCAGTTTAGCAAAAAAACTATGTCCATTATTCAGTTTATTTGAACGATTAACTATCAACCATGAACAATCAAACATCAACCAATCAACCAGTAATCAACATCAAAAACCTAGATCATTACTTCGGAAAAGGCGAACTTCGTAAACAAGTTTTATTCAACATTAACTTAGAAATAAATCGCGGAGAAATTGTCTTGATGACAGGGCCATCTGGTTCAGGTAAAACAACATTATTAACTTTAGTTAGTGGATTAAGATCGCCCCAATCGGGAAGCTGTAAAATCCTCGGCAAAGAACTTTGTGGTGCATCTCCAGAAGAATTGGTGCAAGCTAGACGTAATAACGGCTATATCTTTCAGGCACACAATCTACACCATAGTTTAACTGCTACCGAAAATGTTCAGATGGGTTTAGAAGTACAAGGTATATACTCCAAAAAAGAAAGACGCGATCGCGCTATAGCTATGTTAGAACAAGTAGGCTTAGGGGACAGAATTGATTATTATCCTGATAACCTTTCTGGCGGACAAAAACAAAGAGTGGCGATCGCTCGTGCTTTAGTTTCCCATCCTGCAATTGTTCTAGCTGATGAACCAACGGCAGCCTTAGACAGTAAATCAGGACGAGATGTAGTTAATTTGATGCAAAAGTTAGCCAGAGAACAAGGTAGTACTATTTTACTTGTTACTCATGATAATCGAATCTTAGATATTGCCGATCGCATTATTCATTTGGAAGATGGCAGATTAGTCAACAATTCCATCAAAGAGCAAGCTGCGTGAAAAAAGTAAGAAGGATAAAGTAGGGGCGCAAGGTGAAACAGTTGCGGTGGGCGGTTTCACCGACATAAGCAAACTGTTGAACCCGAAGGGTTTGCGCCCAAAAACCTAAAAAATCAAGCTGTTGCTACAGCCTCTTTCTGTGCTGAACCCTGTGTACCCAATTGAATCAATTCAACTTTATAGCCATCAGGATCTTCAACAAAGGCAATTACCGTAGTACCGTGTTTCATAGGGCCAGGTTCTCTAGTAACTTTGCCACCTTGGGATTTAATGCGATCGCAAGTACCATAGATATCATCCACACCCAAGGCAATATGTCCGTAGCCTTCACCTAAATCGTACTTCTCGACACCCCAGTTATAGGTCAATTCAATTACAGTATTGTCCTTTTCATCACCATAACCGACAAAAGCCAGAGTAAATTCTCCACCTGGATAATCTTTACGTCTTAAAAGCTGCATACCCAGAATATCGCAATAAAAACCTAGAGATTTATCTAAATCGCCCACTCGCAACATAGTGTGTAACATTCGCATCTTTATTTCTCCTCTATTTTTCAAGAGCTCTAAGCCATAAGCTATAAGCTCTAATATTTAGATCATATAGAAATAAATTCTTTAAGGACAACTAACATGGACAACAAAGTTGAAGAACAAATAGTTGAAGCCGAAGAAAAGCTGAGACAAGCCATGCTCAATTCTGATGTGCAAGCCTTAGATGAATTATTAGCCCCTGAATTAATTTTTACGTATAATTAAAATTAAAAATTGACATGACTCTTCAAGAAATCGAGCATCAACTTCTTAACCTCTCACTTGGCGATAAAGCAGAAATCGTTCAAAGTTTAACCAAAACTTCTAGCCTGGGCGGAAAAGGAATTACCAAGACGACTGGTGTCTGCGGTGGAGAAGCTTGTATTGCTGGGACTCGCATAGCAGTTTGGCTATTAGTAGAAGCACAACAGCTTGGCATTAGTGAGGCTCAATTATTACAAGACTATCCTCATCTTACGGCAGCCGATCTAGTCAATGCTTGGGCTTATGCCGATGCTTATCCCGAAGAAATGGCTACTGCAATTCGCGCTAATAATGAGGTTGCCTAGCTAATGGCAAGATTGTATGCTGATGAACAGTTTCCTCGAATAATTAGTGAGTTACTTCGGACGATGGGACATGAAGAATCTTGTGCCATGCGTCGTAGTTTAGAACTTGGTCAAATCAATCCAAACAGATTATCTATCAATTCAAAACACAATTGGATCGAAAGATTTGAAATCTTTCATATCTATTTAGAGTATTCCAATAAAAAAATGATCCACAAATCAAGTAGAAGAGCTAAAGATTTCAACAAACCATTTTTTCAAGTTTGGTAAACGTTGAATCTGTTGTTCAACTTCTGCCATGGCAACTTTTGTCAGTTTGACCCCTGTTTGATAAAGCTTGTCAATCAAAGTAACCACCGGATTTTTTTCCTTAAAGGTTAGGGTTGAAGCGAACTGTAGCACAGTATCTACACTATCTAATAAGCTGCCACTCCAATGCTGTTCGAGCCAGCCAAAAGCTCGCTCAACAGGGTTATATTTACTGTGGTAGGGCGGATAATAAGCTAGTTGAATTGTCAGTTGAAACTTGTGGGCAAATTCAACGATACGGGACATAAATTGAGTTCGTCGAGAGTGGTTTTCTGGCCCGTTATCTTGATTGATAACTATTTTACGGATGTGAGTAAATCTGTGTTTCACTATAGTCTTTAGCTTTAGCCGTTTCACAAATTGCTTTGGCTAAATAAGACAGTATAAAAGAACTGCCGTATAAATCTCTAAGTTTGCGAGACTTTTCAATAAAGCCCTGCACTGGCGCAAAAGTAATTGCCGTGTAAGTCGTCATTGCTCATAACACTCAAATTAATAGCTTAATAGTAATACTGCTTTGGAATGGGAGTTTTCCTGGAGAATTTTAGAATTATTTTTAATTTGAAGTATTTTAAAATACATTATGGAAGCGATCGCTAAACAATTTTTAAGTAGTGCTAATTTTCAACAAGCTTGGTTACAAGTTTTTAATAATACGCTTTATGAAAAGATCAACAATAAAGTTAAATCTATTGTCTTTTTTTCATTTTACCCAAAGATAGGGGTTTTCAAGAGCAAATTTTTAGCGATCGCTAAAAATAGAGGGCAAACAGCAAAAATAAAACCAAACTTAGGAAGCTCTAAGCTAGTATAGAAAACGGTTTCAAGAGTTATGGGTAAAGCATAGTGCATTTAATATGGTATGTACTGGTGGTAATAATGTATAGCCGTACCAAGTTAAGTTAGGACATTAATAGTAATCGGCTCGTAAGTAGAAAGTAGGAAGTAGGATTTTAAAAATGTCCTAACGTTTTTACGTACGGCTATAACTTATAATAAATTTGTGACCATCAAATGACCACAATTAATTTAACAGAGAAAGCATCATGAAAAGTGTTGGCATTAGAGAATTTAGAGACAAAGCCTCTCAATATCTAGCTAGTTCTGAAGCTGTAGCAGTCAAACGTCATGGCAAATTAGTCGGATTTTATATACCCGTCCCACAGTCAGAGCAGATAGAAATCGAAGAAGCATTACAAAGACTGAATCAAACCTTAGAGGCAGCTATGGCAGAAAGTGGAATAGACGAAGCTACTTTAGCTCAGGCTTTAGATTTATCCCAAAAATAATAATAAGCAATGCGTTTAGTGGTTGATGCCAATATTTTGGTGGCTGAGTTGATTAGAGTAAGAGGCAGAAAATTAATTACTCGGAGCGAATTAGAACTTTATATGGCGGAGGGGGCTTGGTCAGAAACAACTTATGAACTGAATAAAAGAATCGAGAAGATGATCGATAAAGGTGTTTTTTCTCAAGCAGTCGGCAAAAATTTAGTCCAAGATGCGATCGCTTTGGCTGAAGCGAAAGTAATCATAGTACCTCATGAAGTGTATTTAGACTACGAAACCGTTGCCAGAAATCGGATTCCTCGCGACCCAAATGATTGGTTCACAGTGGCATTAGCTTTAGCCATAGTCGCAGATATTTGGACAAGTGATCATGATTTTCTCGGTTGTGGGATAGCAACTTGGACAACTGATACTTTGTTAACCCATTTAAATAATGCTAGTTAAATTCTTTGCCAGAGGAGTGGGTAAGGTATGATTTCCCAAGCTCTAATTGGCTCAAGACTAATACTGAACATTTGCATACACCTGAATGTTATTTCTGTTCATCCAAATTTTAGTTAGACATTGATAATGAAACTTACTATTCCCCAAAAATTACCTTTACTGGAAGGACTTTGCTGGAACATTGTCAATCCTAGAGAGCTTTCTCCTGAAGAAATGTTGGGAATCTACGAAGAGAGATGGCGATTTAATGGGGTTTTATCTGCTCCTAGTCAAGAAGAAATTGATTTTATTGAGCAGCTTACCATTCAATATGGTGGATTGCCGTTAGTTCCTCAGAATATGAATAAAGCTGAATTTTATGAGTGTATCAATCTACTTTTGGACTATCTAGATGGTGATCTGCTCACTCAGTATGGAGTTTACTTAGGTGGTGGTACTCTCATCGGCTTAAAATATGGGCAAGTTAGAGCTAGTAGTGATCTTGACTTTCTCAATCAATCCCAGAAGTATCAATCTTTAAAGTTAGCTATAACTCAACAGGGATCTAGTATTATTTTTAAAGCAAATCCGAGTTTTGATATTGGCTCGGCAAGAATCGATCGCTATGGTATTCGTTTCCCCGTAACATTCAGACTGAGAGAACAGGTATTTATCTTTAAGATTGAGATAGTCGCTGAATACAATTTAGATTTGGCTACCCCCGAAAGATTTAAAGACATTCCTTGTTTAAATACAGACGATCTGATTGCAGCTAAATTACTGGCTAATGCTGATCGCTGGGCAGATGGTAGTAAATTTTCTAGAGATTTAATTGACTTAGCGATCGTTGTCGAGCAGCAACAGGGATTGTCAACATTAGCTATTGAAAAGGCAGAAGCTGTTTATCCTGTAATTGATTCGTTGATTGAGGCCATTCAACAGTTTCAACGTTTTCCTGATCGCCGTCGTCAATGTTATGAAGCTTTATCTGTCGAAAATCCAGTTTTGATTATTGATGGTTTGGATTTATTAGCACGAAATTTCAATCTGGATCTTACCTCAAGAGAGTTTATTGAAATTGATTTTGATTATTTGAATTAAAGTTTTGAAAGCAGTTTCCCTTTTTTTGTTTTGTCAATCGACGCGATCTTTGAAAAGGCTCAAACTATATATTTTTGGTTAAATACCGTCGATATTTTATATATCAAGCTTTTCAGCGATTTGTTTTCTCTTTTGTCGTCAGTGATCTACAATAATTTTAGGATCGCGTCGATTCGTGGGCTGAAACCTTCTCGGAGCATAGTCTCTGAAACGAACTCCCTACCGATTGGGTTAAATCGGAATTGTTGGAAACAAAATTCCAGAGCATTGCAGCTACTGTCATAATGATGTTTCCCCTACTGATCGCATTAAATCGAAATTGTTGGAAACTGAACAGAAATAACCCGTAATTCTGTTGGTAACTTTCCCATGCGATCGCGTTAAATTGAAATCGTTGTAAACGACTGGTAGAGATGCCCAGAGACAATTTCTTTTATAGAGATTGTCTTTATTTTTATAAATTGTTCGTTATCTTAGAATTAAAGCAAAGCTAAAAATGCTCAAGGTAGATAGTCATGGAAGTTCTAAAACTCACAACTGAAATTGATGAAACAGGGCAGCTAAATATTAAACTGCCAACCAATTTAGAAGCTGGAAAAGTAGAGTTAGTAGTGATTATCAACTTATTATTTCGAGATCGTCTCATATTTAAATGTACTCCAAAAATGTGATAATGCGGTTGAACATTTTTTATAAACTTTGATATATAAGGCTTGTGAGCGTCAATTTCAAATATATTTTTAGTTAGATTGGAATGACATATTTTGTCAAAGTATTTAGACAAGATTATTTAGAAGTGAATGCGATCGCTTTGAGTAGCTTTAATTCAATGGGGAAGAATATCTGTAAATAAGCTTTTCAGGCGATCGCCCGTAGCAAAGCGATCAACAATTATCCCCGTTTCATAGTCTGGATGAATTAACTGATATTGATAACTATCTTGGAAGATAGACGCGATCGCTACTGCATCGGGAACGTCAGTTTTTAGTTGGGCAATGCCATCTTGGTCAGCCACAAAATTAACTGAAAAAAAAAAAAAGAAGTAATCATGGTGTCTGGTTGTCTCCCCAGCAGAAGGTTAGAGCTAACAGAAGTTATCTCTGGCAAGGTTTGGTTGATGATGCGCTCGCGCTCGTTTGAGGGATTAAATAAAAAACAGGCAAAAAACTTTCAGAATTATCTTCGTAAACACTCCTTGAGAATTCCAGATTATCAACTGTATCAAGAACTAGGGATTTGTATTGGTAAGGGGTCGTCTGGTGAGGTCTCCTCACCAGCTCGTGAACCCCGTTCGGGTTCGGTAGAGTCCTGGATTAAACAAATTGCCTCAAGAATTAAGATTATTGGCGCACAATGGAATCAGAAAAATGTACCTCAAATCTTGAAACTTCGGTGTGCCTATCTGAATAACGACATTACTTTAAGTATTTTTGCTTAGTTAAAAAGTGGGATGCTCCCGACTCGGTCAAGTTTGAATTGATGGATTGGAATTAGCTATTAGCTTTTGTAGTATAATATTACTTGATATTAATTGTTTGTTTAAATGCAGGATTTTACTAAGCTAAAAATCTGGTAAAAAGCTCATAATTCCATTGTTAATTTATATAAATTAACAGCTAGTTTTCAAATCAAAAAATAATACTAAATCCGATTTTAAAAACATACTTTTCCGTCAGAAGTTTAAATTAAGCTCAAACACTATTGCCTATTGCCTTTTGCCTTCACTCAACTTTTAAATAGCCTATTTAAACAGGATTTAGTATAAGAGCTTGTTTTCACCCATCAATTAATAATTGACAGATTGCTAGGGAGGAAGAGGTAATTATTTGGGCAGAAGAAGAGCTAGCAAGAGCAGATTTGGGGGTTAAGCGTGATTGAGATGCTCTTACCCTGCTATAAATATGCTATACTAATTAGTATCTCAAATCAGCTTAATGACTTACTTTAAAACAACAAAAATCTAGCATTTGAAATTAACTTATCTTAACGATATTTACAGTTGAAAAATATCATTGTAGTCATAACTTATGTTAGCAGCAGCTAATAGCTAATGTTTATTTTTATTGCATAGTTATCAGATTGGTCTTACAAGTTGTCAAAACATTTTTGGCAACCCCCAAAGGCTAAAAATAGTCCTAAGGAGAAAAGAGATGTAATCTCTTTAGAATTGCCAATGCTTTCTTTACATAAGATTAATAAAACTGGTTCTATAATTACTCGCCCAATTTTGGGACGCACTTTACCTTCATTACTAGACGAAGCTTGTGATTACCATCCAAATCATCATGCATTTAACCAGTGGAAAAACAATACTTGGCAGCCTCAATCTAGTCAAAAACTGCGAACTACTGTTGAAGAATTAGCGCTGGGATTGCTCGAGGAACAATTGATTCAGGCAGATAAAGTCGCATTTTTAATGCACAGCGATCTTAATTTCTGTTTGGCAGATTTTGCTGCGTTACTGGCGGGATTAGTCAACGTACCAATCGATTTAACTCAGACTCTAGAAAATATTGTATTTATTCTGAATCATTCAGCAGCCAAAATATTAATCGTTGCGGATTTAGCTCTTTTAGCTCAAGTTATTCCCTATTTAAAAGATACTCCCCATCTTCAGACAATTATTGTCGTTGATATTCCCGATGATTGGCAGGAAAAACGCACTCAGTTATTAACTTGTGGTGTAAATGAGTTCGGAATTGAGAGTTCGCAATTAGGAGTTATCAACAACTACCAACTCCGAACTAGTAACTCCCCCTCAGCTTGCTTGTGTATGCCGATGTTGCTGTGTCAGGCACGACAAAACTTAGATTGTCCCGAACTACCTCAATGTATTCAGTTGTTATCTCTCGATGAAGTTCGAGTCAGAGGGCAAAAGTTATGGAGTGAAGAGAGAGTAAAAAAACTGCGATCGCTAATTTCGCCTCAAGACTTGGCAACCATCGTTTATATTGCTGGAGATACTGGACAACCAAAAGGAGTAATGTTGAGCCATGAAAATATCACTGCCAATATTTTAACTACTTTTAAAAGTATTGCCGACTTAAAACCAGGAGCAGTAGAAACAGTATTGTCCTTCTTACCCTTAACCCATATTTTTGCACGGGCATTTATTTACGGTCATCTTAATTATGGACACAGCATCTATTTTTCTACTCCTAATCGGGCAGCTAGAGATTTCCTGACAGTACAACCAACCCTGGTTGCTACCGTACCGCGACTGTTAGAAAAAATTTATCAAAAGATTCTTGATCGCCAAGGTAAGCTCAAAGGATTAAACCAAACAATTTTTAATTGGGCATTAACCCTAGCTCAAAACTACGAGTTGGGAAAACCCACAACCTTGTCCTATAACCTGCAATTAAAGTTAGCCAATTGGCTAGTTTTCTCTCAAGTTCGTCAACCATTTGGTGGAAGGCTGAAATACTTTATTAGTGGTGGTGCAGAATTAAAAGCCGAGATTACCAATGTACTAAGTGCTGCTAGCATAGGGGTATTACAAGGCTATGGCTTAACTGAAACCAGTTCGGTAATTTGCTGTAATCAAAATGGTTTAAACCGCGCGGGAACAGTAGGAACACCGATTCCTGGAGCAAAAATTGCGATCGCTCCTGATCAAGAAATTTTAGTCAAAGCTCCTTATGTGATGCAGGGTTATTATAAAAATCCTGAAGCTACTAAAGCAGTAATTGATGAACAAGGCTGGTTTCATACAGGAGATTTAGGAGAATTTACTCCAGAAGGTTTTTTGACTATTACGGGGAGTAAAAAAAACCTATTTAAACTTTCTACTGGTAAATATGTCACTCCTCAACCTTTAGAAGCGCAGGTTAAGCGATCGCCATTAGTCGAGGAAGCAGTGGTGGTAGGAATGCAGAAAAAGTTTTGTGGGATGTTGATTTTTCCCGATTTAGACAAATTGAGGGAGCGTGCGAGAACTTTAGGTTGGTACTTGCCAGATACCGAGTTGTTGCAACAACCAGAGGTGATCCAGCTTTATCAAACTTTAGTTGATGAAGCTAACGAACAGTTTCCTAGATGGTCAAAAGTTCAGCGATTTCGGTTGATCGAAGCTCATTTGACCCTAGATCATGGGCTATTACAGCAAAACTTGACAGTCAATCGAGCTAAAGTCAACGAGATCTTGGCGACAGAAATAGACGCTCTGTATCGAGAAGAGTCAATTTTGAGTTCGGAATTAAAAGTTCGCAGTTGGGAGTTAGCAAAATTAAAATTGTTGGACAAGTTGAGGCTTTCATCTTGGCAAGTTCTTCTCGGCTATTTTCCTAACTTGCGACCCAAGAACTTAGATTTTTTACAAAAGATGGGCATTGAGCAAAAGCAGAGCAGAACTGCTAAATTCCGAACGTTTAACTTTGAATATGCGAAGCGGCTTGCCCTCGAATGGGGGTATCCTTTAGGACTCCAAACTCTTTGGAGACGGATGAAAAACTATATTACCCTGCCCTCGGCGATGCCGTGGAAGCTACGAGAAAATAATAGTCCTGAAGAACCAGAGTCAGAAATTACTCAACTAGAGGGAGGAAAATATGAACTTTAAACCATTCCGAACCGCAGCCGTCTTAGGTGCAGGTGTTATGGGTTCGCAGATTGCAGCTCATCTAGCTAATGCGGGATTAACAGTTCATTTACTGGATATACCTGCCCCAGAAGGAAATAAAAATGCGATCGTTGAAGCTGCATGGTCAAAAGCATTGAAGCTAAAACCACCGATTTTATTTACCGATAAGGTTGCCCGTCGCATCACTTTAGGCAATTTTGACGAACATCTTGAGCGTCTGGCTGACGTAGACTGGGTAATTGAAGTTGTAGTGGAAAACTTGGCAATCAAGCAACAGTTAATGGTGAGAATCGAAGGAGTTATCAGTCATGAGGCGATCGTTTCTACTAATACCAGTGGTTTGCCTGTCAATGAGATTGTGCGCGGACTGCCTTTGTCTTTTCGCCAGCGTTTCTTGGGGACTCATTTCTTTAATCCCCCGCGCTATCTCAAATTACTTGAACTGATTCCGACAGAAGACACAGACCTAGATATCTTACTCAGGTTGGAATGGTTTGGTCGTCTACATCTTGGTAAAGGAATTGTGGTGGCAAAAGATACACCCAACTTTATCGCCAATCGCATTGGTATTTATGCCATCATGTTGGGGATTAAAGCAGCTATCGATGAAGGCTATACCGTTGAAGAAATTGATACCCTCACAGGAACTTTAGTCGGACGACCAAAATCGGCTACTTTTCGTACCGCCGACTTAGTAGGGCTAGATACCTTAGTTTACGTGGCGGAAAATCTTTATCCCGCTATTCCTGATGATGAAAGTCGCGAAGTCTTCCGTGTCCCAGATTTGTTAACTAAGTTAGTAGCAGCAGGAACATTAGGCGCAAAAACAGGACAGGGTTTTTACAAAAAAGAAGGGGGAAACATTCTCTCTTTAAACCCAAAAACCTTTGCTTACGAATCAGCTAAACCTCTGGATTTAGGCAATCTTCAAGCGATTCAAAAGCTGGAACTACCTGAACGCTTAAGGGCTTTGTATCAAGATCAAGGTCATGCTGGTCAGTTTTTCCGTAAGTATATGCTATCCGTCCTAAGTTACAGTGCTTACCGCATTCCCGAAATTACCAATAGCCCGGCAGAGATTGATCGCGCTATGCGCTGGGGATTTGGTTGGGAATTAGGGCCTTTTGAAATCTGGGATGTCTTAGGTTTTAAAACTATCGTCACCGATATGCAGACATCAGACATAAGCTTGGCTGACTGGGTAGAAACCATGATTAAACAGCATCAAGTTGGTGGATTTTATCAACCAGAGCAAGTATATACTGCCGATCGCGGATATGTTGTTTTAAAGAGTCCTCAAGACGAAATCGACCTGAATATAATTAAATCTCAGCCCCAAAAAATTATCTGGCAAAACGAAGAGGCAGCATTACTCGATCTTGGTGAAGGAGTGATTCTATATGAATTCCGCTCTAAAGGTAATACCTTGAGCTTTAAAGTCATGTCTGGACTTACAGAAGCCCTCGATATACTGGAAAATAGCGATGCTCAAGGCATGGTCATTGGCAACAGTAACGTCAACTTCTGTGGTGGTGCTAACTTAGCAGAAATAGGTGCGCTGGCTCAGTCGGGTCAATTAAAGGCAATCGCCGATCTGGTGCTGCAATTCCAAAACACCTTACAGAGAATCCATTATTTCCCTAAACCCATTGTGGCTGCTGTGAGGGGATTAGCCCTCGGTGGCGGTTGTGAATTAGTTATGGCTTGTCCTCAAGTAGTAGCAGCAGCAGAAAGCTATATTGGCTTAGTAGAACTGAGTGTCGGCTTGATTCCTGGGGCTGGGGGCATCATGCGGATGGCAGCCTGGGCAGCAGAACACGCAGCTAATGAAACTGTCAGCCAGATTCAACCCTTCATCCAGAGAGTATTTGAAACGGTGGGGATGGCAAAAGTGGCTAATAGTGCTTACGAAGCCCAAGAACTTGGTTTCTTATCGCCAATAGCTAAGGTAATTATGAATAGCGATCGCCATTTGTATGTAGCCAAACAGGAAGTTATTCGCCTTGCTCTTGAAGGTTATGCACCTATAGCTCGCCGTGACAATATTATGGTGCTGGGTAAACCTGGTAAAGCAGCATTGGAACAGGCAGCCTATGTCTTCCAGCAAGGGGGGTATATCTCCGAATATGATCGCTTTCTGGCCAATCGTTTAGCTTATGTTCTCACTGGTGGCGAACTCTCCGCACCCTCTTTAGTTAGTGAAGATTATTTACTGCAACTAGAACGAGATTTGTTTGTGCCGTTACTCCAAGAAGAGAAGACACAAGAGCGGATCGCCCATTTGTTGAAAACCAAAAAACCTTTAAGGAATTAGCTGTCAGGGGGGTTTGCCAAACGACCTGACAAAATAAGGAACGGTGAAAATCATGAAAGAAGCATATATCGTAAGTAGCGTTAGAACTGCCATTGGCAAAGCACCAAGGGGGACTTTACATAACGTGCGCCCCGACGATTTAGGAGCAACTGCGGTTAAAGGTGCGATCGCCAAAATACCCAATCTAGATCCAGGATTAATTGAAGATGTAATTATGGGCTGTGCCTTCCCTGAAGGAGAACAGGGATTTAATTTAGGGCGCATTGTGGCTCGCGGGGCAGGATTGCCCGATTCTGTGCCAGGCTGTACCGTCAATCGTTTTTGTGCCTCGGGATTGCAAACTATTGCCATGGCATCCCAGGCAATTATGGCAGGACAAGCAGACGTTATTGTTGCCGGTGGGGCAGAATCAATGAGTTTGATGCCCATGGGAGGTAATTATCTAGCTCCTAACCCCAAATTAATCGCCGAATCTCCCAATACTTATATCACTATGGGGCTGACTGCCGAAAACGTGGCTCAGAAATATAATATTTCTCGACACGATCAAGACCAATTTGCTTTGCGATCGCACAAAAAAGCCTTAACTGCCATCAACAGAGGTTATTTTAAAGCGGAAATTATCCCCGTTCAGTTTCAAGAAACGATTTATGTAGACGGCACAACCGAAACCAGCGAACGGATCTTTGAGGTAGATGAAGGGCCTCGCACTGATACCAATATGGAAGCCCTGGCTAAATTAAAACCCGTATTTCACGTCCAAGGTACGGCAACGGCAGGGAACTCATCCCAGATGTCTGATGGGGCAGCAGCAACAGTAGTAATGAGTATGAAAATGCTCAACCAGCTACAGATACGACCAATGGCTAAACTACTGGGTTATGCCGTGGCTGGAGTAGCACCAGAAATCATGGGTATAGGGCCTGTAGTAGCCGTACCCAAGGTACTCAAACAAGTCGGTCTAACTTTAAATGATATTGGGTTAATTGAACTGAATGAAGCCTTTGCAGGACAGTCTTTAGCAGTTATCCGTAAATTAGGACTCGATGAAGACATTATCAACGTTAACGGTGGCGCGATCGCTTTAGGACATCCTTTAGGCTGTACGGGGGCAAAATTAACTGCTACCTTGCTGCACGAAATGCAGCGACGGGGTATCCGCTACGGCATGATAACTATGTGCGTTGGCGGTGGTATGGGTGCTGCTGGAGTGTTTGAGAACCTGATGTTGTGAGTTCGGAGTTGGGAGTTGTTCAAAGATAATTTGATTTTTTGGGGGAAAAACCATGATCGGTCTGATTACACCTACTACATTTGGTGTTTCTATTTGCCTATCCTTGTTAGCGTTGCTCTGTTTCGGTTATCTTGGCGTTCCTGTTTGGTTGTGGTCGCTATATGCTGCTGCAATTTTAGGGCTATTTCAAGCACCACTTGGGGCATGGATTATTTTTGGTGTTTTGGCGTTAATTTTTAATCTTCCTCAACTACGTCAAAGATTAATTACAGTCTATATTGTTAAAGCGATTACCGCTCTCAAATTGCTGCCCAAAATTTCTGATACCGAACGAGAAGCGATCGAGGCAGGAAATGTCTGGGTAGAAGGCGAATTTTTTTCTGGCAAACCCAATTTTAAACGTCTCCTCAACGAACCCTATCCATTAATACCCCAAAATTCCGAACTCCGAACTCCGAACTCCGAACTCTCAAAAATCCGTTCCTTCCTCGATCACCAGGTAGAAACAGTCTGTCAAATGGCGACTGACTGGGAAATTCATTCCCGTAAAGATTTACCGCCTAAAGTTTGGGATTATCTCAGACAAGAGCGTTTTTTCGGCATGATGATTCCTACTGAATATGGCGGATTGGGTTTCTCTAATTTGGCTTACAGTGCGGTGATGACTAAGTTGGCATCTCGTTCTTTTACCCATACCGCTACCGTGGGCGTAACCAACTCTTTAGGGCCTGCAAAATTACTATTACACTATGGAACGTCAGCCCAAAAAAGCCATTATTTACCCAGATTAGCAAGGGGTGAAGAAATTCCGTGTTTTGCCTTAACCGAACCTAATGCTGGTTCTGATGCAGGTAGTATAGTCTCTAACGCAATAGTATTTAAAGGTGAAGATAGTAAGCTATATCTGCGCTTGAATTGGGAAAAACGCTATATTACTTTAGCCACGATCGCAACTTTAATGGGGCTGGCTTTTAGACTGCGCGACCCAGATAATTTGTTGGGTAAAGGGGTAGATGTGGGCATTACCTGTGCTTTGATTCCTACTAATACTCCTGGGGTAATTATTAATCGCCGACATGATCCGATGGGCATACCTTTTTATAACTCTCCTACTTTGGGCAAAGATGTAATTGTTTCGATAGACCAAATTATTGGCGGTGTAGAACAAGCGGGACAGGGTTGGAAAATGCTGATGCAGTCTTTGGCTGCGGGAAGGGGAATTAGTTTTCCTGCTACCTGTACTGGGATTGCTAAATTAGTTACTAGAGTGACTGGTGACTATGCCAGAGTCCGCAGACAGTTTGGACTAAATATCGGTCGCTTTGAAGGAGTTGAAGAACCCTTAGCTCGTATTGGTGGACTGACCTACATTATGGAAGCAGCCAGGCTCTATACAGTGGGGGCAGTAGATCGAGGAGAACAGCCTGCTGTTATTTCGGCGATCGCCAAATATAATTTTACCGAACTGTCTCGTCAGATTATCAATGATGGCATGGATATTATGGGCGGTGCGGGAATTTGTCGGGGACCGAGAAATTTACTAGCAAATATTTATAGTGCCACTCCTATTCCCATAACCGTTGAAGGGGCGAATATTCTCACTCGCACCATGATTATCTTTGGACAGGGGGTAATTCGTTCTCATCCCTATGTTTACCAAGAAATAGCAGCATTAAATCATAGTGATATTAAAGCATTTGATCGCGTTTTTTGGCATCATCTTGGTTCGATAATACGTAATTTTTTCCGCACTATTTTACTCAGCTTGTCTCGCGGTTATTTGGCTCGTTCTCCCGTATCGGGGGCAACTGCTAAATATTATCATAAGTTAGCTTGGGCATCAGCTAGCTTTGCCTTTCTCACTGACCTATCTTTAATTACCTATGGCGGTACTCTCAAACGGCAGGAAAAACTGACAGGCAGGTTTGCCGACATTCTCTCTTGGATGTATTTAGCTACTGCTACTCTCCGTCGCTTTGAAGCCGAAGGATGCAACCCAGAAGATCTGATCTTAATACATTGGTCGATGCAGTACGCTTTTGCCCAAATACAACAGGGATTTAGCGGAATTCTTGATAACATGTCAGTGCCGTTATTAGGAATAGTAGCTACTTGGTGGCGACTTAATCCCATTAGCAGGATGCCAGCAGATAAATTGGGTAGTAAAGTTGCTGAGATAATGCAAACCCCAGGAATACAAAGAGATAATCTTACTAAAGATATTTATCTTCCTACTAATACCAAAGAAGCCTTGGGACGCTTGGAAAATGCCTGCTCATTAGCAATACAAGCTGAGTTTATTCTCAAAAAAATCAAAACTGCTATTAAAGAAGATAAGTTACCTCAGAATCAACCAGTAATGCTGATTCGCAATGCTTTAGAAGCAGAAATTATTAGTCTCGATGAAGTTGAACTATTAACCCAAGCCGAATCTGCTGGCAATGATGCTATTGGAGTAGATTCATTTACTTTGGCAGAATATCAAGGAGATTCAGTGACGGGAAAATCCCCAAAAATTGAATTAAACCCCAAAGCAGATCAACTGCATTTGTTAGAACAGTAATCATGAAAGCGAAAGTTGAGAACATACAACATCAATCAGGAACATTTCTGGGTGCGGGAGAATTAGAATTATATTACCAAAGCTGGCATCCAGATCCAGATCTTCCTCTACGGGCAATTGTAGCTATCGTTCATGGATTAGGAGCGCATAGCGGTATTTTTGATAACTTGGTAAAATTTTTAAGCGATCGCGGAGTAGTTGTTTATGGCTTAGATCTACGAGGACATGGACGTTCTCAAGGTCAAAGAGGATACATCAATAACTGGAGTGAGTTCCGTACAGACTTAGGCTTATTTTTGCAGTTAATTAAAACCAAGGAAACAAATCTCCCGCTATTTTTATTAGGTCAAAGTCTAGGTGGAGCGATCGCTCTAGATTATGCTTTACATGATGCCGAGCAGTTACAGGGATTAATTCTGCTTTCTCCAGCCCTAAAAGTCCACATTTCTCCACTTAAATTGGTTTTAGGGTTGATCTTTTCCCAATTAATTCCTCGTTTTACCTTAAATACAGGGATCAATTTGGCTACTATTGCTCGCGATCCTCAAGTAGTGGCTGCTGCTGCTCAAGATCCTTTACGCCACAGTAAAGGAACAGCTCGATTAGCTACAGAATATTTTCAAACTGTCACCTGGATTGAAGTTAATGCTGCAATGCTCAAAGTTCCTTTATTAATTTTATATGGTGGTGCCGATCAAGTAGCCTTGCCCGAAGGTAGTCGTCATCTCTTTGAAACTATAATTTTTGCTGATAAAGAAAGACATGAGTATCCCCAAAGCTATCATGAGCTACAAACAGATCTAAACTGTCAAGCTGTTTTTGCTGATCTCGAAAATTGGCTAGATCGGCATGATCAGAAATATGCATCTTCGCAATCAACCTCAAGGCAATCAAACTAGTTTTGCTGTAGCTACGACTTGGTACGGCTATACCAGGTTTTGTGACGCAACCGAATAGACTTAATTTAATACTTAAGTTATGTAACATTTAAGTCAGCACACAAGTTCCTCACAATATTCGCTTAATCTTAAATCAAAAATTTAAATCAAAAATTTAAATTAAGTATAGTAATTGCCTATCAAAATTCAAGTAATTAGGATTTTTCATAAATCAAAAGGACTCAAGCTAGTCGATCTACAAAAGTTTCTGAAACCTTTATCCTGTGAATTTTTTTACAATTTACTCTTTTGAGTTGAGCGCAGACTGCAATCAACTCACAATTGCTAAAGTCCTTTAACTATTGCCAGAAATGTAGTTCTGGCAAAATCAAGCTACAAATTATTGAAAGGCAGATTGTTGAATAAAGCTCGTACAAGTTCTGTCAGTCAATCAGGGACTTAAGATAAGAGGATTAGCCATGAATGAGACCACAACACCAGTAGTTTTTTTTGATATTGGTCATACTTTGGGGATTCCGAAGATATCACCTCCACTATACCGTTTAGAAGAACTAGATATCTATCCATACATACCAAATCTCCTTCAGCAGTTAAAAAATAATGAGCTGAAAATGGGCATTATATCCAATACTGGTCATGAAACAGAAGATTGCATGAAGAGAGTACTTGAAGAAGCTGACATTTATGGCTTTTTTCAGCCAGATCTACTCATTTATAGCTCAGTAGTTGGTGTTAGCAAACCCTCTCCAGAAATCTTTCGTCTAGCAGCCAAAAGAGCAGGCTATACTGACGAGCCTAAGAATTGTTTATTTGTAGGAGAAGATAGTAAAGAGCGTAAAGTCGCCCATGATCTAGGTTGGCGCGTAATACCGCATCCAATTTTAGTGGAGGATGTATTAAACGGAAACCGCTTGAGATATATTCGTGTAACTGTCTCAGTAGAGCAAAGTAACAACGCCTGGAGAGCGACTATTAGAAATTTATCAGTCGTTCCCTTATATGTGACTGGAGAAAAGGGAAATCAAGTGTATGCGATCGCTACAACCTCATCTATACCGACTCTCATCGATCTGGGATTTCGAGTGGATCTGCTAGGCAGCGAGGGTGATCCTCTAACAACAGAAGTGTATCTGCTACGGGATGATCGGCAAACTCGTACTGGTTTTCTCAACCCACAAGGTCAATCTCGTAGCTTTTTTGTTAGCGATGAAGAGTCGAAATGGGTTTTGGCTTCTTCCCCTGAAGGACTTTATATTGCCTTACCAGGCGATCGCTCTGTGGAAGAATATCATTTTGAAGAGGCATATCACGGACATAATCTCAAGCTATTACCCGATCTTAGTTTACTCGAACCGTTTGGAGAAGATAACAACGCCAGAACGGCAAGCTTTCTTCAAGCACCTACAGTCGAAATATCTTTGAGCGATATTGAATTAGAAAAGTTCAAAACAATTACCCCAGATTCAATTCGTGGATACCTAGAAAGATATGCGGGGGTAAAACCACTCGATGAACAAGAAGGGATTAAAATTAAAAGCCGACATATCCACAGTGCAGATATTAGTCTAGTCACCAAAGCCTTAGCCAAAGAGCTTGAAAAAATTGGTGGCGGTGACTTCAATATCAGAATGGATCGATTCGTTCATGAGGGACGCGAGTTGGATAATGTCGAGGCAGAGTTACAGGGTAGTGAATCGGAGGAAATTGTTTTAGTCACTGCTCATTTAGATTCTACGGCTGCTTTCAGCGACCATCCTTACGATTCGGAACGAGATCCAGCACCAGGTGCTGATGATGATGCTAGTGGCGTTGCTGCTGTCTTGGCGATCGCAGATGTTATCAAACAAATGACAGCTATTAAATCACCCAAGAGAACGATTCGATTTGTTCTTTTTAACGCCGAAGAACACGGTTTAGTAGGTAGTCAAGCTTATGCCAGAAAACAAGCAATCATGGCTGCGCCTATTGTCGGTGTATACCAAATGGATATGGTTGGGTATAATGTCAACCCACCTCGTTCCTTTGAAGTTCATGTAGGTTATGCAGCTTCAACTAATGTTCAGGAGCGATCGCTCGTTCTCGCCCAACGACTTGAGCCATTAGTACCCATCTTATCCCCTACCTTAGAATCTCCTCAAATCTATACTCAACCAGATCCTGCTGAAGGAAGAAGCGATCATGCTAGTTTCCACCAACGGGGCTATGCAGCTTGTCTAACTTCCGAAGATTTCTTTGCAGGTCCCTTGCCCACCTCACCAACTGACGAACCTAATCCCAACTATCACAAAGACAAGGATACTTTTGTCGATTTTGAATATGCGGCTGACATTGCCCGACTTGTCGGTGCAGCAGCTTGGCTAACAGCCAATTTATAAACCAATCTCAATACTAAGGAGAACAAAAATGCATTTTTGTAACAACCCATCTTGTCACAATCCTCTCCATTGCTTTTTACCACCTCACGTAATCGATCACCTTACCGAGTCAGAAGATTCTGATATTCGTCGTTTAGCAGTTGAAGCTAAGGCTAGTGCAGCAGCAGCGCGGGCAGTGCGCTCAACTTTGGCGACAATGCCAATGATGGCAGCTATTCCTTCCCCAGGAGGCACTAAGCATCGTCTCGTTTACGACATGAAAAACAGACAATTTCCACTTCCTGGACAATTAGTGCGTTCTGAAGGCGATGATCAAGTCACAGATGACCCTGTCAATGAAGCATTCGACTATTCTGGTATTGTCTATGATTTTTACGATCAAATATTCCAACGTAACTCCCTCGATGATCGCGGTATGTCACTGATTTCCAGCGTTCATATGGGTCGGCGGTATAATAACGCTTTTTGGAATGGAGAGCAAATGGCTTATGGTGATGGAGACGGTAGGATTTTTATCAGATTTACCAAAGGATTAGATGTGGTAGGGCATGAGCTAACCCACGGTGTCGTCTCATTTACCAGCAATCTTGATTATCAGGATGAGTCAGGAGCACTCAACGAACACTTTGCTGATGTTATGGGTGAAATAATCCAGCAATGGTATCGCAAACATGATGTAAAGCAAGCTGACTGGAGAATAGGCGAGGATATAATGGGACCAGAAGTTACTGCCAAATGTCTTCGCACTTTTAAAGCCGAAAAAGCTTACGAAAACGATCCCCTTTTGGGTACAGATCCGCAACCCAAACATATAAGGGATAAATACACTGGCTTTGATGATAATGGCGGCGTACATATTAACTCTGGCATTCCCAATCATGCCTTCTACAGAGTGGCAATGGAAGTCGAGGGAAATGCTTGGGAAAAAACAGGCAAAATCTGGTATCAAACCCTAAAAAATCTGAATAATCGCAGTGATTTCCAAGAGGCAGCCAGCATGACTCATCTGGTAGCAGGTTCGATGTTTGGAACTGGTAGTTTAGAACAACAAGCCGTCAAAAATGGTTGGAATGCTGTGGGAATAACAGTTTAGTAGATCCCAAAATAATCTCTAACCAAACTAAAGTTTGATGAGGATATCCAAATTAAGAGGAAAAATAATTATGATAACCACTGATAAAAGCAAAAAACAAGTCTCTCCCAAGGAAAAATTTCAAGCGATCGCAAAAACACAGGGAAAGGTTCGAGCAGTAGCAGAAGCAATGGTAAATTTACCCGTACAAGTCGATCCGCCCATCTTAGGTTCGCGCACGCGCATTTGGAAACAAGATCCCTCTGTGAAAGGACTCTCTCTTCCTAGAGATGTTTATATTCATGCTCAAGTTAATGAAGGCCCAAGCGATTCGCAAATCGTCATCAGAGGTTTATCTCCTGTGACTCCAGATCTGAATCAGGATTTTCTCATTGATCCTACTAGCGATGAAAAAGCCTTTGATGCAGTACACACCTATACCATTGTTCGCCAAGTGCTGACCATGTACCAGCGAGTTTTAGATCGAATGGGCATATATCCTAGTCGGCATGGTTGTTGTGGCACTATGCAGCATCCAGAATATCAAACTTAATTTTTTCATTAAATCTCACGAGCAATAGTTGTGTTTATAGGAAAACTAATTGTTCTCACTGCTTTTGTAGGGAGTATGACTTTATCAATTCAACTTTTCCCTTTACTTAATTCGACGTTCAATTTACAAAATGACTTCGTGGCTTACCAAATAATATTGGTAGATAGGAATCAGCATCACAACTATACAAAAGTTAACTACTTAGGTGGGATGCCAGAATATTTATCTTGGCTATGGTTTAGTAAACACTATCGAATTAATAAGGTTGAGCTTCCTATGAAAATTAAGTTCCGTCAATCGGGAGGATATGCTGGTTTGCGAATGGGTTGTGAGTTGGATACCAACTTACTTCCTCCAGAAGAAGCTACTAAATTACAGTCTTTAGTAGAACAAAGTCATATTTTCCAAACAAAAAGCGATCGCTCAGAAAACACAGCAGATCTGATTAACTACAAAATTACTATCGAAACCAAGGAAGCTAAACATCAAGTCACGTTTGATGACTTAACCTTACCTGAAAATGTTCTTCCTCTGCTGGATTATCTTCAGAGTCAAGCCAAACCTATTCGATAATTCTTTAATAATAAGTTGCGTTTAATTATGAATAATCTTACCAATCCAGGAGAGGGAGGAACTTATAGTTTTACGAGTGTAGTTTATGCTGCATCCAACCTAGACTATAGTACAGGTCAAGGTTTAGAACAATATCATATCTACCATACCCCAACGGCTGGATTTGTCACACGACGAATAGACATTTCAGATCTGGCTAATTTTGATGCCAGTTATCCCTGGCCCTTCGATAACACTCAAGTACCTATCAATGGAGAGATAAGAATACCATCAGGAAATGGCCATTTTCCTTTGGCAGTCTTTGCTCATGGGAATCATGATGCTGCGGAAAACTCAACTCCTGGTTATTTATACTTGTGCGAACTGCTAGCTTCTCATGGAATTATTGCAGCTACGATTGATGTCAATTTTCTCAATGGTATTAATTTAGGAGAAAACGACGGACGGGCGATCGTCCATTTGGAGCATATTAAGCAATTCCAAATCTGGAATGCTCAGGCTGGACATCCATTGGCAGGAAAGGTGGA
>JBOFLX010000094.1:0-4119 GCA_051658085.1 Waterburya sp.
CGAGATTACTGCCACAAAAGATATTACTTTGCGAAACAATAGTCCGATCTCGGCTCAAGCATCAGAAAAATTTAACGGTGGCAACATAAATATTGATGCTAGGTTTATTATTGCTTTTCCTGGCAGCACCAACCAAGAAAACGACATTATTGCTAATGCTTTTCAAGGAAAAGGAGGAGCAATTGAAATTTCCGCTCAAGGAATTTTTGGCATAGCGGAAAGAGATCTTAATCCCAATACTAATGATATTAATGCTAGTTCTCAACTTGGCGTAGATGGCAATATTACAATTCAAACTATTGGTTCTGAAACTTTTCAAGAAACTGCTGAACCACCAGCCACAATTGTCGAATCAGATGAAGTAGTTGCTCGAATTTGCGATCCTGCAAAAACAGCAGAAAATATTTTAGCTGGGACTGAAAACACTCTGACCATTAAAGAGCGACCTATTCCTCCTCAACCAATTGACCCCTTGATGTCAGATAACATTTTGCTCGATGCTCAATCTTTAATTGGTAATGAAGAAAATGGGGGAAGAAGACAAGTAGAGTCACAAGAACAAACATCACAAGAGTCATTGTCACCAATACTTACTGCTCAAGGTGCGATTTATCCTGCACAGGGAATAGTTCGTCAAGCCGATGGCAGAGTTATTTTAACGGCTCATAAAATTAATCATAATCAGCGTCTTTCCAATCATTCGCGCAATTGTGGCTAAATATTGACTTAATTTTGCTATTAAAGCCAATTTCCTAATAAAATAAAAGCTGCCCAGAAATAGGGTCTTTTTTCTTGATTTAAAAAAGCTAGTTGTGCTTTCTGAAGAGCTTTAGCTTTAGGAACACCATTGTTTAGCTCTTGATAAAACTGATTCATGATTTGAGTTGTGGAAAGATCATCTACAGACCACAGTGTTGCCATGGTGCTATTAACTCCTGCTCGCACAGTAATTCCCGCTAATCCTAAAGCAGCTAATTGATCGCCCTTAGCTGTTTGACAAGCACTGAGAACTAATAATTGAATCGGATTTAAATTATTGGAGTAGTTTGTTTGCAGCAAATTTACCAAATCTTCAATCTTTAGGAGTCGTTCCCAAGCCAGAATAAATGTATCTTCTAATTTAGAACTAAACTGACTATGGGTAGCTAAATGCAGTACAGAAAAAGAATTGTCTTGTAATTCATTCTGTAGTCTAGCTTGGGTAAATTGGTCATTGACAAGTTCTTTACTGTTAGTAGTACGGGCTTGAATTTGAGATAATTCCTGTTTGACATTCATTAAAGAAGCGAATTCTTGACCTTCAACTAAACGTCTTTGACTAATTCCAGCAGCTAAAACTTTGATAGGTGAATTGTATATGGGTTTTGCTTCAACTAATTGCAAACCTGGTGCTAAACTAATCGCATATTTTTCCACTAAATATTGCTGCTGTTGACGATCATAGAGAATTGACATTGGAATATTTCTCAAAGAACTATCGAGAACAAAAACTAAGGTTTCGATCTTGTTATCCTGTAAGTCATTTTCTAGGGGACGAATTAGCAACTCATAAATTTCTTCAGAGAGTTTATTGACCTCAGAAGTTCTGGTAACGTCTGGCAGGTAAGACTGTAACTGCTTTATAGTGCTTTCTAGCTGCTCTTGAGGTATGGCAGTTGAGTAATAGCGAAGCTCTTGTTGTCGAGGTAACTTAAGGATAATAGCTAGTTGTTGTTTGAGAATAATTGGATAAATGACTGCTGCGGTTGAATCTTGTTGATCAATAATGCGATCTATTTCTATTTTTGGATTCAAACAAGCTTTTTGCAAAAAGTTTTCTAGCTCTACTAATTGTAAAGATTCGATTGTAGTACGAGCTTGTTGTAGGTTATCTAGTTTTACAGGGGAATTGTCTTGAGTTTGCAATAACAACTCGACTAACTTACGATACACAGGTTCAACTTGTTCTTGAAAATAGAACCGAGTTTCAGCTTGAATACCGATCAAATCACCACGGAGTAATTGCAGTAATTCTACAGCATTACCATAAGCAGCGATCGCACCTGGTAAATCATTGGTAATTTCAAAAAGATGTCCTAGTTGCCATTCCCATTTATAAGCAATATCTTGAGCTTGTATTGATTGAGCTATAAATAATGCTTTTTGTGTAGATGATATAGCCTCGGCAATTTGTTGATTCTGCTCGTATAGCCAGCCAAGATAACCCAGGGCATAAGATTCACCACGGCGATCGCCTGTACTTTGTGCTTGTTGCCTGGCAGTGGTTAAAATTTCCGCGATCTCGCTCTGCGTGGTGGTAAAGCCAATGGTGGAGGTAGAAGGCGCGACTGTACCAGTATTTTGTTTGAGGCAAACTAAGCTTTTAGCCAAATTAATTCGAGGATAAATAGTGCTTGACTCGACAGGTAATTCTCCTAGTTTAGATAATATTTGCTGTGCCAGTCTGATTGCTTGAGATTGAGATTCTGCTCCCATTTCTAACAAGAGACTAAGATGGTTCAACTGTACTTTGACCCAAGCATCAGGAGAATGCAATTTACTAGCTGCTTGCTGATACAATAAAGCAGCTTTTTGATAGAAAGGAACTGTCTCAACATTCACTTGAGCAGTGCAGGTTAGAGGTAAATTACTGGTTTGTTGAGGATTTGGCTGAAAAACTTGAGTTCTTGCGCCCAGGATTTGTTGATTATTACCTAAACTGAGTAAAATTGCTGCTTCTGTTTCAGGAGAGGATAATTGACGAGCGATTTGCAAAGCTTTCTGTAATACTCTAGTTGATAGATCGAGACGACCAAGTTTTTGTAAAATATCACCAAAACTTTGTAAGCCTTTAGCTTGAGTCAGAGTATTAGGTTGGGCGTTGAGAGTTTTAAACCACGAATCAAAGGCGCGTAGCGTTTGCGTAGCAGTCGTAGACTTAGCCATGCCGTTAGGCTTATCGCTACTATTTTTTTCAGTTGAGCTACGACAGTCAAACTGGTCAATATTAACGGCTTGAATAACTATATTACAAGCTTTGAGATATCTACCATTAGCTTGTAAAGCTTCAGTCATGTTAATCAAACTTTGAGTTTGTTTTTCTTTGTCGCCCAGTTGCTGATAAATATTGGCTGCTTTTTGCCACACTCTGGCTGCTGAATCGAATTCACCTAGTTCATAAAGTTTTTCCCCTTCAATCGTCAAGTTTAAAGCTGCTTTGGCTGGTTCTATTGCTGTTAGTTGCCTGGTACATAAAATCGAGCTACTGGTAAATATTAGAAATGCTATCAACATTAAAGCTAATCTTTTCAACCATTTCGCCACTGGAAACTTTTTTCGTTGGTTTCTCCAAGCTGCCATCTTTTTATACCCAATACACTTTTACTTTTTAATCAGCAGTTGTACCACAAACAACAATATTTTTAGCTTCAACTAAGGTAAATATATTACAAATCGCAGTTAGCTGGACTTGAGTGAGAATTAAGAGAAGATGCTTGAGAAGGAGAAGCAACCAACACTATGTTGCCTTTAGCGTTACGTACCCATCCAGTTGCCTCAATAATTGGCGGAGGAACTGTTGGTGATTGTTGAGCAGAAGGTTGAGATTCTGGGGGATTTTCATCAGTGACAAGTGTGGGAAGGCGAAAATTATCTTCTGGTTCTGGAGGCAAACCACCACGTCCAGTAACGACAAATTCACTCTGATTACCAGCGCTGCTTATTTCGCAGGTTTGATTAACTTCAGCTTGAACTGGTTCGACAGGTATTTTTAATGACTCTCGGCTGGGATCGACTTCCAAAATATCAATTTCTACTGTTCCAGATAAACCAAATTCCGAACTAGCATTAATATCATTGGTTGAATTACTCAGAGGACGTTCTTCAATACCAAATAGTGACTTGGTATTAATGTTAATGTTGCCCCCTTGTCCTTGCTCTGCACTAGCAATAATGTCGTTACCAAACAGTGACAGAGAATCAATGGCGAGATTTTTTTCTTGTTCTTGGTTGGTGCTGCCAGGAAAAGCAATAATAAACCTAGCATCAATATTTATGTTGCCACCGTTAAATTTTTCTGATGCTTGAGCCGAGATCGGACTATTGTTTCGCAAAGTAATATCTTTTGTGGCAGTAATCTCG
>JBOFLX010000095.1:0-30680 GCA_051658085.1 Waterburya sp.
CCCTCTAGACTTAGCAAGTGGCGATGTTGCTCCTGTAGCATTAACTGCACCTGCTATCAACGGCTAGATTGAATTAGGTTGATTGCCATCATCAAAGATGAAAGTGGTAACAGCTAAATAATTAAAGAAACGCTCTCCAGAAATGGGGGGCGTTTTTTTGTGCTAGTTTTTATAAGGCGTTGCTGATTAAAAGTATGACGTACAAAATAATACTGTTCGTAGCTTTTAGCTTTTTGATTTAACAGGATGTGACAATTTTAAAAATCATAAGTGCCTAAGCAAAATTAATTACACATTTAATTTTTTCTATTGCCTTTTGCCTCTTGCCTTTTGCCTGTCTCAACCAGGAAATTAATTTTACACAACCACTTACCTCGATTCAGCAACGTGCTAGTTTTTATAAAATTGAAAATGGTTAAAATGATGTTTTATTCACACAAGCTAGATATACTTTTATGACTATCAGCAGCGCTCGCGCAGGGTCGGCGAAGCCTCATCGCTCTAATTTAATTAATTTTTATACTTCTCCTATTGGCAAGAAGATAATTACAGGTATTACAGGTCTAGGCTTGTCTTTATTTGTTCTAGTTCACATGGTTGGCAACTTGACTTTCCTAACGAGTTTCGTTGCCTATAATCAGCTAGCCCATTTTATCAATAGTTTGGGCATCATACTTTACATAGTTGAGTTTACACTATTAGGGTTGGTAGTTTTGCATATCGCGATCGCTATTGCCATCAAACTTAATACTTTACAAGCAAGACCAATTGGCTATAGTCAAATGAAAAGTGTTGGCGAACCTAGTAAGCAATCAATTAGTTCTCGCACTATGCTCATTACAGGGTTAATATTACTAGGATTTTTAATCTTGCACTTAGCAACCTTTAAATTTGGAACATATTATTCCACTGTAATTAACGGTGTAGAAATGCGAGACTTATCTCGTTTAGTGATGGAAAAGTTCCAGAGTCCAGTTTACGCCTTCGGTTATACAGGGGTCATGGTGATGTTAGGTTTTCATCTACGTCATGGTCTTTGGAGTGCTTGGCAATCAATTGGATTACTCAATTCTAAAATTAGCTCTTTGGTATATGCGATCGCTTTATTAATGGCTATCTTGATTACTTTGGGTTTTGTAGTTTTGCCTTTAGCTATTTATTTCAATAATTTAGCCCTGACTTAACGGGAGGAGGACTGAGAGTGAAGGCTTATAGCTTATAGCTTAAAAATCATTATTTTCTAACCATACGCATAAACAACTTTTCCAACTCCACCCAAACAAACATCAACATACTAAAGCCCAAGCAAACTAATAATTGTTGTCCTGTTAAAACCTGTGTACCAAAAAAGCTACGTAACGGGGGTACATAAATCAGCATTAACTGTAATAAACTAGTAACCACAACAGATGCCAAAAGATAAGGATTAGAAAAAGGATTAAGTTCTATAGTTAAACGTTCGTGCGATCGCACTGCTAGGGCGTGTCCCATTTGGGCGATACAGAGAGTGGTAAAGACCATTGTTCTCCAGCTATCGGGATTAACGCTTGTTTGGGTAAAATCGTACGCCCAAGTCATCAAAGCAATAGTAATTATGGCAAAAACAATACCAATACGAATAATATAGAGTCCCAATCCTTCCGAAAAGATACTGGCTTGATAATCAATTGGTGGACGATTCATGACATTGGCTTCTGGGGGTTCAACCGCCAAGGCTAAAGCAGGTATACCATCGGTAACTAAGTTCATCCAGAGGATTTGCAGAGGCGTGAGAGGTACACCAGGTAAACCAATAATTGGCGCAGCAGCAATTACTATTACCTCACCGACATTACTCCCCAAAATATATTTAATAAAACGCCGAATATTACTGTAAACTACCCTACCTTCTTCAGTCGCAGCCACAATAGTAGCAAAGTTATCATCTAGCAGTACCATGTCGCTGGCTTCTTTACTAACATCCGTACCTGTAATTCCCATAGCAATACCAATATCAGACTGTTTGAGTGCAGGGGCATCATTTACGCCATCTCCAGTCATCGCCACAAATCTCCCTTGACTTTGTAAAGCCTGAACAATGCGTAATTTATGTTCAGGGGAGACACGGGCGTAAATACTAACGTTGTGGACTTCTTGTTCTAATTCTGCTTGAGAAAGTTGCTGTAATTGTTGTCCTGTTAAGATATGATCATTTTCCTGGGCTATTCCTAATTGACTAGCGATCGCTTGGGCTGTTAGTTGATGATCACCTGTAATCATAATTGGGCGAATTCCCGCCTGTAAACATTCGGCTACCGCAGCTTTTACTTCTGTACGGGGTGCATCCATCATTCCTACTAAGCCTAACCAAATTAGTTCTTGTTCGGTGGCTTCCGCGTTGTCTTCGGTAGGTATTACTGTCAGGGGTTTATAAGCGATACCTAAGACTCTCAGGGCTTGTTGGGCGAGATGATCATTAGTTTGTAGAATGGCTTGGTGTTGATTGCGAGCGAGGGGTATTATTTCTCCTCGATGTTGATAAGTGGTGCATCTAGCTAAAATTATTTCTGGTGAACCTTTAATAAATAAAATTAAATCATTCTGCCAATAAGCAGCTTCAGTTGTGCCGACATTACAGACAACACTCATCCGTTTGCGATCAGAATCAAAGGGAAAATCAAGTACACGACGGATTTTAGTATTGAGGGATTGTTGTTCTAAACCTACTTTACCTGCTAAGGATAACAACGCTGCTTCTGTGGGATCGCCGATAATATTCCAGTCTTGTTGAGCGTCTTGTGAAAGGTGGGCATCGTTACATAACACACAAGCTATGAGCAAGATTTCTAATTCAGGATGATCTGAGAGTAATTCTGGTGACTGGGGTTGTTCTGCTGCTAGAAATTTTCCCACGGGTTCATATCCTTCCCCTGTAATTGTCCAGGAATTAGCGGTTGTCTCTACCTGTTGTACCACCATTTTGTTTTGTGTCAGTGTACCTGTTTTATCAGAACAAATAGTATTAACTGAACCCAAGGTTTCGACGGCAGGGAGTCTCCGAATCAATGCTTTGCGCTTGACCATTCTTTGCGTACCCAAAGCCAGAGTCACAGTAATGACTGCGGGTAAGCCTTCTGGCACAACTGCTACCGCCATCGACAGAGAAACTTCGACTAAATCCTGTAAATGTGTCCATCCACCTTGAATAACGCCGATCGTAATGACTAAAACTACCAGAATCATTGAACCTGTAACTAGTACCTTGCCTAATTGATTCATCCTCTGTTGGAGTGGGGTATCTTCCGCCTCTACCGACTGCAACATCTGGGCAATTTTGCCTAATTCGGTTGTCATTCCTGTAGCAGTGACGATCGCTTTGGCACTTCCTTGCAGTACTTCCGTACCTGTAAAAACTACATTACTGCGATCGCCCAAGGGAGTATCCACCTCTAATCCTGACTGGGGTAACTTTTGTACTGCCTGTGCTTCTCCTGTTAATGCTGATTCTCGTACTCGTAAATTAGCAGCTTCGATAATTAAGCCATCCGCACAAAGTTGATCTCCTGCTGTCAGAAAAATAATATCACCTGGCACTAGTTGAGGTGAATCGACTTGAATTCTTTGACCATTACGTACTACCTGTACTTGAGGTGAAGTCATATTTTTGAGCGCAGCTAAAGCTTTTTCTGCCCGACTTTCTTGCAGGTATCCCAATAACCCATTGAGAATGACAATAATCAAAATGGCGATCGTGTCTTTAAAGGGAATTTCGCCTGCTTTTGCCCCAGACTCTTGTAAACTAATTAAATCTAAGATGCCCGAAACAATCGCGACAGCAATCAACATCAATAACATGATGTCTTTAAATTGATCCAGCAGAATTTCCCAGGCATTACGTCCTGCATCGGCGACAATTTCGTTTTTGCCATAGTATTCTAATCGCTGCTGTACTTGTTCGGCAGTTAAACCGCGATCGCGATCGCTATTTAATAGTTCTAGAGTATTATCTGGGGATAAAGTATGCCAAGGCTGCTGAACATCAGGCAAAGTGGAAGATGGAGATAAATTCACAGATTGTTAATTGTTAATTGTTAATTGTGACTTTTTACTTCAATAAAGAATACTAGTTTATCTTTGACGCTATTAAATCGGGAGATAGTCGTACAAGATGTTAGTTATGACAGTGAAAGGGGTTGGCTTCATGAGTAGCAAGTAGCAAACAAGATTATGGGAAGTAGGAAGAAGGAAGTAATTAAAGTAGTGGAGTAGTGGAGTTATTGGAGTATTACCCCACAACCTCACTACCTCTCCATCTGACTTCTGACTTCTGCCTCTGCATAGTCTCTTAACTTGTTACGAATAAGCAATGCTGTTTTCTTTATTGTTTAACATCAACACTTTAATTGACGAAACAAATATAAAATTTAAAAAATCAAAACTTTTGACTAATCAATTATGATCTCTCAGACGGCTAATGCTGTTAACCTCAGTAAAACTATCAGACCGATCGCAGCTAGTTCAATCTACGGTATTGTGTTTCACGCAGGCTGGCTTTGGGCGATCGATACTCAAAGTGGTTATTTATTACAAATCGATCCACAAACGGACAATACCACAATTTTAAATACTCGTAATTGGTCGGATTTTTTGGGGGCGACAGGGTTAGCAATTACTGATGATATTCTTTGGTTTACTAATCGCGAATGTGTTTATTGTTGTTCGTTAATCACGCAAGATTTTGAACCACAGTTATTTTGGCGTTTGGATTACGACATTGATGGCATTGCTGTCTGGGAATCAACAATTTATTTAACTAGTCAAAAGCAAAGCAAAATTTTTATTTATGATCGCACTAGTGGTGAGAAAATTACTCACTTTTACGCCCCAGGTATTGGAGTAGAAAATATTACTATCAAAGGCGAAGAGCTTTGGCTAACAGACACTTTAGAACAAACCGTCTACTGTCTTGATCGAGCCACAGGCGAAACTATTTTTAGTGTTTTAACTCCCTTTACATCCCCTACAGGGTTAGCTTTTCATACCGATCAGGAAACAGACGCAGAGACTTTATATATAGCTTATGCCGATCGCGAAGCTTATATTCGTGATAATCCCAATGTTGAACCCAACTACGAATTACAGTATCGCGATCGCACTTTTATTCATCCTCTTTATTTTCATTACCACCGCGAACAAAAATATGCCCTTTCTAATGGTTATTTGATCGAAATGTCTTATACCGAGGAAATTTCACCTCTTGATCCGATAGAGATACCAGATTTAGAGTGGCGTATTGCTTTACCAGCCGAAACAGACAGACAAAAAATCCGAGAAGTTAGGGCGATCGGGCTACCCTTTACAGAAGAAATTTTAGATGGACAAAGAATTGCTGTCTTTAAATTTGATAATTTTAATTCCGAACAGCGTTATATCTTTGGTTGGCAAGCAATTTTAGAAGTCTGGGGTATTAAATATCAAATCCAACCTCGCGATTGCGAAAATACACCCCAACTTACCATGGAGTATCAGAAAAAGTATCTCATGGATAATGACAACCTGTCAATGGAAACAGAAATTATTTGTCAGGCTGCATCAAAAGCAGTTGGCTCAGAAACTAATCTTTTACGTCAGGTTTACAGTATCCGTAACTATGTTTATGACAAATTAGCCTACGGGATTAAACCCCATATTGATACCCCCGACATTGTTCTCAAACGTGGGGTTGGCTCTTGTGGAGAATATCTCGGTCTTTTGTTAGCTCTTTGTCGGCTCAACGGGATTGCTTGTCGCACCGTAGGCAGATATAAATGTCCTGGCGATCCTCTCAAGCGCAATATCCCTCTTCAGCCTGACTTTAATCACGTTTGGATGGAGTTTTATCTTCCTGGTTATGGCTGGCTACCTATGGAATCTAACCCTGACGATTTGTTTGAAGGTGGCCCTTATCCGACTCGCTTCTTTATGGGACTAGCTTGGTATCATGCTGAGATGGCAAAAGATACTAGTTTTGAAACTATTACTAGCCAAGGAGTAAAAATAGAGAAGGAAACTGTTTCAATTGGGGAATTAGCTTTAAATCATATCAGGTTTGTAATTTTAGAAGAATTAAAACCAATTAAAGAAGTAGAGGAATTAAACCAGGCTTAAAGCTTAGAGCTTATAGCTTATAGCTTTTGTTTAAATAGCACTCCTTTGTCAGTACATCACAATTAGCTAGACTAAATAAAAAATTACAGCAGTTTATTTAAGGATTAATCAATGAAATTTAATTTTGCTAACACACGGCTATATGTAGATGATTATGAAGCTTGTCTGCAATTTTATACAGATATTTTAGGGCTTGATGTTAGTTTTAATTCAAAAATTGATCGCTATGCTGAATTAACCAAGGGTGCAACTAAATTGACTATTATGTGTCGTGGTAAAGTCAAAGAATATTTTGGCACTCAAACTCCTGTTTATTTTGGTGTTCAAAATGACGCGATCGCTCTTAGTTTTGGGGTTAATGATGTTGATGAAGCCTGTAAATATTTGGCAGAGAAAGGTGTAGTCATTATCTCTTCCCCTTGGAATTTCGCTGATTGGGGAGTTAAGTTAGCATTAGTACGCGATCCTGAAGGTAATTTGGTTGAGTTGATTCAAGAATCTCAAATGGTAGGTGCGGAATAAGCAGAGGAAATATAGACAGTAGAGGAGATAGAGGCAAGGGAGGAAGATTAATTGATTATGAATCTAATTTTAGAAACCTCCAGATTAAAATTAAAGCCGATTTTAGAAACTGAACTGAATACACTGCAAAGTATTTTGGTCGATCCTTATGTTAGAAGATATCTTTGCGACGACCAAATATTTTCTGTGCAAAAAACATCAGAAATGCTTCAAGAGAGTCTCAGGCTTTTTCAAGAAGAAAAATTAGGTCTTTGGTTGATAGAAACCAAAAACACTCCAGAAATTATCGGTTTTGTCGGTTTATGGTATTTCTTTGCCGAAAAGCAACCTCAATTAGCTTATGCTTTACTACCAAAAGCTACGAAACAAGGTTATGCAACTGAAGCAGCAACTAGAATATTAAAGTATTGTTTTGATGAACTTGGTTACGATTATGTAACGGCCAGTTGCGATCGCCCTAATCTTGAATCTCAACAGCTAGCAAGAAGATTAGGAATGAAACAAACAGAAGCAAGAATGATCAATGATCAACCAACTCTATTTTTTAGAATCGATAAAGACCTCCAATCTTAACTACCAATATATTTTTTCGTTAATAAGATAGTTTGTTGTTAATGTTTCGTGTCACACTACATAAAAGATCGTAGTTTTGTATCTCCTCGCGCTAACCTATAAGCAATTAACAATTTAACCAATAATAAAACCATGATTGCTATCTTCGATCAAGAACCAAAAACTTATCAAGGACAGTTTGGCGAATATACCATTACCAAAAGCGATCGCCTGGAAGTAATTATTTATCGTCTGGGATTAGTTATTGCTGCTGCTAGTTTCGCGATCGCTACTAATCTTTTCTTTGCTAAGGGAGAGGCTTCTTTAACAGCTATAACGCCTTTATTTGCGATGTTTTCTTTGGGTTTAGGAATTAGTCTAATCTATATTCACATTTATATGAAGGCGTTACATCGAGTGCTGCAAGGATTTTGGCTTGTTGGTACAGTTGCGACGATCGCGATCGCCATTCAAAATCAGCAACCTTTAGCTCTGTATATTTATCAACATCCCCTGACTTTATTGGGAACAGGATTTACCTTTGCTGCTTTGACGGGGATCTATTTTAAAGAAGCCTTTTGTTTTAACCGTCTAGAGACTAAAATTCTTACCCCCATTGTCCCACTATTATTATTAGGACACATGACAGGGATTATGCCTGTAGAAATTGAACAAGTATTATTAGGCATTTGGACAATTGGCTTTAGTGTTTTCGCCATCAGAAAAATGATCCAGGCAATTGATCCCGATATTGGTGACAAATCTGTATTTGTTTATTTAGAAACCGAGGCAGCACAAAAAACGTTATCAAATTCGTAATCAATTTTAGATTTTAGATTTTGGATTGTAGATTTTGAATTGTAGATTGAAGGAATAAAACAAGCGGAGGACTTGAGGGCAAGAACAAGAATCTTGAATTCCCAAGCCTACAATCTACAATTTTTAATTTTTTAATTGCTCTTTTCAGAAGTCGAGCAATATAGCCGTACAAAATTAGATTAGGACATTAATAGTAATCGGTTCGTAAGTAGCGCGAAATTAAGGCGCGTTTTGGGAAAGAAGATTCTTACCCAAAAGCCGCCGCCCGTTGCGCGGGTCCCCCGCGTTGAGGAAATTTCGTGTATACGGAAATAGGAAGTAGCATTTCAAAAATGTCCGAACGTTTTTACGTAGGGCTATATTTTTTTTGTTAGTAATGTCATGTAACTATAACATTTTTGCTAGATTAGGTCTATCTACTCAAATCAAATGTCATCAAATTATGACTTTAAATATTTAAAACCCTAATAAAATCGTTAATCAAATAGTTTTTCATGAATAGAACATGATCCCCAGGGATATTTTGTTGCTATAACATAATTAAGTGGTTAAGACCTTTCCCACACACATTTATAAAATAAACAAATAAATAAAATAAATAGACGAAATTAAGGTAAAAAGACCAACGAAGTAATAGTTATTTCTAGCTTCTAGAGTCTTAAATATGGCTGCCAACAGCTAAACACCGTCTAATTCATCGGAGGCTGTAAATCAATGGCAAAAGAACGCCCACCACTCGAAGAGATGACTTTACGGCAACTTAGAAAAGTTGCTAGCGAGTATCAAATATTCCGTTATAGCCGAATGCGCAAAGCGCAATTGCTAGCTTCAATTAAAGAAGCAATTCAACAAACCGAATCAGAAAGATTTTTGCCTAATCCATCAGCCATTCAGGAGGAACAACAAGTGAAAGCTACAAAATTTGAAGTCGGTCAAGAAGACAATGTAAAAGAAAGTCTTGCTTCTGTCGATCAAGATTTGGGAGAACTTCCCGACGGTTATGGGGAGAGCCGTATTGTGTTGATGCCTCGCGATCCACAATGGGCTTACGCTTACTGGGATGTTCCTAACGCCCACAAAGAAGAGTTACGCCGTCAGGGTGGACAACAGCTGGCTCTGCGTGTTTATGACGTGACTGACATTGACATCAATCATCAAGCACCTCACAGTGTCCAAGAATATCTTTGTGACGAGATGGCAAGAGAATGGTATTTGCCTGTGCCTGTGAGCGATCGCGATTATGTTGCTGATATTGGCTATCGTTGTGCTGATGGTCGTTGGTTAGTATTAGCTCGCTCAACACCAATTACTGTTCCTCCCGTGTATCCTTCTGACTGGATCGAAGATGCTTTCATTACCGTTAACTGGAATGAAGATTTAAAAGGTAAAACTCTTTACCAACTTGTACCTCCTGCTAAAAAGCAGACTATATATGACACAGCTAAAGGAAATCAGCTTTATGATGCTGTCTTTGGGATGACCAAAGCTACTGAATCAATGCGTATTGCTGGTTCTCTCTTTGGTTCAATGCAACAAACTCCTGAAGCAGCAGTAAGTTCTTATGTCTTCCCTTCAGGAGTAGGAATGTGGGCAGTACCTAGTGCTTCTGGTATTAATATGTCTGGAGTTGGCTTCTCGGGAGACGTTGCTCCTGCGCGTCCTCGTAAATTCTGGCTAGTTGCTGATGCGGAATTGATTGTTTATGGTGCAACTGAACCTGATGCGACAGTTACTATCGGCGATCGCCAGATTAAACTTAATCCTGATGGTACATTCCGTTTCCAGATGTCTTTCCAAGATGGCATGATCGACTATCCAATCAAAGCAGTAGCGGTTGATGGTGAGCAAACTCGTTCTATTCACATGAACTTTGAACGTGAGACTCCTTCTCGTAATACTAATACTAAAGAAGAAGCAGTTGAAGAGTGGTTTGCTTAAATGGATAATTGACAATTGATAATTATTTAATTTAGCTAATCGTAAAAATTTAACAGCCGAGGTGTAACAATGCATCTCGGCTTTTCTATGATAGAAATATTCCAAAAATAAGAATTAATAAATAGTAGTGTGTCAAGATTGTTTTGAGGGATAGTGAGTATAGAAGTCAAAAGTTTTTACCTACTACTTACTACTTACTACTTACTACCTAACCTCAACCCTTCAATTCAAAATTAACAGACTACTTAGAATGACCAACACCGCTTCGCCAGCAGCAACTGAAATCAAAGCTATTTTTGAGCGTATTGCCCCTGTGTACGATCAATTAAACGATCGCCTGAGTTTTGGACAGCATCGCATTTGGAAGCTGATGACAGTTAAATGGTCTGAAGCTAGTTTAGGAGATCAGGCTTTAGATATTTGCTGTGGGAGCGGTGATTTAGCCTTATTATTAGCCAAAAAAGTCGGAAAAACAGGTAAGGTAACAGGATTAGATTTTGCTAGTGAACAACTGGCGATCGCTAAACAACGGCAAATGGTTAAATGCCCGACAGTGCCAATGACATGGCTAGAAGGGGATGCTTTGGATTTACCTTTTGCAGATAATCAATTTGACTGCGCTACTATGGGTTACGGTTTACGTAATGTAACAAATATTCCTCTTTGCTTACAAGAATTACATCGTGTTCTCAAGCCAACCGCAAAAGCAGCCCTGTTAGATTTTCATCGTCCCAGCCCAGTCTATATGCAACATTTCCAGCAATGGTATTTGGACAATATTGTAGTGCCAACTGCGGAGAGTATGGGGATGAAATCAGAGTATGCTTATATCAATCCTAGTATTGACCGATTTCCCACAGGTAAAGATCAAATTAAACTAGCTTATACAGTAGGATTTAATGAGGCTGTGCATTATCCTCTAATGGGGGGCATGATGGGGGTATTAGTACTCAGGAAATAAAATATAAATAGAATTAAGTTTCTGTTGTTTAATCTTTATTGTCGATTCAAGATACTGCCTTGGCACTAGCAAATCTCTGGATATTTTTTGTTCCGCCCATAGCTGGCAGCATTATTGGCTATTTCACCAATGACATAGCTATCAAAATGCTATTTCGTCCTTACAAAGCCATTTATATTGGCAAACGTAAGTTACCTTTTACTCCTGGCTTGATTCCCAGTAATCAAGAGCGTTTAGCTCAAAAAATTGCTGATACGATTATGGGATCGTTGCTAACTCCTGATGAAATACAAAAGTTAGCTCAAAGACTCTTAGCAACTGAGCGTATCGAAGGTACTATCTTGTGGCTTTTAAAGTCAGCCTTAGATCAGGTAAAGTCCGATCAAGAGCAAAAGACAGCCAAAATTTTAGGCAATATTTTACACGATTTATTTAGTCAATCCTTACCAAGATTATTAAAAGTATTAGCCCGTCGAGATGATTTTCTAGAAGCCCAAACGAACCAGATATTTGACCAAATTCTGTTAAATTTCCAATTAAAAGACACTCAGGCAAAGAATTTTGCCGATTGGCTATTGGGATCAGTAATACCCCCCGATACTCTCCGTCGAGCAATGATTGATTTCTTAAGCGATCGCAATATTCAAATTATTGATGAGGGTTTTCGGGAAAAAACTAGTGGTACTTATTGGGTAGTTGCCAACTTATTCGGTTTGCGTAACACTTTAGTTAGATTGCGCTCTTTCTGTATTGAAGAAAAAGAAATTAGTAACGCTCGTTTACAAGAATTAACCTACTCACTACAAATTCGCGATCGCATTAAAAATTGGTTAACTAATCTTTCATTACAAAATTTACCTGTTTCCACCGTCAGACAACTCCGTAAAACTGTACGGGAAGCTGTACGTAATTATCTCAGAGAAGAAGGAGGGGATGTAATTGTTCGTTTAGGTGACTCCGTTGAATGGGAAAATTTAGCTGTTTTGATTCTCAAGCGTCTCCAGTCTTCCCCCGCAGTTAATGATTCTTTAGAAATCGTCAGCCAAGAGTTAGCCCTAGTGCTAGAACGTTATCTAGAAAGAGATTTAGAAAAACTTGTTTCCCAAGCCATACCAATTTTGTCCATCGATCAAGTAATTATCGAGCGAGTTTCTGCGACCTCTCCCCAAGAGCTAGAATTAGCAATACAAGGTATAGTCAAACATGAACTACAAGCGATCGTTAACCTAGGTGGCATACTAGGGTTTATTGTTGGCTTATTGCAGGTAGTTATTATGTTGTTTAGTTAATTTTTAGTTTTTAGTTTTTAGTTCTTAGTTTTTTGCTACTTTCTACTTTCCGAGCCTATGATTTCTTGTCCTAACCAATGAACTTACTGTGATAATTACAACACCTGCGCTCTTAACCAAGCAATAGGTAAAGATATAGTTTTCTTATATTTGGCGACAAAAGCTCTCTTATTAAATACATCATAGTCATTAGCTTCAATTTCCTTGAGAATGCCTTGATAATGCATCAAAGATGCCCAAACTGGTAAACGGGAATCACGAATTAAATAGCGAATACCTTTCTCAGCTTTTTTGTAATACTCCCTAGCACGTTTAATTTGAAACTTCATGAGGGCTTTCCAACGCTCATCAATAACTCCAGCCAATAAATCCGCTTCTGTATAGTTAAAAGCGTGTAAATCATCAAGGGGTAAATAAATGCGATCGCGCTGCATATCTTCCCCGACATCTCGCAAAATGTTAGTTAGTTGCATTGCTATCCCCAGAGCGATCGCTTCTTCAGTTGGGACATAAATAGGTTGATCTCTTTGCCAGGGAACACCATTAGAGTCCATACTAATACCCAAGACTGCATTGGACATCAAGCCTACTGTACCTGCTACACGGTAACAATAAAGCTGGAGTTCTTCAAAGGTTTGATAACGATTACGCTCTAAATCCATCCTCTGTCCCGCAATCATATCTCGAAAAGGTTGAATACCCATCGGATAGTGTTGAATGGTATCAACTAGAGCTACATCTGTCTCATCCAAAGCATAGCCAGCAAAAACGGATTCTAACTGCTGTTCCCATTCTGCTAGAGTTTCTTTGGTCGTGTATCTGGCTTTCGTACCGTCTACTAGCTCGTCTGTAAGACGACACCAGGCATAGATTGCCCAAATAGCTTTGCTTTTCTCTGTTGGCATTAATAACGTGCCAAGATAAAAAGTTTTAGCGTATTCTGCCGTAATTTGACGACAGAGTTCGTATGATTTGTCTACTGAGACTAAATTTTTTTTTGTTTTTGATTTTGGTAATTGCAACATTCAGAAGCAAACGGGGTACTGTCTTAATATGATGGCAGGAGATAGGATGATATTTATATATATTTCGGTTTATCTAGCCATTAGCATTGTCTCATCCTCTCAGCTACTAAAGGCACACAATAGATAACAAACGTTATATACCGACGACGGCTATTTCTTTGTTAACTTGGTTGGTAACGGGATAATCTTGCGCGATCGCCTTGGCTGCTAGTTTACCAGAAAGTACCGCACCTTCCATACTGCCTAAATATTCTTGCTTAGTATAACTGCCTGCGAGATAAAAATTAGCGATAGGAGTTTTTTGAGTTGGTTTGTAAGACTGTGTGCCTGCTACAGCGCGATAAACCGATTTTGGAGTTTTAACTACTTTGGATTTAAGTAATTTTGCTTGATTATCACCAATAAAGTGCTGAGGAAATAGTTTTTGCAGTTCTGCCATTGTCGCAGAAATAATCTCTGTCTCGGACTTATTAATCCAGTCTTTAGCAGGAGCTAGTACTAATTCCAACATCGACTTATTGGGATCAGCATATTCACGACAGGTATTACTCATATCCGCGTAGACACTCAGTAATGGCGATCGCGAGAATAATAGTTGATCAATATCAGTGAGTTTGCGATCAAACCAGAGATGAAGATTGATTACTTCTACTCCCTCTAGCTTAGACATCTGTTGAAAGAAAGATTTTTCTCTCCACGACTCAGGTAACATAGCTTTAAGCGGATCGACAGACATGGCTGAAACATAGGCATCAGCAGTTAAAATTTCATCTGCTGCACCATTTAAACCTCTTAATAAAAAGCCTTTGACTGTGCTGTCTTCCGCCGTTATAATTTCTTTGAGGGGGGCATTAAGACGTACTTCGCCACCTCTAGCAGTAATATAATCCACCATTGGCTGACACAATCTTTCAGTTGGTGAACCATCTAAAAAAGCGACTTTTGAACCGTAGCGTTCTTTGAGAAAACGATTTAATGCTGTAAGGGGAATAGTCGCGGAAACGTCTTCGGGATTAATAAACGTCAAAGCTTTAGAAGCAGCAATAAAAATATCAGTATTGACTCTTTCATCAACTCCTTGTTTTTCCAGCCACTCCAACAGACTGTATTGATCCATATTTTCGACATATTTTTGCCCTCTAACAATCGCAGGCAATAAACCAATCGCAAATTTAATTTTTTGCTCCCAGGTCAACATATCGTTGTTGCGGAGAATTGAGGTAATGACGTTGATTGGTGCTGGAATATCGGGAACATCAAAACGAGAATATGTTCCTGGCTTTTCTGGTTGATTAAAAATTAGAGTGTGTTCCTTCCACTGGAGTCTATCTTCAATACCCAACTCTTTAAATAGTTGAATCATGTTCGGATATGCTCCAAAAAAGACGTGTAGACCTGTTTCGTACCAGTCTCCATCTTCATCTTTCCAAGCAGCTACCAAGCCACCTAATACATCCCGACGTTCGAGGACAATAGGCTGGTGTCCTGCATCAACTAAATATTTTGCACAGGCTAACCCTGCTAATCCTGCTCCGGCGATCGCAACTCGCATTTAAATATATTAAATCTCAAATAATAGTGTGTACTCCAGGTCGCTATTTTTACGACCGATGTGATTATTATACTTTGCATTTTGTAACAATTGTTAATTGCTTTCTCATCTGCAATTGAGGAAAAGTTAGAAGGCGATCGCTTAAAGCTGAACTATTTTATTTATTCTGAAACTGTCTGCGGGGTGCAGGTGCGCCTCTTAATAATCCCTCTGTACTCAAATCTTCGTTTATTTCTTCCCAATGGATATCATAACCACCACCACAAACTGACCATTTTTCTCTTTGATTGGGACTAGCTGCCAACAGTCTAGGATACCAAACCAAAGGAACAGTAATAGTTCTACCATCCATCAGGTCTACACTAATAGTGTCTTCTGTAAAATAGACATCTTGTACTCTTTCATCAGGTTTAATAAGGGTATTCGGTTTTTTTATGGATTTTTTCATTTAACTTCTATGACAAAATCTTGATAGGTGTTTATTTTTTTTCTGTACCAAATAGACTCAATTTTCGTGATGATAGTCTTGGCTTGGGCTAATTCTTCTTTGTTGAGAATTACCGTAACATGACCTAGTTTTCTACCTGGACGAGAGGTTTTACCATACCAATGAAGATAACTTTGAGGAATTGCTAAAATTTGCTCGCGTTTAACTTGATAGTCAGATTCCGATTCTTCATAACCCAAAAGATTAACCATTACAGCCCCAGCCGATTTTAAAGCTGTTGAGCCTAAAGGCAAATCTGTAACTGCTCTTAACTGCATAGCAAATTGAGAAGTATGACAGCCATCTAGAGTGTAGTGTCCTGAATTATGAGTACGAGGGGCAATTTCGTTAACTAAAACTCGATTATCACTAGTCAAAAAAAATTCAATTCCAAATACACCAATTACTTGTAACTGGTTAAGAATGGTACGGGCGATCGCTTGAACTTCTTGAGCTACCTGTTCATCAATTTCGGCAGGGGTGATCGTCCAATGACATACCTGATTTTTTTGATAGGTTTCTGTTACAGGATAAACAGCAATCTCGCCTGCTGCATTACGCGCTGCAATGATCCCTAATTCTCGTTCAAAAGGAATAAATTCTTCTACTAATAATTCCGCCAGAGGAACACGCTGAGATAGGTCAGCTAAAGCTTGAGCATCTTTAATGATAAAAGTTCCCTGTCCATCGTAGCCATGACGACGAGCTTTTAACACTACAGGAAAACCATAATTAGAGACAATAGACTCTTCAGTTGAATAAAGACTAAATTTAGGTACAGGAACATCAATACTTTTGAGATAATTACGCTGATCATATTTATCCAATAAAGGCGCAAGAGAAGCTAAACTGGGACGAAAGCAGATTCCTTGTTGTTCCAGCTTTTGTAAGGCTTCGAGATCGATAAATTCATTTTCAAAAGTAATTACATCAGATAAAGTCGCTAATTTTGCGGTAGCTTCGGCATCATCAATTGTTGCTAAAACAACTTGGTTAGCGCGACTGACGGCTGGATCGTTGTGGTTAGGAGTTTGTACTATCAATTTAAGATCCAATCCAGGTGCTTCTGCTCCCATCATCCAAGCCAATTGCCCACCACCAATCACGCCAACCCGTCTGCCTTTCATGTCCGCTTCTCAACTCTATTATTCAACCATTAACAAGTTTACTGTCTATACAGAATTAATCACTTATAACTTTTGACCCAACTGTCCTAACTGCCCTAACTGTCCTAACTGCTCCTACTTATCATCCAAAATCCATTCCGAACTACGTTCCCCCAAGTCTAGTTGCATACTCACAGCTTTACCCAAACGAGGACGCTCACGGGTTTTAGCGATAAAAGACTTTAACTGCTCTACTCCATTCCAAGCATTGAGATAATTAGCGATCGCGTTGAGGTTTTCCGTATACTCTTGGGGAGACAAAGGAAATGAAGCTTGTTCTAAATATTTCCACATCACCTGGACAAAAATTTTACCTTTGACTTTTCTGAGTTGTACATCGTAAGAACAGCCCCACTTTTCTAATACAAGTTGATGTAATTGTTCGCCTGTAATCATATTTTTCTCAAAAAAGAAACTAACTCTGAGTGGAATGGGTACTCAATCTCTGTAATAATTTAATACATTGGTTCATATTGCGTTTTAAGTAAGGCTGCAAAGAGTGAAGTCAAAGTCATTTTGGCAATAATTCTTAAGCAAACTTCATAAAACAACACGCAACTGATAACTTTTGAAAAAGCTATAAGCCTTAAGCTATAAGCTAAGTCAGAAGCAGAATATACAACTACTTTTGATTAACAATGTTTCATTTTTTTAAAGATTGAAACAGGGTCTTGTACCCAACCAGCTAAAGGCTATAAGCTTTGATTCTAGTAATTATCCTAGTTTACAAAAAAATACAATTTATCTATAGTTATGGCTCAAATTTCTACTAATTCTTCTGATGTCCCCGATATGGGGCGCAGACAATTTATGAATTTGCTCACCTTTGGCTCAATCACAGGAGTAGCCTTAGGAGCTTTATATCCTGTAGTGAAATATTTTATTCCTAAAAGTAGTGCTGCTGGTGCTGGTGGCGTAGCTGCTAAAGACGCATTGGGTAACGATGTTATTGTTAGCGAATTTTTAGCTTCTCATCAACCAGGCGATCGCACTTTAGCTCAAGGTTTAAAAGGTGATCCTACTTATGTGGTCATTGAAGGAGATTCTACTCTTCGTAACTACGGCATTAATGCTGTCTGTACTCATTTGGGTTGTGTAGTTCCTTGGAATGCCAGTGAAAATAAATTCAAATGTCCTTGTCATGGTTCTCAATATGATGAAACTGGCAAAGTAGTTAGAGGCCCTGCACCTTTATCTTTGGCACTAGTTCATGCTGAGGAAAAAGACGACAAACTCTACTTTAGTCAGTGGACTGAGACTGATTTCCGTACTGGTGAGAAACCTTACTGGGCATAAATCAAAGGCATTTAATTAACTTTACCAATGCCAAATTGTATTCATAAAATTAATTTTTTGAGATTGTTGATCGAACAAATGAGAACATTGAAACCATTGGCAGTATTAAAATCTGTCAAGGAAATACTTGCTAAATCTACTGTTATAGCGATCGCTACTGTAGCAATTTTCTTTGCTAGTGATCTGGCTATTGCTCAATCTGCTGGGGCATATCCTTTTTGGGCGCAACAAACTGCTCCAGAAACTCCCAGAGAAGCTACAGGTAGAATTGTCTGTGCTAACTGCCATTTAGCCGAAAAAGAAGCAGAAGTTGAAATTCCCCAATCAGTACTACCTGACTCAGTATTTGAAGCAGTAGTTAAAATTCCTTACGACCTAAACAGTCAACAGGTATTGGGAGACGGCTCTAAAGGTGGTTTAAACGTTGGTGCAGTACTAATGTTACCTGAAGGCTTTAAAATCGCCCCTGAAGACCGTATTCCTGAAGAAATGAAAGAAAAAACAGGTGGTCTATATTTCCAACAATATAAAGAAGGTGCTGATAACGTCGTGATCGTTGGCCCTTTACCTGGCGATCAATATCAAGAAATCACTTTCCCTGTACTTTCTCCTAATCCTAAAACCGATAAAAATATCCACTTCGGTAAGTATGCAGTTCATTTAGGAGCTAACCGTGGACGTGGACAGGTGTATCCTACTGGTGAAGTTAGTAACAATAACGAAGTTAAAGCTTCTGCTGCTGGTACAATTGCCTCCATTACTCCTCAAGAGGCAGGCGGTTATCAAGTAACTATCAACACTGAAGATGGTAGTGTAACTAATAATATTCCTGCTGGCCCAGAATTAGTTGTGACTGAAGGACAACAAATTGCTGCGGGAGATGCTCTCACTAATAACCCCAATGTTGGTGGTTTCGGTCAAAAAGATACCGAAGTTGTGCTACAAAGTCCTGCTCGTATCGCTGGTTTGATGGCTTTTGCTGGCGGTATTATGATCTGTCAGATTCTACTAGTAGTTAAGAAGAAACAAGTAGAAACCGTTCAAGCAGCAGAAATGAATTTTTAATTAATTTATTGACAGTTTGAATTACATAAGATTGAGGCAGGTTCAATACCTGTCTTTTTTTTGAGTAAACAACGATAATTTAATTTATGATGAGAGACAAACTCTATAGAAAATTACTCAACCAATCTTTCAGTTATGATGAAGCACACTATTTCTGTCTTAGTAGAAGACGAAGCAGGAGTTTTAACGCGCATTGCGGGATTATTTGCCCGTCGAGGTTTTAATATTGAAAGCTTGGCAGTAGGCCCTGCGGAACAAGTAGGAGTTTCTCGTATTACCATGGTAGTACCTGGAGATGAGCAAATTATAGAGCAGCTAATTAAACAACTCTACAAACTAATTAGTGTGTTAAAGGTACAAGATATTAGTCTGCAACCTTGTGTAGAAAGAGAATTAATGCTGATTAAAGTTAATGCTACAGCTTCTAATCGAGCCGAAGTAATTCAGCTAACCCAAATTTTTCGCGCCCGTATTGTCGATCTTTCTGAAGAAAGCCTTACTATCGAAGTTGTTGGCGATCCTGGCAAAATTGTGGCAATTATTCAAATGTTAAATAAATTTGGTATTCGTGAAATTGCCCGTACTGGTAAAATCGCTCTGATTAGAGAATCTAAAGTTAATACTGAATATCTTAAGTCTTTGGAAGCCAAAGTTACTTTGTGAACTAATAATTTTGTGAACTAATAATATTAAAGCGGTAGTATAAGAAAGAATTAATCAAATCTAACTAGTCTTAGAGATATAGTGGAATTAAAACGTGCAATCATTGCCTACAAAGCAGGAGATAATACTAGTAGACAATGGGCAGAAAGATGTGCAAGAGAGTTAGAATCTCTTCAATGTCAGGTGTTATTGGGGCCTAGTGGGATTAAAGATAATCCTTATCCTGTTTTTTTAGCTTCTTCGACCGACAAAATCGATTTAGCAGTAATTCTAGGTGGCGATGGTACAATCTTAGCTGCTGCTAGACACCTATCCCCAGAAGCCATACCAATTTTGGCAGTCAATGTCGGTGGACATTTAGGATTTTTAACCGAGCCTTTTGAATTGTTTCAAGATACAGTAAGAGTTTGGGAGCGTTTGCAATCAGATCATTATGCAGTACAAAAGCGGATGATGCTACAAGCCCAAGTATTTGAAGGTGAACGTCCCCAATTAAAGCCCATCGGTGAAACATTTTACTGTTTAAATGAAATGTGTATCAAACCTGCCAGCATTGATCGGATGCCTACCTCAATTTTGGAAATGGAAGCAGATGGACAGGTAATTGATCAATACAGTGGTGATGGTTTATTGGTTTCTACCCCCACTGGTTCAACGGGTTATACGGTTTCTGCCAACGGGCCGATTTTACATCCTGGAATGTGGGCGATCGCAATTACGCCTATTTGCCCTCTGAGTCTTTCTGGTCGTCCTTTGGTATTACCCCCTGGTAGCGTTGTTAGTGTCTGTCCAATTAGAGATTACGAAGTTAATACGAAACTTTGGACAGATGGTGCTTTGGGTACAACTATTTGGCCAGGACAGAGGGTTATGATCAAGATGGCTAACTGTCAGGCACATTTTATTATTCTGCGAGAAAGTTATTCTTTTTATGAAACCCTGCGAGAAAAACTACAGTGGGCAGGGACAAGAGTTCATTATAGTAATCCGAGTTGAATTACATTGATTCTAGAAAGCTTTGTATACTCTCTTTCTTTATTTATTAAGGTCATAATACTAGGATAATAAAATTCATGATTTAAAATTATTATCCTTGAAATTCCTAGCAAAGCCATGATGCTCTCAGCTTTTCCAGATTAATGATTAACGCAGCTAATTAACATTTAGATGTACATCACATCAAACAATCAGAATCTCTATTAATCAATGTGGTCTAAAAAAATCTCTAAGGCAATTTTGACGATAGTTACTGCTATCTTAATTGTAATTTTAAATATCAATCTAGGATCAACTCAAACTCAGCCAAACAATAATTTTCCTTCTAATTTTGGTGTTCAATTTCAGAATTTGCAGCTTAATAGCGATCCTAATGTTCCTAAAGCTCCAGTAGTCATTGATGGTCGAGAAATATTTTCGGTGGGTAAAATTGATGCTAACCCCGCAGGCGAAAGAGCAGCCTATATTCGCACAGAAATCCTCACAGCTATTGAAGAAGAAAGTTTTACTGAAATAGCACTTGAAGCACAAGATCAACTCCCAGTCTTATATTTAGTCTACAAAAAGGCATCAGAATTACCAGGAGTAGAATTACCATCAAATAATCAGGAAGAACGCAGATATTTATTTACCGTTACTCAACAAGATACTCTGGGTAGAAAGTCTAGCCGCGAAACAGCGATCGATTTAAAATGGGAAATAGAACAGGCGATCGCTAAAGCTAAACAAGAAAGAAGTTCTGCTTACCTTCAGCATCAAGCAATTATTACTGCTGTTCTGTTATTATTTGCTTTACTTGGCACTAGACTATTGGATCAGCTACAAACCTATCCCTTCAGACGAGCAATTCAAAGAGTTATTCCAGGTTTGCCCAGTAATACTAGTTCCCAGCCTTCCAATTTAACTACCTTATTTCGTCTCAAATTGGGTTTAGCTCAGTTTGCTCTATGGGTAGTAATAATTTTTGTTATTTTTCGTCTTTATCCTTGGACAAGAAATTGGCTATATTTACTGTTTAGTCTTGTAGCCAAAACCTTTAATAAATCCATACTGAATTTTGGCGGTAATGAATTTTCCATTATTAACATCTTAATTTTAATTGGATTATTTATTGCTTCAATTTTTGTTAGTAGTTATCTCACTGAGTTGTTGCGCACCAACGTTCTACAAGTTACGAGAATGACCAGAGGTTCGCAAGAAATTATTACGATTATTACTAAATATGGTCTAATCTCAATTAGCACAGTAGTTCTACTTCAAGCTTATGGTTTAAATTTAAGTTCTCTAGCTTTAATTGGTAGTGCTTTGGGTGTAGGTATTGGTTTTGGTTTTCAAGATATTGCCCGCAATTTTGCTAGTGGTATCGTTTTATTATTTGAACGCTCAATTCAAGTGGGGGATTTTATCCAAGTAGGAGAACATTTGGGAGTAGTAGAAGAAGTTAGAACTCGCAGTATTGTCTTGAAAACTTTAGATCGTATTTCGATTATTGTGCCTAACTCTCGCCTATTAAGTGAAGAAGTTATTAACTGGAATCACCGCAAAAGTGTTTGCCGTTTGCATTTACCTATTGGAGTAGCTTATGGCTCTGATGTAGCAAAAGTTAAATCCGCTTTATTACAAGCAGCAGAAGAACACTTAGAAGTATTGCGTAATCCACAACCCCAAGTATTTTTTACAGAATTTGGTGATAGTTCTCTTAATTTTGAGTTACTAGTTTGGACATCTGATCCTAGTCGTCAAGCACCCTTAAAAAGCGATCTTTATTTTCGGATTGAAGAAATTTTCCGCGAACAACAGATTGATGTTCCTTTCCCTCAAAGAGATATTAATTTGAGAGCCGAAGATGTACCACTCAGGCTAGCTCCACAGTTGGAAGGACATTTGCTTTACTTGTTAAAAGGTTTAATTGCTAAACAATATAGTAATAATAATAAGCCGTAAGTTTATCTTATTCAGAAGTCAGAAGTCACAAAGGGCTTGCCCGCATGTAGTCAGAAGTCAGAATAAAAAATATGTACAGGCTTTGATTTTAGTAGAATTCGATCTTCATCACAGCAATTAGCCGATGAAAACCCAGCAATAAATAACCTTAGCTAACTTTTTCATACGAAGAAAAATTAAATTTTGAGCAGCAGCAACATTCATAGTTGTTTAAAAAATCAATCTGTTAGTATAATTTTACTAATAGATTAAGGCATTATACCTTGTGCTTATCTTCAGAGATGATACCTTTAACTAGTGGACAACACTACTAATACAATGCCAGATAATACTGCTGTCAAACTATCTCAAACTAATAGAAAAAAAGCATACAAGCATAATGTTCTCGCTCAACCATTTCTGAAATGGGCTGGTGGAAAACGGCAGCTTTTACCTGCTATTAAAGAGTATATCCCTCAAAAGTTCAGTCAATATTACGAACCATTTGTTGGTGCTGGGGCGGTATTATTCTACCTACAGCCCAAAAAAAGCGTTATCAACGATACCAATAGCGAGCTTATCAACTGCTATCGCGTAATCAAAGATAATCCTGAAGAGTTACTGGAGTTGTGCCAACAACATAAGGAAAAAAACTCTAAAGAACATTATTACTGGTTGCGGGAGCAGGACAGACAAGATGACTTTAAAGATAGAAGTCTTGTAGAAAGAGCAGCCAGAATCATTTATCTCAACAAGACTTGTTTTAACGGTTTGTTTCGCGTCAATAGTAGCGGTCAATTTAACGTACCTTATGGCGACTACACGAATCCTGTAATTGCCGAGCCTGCGGTCATTAGGTCGGTAAGTGCTTATCTCAACCAAAGAGATGTGAGAATTCTTGAGGGAGATTTTGGCAAGGCTGTGGCTACTGCAAGAAAAGGAGCATTTGTTTATTTTGATCCGCCCTATCATCCCATATCTGACACCTCATCTTTTACAGGTTATAGTATTAATGGATTTGGTGAAGCAGAGCAGATTAGATTGAAGGAACTCTGTGATAAATTATCCGAGTATGGGTGTCAGATACTAGTAAGTAATTCTTCTGCTTCTTTTATCAAAGAACTTTATTCTGACCCTAACTATGAGATTGTAGAAGTCCAAGCCTCCAGAGCTATTAATGCGGTGGGATCAAAGCGTGGCAGAATAAATGAACTGTTAATTTATAACAGATATGACCGCAAGCAAGTCAAAGAACGATAAAGCCTGGGAGATTATTTTTGAGGAGGAGAAAATTCTTGATGTAATCGCCAGACAGGGATTTTTTCAAATATCTTCCACGAGAATTAATCAGCAGCGCGAAGCTCGTTTGATGACAAAATTTGACCACGCTGTACAACTGCCCCAAATATTTAGTGAAAACGATTTGACAATTCAGCCTATCTCGCGAGGAAATTACATCATTGGGGCTTTTGAGAGTTATTTTCAGCTTCCCACAAAATCTTCAGAAGATATTGTTTATCGGGAACTTCCGCCTCACATTGAAACTCTTGAGCCTAGCAATATCTACTCTGAGTCTTCAGCTATTATCTGCGCCTTCCTCTCAGGTATGATTGATGACGTGCTTGGTGAAACTACTAACTTTACTATCTTAGGAAGAATGTCTACTGGCACATTCAAATACTATATTCAAAATACTAAAAATAATATTAGACAAGTCATAGATGTTAATAAATCGCAGTGCGAAATTGATGGTGGTTTTGAAGGCAACACAAAACTTGCTATTGTTGAAGCTAAAGCTGAAACTGTCAACGACTTTATTGTCAGACAGCTTTACTATCCCTATAGACTGTGGAGTTCTAAGATTTCAAAAGAAGTTGTTCCAATTTTTCTAACAATTTCTAACGATATTTTTACTTTCTATAAATTTCGATTTACAGATTTACAAGTATATAATTCTATTGAATTAGTTTCAGAACATAAATACTGTATTAGTAAGGCAGAAATAGAAATTTCAGATATAAGAGCCATTTTAGAAAACACGGAAATTGTTCCTGATGAAAGTGAGACGTTTCCGCAAGCAAATAGCTTCCCCAGAATAATCGATCTTTTGGGGCGATTATATAATGTAGAAGAACCTGTTAACACAGAAGCTATAACTCTTAACTATGCGTTTGATGTCAGGCAGACTAATTATTATGTTTCAGCAGCAAATTATTTAGGACTTGTAAATAGAGCAAAAGGTAAAGAGCATGACGTTACCTATGTTTTAAGTGATTTAGGACAATCTATAATATCTCAGCATCCACGAAAAAGAAATTTGGAATTGGTTCGATGTATATTAAGGCATCGAATATTCAATTTATCATTAAGAATTTTCTTCGATAAAGCTCAAGCACCAACAAAAGAAGAAATCGTTTCAATAATGAAAAACGGAACAGAAAAAATATCAACTGGAGCAGATGCTACTCGGATGCGTAGAGCTAGTACTGTCGAAAGATGGCTTGAGTGGATAATAGAATTGCCAATGACTACACCATAAATGCGAGAAAATACCACGACTACCAATAGTAGATCAAAAAAGGGATTAAAGTCACATACTATAGTTTATATGAACTAAATAACAATTAGGATTCAAGGTTGCAATGACATACAAATTCTTCAAAGAGGCTTTGAACAAGCGGTAAAAAAAACTTTACAAGAAGAATTTATCTATTTATTCTTTATATGATGATCCTAAATATGAAATTGTTGAGGTCAAAGCTACTAGGGCTATTAATGCTGTTGGTTCAAAACGCGGGAAAATCAACGAATTTTTAATTCATAACAAGTATAGCCTGTCTCAATAGGATGTAATTTTGAAATCATCCTAAATCCTATTGTTGTTTTTTGTTGGCAAAATAGTATAGAATAAAAACTATGGAAAATAAAAATACATAGATAAAATTCTATATTAATGTATAGATTCTATTCTATAAAGTGCCAGCAAGGTTAACTTCGATAAGTTGATAACTAATTTTCATCTTGAAAGGAGAATAAAAATTATGGACTATTTAATTGCTGATAAAAATACTTTAGTTTGGTTTTGTTTTACTGTTTATGTTGTGGCAGCAGTATTGATTTTACCCAGTAATCTTGAATTTAAGTCAAAAACTGTAGACGTTTCTAATCAACAAGCATTAGAATTTTCCTCTCGCTTTGTATTGAGAATTGCCTTAATTTTCCCAATGGTATTTTTACTCAAAGATGCGATTTAAGAAAACTATTTCTATCTGGTCTTAGAAATCCTTTTTTAAAACGCTTCCGTTAACTAAAATCAAGATATCTTTCAAACAATAAAACTGGTCAAAAAAACGCAAATAAAAGGTGAGCATTGCTCACCCTACTTTGATTCAACAAAGAATTCATGTTTAGTCAGCAAAAAGCGTATAATCTTGCTCTACTTGACTATCTAGGGGACATGATAAGTTATTTGCTTTAACTCTTATTTCTGCATCCCAAACTTGATCAACTACAAATTTAATCTCTCCTGTATTAAAACCTTGTTCAGCAAACTCATCTTGGAAGTTACTCATCTGACCACGATTACCTGGATCAATTCTGATTGATAAAATTTGATTATCTGGATCGTTTAAACTTTGAGAATTAGTTGGTAATTCGACAAAAATATCGTGGTTATTACCAATACCATTATTGTTTTTTAAACAAGGATTTTTTTTAGCTAATACAGGTAAAGATAAGAAATTACCTAAAAGACAAGTAATCGTAATGATAAAAGCCGTATTTTTAATTACTTTTAGCATAATTATAATAAATCAATTTTTATATCTGTACGTTTATTATGCTAATCAAGCATAAAATTACAATAAAGTTGTCAGTATTAAATGTATTTTTAAATCAAAGATTTCTTTAAAAGATGATGTGGAAAATATCAAGTATTTATAAAGATTTGATATTTTTGCTTTCTTGAGTTTGAGCTAAATTTACAAAAAAACAATGTTAGAAGCTTTTGTGTTTGCCACAGTTTTATGTGGGTTTTTCGGTATTATTTTTAAACAAAATTTGATCATGAAAATTATCTCGATGGACATTATGAGTACAGGGGTAATTGCCTATTACGTAGTGGTGGCATCACGAGATGGTATATTTACGCCCATTGTGGGGAATCAAGACAAGGTTGCTTATGCCGATCCTGTACCACAGGCTGTAATTTTAACAGCAATTGTGATTGGGTTATCAATTCTAGCTTTGATGCTGGTAGGTGTGATGAAATTAGCCAAGAATAATCCGACTTTAGAAATTAGAGCGATCGAAGAGAATAATGCACCATGATTAATATAACGATCGCCTGGTTGGCTTTACCATTTTTTATTGGATTTGTTGTTTATTTATTACCCAGACTAGATCGCATTCTTGCCCTCGGAATAGCGATAATTTCTGCTGTTTACGCTTTACAGATATTTTTAGAACCATCTCCTATAAACTTAAAATTACTCGATGATTTTGGCGTTACTTTAACTGTTGACGACTTAAGTAGCTTTTTTATCCTCACTAATGCCTTGGTAACGGCAGCAGTAATTGTTTACTGTTGGCATAGTGGCAAAACAGCTTTTTTTTATATGCAGATGACTATACTGCATGGTAGTGTTAACGCAACTTTTATCTGTGCCGATTTTATTAGTTTATATGTTGCCTTAGAAGTAATTAGTATTGCTGCGTTTTTATTAATTGCCTATCCTCGTACAGATCGAGCAATTTGGGTAGGTTTGCGTTATTTATTTACCAGTAATATTGCCATGTTGTTTTATCTGGTGGGGGCAGTATTAGTATATCAAGCCCATCATTCTTTTAATTATGCAGGTTTACAAGGTTCTCCACCAGAAGCAGTTGCCCTGATTTTTTTAGGACTACTTGTCAAAGGTGGTATTTTTGTATCTGGTTTATGGCTGCCTTTAACCCATTCTGAATCAGAAAGTCCAGTCTCAGCAATGCTTTCGGGAGTAGTAGTTAAAGCAGGGGTGTATCCTTTAGTGCGTTGTGCGCTGATGTTAGAGGAGATTGATCCTATCGTCAGGTTTTTTGGAGTTGCCACAGCACTTTTAGGAGTAGGTTTTGCTGTTGTAGAAAAAGATACCAAGCGGATGTTGGCGTTTCATACTATTTCCCAGTTAGGCTTTGTCTTAGCTGCACCAGTGGTAGGCGGTTTTTATGCCCTTACTCACGGCTTAGTAAAATCTGCTTTGTTTCTAATTACGGGAGTTTTGCCCAGTCGGAATTTTAAAGAGTTGCAACATCAACCTCTTGATAATCAAATTTGGATTGCTTTAGTTATTGCCAGTTTCTCCATTTCTGGTTTTCCTTTACTGTCAGGTTTTGGGGCAAAAGTTTTAACCAGTAAAAATTTATTACCCTGGCAAGTTATAGGGATGAATATTGCTGCATTAGGCACAGCCATTTCTTTTGCTAAATTCATTTTTTTACCACATCATGGGGAGGTGAGGAGAGAAGGAGACGAGGAGAAAAAAATCTCGTCTGGTTTTTGGTGGGCGATGGTTATTTTACTTGGCGGATTAATTGTAGCTAACGTTTTTTATTATCAAGCTTACACCTTACAAAATACGATTAAACCATTAGCAACGATCGCTTTAGGTTGGTTAGCTTATCTTTTAATCTTCAAAAAATTAGTAGTTAAAATACCCCGTGATTTTGAACAATTCGAGCATCTCGTTGGGGTAATGAGTTTAATGTTAATCTTACTCTTTTGGATAGTATGGACACGCTCGCCTATCTTAATATAATTCTGCGACTAGCGATTTGGTTTTTACTGACTGCCGATTATAGTTTACCTAATATTATTATCGGTATCGCGATCGCTTTTCTCTTACCTCGTGGTTACACATCCAGGGAAAAACTCAAAGATTGGCTGCGCGCTTTATGGCAGATTTTTATGGCAATTCCCCAAGCATATCTAGAAGCAATTCAAATGATCCTACGCCCTCATAACCAAGAAGAAATTGTTAGACAAAGAGTCAAGCCTAGACGTACACCAGGACTTATATTTTTAGATATCTTTTTGATTACTTTTACGCCTAAAACTATTGTCACTAAATATGATGAGCAAGGCTGGTATGAAATACATCAAGTTAGACGAAAAAATTGATAATTGATAATTAACTCTACTAAAAATGAACTCAATATTAATCGCAATGATTTTAGCACTCTTAATACCAATTTATGTAGCTTGGCAGGAAGATGATATTTGGCAAAAAATGCTAGCCTTTGCCAGTATTGCTACTAAAACGTCAATTATTATGTTAGTCATTTCTGTTTTACAAGATGATTGGTCAATTGGTGTAGTTGCTGTAATTATTCTTAGTGTTGGTAATGCAGGGTTAATGTTACTAGCACATTTAAATAAACGCTTAAACGAAGTCTAAAACTAAAAACTAAAAACTAAAAACTAAAAACTAATACTATGATTGACATTTTAAGTTATAGCTTAATAATTATCGGCATTATTTTTTGGTTTTGGGGAACATTACCTTTAATTGGCAAGCGATCGCTATTATTTAAACTGCACAGTCTTTCAATTGCCGATACTCTTGGTTCAATGACTATTATTTTTGGTTTACTACTCAAAATACCGAGTGAATGGTCACTATTATTGTTAGCAATTATTACCTTGGCAATTTGGAATACGGTACTGGGTTATGTTTTGGCTTATTGTTCAAGAGAAGAAGAATAATGACTAATGACCAATGACTAACAAAACTTATGATTGATAAATATATATATGTCATCGTCGCTTTGCTACCTTTATCTGCTTTAATGTTGGTAACTCAGAAAAATCCTTATCATGCTTTAGTAATTCGAGGTATTTTAGGAGCAGTAGCAGCTTTAATTTATGCAATTTTAGGGGCTGGAGATGTAGCTCTAACTGAGGCTATGGTAGGAACTATGTTAGCAATTACTCTTTATGTAATTGCAGTTCGTTCTTCCTTGATAATGCGCCTAGGAATACTTGAAGAAGACTTAGATAAAAATAATTTAATCGCCAAAAATAGTTACTTAGATGAATTAATTGCTAGTATCAGAAAACTTGTTGATAAATATCATTTGCGCCTAGAATTAGTTGAATATCCTAATCAAAAAGCTTTAGAAGAAGGTTTAAAAATACAAGAAATTCATGCATTTTGCACTAAACAAAAACCATTAGAAGAACCAGAGTCAGACATTAATACAATAATAGAAATTAAACAAATCTATAACATTGAAATTAGAGTCCAGCGTCTATTTGAAATTATGCAAAGTGAGTTAATCTTTCCTGAAACGACTATTAATTACATAACAGCAACAGATAAGGAGAAAAAACATTAATGAAGTGGATCTATATATTAGCAGGTATTTTTTTATTTATTAAAGTATTAATTATCCCCAATCCAGCAGCAGAATGGTCAGAACTTTCTATTGTTGACTCAATTGTCGAAGATACTGGAGTATCTAATGCAGTTTCAGGGATTATTTTTCGTAATCGACTCTATGACACAATCTTTGAAGTAGTAGTATTTACGATCGCGATTTTAGGAGTACAATTTCTGCTAGCTAACGAACAACCTACAGAGATAGTTTACCAATTCAGCGATCGCCCTTCAATTATCTTGGCACGTCTAGGTGCAACCATTGCAGCGTTGGTAGGTATTGAACTAGCAATTCGTGGACACCTTAGTCCTGGTGGTGGTTTTGCTGCTGGCGTGGCAGGAGGTACGGCTATTGGTTTGATTGCTATTACTTCTTCTTCTCAATGGATGGAAGCAATTTATCAAAAATATCACGCTGCTACTTGGGAAAAGATTTCTGTTTTGGTTTTTGTTTTATTGGCGGTTGTAGTTTTAATTGGGATTGAATTACCTCACGGAGAATTAGGCACATTATTTAGTGGTGGTATGATTCCTTTGCTTAATATTTTAGTAGCAATTAAAGTAGCACTTGGTTCGTGGGCGGTTATTTTATTATTTATTCGTTATCGGGGATTATTATAATAATTTAATAAATTTTTCTATAGGCTGTCCGTATCCTAATGCTTGATAGAAGCCTGTAGCAAATTTGAGAAGCTTTATGAGCAACAACTTCAGTTGATTACTCGATACAAGAAAAACATGAAACATAACTATCAAGTCAAATTAATCTATGAGTAAAACTGACAAGCGATCGCACTTTATAAATGCGATCACATTTGTACATTTACTTGGTCGTACTATGCTAGAGGGCTTGGAAAGAGGATATTTCCATCCCAAAATCACCAG
>JBOFLX010000096.1:0-21902 GCA_051658085.1 Waterburya sp.
CAAATAAGGCAATAACTTTTCATACTTGTTTTGAATCTTTTCGATTACCTGATACTCGGACATCTAAGACTTTTATTTAGTTACGTTCTCATCATCTAACTTTTCCAGGAATTGTTCAAGTTATTTTTACATAATGCCATAATTATTATTTTTCTAGGCATCAGATCTAAATCTGATGTGGTCTTTATCTTTCTTCTAAAATCTAATAGTATTAGCAGTAATGTTATTTCTAGATCAAATCAATGAGCAGACGATTACATATAGGAGCATCAAGATTAGAAAAATTAGTTCCTGAATCTATTGAAAAGATAGTCGATGATTCTTGGGTTCATCTAGGGGAGCCAGAAACTGATTGGAAAAAAAAATGCATATCCGAGTGGCAATTTGGTAACTGGGTAAATTGTCTTAAAATTGTCTATCGTCATTTCAAACCTCGTTATAGTCAAAAAGAGCTGAATGAATTTTATTCCAAGACAGATTTTAGAGAATTTTATTATCAACCAAATGGAAAACTTGAATTTGAGGACAATACTTTTGATTTTATTTTTTCAGAGCATTTTTTTGAACATCTTTTTTTAAATGAAGCAGTCAAGTTACTTAAGGAGTGCCGTCGCATTCTCAAACCTCATGGAGTCATACGCATAGTTGTACCTGATGCAGATTTAAGAATTTATGAAAAACCTGAAGACTCTGGCTTTCCCAATAGTAAAGTTCCTTGGTCTCATCCAGATAAACATAAAACCCGCTGGTCTATTTATTCATTGCCATTAGCGATTAAAGATGCAGGGTTAATACCACGTCCTATAATGTATTGTGACAAACATGGTGAATTTTTTAATTCAATCCCTGAAAGTTCAGACTCACAATACAATTACTCTGAAGATAAAAAATTCGTTTTTTCTCTGGACTATATACGAAGAACACCATCTTTAATTGTTGATGGAATCAAACAGTAGTCGTTCGTCTGACGTAACCGTTCACTATCCCCTAAAAAAGAGATAGCTAAAATTGCCCACTTAGGAGAGAAAGAGAGTGAGCAAAACGGGCATGGGATGACCATTGAGATTTGAAGTAGATATTCCAGTTGCAAGTAAAGGAAGACTCAATCCTTTTCGGGCTAACTTAATGACAGAACTAAGATTAATTTCATCTTTGTGAAGTGAAGTTATTTTTAGTGTTAATTTTCACTTATACACTTTTAGTCAAGCCGTTACTCGCATCTTTGTAAAAAACCTACCCTTATGAGTAGGGAGTGAACGGTTACGTATTTTAATCATTCTTAGAAAACATTAAATTTTTTTCTGAGCAATATGTTGATAATAATTATATTTATGTGCTGCCATAGCAATACCAAAAAATCCCCAAATATTCATAGCGCCGACTCCATAAGAAATAGTGGTAGTCAATACCCCTAGAAAAGAACCGATAACAATGGCGCGAACAGCAATGAAAAAGACATCGACACTACCTGCATAACTTTGAAACAGCTTGGCAAATATAAGAGTTATTCCGCTTAGATAAGGAATGATTCCAAACCAACCTAAAGAGAGAAATAGCGTTATGTAGCCATTATCAACAGCATGAAAAATAAGATCAGTTCCGTATACAGATACACCTGATGTATTAAGTAATCCTACTCCTAAAAAATTAGACAAACCATAGCTTATCAAATCTGCGGTACTATTAAATCTTCCTTGAAAACTACCATCATTTTCAAGATCCAAAAAAGTTTCAAACCGTTCAATTATAAGATCGTTAAAAAAGGATGTTGTTGAGATTAATGACAAGATAATAATCACTACAATAACTAAACTAATGATTGTGCGAATTTGTTTTTCTTGCCTTAAAAAAAAGGTAAAAAATAGAAAAGATAAAAACCAAATATACCAACTACTACGTACCTGCGTTAACAGTAATATTAAGTAACCTAATCCAGTAATAGCAAAATGAAAATTTCCTTTTTGAACTAATAAAAGTATTATTCCTGAAACCCAAACTTGTGAAAACTCAAAGGGAGATGCCATTGTACTCCAGACCCGAAGTTGCATAGGTGCAGGTTCACCAAACCACTCTAAATTAAAACCTAACTCTTTCCCAATAGTAGCTATATAAAATTTATCCCAACTAGGAACCAGAAAAAACTGTATAATTCCGTAAATTCCCATTACTACAATAGCCCAAAAGAAAATTCGTTGAATATTTTGGCGATAGTTAGGATAATTTCGCCAGTTAATAAATAGGTAAAATCCAAAAGAAATAGGGGGCAGCCAACTCATAAAAGATAATGATATCTCCCGTAGATCAATAGATGTTGTTTGCCGAATTAATCCCATAATAAAAGCATAAAAAACACTTCCAGCACACAATATGAAAGGCAGTCCATCTCGGTTAGAAGAACTCACAAGATATTTAGGGAGATGTTTCCATAATGCAACCAAAGAAATTGACGTAACCAAACTTGCAGCTAAAGTCAAATTGCCAAAAGTTCCATAGCCACTTCTATAATCAATTAATCGTTTAACTAAAGGAGCTAGAAACCATAGCCACCAAGTAAAGCCAACATATAAAAGTGGATATTTGCAATACAGAAAAACACCTACAGCAAAAGAACCCAGCGGAAAAACTAAACTGAGAATAGGCGCAATACCAACCAAAAGACCTACCAAGATGACGAAAAATAAACCTAAAATTGCCGTCCAAGCTGGTCGTGGATTTAGGCTAAATGGAAAATTTTTATTGAAAGAATTAATTTTTAAGTTTTTGTGTTTCACTTAGTACGCCCAAACTAACAGTGCCTATGTTAACCCTAAGAAAATTGCAGTAGTATTCTTACAGAATATAATATGACTAGAAAGCAGAGTATAACTATGAAGATTAAAAAGATTATAATTTTGATTTTAATCTTGTCTTTTACAACAATAGGTTCAATATCAGCTTCAATCATCAATCATCAATTCAAAGCTACTAATTCCCCAGTAATTCTTGATTTTCAAGCCAATTCATCAGATGACTTTGTTGAGTCTTTAGGAATTAGTACCAAATTTGGTTTTTGTCCAGGTCATCTTTGCGACAATTATCCAGAAGTGAAAGCTTTGTTAGCTGAACTGGGAATTCGCTACATTAGAGATATACCTTATCCTGAATCATGGCGTAAGAGAACCGATCTTTATGAAGATCATGGCATTCGTATGTTAGCAGAAGCTGTACGTACTTGGGGAAAACCATTAAATTTGGAAAATATCTCTGCTCAACTAGATGTTATTAGATCATGGGGAAAAATGATTGTAGGAATAGTTGGCGTCACTGAATATGATAATCCTGCCTTTTCTTCTTGCGAAAAAACCCCTGGTTGCGATCCCAATTGGTCTGAAACAAATTGGTCAAAAGCTTATCGTCAATTTCAACAACGATTATATGAGGAAGTAAATGCTGAGCGAGAACTACGTCAACTTCCTGTAGTTCTCGGACCTGTGCAACATTTAGACAATCTTGAAAAGGTAGGCGATCTAAGTGCTTTTTGTGATAAAGGAAACGACCATTCTTATCCAGGTGCTTGGGGTAAACCATCTCAAGAATCTGGTTGGGGAGAAAAAAACAACACTAGATCGATGGACGAAATAGTCTCAAAAGTTCAACAAGTATGTTCTGGAAAGAAACTGTGGATTACCGAAACTGGATATGATGAAAAATCAGACGGCGATCGCAATGAATATTTAGATTTAATATCGCGCCAGGCAAAAGCTAAATACTTACCAAGAATTTATACTAACTATTACTTGCAAGGACAAATTGAAAAAACTTTCATTTTTGAATTACTTGATGCGATTCAAACTCGAACAGGCCATGGGATAATTGATGTCAATCTTGAGCCAACACCTGCTTACTATGGGATTAAAAATATGATTTCCCTCTTAGGTGAGGCGACATGGAACAACAAAACACAATCTTGGAAATATCCTGCTTTTAAACCTAGTTCCCTCAAATATACCCTTGAAGGGGATAATACTGATATTAAACATTTACTACTACAAAAAAGCAATGGAACTTTTTATCTGCTTATTTGGCAGGAAGTTTATGTCTATGATAATCTACGGGAGAAAGATTTAATAAATCCAGAGCGCAAAATTGAGTTTAAGCTCGATGAAGCAACTATTGAGCAGGCAAAAAAATATCTTTTGTATAATGAAAGCAATCCATCTGCGAAACTAACTCCTTTACAGACTTGGAAAAATGTATCAAGTTTATCTTTGTCTATACCCGACCATATATTAGTCTTGGAATTTGCGGTTAAAAAATAATCAATACTGAATTTTATTTGTGCAAGTTATTAAATTATGCTTTTTAATGAGGGTAATTTATAGATGAAGCTTTTAATTATTAGTCATTCCTGTGTTACCCCGATTAATCAACAATTCTATACCGAATTAGAACGACAAACTAATTGGCAAATAACAATCGTAACTCCCAGTAACTGGAAAACTGAGTATGGGAGAATTGTAAACTCTGAACCTTGGTCTGATTATCAAGGAAAACTATTGGGTATTCCAGTTTGGTTATCAGGCAATATTCCGCTTCACATTTACCGCTCAACATTTATTCGACTTTTAAAAGAACTTGAACCTGATTTTATTTATGTTCATCAAGAGCCTTATGCCATTCAGACTGCTCAAATTTATTTAGCAAATAGCCTTAGTATTAACAAGCCAATTGCTTTTTTTACTTGGCAGAATATTTTTAAACGTTATCCTTTTATTTTTCGTCAAATTGAGAAGTTAACTTTCCAAAAGACTAATATAGCTTTTACAGGATCTCGTAGCGCAGAAGAAGTTTTGAGAAAAAAAAATTATCAAGGAAACTGTACCATGCTTCCTTCAGGAATTGATACAGATATCTATACTTATTCTCATCAAGCAGAGGAACTAAAAAATAATTTACGTGAAAAGGAAAACGAAGTTATTATTGGTTACTTAGGTCGTATTGTGGTAGAGAAAGGACTAAATACACTGTTACACGCTCTACATCAAATTCAGGAACTTCCTTGGCGATTAGTGATGGTAGGGAATGGTGAATATGAAACAAAATTTAGACAAATAGCTAACGAGCTTAAGCTTGACCATAAAATTAGTTATTTAGGATATATTCCTCACACAGAAGCTCCTCTTTATCTTTCAGCCTTTGATTTGTTAGTTTTACCTTCAGAAACACAACCTAATTGGAAGGAACAGTTTGGTCGGGTAATTATCGAATCAATGGCTTGCAATACACCAGTAATAGGTTCAAATTCTGGCGAAATTCCTTATTTAATTGAATCTACTTGCGGTGGCTTAACTTTTCCCGAAGCACAACCAAAAGCTTTTGCAGAACAATTGAGCAGGTTGATTACAAATCAAAATTTACGATCAAGTCTTGGTAAACAAGGTCGTCAAGCAGTTGTGCAAAATTACACTAATAGTTCATTAGCTCAAAGTTTTGCTGATACCATTGAAAAAGTGATTACGTTAGGAACAAAAGCAAATTCTTAATTTTTATTTGATTTTATGCCAGTAAGTTACCAGTTATCCCAGTTATAATCTCAGTTGAGAACATAAATAAACTTTTTATCCAAGACATTGTAGAATAAATCCAAGAAATTAAACCAAGTATAAACCCTTTATGCAACGAACTTGCTTGTATTATGGCAGTTTAACTAGGCTCGATATTAGGTTGTAACAATTAACTAATACATAAATACTGCCTGTAACTATATTTTCTGAACGCAGGATATTTGTAAAAATAGTTATCAAGCATTTGAAAAGGGCTTCCAAAATAACCACGGAGTAAATATGTTGAAATCATATTAAAAAACACTAATTCTGGATATTCTGTTTCTACAGAGAAATATTTTCTTATTTCGTCAACTTCATTAGGCATGAGAGGAAATTCGTCTGGATCTCCATACTTTGGTACCCATAGTTTGCCTACAATATTTTGTCGAAACCAGATCATCATTTTGCTTCGAGCATTGTTTTCGTAGAAAAAACCCTTTCCCCCTGACTTAAGGACATTTTTTAAATTTTTGGCAAATTCATCAAATGGTTCTATATGATGCAGAATCATGGAGCCAAATATGAAATCTGCTTGTTCTAATTTTGATATTTTTTGAGCAGATATTTTAACAGGGGTAATATTTTGAATACCTTCATTTTGACAATATCTAGTCAAATTAGCGATCGCAACTTCACTTAAATCAACACTGATAACGTTAGCACCATAATATGCAAAGAAGAGAGATGTTGATCCTCGCCCACATCCTAAATCTATGATTGTTTTGTTTTCAACACTGCCGAAATGTTGTAAAGCTCTCTGTAAAATAGGATCTTTAAGATTGGGCATTTCCACCCTACTATATTCGCTTTCTTGACCTTTACAAAAAATATTGTCCCAAAATTCTGTTGCTTGCATAAAAACTTTTTACCTTGCTTTTTTAAAGATGTTGTAATTGAAATTTTTGTGTATTCAATTATTGTTAAACACTCAGTCAAATATTATTTATCATTACCTATGAAATCTCCATTTCTAATTGAATAAATTGTATTGAAAGATATAAACAATAAAAAAAGGCAGTCTAATTACAGATCTGCCTCATATATTAATGACTGGGCGTTGATAAATCAAGTCATGATGATTTAAATCACATATTCCTTCGCAGAAGATAGCCAAAAGTCTACAAACAGCGCTTCTCTCAGTTTTGTACACTTAATTCATCAATATCAATTTTCACCATAACTGAAATAGCAATAGGTGTAAGAGCTAGGGTTACATCATACCCATACCGCCCATGCCACCCATGCCACCCATACCGCCCATACCGCCCATGCCACCAGGCATTCCACCAGGTGCAGCAGCTTCAGGTTCGGGTTTTTCTACTACTAAAGCTTCGGTAGTTAAAACCATACCTGCGATTGAGGCAGCATTTTGGACAGCAGAGCGAACTACTTTGGCAGGATCGATAATACCAGCAGCAATCATGTCACCAAATTCATTGGTTAAAGCATTGTAGCCAACGTTAAACTCGGTGTCTCTGACTTTTTCAACGATGATCGAGCCTTCCACACCAGCATTACTAGCAAGCTGAAATAGGGGAGCTTCTAAAGCTTTGGCAAAAATATCGGCAGCAACTTGTTCTTCTGCATCTTGTAGCTGTGTTTTGAAACCAGCTAGTTTTTGAGCGAGGTGAATTAGAGTTGTACCGCCACCTGGAACAATACCTTCATCTACGGCTGCTTTAGTAGCATTAAGTGCGTCTTCAATCCGTAGTTTACGATCTTTGAGTTCGGTTTCAGTAGCTGCGCCAACTTTGATGACAGCAACTCCACCTGCTAGTTTAGCGATGCGTTCTTGTAGCTTTTCACGATCATATTCTGAGTCGGTTTCTGCTAGCTGTTTTCGTAATTGTTCAACTCGTTTAGCAATATCGCTACTATTACCTGAACCAGAAACTATAGTAGTGTTTTCTTTATCAATAGTAATTTTTTCGGCTGACCCTAACATACTCAAGTCAACAGTGTCTAGACTTAGCCCAACTTCTTCTGAAATTAACTGACCACCAGTCAAAACTGCAATATCTTGTAGCATTTGTTTGCGACGATCGCCAAAACCAGGAGCTTTGATTGCAGCCGTATTGAGTACACCTCTGGCTTTGTTAACTACTAAAGTAGCTAATGCTTCTCCTTCTAAATCTTCGGCAATAATTAATAAAGGTTTGCTTTCGCGGGCAATCTTTTCGAGGATCGGCACAAGATCAGCGATCGCACTAATTTTTTTATCGGTAATCAAGATCGCTGCATTGTCAAATTCGACAATCTGTCTTTCCTGATCAGTTACAAAATAAGGAGAAATATAACCACGATCAATCTGCATCCCTTCTACTACATCTAATTCAGTAGCCAAAGACTTAGATTCTTCAACAGTGATTACACCGTCTTTAGTAACTTTGTTCATAGCTTCAGCGATCATGCTACCAACTTCTTCATCATTACCCGAAGAGACTGTCGCAACTTGAGCGATCGCTTCCCCCGCTACAGGCTTAGCAACTGATTCTATTTCTTTAACTAAAAAAGCAGTAGCTTTATCTAAACCTTTTTTAAGAGCAACGGGATTAGCTCCTGCTGCCACATTTTTTAAACCTTCTTTGATTAATGCTTGAGCAATAACGGTGGCTGTAGTTGTGCCATCACCAGCATTATCTTTGGTTTTGGAGGCAACTTCTTGGATTAGTCTTGCACCAGTATTTTCTAAAGGATCTTCTAATTCAATTTCTTTAGCAACAGTAATTCCATCATTAACAATTTGAGGTGCGCCAAACTGTTTCTCTAACAAGACATTACGACCTTTCGGTCCAAGAGTGATTTTGACAGCATCAGCTAGAGCATTGACTCCCTTTTCTAATGCTCGTCTCGACTGTTCATTAAACGAAACGATCTTCGCCATAGGATTTTATTCTTAGTTGCGCTACTTATTCCATTTGCAAATTTAGCACTCTTAGGTCGCGAGTGCTAATGATATATTATCTAAGTTTTTGAATTAGTTAGTCTTGTAGTGATTACCGAAATCTTTTTGCCTATAGTCAAGTAGTGGGCTATTTTGATTTGCTGGTTAGGGGAGATAGAGAGATTAAGCAGGTTACCACTTCAGATACTCTACAGGTTAAGTTAAATTTTTTTTATTAAATTTTAAATATACAGTCGGGTCTTGGTTTTTTACTCCAAGCTGGTAGATTTTTAAATAAATCAATATAAAAGTAGTAGGCTAACCGTAACAAAAACAATACTCAACAAAATGACAAAGTAACGCATGGAGTTAATTTGATGCTCTAGTTTTTTAATTGCTTGCTTACTACCAGTAAACAAAGTGTTAATATATCTTTGCTGTTCTATATTACGATTATCAATCTGCATTTCAATTTTCTGAACATTGGGTATGGAGCTATGAAATCTTAGATTTGCCTCTTCTAGACCATTTTGTAATTGATTACTCACCTGATATTGAAAAGTTTCTAGTCCATTACGAAAATCTTGTTTTAAATTATTTATTTGTAGGTCAATTTCTTGATAGAGTGCTTGTCGCTCAGCTTCATTTCTGGAAATAATTTTCTCTTCCAGCTTAATCATTGACTGGGCATATTTGTTTTCTAATTGGGTTAAATTTTTAGCAGCTTGTTCTTTTTCGTGGATTAAATGAGAAAGTAGTTTTTCAAATAATCCAGGCCCCAATTGAAAATAACCTCGTTGAATTGCTCGAATTGTATCGACAATTTCTTGAGCAGAAGTGCTTTTTAATAAATAACCTCTCGCGCCAGCTTCTACTGCTGCATTGATGCTATCTTGATCGTCATGACTACTGAGAATAATAACTTTAGTATCAGGAAAACGCTGACCTAAAATTTTAGTGACGGTTAAACCACTCATTTCAGGCATTTCTAAATCAACCAGTATAATATCAACTGGTCTCTGCTCTAAATATTTCAGAGCTTCATTACCATTCGTGGCTTTGCCTACTACTTGAAAGTCAACCTCTGCTTCGAGAATTGCTTGTAAAGCTTGTCTAGTAAAGTTTTGGTCATCTACTATTAATATTCTTATCATAGAAACTCCTTAATTTAAATAGTCAAATAAAAATAAATATAGGTATTTGAGTATAAATAAAAGTTAGATAGCTGTTATTTAACAGATGTGCTATTGATATAATTGACTTTTACATTAAAATTTAAATATTGTAAATTACAAGAATTCATAATTAATAATTAATGTTATTTAATATTAGTTATAGTTAAGACAATCTTATTATGATCTTTACAAAATCTTGGTATTTTTAGTCAATATTACTAGAACCATTTTGACTGCTTATAAATTTATCTTTTTAAAATCAAACGTTTAAATTATTATTAAATAATTAGACAAGTTTTGTTGGGGCTGAATGTCAGAAATCAAGTTATCAAATACTAAAAATTCAAATTTGATTTTCTGATTATTACAATAATTTATCAAATATTTCAATTGTTTCAGTATGATTATTGCTTAGTTACAGTTCGCCCTTGTTAGAGAAGTAGTTAATAAAGATGAAGTCTGAACATCAATTTTTTTATATCTATACATAAACAGATATCTTACAGGAATTTACGGAATTTGACTTCAGTATTAAATATTGAATTGTAGAAATTTTACTTGTTCCATCTCTTAAAAGTCAGAAGTCAAAGTAGGGGCGATTCGCGTAATTAGTAGCTGCCATAGGCATATCCCCCGTACAGAAGTTAAAAGCAAGAATGAGTTGAGAGTTGTTTGTTGAGCAATAACAATTTTTTATCTATTAAGCAGATTCAAATTGAATTAAAGTCTGCGGATTTATAAATCACACGATTACGACCTTTAAGTTTAGCGTCGTATAAAGCATCATCAGCAACCGAAATTAAAACGTGAGGAGAAGTTTGGTTACTCGGAATAATACTAGAAACTCCTAAACTCAAACTGACAATATTATCAACTTCGGATGCAACATGAAGTATATGCAAATTTTTAATTTGTTCATGAATTTCTTCGGCTACTTTAATTGCCCCTTGTCCTTCTGTATGAGGTAAAATGACAGCAAATTCTTCGCCACCATAACGAAAAGCAACATCAGCTGGACGTTTGACTGCTTTTTCAATTCCCTGAGCTACTTCGTAAAGACAGTTATCTCCAGCTTGATGTCCATAAGTGTCATTGTAAGCTTTAAAGTAATCTACATCACATAAAATTAGCGACAAATACTCTCTTTCCCTAGCACAGCGTGACCATTCTTGGTTGATATATTCATCAAAACGACGACGATTGGAAATTTGAGTCAGACTGTCAATATTAGCCTGATAGGTCAAACGCAAATTAGCTCTTTTGAGAGTTAGTTCTATTTGTTTACGATCGCTGATATCACGAAAAGTCATAGCAAAACCATCTCCTAGTTTTACCGCCACGATTTGAAACCAGGCTTTGAGAGCATCTGAATTATAGTAATATTCTTTTTCTAAGACAGTGCAAGTTTCGACGACTTGAACAAATAAATTAAATAGTCCATCAAATAAATGACCAGGAGATTCTTCTACAAATAAGCGTTTTCCCCTCAAACTCTCACTTGTGCCACCTACAGTCATGGCTGCTACGGGATTAGCAATTAACCAACGAAAATCAATAATACGACCTTGGCGATCGCGAATTGCCTCAAAAGCAGCCACCCCGTCTAGAGAACTATTTAGTACCCCTGTTAATAAAGCACGAGATTTGTGTAATTCTTCTTCAGCAACTTGTCTTTCAATAACTTGTTCACTAAGTATCTGTCTAAATTGTTTTTGCTGTTTAAAACTGGCTAATTGCGCTTTAACTCGAAAGACTACTTCTTCAATAAAGAAAGGTTTAGTAATATAGTCTATTCCTCCAACTTTAAAAGCTTTAATTTTATCAACTTCAGAATCTAAGCCACTTAAAAAGATAATAGGAATGTGTCGAGTCTGTTCTTGTGATTTGAGGATGTGACAAACTTGATAACCATCTATTAGAGGTATTACTATATCAAGCAATATTAAGTCTGGCGATTCTGTTTCGATCATAGCCAAAGCCATTTTTCCATCTGTAGCAGAACTTACTTTATAGCCTTGCTTGCTTAATAAGGATGATAAAATTCTGATATTTCCTGGTAAATCATCTACTATTAATATTTGTTCTTGTAGCCTTTCGTTATACTTTTTGTCCATCTACCACTACAAGGTAATGACTATTGCTATAGGTTAAGTGAGTAACTGCTGTGATTTCATTAATATTGCAGTTGAAAAACAAAATAAACATATAGTATTTCTATGTTATTTGAGAAAACATAATAATTCCAGAGGGAACAGAAAACGAAAAATTAGCAATCTCATAATTTGTATAGAATTGTTATTGATATATTGCAATATAAAGTAAAATTATAGTAGCTTCAAGTATGTGTTATATATTATTTTAAGTGACATTTATAATTCCTGTATTTACTACTAAATAATCAGGTATTTTCACTTAGTTAACGAGGAGATAATTACATTTTTAAATTAGGCTTACCATATATCAGTTATACCATCTATTTTTGTCTGCGCAAATGAATAGGCTATCTAGCCCATAGATACGACTTAGCTGGTTTAAAGTATAAAACAGCGATTAATACGTTAATTTTTCCTCGTTAATCTACTCCCATCCTAATAAGCTAGCTAATAGTGCTTTTTGAGCGTGCATACGATTTTCTGCTTGCTGCCAGACACGCGATCGCTCGCTTTCAATTGCCTCAGCCGTAATTTCTTCGCCTCGATGAGCAGGTAAACAGTGAAGGATAATAGCTTCGGGGTCAGCATGGTTGATTAGCTGTTGATTGACCTGATAAGGTTGAAAAATAGGAATTCTTTGATCGGCAGAATCTTCTTGTCCCATACTTGCCCAAACATCTGTATAAACTACCTGCGCTCCTTCAACCGCAGCAATGGGATCTTGAGTGACGATAATTTCTGATTTACCTGAAGCAATTTCTTCGGCACGTTTGACAATTTCAGATTTTGGTTCATAGCCTTTGGGAGTAGCAATTCTGATATTTAGACCTGTTAGCGCACCACCCAACAAGAGAGAATGAGCCATGTTATTACCATCTCCCAAATAGCTCAAAGTTTTACCCTGTAGCGAGCCAAAACACTCTTTAACTGTCAGCAAATCAGCCAAAATTTGACAGGGATGTTCTAAATCAGTTAGAGCATTAATAATGGGAATTTGAGCATAGCTAGCAAAGGTTTCTAAATCCGCTTGTTTAAAAGTACGGATAGCCAAAATATCCAAATAACGATCTAAAACCCTAGCAGTATCTTCGATGGGTTCACCACGACCTACTTGAGTCACATTGGGATTAAGATCAATTACCTGTCCTCCCAACTGATACATTGCCACACTAAAAGATACTCTGGTACGAGTTGAAGCTTTGTAAAATAATAATCCTAAAACTTTTTTACACTGAATTACTAACTCCTGACTCTTTAGCTGTCGAGCGAGTTCTAATAAATCTGTAATTTCTTCAGTGGTTAAGTCAGCAGTCCCCAGTAGATCTCTTCCTTGAAGCTGTTTCATCTTGCCAATTTTTTAATCTTGTTAGCCTAGAGCTATGTATAAAGCTAGACGGAAACCAATTATTGTAAGACCAAAAGTAGATTTTAATCAACTAAAGTCAACTAGAGAAAATGTTACAACAGTGATAACTAGCTTTAGTTGTGCTGTTTTGTTAATTAATTGGTGATAGGTTTAGTTTTTAGTTATTAGTTCTATGCCTTACGGCAGCTACGCAAGAGTTTTTACTATTTTTGAGATTTTATTGGCAGATTTTTGCATGATGTTTTTTTCTTTTACTCACTCCTTGATTAATCACTTAAATTTGCCAAATCGTAATTCTCGGCAATTCTGGTCTTACTTGGTTATGGGAATAGTACAGATAGGATGCTGTGTCAGTTTTGTGGGAGGTGGAGCTAAAAAAGTAGTAGCAGCAGAAGATGTAATTTTAAACTATGGAGTGTTAGAATTTCCTGTCTCCGTCAAATCTTTAGAAACCTATGCTCAAACAGGTGAAATTTCAGGAGAATTAAAAAGCTATGCAGGATTTCTCACCCCTCAACAATTAAAACAGTTGAAGGTAGGTTTAACTACCAGTGCCGATTTTAGTCATTTGGCGATCGCGCAATTTCTTTATTCTTTTCAAGGAGAGAAAATATTACAACGAGTTGGACGTGTAGTTCAGACTAAAGCTCGTCAGCCAGGATTTTATGCAATTCGCTCCGCCTTAATTTTGGCAGCAGCAGACACAGCTAATGGCGGACTTACACCTCTTAATGTTCTTAAAAAATTTCCTACCAAAACTCTGCGTATTGATTCGCAACAAGGATTAAAAATTATTAATGATTTAAGTCGAGTTGTACAGAACAATAATCAGGCGATCGCTGCTGTGAAAGCAGAAGCTGTTAAAGAAAGGCAGAATCAACTTGCAGATGTAGCTAAAAGCCAAAATTCTAATTTATTAATGCCAGGTAAATATGCTTATAATCGGCAGCTATTAAAAATGGTTGATCAAAAACGTGAGCGTACTTTTCCTGTAGAACTTTATTTACCTAAAACTTCAAAAAATCGCTCCTTACCACTGATCGTCATTTCTCATGGTTTGGGTGGTGACTTAACTACTTTCTCTTATTTTGCTCAACATCTTGCTTCTCACGGTTTTGCTGTTGCTGTTCCTGAACATCCAGGTAGTAGTGGAAAACAAATTCAAGCATTATTAAGTGGTTTGGCTAATGATGTCACACCACCAGAAGAAATAATTGATCGTCCTTTAGATATCAAGTTTTTACTCAACGAATTAGCCAAAAAATATGGCAAGCAAATTGATACTAATAATGTCGGGATGATTGGACAGTCTTTTGGTGCTTATACTACCTTGGCACTTGCAGGTGCAAAATTAAATTGGTCAACTTTAAAACGAGATTGTTTTAACTCTGATGATTCTTGGAACACATCTCTACTAATTCAATGTTTAGCGTTACAAATACCCAAAATAAATACTAATGTTCAACTTCAAGACGAGCGAATTAAGGCAGCGATCGTTATTAATCCCTTGGTGAGTTCTGTGTTTGGCAAACAAAATTTAAGCAAAATCGGCATTCCGTTAATGATTGTATCAGGCAGTGCCGATCCCGTTACTCCTGCTTTAACAGAGCAAATTACCCCTTTTACTTGGCTAACCACTTCTCAAAAGTATCTCGTATTACTTCAAGGAGCAACTCATTTTTCTACCCTAGCTGAATCTTCTGGTAGTATTCCTGTTCCTGCGCAAGCGATCGGCCCTGATCCCAAAATTGCTCAACGTTATATGAAACAATTGGGTTTAGCATTTTTTAGTAATTATATAATTCATCAATCAGAATATGCTGATTATTTAAATGCTGAATATGGCTCTGTAATCAGTAATAGTAAAATGCCTTTAAGTTTGATTAAGTCTTTGGACTTGGAGTCTTTAGAGCTAAAATTGACTCAATCGGAATAGACAAGCTGATCTTTTAGATTACTATCAGCGATTATTATTTAACGATTAAATAATTATCCAAATCTTTATTTAAAATTCACGTATTCTTGATGCAAATGTTCTTTTGATTGAGCAAAATTAGAAGAAAGAACAGTGAAAATATCTAAGTAATTAACTTAAAATTTATTATCAATTCACACTAAACGTTTAATAGAAAAATTTTCATATCTATAACCTTCCTCAAATAAACAACTCATAATCGATAAATAATCTGTGTTTATCTGCGTTTATCTGTGGAAAAAAATCAATAATAAATAGAAAGTAAAGCCTATAGCCTAGTGCCTAGTGCCTAGTGCCTAGTGCCTAATGAGTAATTAATAACAATATATATTTAAAAAATAAATTCAAATATAAATGATTAGTATCTTAATTGTAGATGATCAAAAAATTGTACGTGCCAAACTAGAATACTTAATCGAATCAATTCCAGATTTTCAAGTAATTGGGGTTGCTGATAACGGCTTAGATGCGATCGCGCAAGCGAAAACTTTAATGCCTGATATCGTTTTACTCAATATAGAAATGCCCCAATTAGATGGTTTGATGGCTACTAAATTGATTAATAAAAAATGTCCTCAAACTAAAATTTTGGTGCTAAGTAGTCATAACGAACCTAAATATGTCATAGAATCAATATCCGTAGGAGCAACAGGGTATTTACTTAAGGGTGCATCTGATGAAGAAATTGAGCAGGCAATTAGGTTTGTCTTTAAGGGTTATACCCATATAGGTGCAGGACTATTGAACGAGATGATACCTGTTGTTCCTAAATATACAGTAATTGAGCCAATTACAGCGGATTTTAGCTTTATAGAGCCAAACGAATTGAATCATCAATCTAATAGTCAAGAAATGGTGCTTACTGCCGAAGATTTTTTAACTATTCAGCCTGAATGGGGCAATCTTAGCGAGCATAGTAATCAAAACGGTTTTAGACAAACATTAGCTTGGTTAGTATTGGCATTAAGTTTAACTACTGGTATGTATGCTACACGTCAGTGGTTAAGAAAACCTTTGCCTGCACTAAGTTCTGCTGAACAAGCTACTACCATTGCCCAGACTCAGTTTACTGGCAAAATAGAACCTCTCAAGACTTTTAAAATCGCAGCAATTACCCCTGGAGTGGTGGAAAACATTGCTGTTCAAATGGGGGAAAAAGTCGAAGTTGGTCAACCTTTGTTGACACTCAAAAGTTTAGCAGCAGAAAATGAGCAAAAACAAATTATTCAAGAGCAGCAATTAACTAGACAGCAACAACAAGAAGCACTCCAGCAACAGCAAACCGCTCAACAACAAATCTTAGAGTTAGACCAAAAAATTAAACGTCTTAAGTATGATTTAGCTCCTTTAAAAGCAGAAATTGCAAAAGCAAATTTACAAGTATCATTAGCTCAAAGTCAAGCAGAAAAACTACCTGTACACCAGCGACAAGATTCAGTAGCAAGAAGTAAAGCTATTTACGAACGAGCCGAATCAAAGTTTAATCGCTTAGATAAGCTTAATAAACAGGGAGCAATTCCTCAAGAACAGTTAGAACAAGCACAGTCAGAACTAGAAATAGCTAAAGTAGATTACGAAACAGCGATCGCTGCTGCTAATGCCAACTCTAAATTACAACAAAACCAGAAACAACTATCGCACCTACAAGAAGAATTAGCCATCCAAGAACAACAAGATGCGATCGCGCAATTGGAAAAGCAAAAGCAAACTGCTCAACTGCAATATCAACAGTCGACAGAGAAACTAGCTCTATTACGTCAACAAGCTACACAGCTTAATCAATATCAAGTCCCCCAAGTCAACACGGTGATCAAAGCGACGGAAGCAGGCATCATCAGCGAAATACCAGTCTCAGTTGGCGATCAGATATATGCTGGCAATCCTGTCATTGGATTGGCTCAGTTAGCACAGTTAAAAGTCACAGTACCAGTAAATGCGCGTTTAATTAATGTTTTAACTCCCGATCAAAAGGCATTGATTCAAATTAGCGAAGGCGTGACAGCCCAAAAATTTGAGGGTAAGATCGCGGTGATTAATCCTATCCCCGATGAAAAGTTGAACTATTTGGTTGAAGTAGAATTTGCTAACCCGACTAACTCTTTGATTATTAGTCAATTAGCTCAAGTACAATTCCTACCTCAGAAAATTACTGGAGGTATTTAAATTTGTCCCGATCTTCTGTGCTGTTGACAACTGAAGGAACTTACCCTTTTGCCAAGGGGGGAGTTAGTACTTGGTGTCATGTTTTAACTCAACAGTTACCAGAAATCGATTTTAAACTCCTAGCGATCGTCGCTAATCCTTATCAAAAGCTTAGTTATCAATTATCTGCCAATGTTTTAGAAGTCCTCAAAATCCCTTTATGGGGGACAGATGATCCAGTAGAATATAGCTGGCGATCGCCCTTTTCTTTAGCTCTTCAAAGTAAAAAAGCAGTCACCCCTAGCCTAATTAACAATAAATTCCTGCCTCTTTGGTCATCTTGGTTGCGGATGGTCTTACTTACGGAAGTAGAACCAGAATCTTTTGGTCAGCTTATCTTAAATATTCATGAATACTTTCTCCATTACGACTATCACAAAACCATGAATTCCCCAGAAGTGTGGGCAGTTTATAAAGATCTGACTTGGGATTATTGTCAACAAGCATCTTTAACTGAAGTAACACTGGCGGAATTAACCGAGGCAATGCGCTTACTTTATCGATTTTTAATCGCCATTCACGTACCCGTACCCAAAACAGATATTACTCACTCTTCAGCAGCAGCTTTTTGTGGCTTACCCTGTGTGATTGCCAAATTACAACGCGGTACACCCTATTTACTCACCGAACACGGTATTAATATTCGAGAACAATATTTAAACCTCAATCAAAATATTCCTTCTTTATTTGTCCGTAAGTTTTTGTATCGTTTGATGGGGGCAATAGTAAAAGTTAATTTTCATTTTGCCGATTTAATTTCTCCAGTTTGTGAATACAATGCCCGTTGGGAACGTTGGTGGGGAGTACCGCCAGAGAAAATCAAGGTAATTTATAACGGTGCTGATCCAGAGAAATTTCATCCTACACCCCCTGTAGCCAAAGAACGTCCTCAAGTAATGAATATGGGCTTGATCTTTCCCCTCAAAGGTCAACTGGATTTGATTAAAGCTGCGGTGATCGTGCGCGATAAAATTCCCGATGTCGAATTTCGTTTTTACGGTAAAGCCTCTGACGAAAACTATTTTGCTCAATGTCAGGCAATAGTAGACAAACATAATTTAGAATCAACCATTAACTTTGCAGGTTTTACTAGCGAACCTTGGCGGGTATATAGTGAGGCTGATGTAGTAGCTATGTCTAGCATTTCCGAAGGCTTTCCCTTTGCAATTATCGAAGCAATGCTATCTGGGGCGACAATTGTTTCTACTGATGTGGGCGGTGTGCGAGAAGCGATCGCCGATACAGGCTTAATGGTGCGTGCAGGCGAACCAGAACAAATGGCAGAAGCGATACTCCAGTTACTTTTGCTGCCTCCAGAAGAGCGATCGCAATATGGTCAGCGAGCTTTGGAACGTTCTTTAAAACTATTTACTCAAAAAACTTTTCTTTCAGAACATTTAGATACTTATTACAAGCTATTGAGTAGTTGATAATAAACGAGGGCAGAAGGCAGAGGGCAGAGGGCAGAGGGCAGAAGTTCACTAATAATTAATACCTCTATCTGGATCTAAGCCTGGATTATTTAAAGAATATTGATGATGATCAAAGCGACCTCGTGGGCCATAATTACGAAAACTAATAGCTTGAGTATTATATTTTGTAGGATCATAAATGCGTCTGATAATAACTCCTCTATCTAGAGTTTTTAAAACAGGAGATATATTTACTTGAGAAGCAGGTGGTGGAAAATCAATCGCAACCATTATTGGGGCAATCCCACTCCTACAGCTTCATTAACTACTCGTTCAACCTCGCCTCTCTTCAGCATTTCTAAAGGAGTTAGATTGTTGAAAATCGGATTAGGACGAGTTAACCAACTAACTTTAGCTAAATCAGAGACATTTAAGGCTTGAATGGTTGCTGATAGACCGTTAACTACACCATCATCGCCTTCAGGGTCAAATTGCCACAATGGATACTTCCATTGACCGTTATCTTTGACAGCAAGCAAAGTCTTATTTTCTCGTCGGTCTAATGGCGTTTGTCTAGAGCGACACGCAAGCAATTTAGCTACTTCTGAAGTACCAATAGTATCCTCAAGTAGTTTTGCTCTTTGAGAAAAAGAGTTCATCAAATTGAGCAATGCAAGTTCTTTTTTCTCCTCTGGACTATAAGTTTTTCCAGCGATCGCATTCCCTACAGCCTGCTGAGAAGAATTAGAGCTAGATTTTACAGCCAAATTTTCCAATCGTTCGGATAAATGTTTTTTTGCATCTGACGATAGGTTTTGAATTATTTGTGTAACTTTATTGATTATTTGATTGCTATATTCGTCTGTAAATTGATTTGCAACACTCATTAATTTTATGCAAGAGATGTCCAACTATATGAATTATTATAGCTTATAGCTAATCAAGAAGCGATTTTCAAGAAAAAACATTAATAATCATTAATACTGTTGCCATATTCAAACATCTAATTCAAATTATTATTTATTACTTAATTTATCTATGTCCGACGAACAAAAACTCTTAAAACTAATCGCCCAAGTAGAAGAAGTTAGTCCTAGGCTAGTAGATCATTGGCAGACAATGGCGATCGTGGAATCTTTGGGTTATACAGATCGCATTATTCAAGAAGAGTTTAATTTTGCGGATGTGTTGGAGATTGGACAGCATATTTATCAAATTAACAGTGATAAATTTAATGCACAAACTGCTGCTAATCAACCAAATCAGATCGCAGTCACCAAAAACGAAAAAACTACCGCTTCTAGCTGGAAAAAAATCGTAATTACGGAATTATATGCCTTTGTCGAGCAATTTTCCCGTAGTTTTGTTTATGCTATTCCCTTAATTTCCCTATTAATCTTAGGTAATATTCCGACAGTTGATAGCTGGAAATTTATCTCACCGCGACTTGCTGCTTTATTTACCCTTGCGACTTTAGCTAGTTTAATTACCAGTGGTGGATTTGTCCAGGCGATCGCCCGTCGAGGGGAATTTTATCTGGGTTTGGGTTTTCCCCAACAAGCTAGACGTGCCTGTATTTCGCTTTTAGGATTGGGAATGTTAACTAGCTTTATCCTGGCAGTAATTAGTTTATGGTTTGGTTTTTATCGTAGTTTATTTCCTGATGCCTATCTGGTTTTGGGGGCTGGTTATTATTTGGTTCTCAGTTTACTCTGGATGCTGTTGTCAATTCTCTCTTTGCTATCCGTTTGGGGAACACCTTTAACCTTAATTGGTTTAACTTTATTATTTTGGCTTTTAAGATTTCAAGCAGCTATGGGTGCATTGGAAGCCCAAATAATAGCTATCTTTGTCACTTTAATTTTATTAGCGATCGCGATTTTATTTTTATTTAGAAAACAACAATTAGCTCATCCTGCCGAGGGTGAAGTTGAATTACCCAATCTCAGTGCCACAGGCTACTTACTTGCGCCCTTTTTTGCTTATGGTATTACTTATTTTTGCTTTATCTTTGCTGATCGCTTAGTAGCTGGCTGGGCTGTAGATACAGCTTCAGGGTTGATTTTTGCGATTGATTCTGCCTATCAACGGGCAATGGATCTGGCTTTGCTTAATTTCTTATTAGCAGTACCCCTAAGTGAATATTTAGCCTATAGATTGATTCGTTATTGGTACAGACGAGCAAAAGAAGTGTCATTTGAAGAGATGGCTACTTTTAGTCACAAGTTACATCAGTATTATTTAATCTTAATGGGCGTTATTTTCTTATTTTTAGGTTTATTAGTAATGTTTACCATCGGTATACCCCCCAAACCTTGGGCAACTGTCAATCTGACTTTAACTTGGGTAGGCTGTTTGGGATATTTACTGTTGGTATTGGGTTTATTAAATGCAGTTATCTTATTTAGTCTCAATCTTGTCTCAACCGTAATTGTCTCCCTATTTCCCAGTCTTATAGTCAATTTAGCTGTGGGCTATCTTGCTGCTAATGCGATCGCACCTGAATGGGCTGTTATCGGTTTAGTTATGGGTTCATTTGTCTTTGTCTGCCTTTCCCGTCAACAGGTTTTACAGGCAATAGCAAATCCTGATTATGCCTATTATTTGGGAGGATATTAGTTCAGTGAGCAGTGACCAATATCTGGGATCACAATGCTTCAATCTTAACAGTGCCACCCTCAATTGTATCAACCTGCAACCGATAACCGTAGAGCAGTGAGATTCCTAGCAGAGGTTCTGTTTCTGATTCTGCAATATATATTTTTTCTTCAGACTCCGCGCCCCAAAATGATCAACGGCACGATATCCGATCCGAATCACCCAAGGTTGAGCATCGGGATTTCGCTCAAATAGCCGATTGGTTGCAGGTACGGCATTTTCATCGACCTCAAAATCTCCAGTTTCGATGTTGATCGCCACAATTTTACCTTTGTTTCCCGCTTCGACTTGCTGTCGAATGCTAGCCTCATAGAGTTGTTGCCCACGTCGGGCTAACTCTTCTTTGCTGCTGTGTTATCTAACCCAAACTATGCACAATGATGATATGCGCTCGTTTTATTTTTGTGTATATTTTCCATGACGAGTTTTAGTCTTCAGTTTGATTATACCGAAGTAGAATATTTTTTTATTTCTTAAGGTCATTAAATTTGC
>JBOFLX010000097.1:0-13304 GCA_051658085.1 Waterburya sp.
CAACTGGAATTAAAGTTACAGATCTTGAACTTGATGCTATTGCTCTTGAGCGAGACACTTTTCATGGCGAGTGGAACTATAGAATCAAACCTCAAATTGTCAGCTAATTGTTCAATTTATTTTTACATAGCTCCTAAGGTGATGCTGATGTGTTTTCCCGTATTGTAGAGAAAGTTAGCAATACGGCACAAATGAGGGACAAGAAAACTCCCTGTACCACCACAGCCTATTAAATAGATGCGGACGGAATTATAGTTAAAATAAATTGGCTTGGCATTTAGAATTGAGAGATCCGACAGGTTTAGTTGTAAAGGATTAAGAATATTTGACACGACAATAATCCTCAATAGTTGCGTACAGATGGTCTGAATCGATAATCATAAATAGCCCGTGGACGCAGACTCGGCTGATAATTTCTAGTTGATCATTTTGTCTACCAATAACGGTACTAACCCTACAGCCAGTTTCTTCTGCATCATCAGTAGAAGAGAAGAAAGCACGCATACAACCATGACTATGTATCTCAATTACTGCGGGTTCGGGAAATGCTTCTAAGCACAGACAACTATTAGCAGTACACTCCTGTTCGGGTTTGATTACTTCCCAATTTGTGCCACGCCAATAGAGATAAAATAACTGTTCTAAGTTGGGATATTGATTAATTTGCTCAATAATTGCCTGCACCTTTGCTTGAGGTATTTTAGGTGTTAAAAGTTGGAACTTAGTGTTAATCTCGGCTAAACCAGGAGTTTTAACACAGGCATAAGGTACGATAGCTTTAAACTCGGCTCTTGCTACCGAGCGAAAGATCCCATTACCAGCCCACAGGAAACCTTGGGGTAATGTTTTTTCTTTTGATGATTTTTCTCGAATTATTGAATGATTTAAGAGCATTATTTTAGCTTTTTAATTGAGGCAAGGTGGCTAGAGTTAGTCTGGCTGGAACTAGATCTTGTTCTGGATACATAATGTTTAGACTTTGGCTAATTACTTGTAATTGGCCAACGATGTTGTGCGGATAGGCTTTTGATTTGCCATCATCGTAATCTTGATTAAATTCAGAATTGATAAATGACTGCCAAATTTTTTCAGGACTAGCTGTTTTTAAATTTGCACTACCCCAACATACCTGACCAGTTGAATTGATATTAGGTAAAGGGAAATGATACAGGGAAGAATCAAAATTCAGTTCGCCTTGATAGGCATAAATCCATAGTCGCGCTTGGTGATGAATGATAATCGCACCAGGCAACGGAACTTTTAAGTGATAGTCTTTAAATTTAAGTAGATAAGTATCAGGAGGGATGGAACTGACGGTAAGAACTTCTCCCTCCTGTTGGTAAATCTTGAGTAAACGTAACTTAGATGATAGATACCAATCAGACTGAAAATCTGTCTGTTTGATTGTCGCAATTAAAGATGGAAAATCAATCTGTTTAAGAGATATTTCTTCTCCCTTTCTGAGGGCGAATATCACTGAATCCTCTTTAAATAACAAGAAAGCATCAGCTTGGTCAACTAGTTTCAGGAGCATAATTTGTAAGACGCTGCATGATTTTATTTATTGCCACTTTTGCGCCAGCATAATTATCAACAAACCAGCGATCAAAGAACAGCAATTTATCCAACTTAACTATCGCTTCTTTGTACTCTTCCTTAAGATACAAAACTTCTACTTCAGTTAGCTCGAATTCGTTATCCCCTTCTATATGAGAATCCAACCACAAATTCCCTGTCATAGCCCAAACGTACCTCACCACATCAGGCAACAGTTGTAAGGGGTGATTGAGTGGTAATGTCTCAACTTCGCGTTCAAAGAGAGACAGAGCATTGTAATCGTAGCCATAATAATCGAAGCAATCATTACTGAGCATGTATACGAAATACCAACCAGCCCCATCATAATAATAGTAATAGTCGTAGGAATTGAACCCCATCGGTTCGATAGCCAGCTTTTCAACTCCTTGATAGGGTCTTTTCCTAGTCTTGTTAATGTAGTCATAATAAGGGTCGTAACAGGGAAAATAATCCTCGTTAAGCAATTGGATTAATCTCACGTCAATCTCTTCTAGAGCATCATCATTGAGAATTAAATTCGGGTTTAGCTGGGCATATTCTTGAGTAAATAGCGATTTAAGTAGTTTTATCCCTCTAAATCGAGACGATAACTCCCTTGCTTGCTCAATTATTGAGTTCATATTAAGGGAATAATATTACTGGGACAGAAGTACAAACGGCGAAGAGTAGACTGGATAACCTGTTTTCTGTGTTTAAGTATTTGTTGAATCTCCTCAAAGTTTAATTGTTCGTCTATCTGTTCCCATTCAGCCACGGTTAATTCAGGACTAGTTAACTGACAATTGAGTCGGTCAATCTCTACAGGTAAGGTATCGACAGGAAAAGACTGGAGCAATTCGACAAACGAGTGATTGCCTTTAGTTCCCACTCGCTTGATAATCTTAATCGAGCCATCTTCAGCTCGTTCTAGTTTGCCCCCTGCCATGCCAGGAAACCCAGGGGCAAGTAGATTCAATATTTGCTGGTCACTTAACCCCGTAATAGTGGCAGTATCCACCTCATAGGTCGTGCCTTCGTACTCTATTTTAGTTTTGTCTGGTGGTGATTGGGTCATATTAAACTCCTATTAAATTTAACTTTCTTGGTTTTGGCTTGGCGTTTTGGTTTATTGCTCGTATTGGTTAACGACTGAACTGGGCGATCGCCATTATTGGTCAGAGCTTTTTGGGTTAGTTCCTTGTTTTTAGCTTGAATATCAAATTGAGGTAGTAAATCGAGAACTGCCTGATGTAAATCCTGGGGTAGTTCTTGATATTTAGCTATGACGGGAAATGTATCTAAATAACCAATTGAGAGCAGATAGACCCCCTCTTTCACGTCTAAGGTAAAGGAAATTTGCAAGGGATATTTACAGTCTCGAATCAGGATTTCTAACTCGAATTCGGTTTTTGTTTGATTCATAAAATGTCAATATAAATCGATGTAGTTGACATAATTAATAATTGTTCATTTACTAAAGTTGCCGTTTAAGAGGCGAAAGCCTAACAGTTATGGACAAATCCCCTGTAGAAACTAGACGAGAATACTATCCCATGACTTTTTATCCCGAGAGTCTAGAGAAGATCCTGCATCAGTTGTATCAAGACCCTAATGAAGCTGCACCTGGTTTTGCTCTCGACCCTCTGCCTCTAGTTCCTCAACAAGTTCACTACTATAGCGAAATTGGTCTAAGACAGAGATGCTGTGGAATTTTGACACTTATTCTATTGGTGGTTACGGTCATTCTTGTTAGCTGGTTTAGAGGGATATCTGTGATATTTCTCGTCTTTCCTCTAGTAACTTTCCTCGGCTATTTAAGTTTAGAAAACTCTCGCCAGCAACTGAAGCGAGAGTTAAATTATCTCAATCAAAAAATTACGGGGCGACTATATCAAGTTGGAGCTAGTCAGCCACAAAACAATGAGGTTTCTGCTACCGAGCTACTGTTGGATAGTTTAGCTGCTAGGGAAAAAATTTATAGCTATGAAATTGACAATACTGCCAATAAAGGGTTTTCGGAAAATTATTTTCTCAGTTATCTGCTCCAATGGTTTCCATCACCTTGGCGTATTCTCGAACACTGTAAATTTGACCACGGACATACACCAACTGCCGATTTTATCTTAATCTATGATGATCTTAAGCTAGCCGTTGATCTTGAAATCGACGAGCCTTATACCTTGAAAGAAAACAAGCCAATTCATACCCTAGAAGATCCTTGGTATATCAAACGAGATCGGCTATTTTTAGATTTTGGCTTCATCGTCATTCGTTTTGCCGAATACCAAATAGCAAAGTACCCCGATCATTGTTGTTTGCACATAGTCAGAGTACTTAACCAGTTTTTTAGTTCTACCATTAAGATTCATATTCCCCAAACAACGAGCATTAAACCTCTTGAATCCTCAGCTTGGAAAGTCAAAGCTTGGACTTTTACTGAAGCACAAATTATGGCTGAAAACCAGATTCGCGACCAGTATCTAGAACCAGTAAAAGCTTTTAACTTGTCAAATCAGAAACAGCCAAATCCTGAGTAATCTCCTTGATTAATCGCAGAGAGTAGATAGTCGCTCGGGAATAAAATTATTCATAAAATCGTACTATTTCAACAAGTTTTCAATTTCTTCATCCGTGAATCCGAATTGCCTAAAAATCCGTAAAACGTAGGCAGGAGACATTTCTTTTGCTCCCATATCAATGGGAACTACTCTTGTTTGGCTCTCGACAATACGACTATAAAGACGATGATCTCCTTTTCCTTCTCGGTAAAAGGTGCAGCCTGCTTTTTCCAAAAGTTTAATTAGCTGTTTTGGCTTCAGGGATGGGATATTTTTAGGCATAGATTGCCCTGAGTTCATAAACTTCAGATATTGGCTCTTTTGATTCCACCATTAAAAACTCATGCAATTCTTTGATGGAAATGGGAGCGCAATAAATATCGGGTTCAGACTCGTAAACCTCTTGAAACGAATCGAGCGCCTGTTGCAGTTTTTTAATTGCGCTATCCTGCGTTTCGCCCTGTCCCACAATGCCATTTTCTAGACATAAAGAAACCCAATGTTCTCCACTTTGACGCAGAATAACGGTATAAAAATTCATTGCGATCACTTGATTTGACTAATCTTACTTTTGTATTTTAGAACAGGTTTGACTGCTCCGCCGAGATCCTCAAAATCACAGGCGATTTCAGTAATAATAGCGCGCTCTTAATCATAATAAAAACTAGGACAGATGCCTAGTTTTGAGATTGCTATTTTATTTTTTGTCCAAAGAATCTAGAACCGCCAGTAGTAAACAGTACCGCACCGATGAAAGCTCGTTTTTGAGCCATCTTATCTAGAGTATTGAGAATATCTGGCGAATAAAGACTGGCATACTTAGATTCTCGATTATTGCAATTGCCATAGCCATTACCTACCAAATTTCCAGCCAAATAAAGTTCACATTGATAGCTGTAATAGAAAATATTATTAGTAAAATCGAGATGGGGAGGTTCGGGAACTAGACGATAATTCAAACCGAAGAAACAGCAGAGCCGTTCTGCTCCTGCCTTGGTTAGTGCCAGGCTTTCTTTGCTTTTTTTGCTGGGAATAATCCTAAAGTCAACGTTTGGTTGAAACCCCGCTAGCAATGCCTGATACTGTTGAAAGTACTGTTGGGTATCAACGGTGGTCAATCCTTGAGAGACCAGCAAGGGTACTATTTCTCCTCGTTGATTTTGAACTGGTTGAAGTTGATAATTTGCTTGGGGATACTGATTATTACCTGAGATAATTTGTTGCTGCATAATCTGGAGTGAATTTTAATGCCAGTCAGCTAACCCGCAAGGGTAAAAAGTCTCACTCCAAAAGCACTTCTGGAATACTCTCGATATCTACTAGTTGGCTATTTTCGACTGTTGCCAGAACTGGATCTTGAACTTGATATAAATCCACCCCATCTACGATTAAAGATAATCTCTGGTTTAGATCCTGCTCACCAACCATAAATAAATCTTGGGATAATGTCTTTTTAACAAAGTTTATTCGGCGATCGCTTGTTAAAGGATTGATAATTAGACTGACAATTGAAATATTATTGGGACTTACTTGAGCAGGATAAAGCTGCGAGACTTCGATTATCTTCAACTCTTCCATGATTTTATGAATCGAAAAATAAAACTGCCCCTACAACACCCGCAAGGGACAGGTTTAAGTTTTGTCCTCGCCAAGGGCCAGAGCAGAAGTCAAATCTCTAGATCAACAGAATTTGAAGAGAGCAAATCTTGAAATTTACTGGCGATTCTTTTGCCCATCTCCAATTGGAGCGATTCTTGATACTCAAAAAGCTCCTCAGCACTAGCTTTGGCAATTAACTGTTTGAAATTTGGGGTTGAGTAGGATGCGGGGAATTCAACTGAACTTTCTTGAGGTTGGAGATTCCCATCGAACCAGAGAGCATCCCCAATTAAAAACAAATCCTGCGTACTACGAGACAGGGCGACATAAAGCAGATTATGTTCTTGCTGTTCCTGCCAGGGTTTTTGATTGTCCCAAATCAAGGGGAGAGACAATGGTTCTGCTATAAATACTCGGGCAGCTTCCATTCCTTTAGCTCGGTGAATGGTCGAAAGTAGAACTGCTTCATTGTCTTCTGAACCAAACAAGCGTTCGATATTGACTACCAACTCTTCAAGGGATTGACATTGAGCAAAATGTTGATAGATTGCCTTGAGTGCCTTAATTTTGTCTTGCAGTTGCATTAATAAAATCGAACCATTATCATTGGCTTCATAGAGGGAACGTTTGAACTCCAAATAAGCTTGACTGCATCTGAGAAACTCCTGGTAACAAAAGTCTGGTTGTGAGGCTATATCCTCTAGCAGTTCCAGTAGAGTTTGTTTGAGAGTACTCCCAACTAAGTTACAGGCAATACCACGGGTAATCAGTTTTAAATTGAGATCGACTAAAGTACTGGTACAACGAGCAATTATTAAATCCTTGGGTCTAACTCGCGCTTCACTCTCAGGCTGCCAAAGAGCGGATTCAGCAATGACTTCAATTCTGCCTGGGGGCGCATTTTCTCTTTGTTTAATAGGAATCTCAGGATAAAGCTGATTAATTAATTCAATATGACTTACTGGACAGCGGTAGCAAATAGGCAGGATAAATTCTTCAGCCTTTAACCTCTGTTTGATGTTAGCAAAGCTATCGGTATCAGCCCCACAAAATCCATTTATAGATTGGGCAGGATCGCCTACAAACAACATCTTGCCTTGAATAGTAGTTAAAGAAAGAACGAATTCTAACTGAAGTTTACTCATATCTTGAGCTTCATCCACCATCACTCGCTGGAAATGCTTGAACCCTGGGGAGCGATTAATTTGCCAGTGAATTGGCAGCCATAACATATCGGTATGATCGATTACTGCCTCTGTTGCCCAATCGCTACCCATTCTGAATAGATACTGAAGTTGTTCCCCAATCTCAATTAAATATTTAGTCTGGATGTCTAGAGCATAATGATTTACTAGCCACAGTAAAGCATCATAGGAGGTATCGGATAAAGTCTGACGTACAAAATCAGCTAGCTTAAGAAAGTTACTTAAACTGACCACTTTTGCTTCATTAGGTTTAGTGCCATTAAACCAGTTTAAGTTTTTAGCCAAAATACGGTATTTATGTTCGTTAACTTCTAATCGTTGAACCCCAAGATAACGCCTTAACATCTTGTATCCAGCACTATGAACGGTAGAAATAGAATTTTTCCAGCGGGGGGTTAGTTTAGCTACCAGTGCGTCCTTATTTTTGCGATTGAATACTAAAACTAAACTTTGTTCAATTAAATCTTGATTTAATTGAGCGATCGCATCGGCAACTAACTTTAACAAAGTACTTTTACCAGAACCTGCTACGGAATTAACCACCTTATCTGAAAGATCTTGCTCGTCAGACATCCAGTCAATAACTTTTTGTTGATAGATACTTGGTTGCATATATATTAAGCTTTGTTTTCTGCTTTAATACCTGCGCTAGCAGCATCTAAATAAGGTTTGTTCAGTATTGTTAAACGAACTGTCGAACAAATTTTGAAAATAGGTAACTACTTCAAATATTTCTGTAGAACACAACTGCCCAGTTCTTTTTACACTATAGGTCTGTTCGATATATTGCAGATAATCTTCCTTAGTTAAACCTAAAACACCAACTAAACCTTTGATTTGAGGAAGCACTGCTTTAACGTAGGAATCGTTACTTGATGCACAAATCAAACTGTCTAAAAAAACCAAATATTTTTCTTTTGTTTTAACATCTATTGGTCTTACATAAACCATAATTTGCCTGTTATCATCTCCTAAAGACGAAGAATGGATATTAGTTAAAATTTTCACTCTCGTTCCTGATTTAAGGTTTATTAGCTCATCACCGCGACGATTAAGCCCTGAACGCGAACTCACCTCTATTCCGTGATAAAAATAGCTATTCTTTCTTCTTGCTTTAACAATTTCCTTGAACTTCGTTTCTGATGTTTTAATTTCGGGCGTGAACAAGTTTTCTAGCTTTTGTTTAATTTCTTGCTTTATTAACTTTAGCTTGAGTACAAATACTCTGTACACTAAATATGGAGGAAGCCCTACACAACACTTCATTAATGTGCGATCGCTTTGAGAAAACTTTTGTATAGCTTGAGTTATAGGGATTTTGCTAGATACATTTTGCTGCGTACTACAAATAGGCAGTATGATCGCTTGTTGAATAGCTTTGCTGGCTTTTTTTTCTGATTGTTGTTTTTCTGTAATATACTTTTTGGAGCTTATAAGTAGTTCGATTGTGACAAATATTTTTTGAGCGATCGCACTCAAGCAGCCCATTGCTAGCTTGAAACTAAAAGCTGGCTCTTTTTGAGTCAGCCGTTCCCTGCCGATCAGCCGCAAGCCGAGGGGCTGATCGCATTCCGCGGTTTTTACCTCTTGAGTATATTTGGGATGCCATAGGTCGCGATATTCGGGCTTGTTGAGGGTGTTACGGCTAAACTTAGTGCCGAAGATCACTTGGCATCTTTCATTGATAAAATTTAGGCGTTTAAGCACTCCTTTGGGCATAATATATAGGGGATATTCGGTCAAAATAGTTTTTAGTTTAGACTTGGTTTCATCGCTACGCTTTTGGTTGACCCATCCCCATCTGCCTCTATGTGCAGCTTTTATTTCTGGCTCAACTCCCGATAGTTGCTCTTGAAGAGCCCATAGTTCGGTAAAATTTTGCGTTCTTTGGGGATTGCTTGCCCAGATACTCCAATAGTTAATAGCCGATGTTGCCCACTCAAAAGCCCGTTTTTCTATCTTATCTTGATGACCACAGTGATCTATATACCCTGGTAAATCGATAACCCGTTCGTGAATAAATTTAGCCAAATCTGGCACGGTATTTGAGTTGTAAAATACTCTCCCTAAGTTAGCCAAATTCTTGAGAATATCGTTGGTTTGTCCAGAACCAGTAAATCCAAATTTTAAGCTGTACTCAATATCTTTTTGCCATTGAGTGCGACCTTGTTTATTAAGAGCAAAATTACAGTACCAATCGCGAGCCGTATCGCAGCATTCTTTTAATAGCTTAAAGTCTTGGCGAGCGCATGAGCTATTCATCAGCTCGATAAATTTCTCTGCTCCTCCTGGGACTGGTTCAAAGGTTTCAGGGTCTAGTAGAGTTGCTCCTGAACCTGGCTGCATCGGTACTCGCAAACCATTAAACAGCGAAAATCCTTCGCCTTTCTTCTTATATCTTTTAGTGTTGGGAAATATTTCTAGTTCCCCAGACTTAATTGCAAAACAGTTTTCGCTTAAAACTTTGAATAAAGCACAGGCAAGATTAAAGCTATTTATCCCCTCTGGCAAAAAGAAAAATAAGTGTACCCCTCGGTTATTGCTAGAGCGAATTAATACCGTCCGCTTGATGCCAATTTTCTTTAGAGTTTTAAGCAGCTTACGGTAACGCTTGGGGTTTACCAAAGGATTATTAGCACTATTTTCGTCTAAATCTAAACAGCCAAATTTCGTTTGCCCCGCAAAACGCAAGCCCAAGCTTATTTCGGTGTCTTGCCAGTAGCTCTCAAAATTTCGGGGATTTAATCTATATCTAGTCTCGGTGTACCAGCTTTCTCCTTCTCTTTTGAGAATGAAATCCCAGTGATGGCTAAAGAATTCTAATAGTTTCGTGACGACTGGCGAGACGGGTAATAGTCTAGATTGATTGATTTTAGGTGGTTTTACACTTGGCATAATCTCTCTTTTGAGAGAAAGCCCCTTGTCAAATTAGCCTTATAACTGCTAGGATCATCTATATCAAAGATACAAAACTATCCAGGTGGTCAACCAGATATTTGTAATCTACGTATGACAACATACGTTTTTCACTAAGTCCATACTTGGCGGTATAGACATTAAGAGTGAAATTGAGTGTAGATGTTCTCTTCGGTGAGTCTAATCTGAAGAGACTTCTCTCAATATTTTTAAAATTTAATAATGGTTAGCGATTTTAGTCAAAGATATCTCTACAAGCTTCTTTGTACCTTTATCATGCCGAAGCTTGAATTGCTGTGACTCACTAATTGATTTATGGTTTAACATTTCTACAGGTAAAGTTTTAAGATCAGGGGGTATCATGGGGCATTGGTTTTAACCAAAACCATTTTGTAGCTTATTTGTTACGAAATATTTTTGTCGCTCCTCAATAAATATTAAATGTTGTCAAACGATATCTAAACAAAAATCATTAATATCAACTTCAAAACCAATTTACTGTATAAATAGAATAATGACTTTAAAGTTTAAACAAATCGTAATGTTTGTTAAACAGTATCAATAATGGGCAGCAAGATTATGGAACAATACCCAACTCATGTAGAAGCTCTTAGCAAGACAAGAAAAGCGGTAGGAATAACCTATGAAGATCTAGCTAAATTAGCCGAAACTACTACCACCAACCTCAGTAATACTATTGGCAAAAATCCATCATACTTGCCCTCTCTTGCCTTAATCGAAAGAATTTTGGCTGCATTTGAAGCGACCAAACCAGGCGCAAGGCTATATTACAGCCTTATTTTATCAGGTTATTCTCTAGAACAAGCAGCAAAAATTTCCTTCGCCGATAATGTTATACCAAAGCTCGACACCCAAGAAATCGCAAATCTCAAGCAAGAGTCGCAAATACGACAGTTAATTGTTTCCTTATTCGATAAAATCGACCTACGAAAGCTGATCTTAGATGACTTAGATTCTAAGACGGCAATTCTAATGTTGATTTCCTGTCTCGATCAGAAAAACTTTTTCGATAATTTAAAAATGCACCGCGTTGCCTATCAAATAGCAGAAAAATTAGTTTACTGTGGATTCGATCTAGGAGCCAGACCTTTTCAGATCGGAAAAAACATAGCTCCAGATAAGGTTGCAGGAATTATGAAGGGTTTTAGCCCCAGAATTGACTCCCTAGAACAAAAAAAACCACAGAAGCATCCCCAGGCTGAATCCTCCCAGGAAAAACTAGAATTGATTAGCTAAATGAAAATGTTCAGCAGAATAGCTCTCTATTAAATTTAGATACCGATTTTCTGGCAGAGGCAATCAAAGAAGGTTTAATGTCTAAAGCGCAGCTTCAGTCATTGATGAATGCTTTAGCAGATAGCATATCCTAACAGCTAAAGTTCTAAATTTAAATATTCCTCTTCTTATAACAACAAAAGAAACCTATTCTTTAATAAGGAAAAAACAACAACAACCGTACTGAATGACATAGTATAGTGATTCTACTTTTAGTTACATGAAGTAGAAATGATTGTAATACAGAAGGCAATTGACCCCCAAACAGGGGAAAGATTTAGTTGTGTATTCGATTGCCGAACTTGTTTACCAGTAGAGCCGATTCAACGCTACATCAACTACTGTAGAAGACGACAGCTAGCAGCTAATACGGTTTTCACATACACTTGTCGGCTAGTAGATTTTTGGCACTGGCTAGAAGACAAATCCCTTAACTGGCAAAATGTTGGCTTAAACGAGCTAGCTGATTTTGTTAACTGGTATCTCCTTGGTGGCGAAGTCGAAGTTATCACCGAATCCGTAAGAGAAATAGTATCTAAACGCAGTCCGCGCACCGTCAATCAAGCAGTTACAGTCATTCAAGGACTGTACGAATTCCACACTGTAGAAGGTCGAATTGGCAAGCGTCAATTCACCAAACTAGCTCATGGCTGGGGAAAGCGAGGTGGTTTCTTAAGAGGTATTGTCAAAAGCAGTCCTGAAAGAAGAAAACGAATTAAACTCAAAGAACCAAAAGTTTTTCCTGGTTGTTTAACAGACGAACAAGTAGCCCAGCTAGCTAACGCTTGTTATACCTATCGAGACAGATTGATAGTGATGCTGTTAAGAGAAACAGGATTAAGACGAGGCGAACTTCTAGGACTTCATTTAGTTGACGTACAAGAGCTTGATAGTAGAGGTAGAATTCATATTGTTCGACGGGATGATAATCCCAATAGTGCTACTGCCAAAGGTAGAGAGAGAGAAATTCCTATTTTACATAACCGCCAAGAGGTACAGTCCACATTTACTGCCTACTTGCTAGAAGAATTTCCTCAGGAGGCAGAGAAATTCGGTTGCGGAATGTTATTTGTCAATTTGGACAAGAAGTATGCTGGCAAACCAATGACAGGTGCCAGATTAAATCAGCTATTTCATCAACTAAGTAATAGAACGAATATCAAAGCTCATCCTCACCTATTCCGACACACTTTTGCTACTCGAATGCTGCAAGCTGGCTATATGGATGAGTACGTACAGCAGCTACTAGGACATAAATCTATCGCCACAACTAAAGATATCTACTCTCATGTACTAGATGAGATGAGTTTAGATGCTTACTTATTAGGAGAAAAAGAATAAATGTCGTCAATTGAAGCTTTACAGTCAAGAATTGCCAAGTCTGAGTTAGGTCAAGAATGGATTCACAACCCTTTGCTAGATAAAGATGTTTGGTCACTTGAAGAATTAGGTTATAGCAAAGACGAGTTAAACATGAGAGGGGCTATAAATCTCCACTTTGAAGACTTTTCCTTATCTTGGCTTAAGTTGCTAACCAAACTAACAACTTTATCTACCATCAGAAAAAAACATAGCTTAACTACAGTCAAGCTAAGAGTATGTTATTTAAAACAGTTTGATCGTTTTCTACTCGAAGAAGGATACAGTCAGCCAGAACTGATAAGCGGTTCGGCGATCAAAAAATTTATTACTACTGGATGCCAAAAAAACAGACAATCAACCATTAGTTATGCTTCAAAGCTCTGGGCAGAAGAACTTTGGTTGAGGCTACCTTACACCCATCGTAGATACCAAGAAGAAACACCATCAATCAAGACAATTCCAGAAGAAGTATTGCATCAAATATATGAAAGATTTGACCTTTTCCCACCTCCATTAGAACGGCTATTTAGGCTACAACTAGCTTTAGGTTGTCGTATTGTAGAAATGCTCAGAATGCCTCGTCAATGCCTCAAAAAAGAAGGCGAACAATGGTTTTTAAAAAGATGGGTACAAAAACGCAAATATTGGCGATTTTATCGAGTTCATCGGAGTATAGCTGAATTAGTTAGAGAACAACAAAAGTTTTTGGATAAACAACTTGGCGAACTCTCTGAATTTAACAAATTGTTTTGCCGACTTTCTGTTGCTCAGATGGATGGTGTGAAGGGATTTACGAGAGATGGAACGAACA
>JBOFLX010000098.1:0-29453 GCA_051658085.1 Waterburya sp.
ATACGAACACATGAGCATAGCAAAGCGTATCCTTTAGGAAAAGCAATAGCTAAGAGTTTCGGAAGCCGAGTGCGGTGAAAATCGCACGCTCGGATTTCAAAGAGAGGGGCGAGGCTATTACGCCTCCCTCGACTCTACCCTACAGAGAGAAGTCTGAAAAAGAGAAGTGATACCAAATCGACGTGAGATGAAAAAAAGTGCGCGAAGAGAAAAAGACTTGGACACGGTAGTATGGTTGTTGAGTTTTAATATAGAGTTTCAAGAATACTACCATTTCATTCGCTTATTTTCAGCTATATTTTAAATTATTTTAAAGTTTGAAATAATTGTTTTATTTAAATAGTTAAGTAGGTTGGGTTAAGCGGTAGCGCAACCCAACACGAAATGTACATTTGAGATTGGGACGCGATGCTAGAATATTAATAAGCTGTTACGCACTTAAATCAATAGTTAAGATAGGAGTCAGGAGTCAGAACAAGGGTTTGTAGCGTAGTTTATTAACAGAATAATACACAATTTAAATGCTCTTTAGCTTATCGCGATCGCTCGCTTGGGAATGTAAATGTCAACTATTAAAGAATAACTACTAGCAGCAATAATAAATGATTGTCGCAGAAATGCACATTTGAGCGTTGGGTTGAGGAACGAAACCCAACCTACTAGCTAATATCTACTACCTACTACCTACTACCTTCGAGCCGATAATCCTAATTGTCCTAAGCTAATTTTGTACGGCTATAAAATCAGCCATTTAGGAGAGGTCAGCAAAAACAAGGTACTTCTGGCAATTGGTGTTCCAATAGGAGGCAAACTTAAACCAATTACACCTGCTTTTTTAACTACTAACTGTCCTTTAACAGTTCCCCAAATTAGTCTTTCCGCCCAATTGCCTAAATCGGGTTGATGCCCAACTAAAGCTACAGTACTATCAGGATGTTCAGGTTGCCATTGCTGTAGCCACTGTAGCCATTCTTCTATCTCACCATCGGGTTGGAGAGGTGAATAAGTTTCAAGAGTTGATGATAAACCTTGTTGTTGCAGAATTTCTGCGGTTTGAGAGGCTCTTACTAAAGGACTGCTCAAGATTAAGTCAAACTTGACTCCAATAGCTAGTAAACGCTCTGCTACCAGAGTTGTCTTCTGACGACCTTTATTGGTTAGGGGACGCTGGCGATCATCGGCATAAGTACCATGTTCACCAGCAAGACCATGACGCACCAAATAAATTTCCATCTGAAATTAAAATTAACTTATTTAATCACTTGAGATCATGTTATCTCCAGGCTCAACCAAACGCATAAGCTTTTGTTTAATCTGAGTATCAAAAACTTCCCATTTGAGTTTGGTATATTCCGCATTATCATTAAAGCTGTTTAAAAAGCCGATCGGAACTTCAAATCCGCCTGCCATATAACGACCACCACCAAAAAATCTTCCTTGGGGATCTGTGCCTAAAGTTTCTTTGATAAATTCGTCAGGGTCTAAAGTTAACTTGGTAGTTCTTAACGAGCCTATTACCAGTTCGTTATCATCATCCTCGTTATGTACAATACCATAGACTACAGCCGTATGAATATCTTCCTCTGTCACTAAAAAGTCGGCTGCTTGTGGGATTGCATCGCGGTCATCATAACGTAGATAGCCTACTCCTGAGAGTGAAAAATTATTTTTAATAATGCGGTTTCTGAGGGCGCGTTCAATTACATCCATCACTCGGCGCGATCGCGCTGACTGTAGTACGGCATTTAACAGTTGTGAGTCATAAAAACGACTTAGATAAGCAGCAGCCATGAAATCTTCTTCTTTTGCCTGCATTAAACGATTGGTATCCGAACGTATACCATGCATCAAAGCAGTTGCACACTGAATATGGGTTTCATTGCTACTATCAAGTTGTAGTAATCCTTCTTGGATATATTGAGTCAAGATAGTAGCTGTCGCTCTGGTTTGCGGACGTAAATCGATAAATTCGGCTTCTAAATCTTTTTGTTTGCTATGGTGATCAATGACTACCATCAAGGGAATTTGGGCTTGTTCTACCAAAGGATATAATTGGCTATTTGTCCCTTGACTATCAACCAAAACACAACCTTGATATACAGATAAATCTTCTGGTTTTAAAGCATTGTTAACTATTCTTCGAGCAGGTAAACCTGTGAGTCTAACTAGGGCAATATTTTCTTGATGAGACAATGTACCGCCATAAACAATATCACAGGTAATATCATAATTAGCAGCAATTAGTTGGTACGCCCAAGCACTAGATAAAGCATCGGGATCAGGGAAATCTTGAATGATGACAATTTGTCTTTCTCCCTGATGTTGCTCTAAAGTTTGACGCAATTTTTGAATAATTTTGATTAAATCAGTGTTTTTTTTATTTTCTAAATTAAACTGATGATTATCAATTGCTTCTAACTGTTTTTGAGCAGCTACTTTTTTGTGTACAAGACGGTGTTCGAGAGAGGTGTTAAGATTTGAGGACATAAACTAGGTTATTGGTAATCAATCAGATTACCGAGTAATAAGGTATATATATACATTTTTATTTATCTAGAGCTACGAGTTTATCATTAACCAATATAATAAGCGACTGTCTATAGAATTAAATACCGATTACATATTTCTTCCACTCTTGATTGGAGTTTCCTTGAGTATATTTTATTAATTCAAAATGCAAGCTACTATAAGGACGACGGGGTTTAGTTAACAAGGTCATATCCGCTTCTTTAGGAGTTCTACTACCTTTTTTGACGTTACACCGAACACAGGCTGCCACTAAATTTTCCCAAGTATCTCCTCCACCGCGCGATCGCGGGATTACATGATCAATTGTAAGCTGATCTCCTTTGGATTTGCAGTACTGGCAGCTATGACTATCTCTTTCCAATACATTACGACGAGTGAGGGGAATTTCTTTGTATGGTACTCTTACATAATAACGCAGTCGAATTACCGTTGGTAGGGGAAACTCGGTATATATTACTTTACCCCTATGCTCTAATTGTTCAGCTTTACCTTTCAGCAGCAATACCACCGCTCTGCGCCAACTGGTGATATTTAAGGGTTCATAGGAGGCGTTTAAGACTAAGACCTTACCCATAATAAAGACTTATATTATTTATTCAGAGATAGTAACACAGACCAATTAATTAATGTAGTTCCTAACGATCACTTCAGGCTTAGAGATTAGTTTAACGTAATGAAATTACAAGTGCTTGACCTTATTTGATTCTGGACTAACATTTAGTGAATAATATCAGCAACATCAGGATCACAAGCTATTTTTAAATATGGTAAGTTGGCAACCGCAGAGTAAAATAGATTCAGCATCAGAATCACAAGCTGCCTTATCGCTTCTAGTTAATCGTCAGCGTGCTTGGGTAGAAATTGATTTAACCGCCCTCGCTCATAACGTCCGAACTCTCAAAAATTTCCTTGCTCCTACCACGAAACTAATGGCAGTAGTGAAAGCAGATGCTTATGGTCATGGTGCTGTGACTGTAGCGTCAACCGCCTTAGCTAATGGTGCTGATTGTTTAGCGATCGCCACTCTCGCTGAAGGGGTAGAATTACGTCAAGCTGGAATTAACGCTCCTATTTTGATTTTAGGAGCAATTAATGCCCCCGAAGATATTAAAGCCATCGCAGCTTGGCAGTTAGAACCTACTATTTGTAACTCAGAACAAGCTCTAGTCTTTGCTTCAACTTTAGCCACTATTGGCGGTTCTTTATCTGTACATTTGAAGTTGGATACGGGAATGTCGCGTTTAGGTACTAATTGGCAGCAAGCCGTAGAGTTTGTAGAATTATTAGCAACTTTACCTAATTTAAAGATCGCCAGTATTTACTCTCATTTTGCCACCGCCGATGAAAGCGATCGCACTTTGATGAATTTACAACATCGACGTTTTCGTCAGGCAATTAAACAATTAGAAGCTAGAGGCTTTACTCCTCCCAAAATACATCTAGCCAATTCCGCAGCCACTTTAAGCGATCGCTCTTGCCACTATGATTTAGTCAGAGTTGGACTCGCTCTTTATGGATTATATCCTGCTCCCCATTTACAATCAACACTGGAACTGCAACCAGTCTTACAAGTTAAAGCTAAAATTGCTCAGATTAAAACCATTCCTGCTGGCGAAGGGGTTAGTTATGGTCGTAAATTTATTACTCAAAAAGCTACTAAAGTTGCCGTAGTAGGTATTGGTTATGCAGATGGTATTCCTCGTAATTTATCTAATCATCTCCAGGCAATTGTGGCAGGAAAATTAGTTTCCCAAATTGGTACAATTACTATGGATCAGTTAATGCTGAATGTAGATAATGTTCCTAACCTCCAAGCGGGAGATATTGTCACTTTAATTGGTCAACAAAATAATTTACAAATTACTGCTGACGATTGGGCGAATGTTCTTAACACTATTTCTTGGGAAATTCTTTGTGGTTTCAAGCATCGATTACCCAGGATAAATATTCAATAAATATGGTTGATGTGAATTGACTGCATTCAAATTTTTAAAATTGCTATCTGCTATCTGCTACTTGCTACTTTCGAGTCGATATTTTTTTTTCAAAGCTAATTAATGTACTGCGATACTTGTAGATAGCCAATTTAAATAAGATTCTGAACCAGTAAGAATTGGTAGAGCAATAATTTCGGGGACTTCGTAACTATGGAGTGGTTTTATGTGGTCAGCAAGCTCATCAAACTTGTTTAAATTAGTTTTGATAATCAATTGATATTCTTGATCGTGGTTAATTTCTCCCTGCCAAACATATAAAGAATTAACAGGAAAAATATTAATACAAGCAGCTAATTTCTCAGTTAACAGACTACGAGCGATCGCTTCTCCCTCTTTTAACGAAGCAACAGTTACTAACACCACAATGTGGTTAGTATTTGATTCCATAATTAATTTAATTAAGCAAATTTTACTTGATACTGATCAGAATGAGCATAATTATATTGACTTTGGGCTGCTGCAAATATAGTTTCCAGCAATGAAAGGTCATCTAAAATTGTGTTGTGGAGGATTGCTTGTTCAAAATTAGTATTATTTAAATTGGCATTACTTAAGTTGGCATTACTTAAGTCTGCTTGCTTGAAGGAAGCACCAGATAGATCAGCATTACTCAAATCGGCATTTTTTAAATTAGCGTGATCAAGATTTCCTTCTTTGAGCCGAGCTTCTTGAAAATTAACATTTTTTAAGTTGGCATGACTAAGATTAACATTTTTAAGCCGAGCCTTTGTTAAATTAGCATTACTTAAATTAGTATTACTTAAATTAGCTCTAGCAAGTTTAGCATTACTCAAATTAATACCAGTTAAATTAGCACCACTTAAATCAATATCAATTAAAAATGTTTGACTAAGATTTACATCAGTTAAACAAACATTTTGTAACTGCGCCCCAATTAATCGTCCTTCATTTAAATTTGCCCAGTTAAAGTTAACTTGATTAAGATTTGCTTGTCTTAAATTAACTTTTTGTAATTTGGCACCACATATATTGGCAGCTAATAAATTAGAGGCTCGAAGATTTGTATGAGAAAGATTTGCTCCGCTTAGTTTTGCTTCTACTAATTGTGATTTAACCATAAATGCGCCAGTTAAATTAGCTTTGGTTAAATCTGCTTGTTGTAAATTAGTTTCACTCATTTTGGCGTAGCTAAGATTTGCCCAGTTCAAACTTGCTCCAGTCAAATTAGATTTAGTTAAAAAAGCACGACTTAAGTTTGCCCCCATCAAATTAGCACCTGTTAAATTGACAGACATTAACATAGCTCCTGATAAATCTGCCCCTCTTAAATCCACCCCAGTAAAGTCTCTATAACCTTGTTCGTAAAATCTTAATAACTGATTAACATCCATAGATTATTAGCTAGCTTAAATTATGCGTAAATATAGTTAAGTTAATAACTATATACTTGATTTTTATTCAAAATCTGCTTGTTAACATTATTACTTGTAATTTAATTGCTAGCCAATTAATAATAATTTTTATGTTGATATGTTTGGTTTCGATATATTTTTTGGTTATTTGTAATAGTTTCTTTGCATTACGAACGTAAAGTTTTTATTTTTGTTCTTTACAACGAAACCTGCCTGCCAAGAAATCTCTTTTAGCCAAGTGTTTAGTTTTACGTCCCGTAACTCGCTTGCGCCACATCTTAAAGCTAGAAGGTTTCATTTCTCTTCGCATTAAAGCAATTACCTGTTTTTCTTGCAAACCAAATTGAGTTTCAATGGCTGCAAAAGGAGTGCGATCCTCCCAAGCCATTTCCACTAAACGATCAATAGTTTGAACACTTAATTCTGGTAATTTCATCAAAACTCATCTTAATTTACATTCCTAAATTTATTGTGACACGCTTCAAATTAGCAACGTCAAGCGGTCTAGATTAAGCTAAAACTGCGCGATCGCGACCTTGTTCTTTAGCTTGGTATAAAGCGAGATCAGCTTGTTTGATTAAATCTTCTGGAGAAGTTACTAAATGTTTACTGGTGCTAGCTACACCGCAACTGAGGGTAACATATTTGCTAGCTTGAGAACTAGAATGGGGAAGTTGTAAAGCTCTTAAGCGATCGCCAATGTTTTTAGCCATCATTATGGCAACTTCTGGGGAGGCATTAGGTATAATTACAGCAAATTCTTCTCCTCCATACCGAGCAGCCAAATCATTAGAGCCTACAGCTTGACTGATAATTTCAGCTACTTTTTGCAGACATAAATCTCCTGCCTGATGACCGTAAGTGTCATTATATTTTTTAAAATGATCCACATCACAAAGAATTAAACACAGACTTTGATGCTTTCTTTTACTTTCTAGCCAATGTTGCTCTAAAAATTGATCAAAAAAGCGACGATTGGGGATTTGAGTTAAACCATCGATAAAAGCGAGTTTTTTTTGATTTTGCTGGTGATAATTGCTGACAACTACAGTTGAACCTATTAACGCCAATAAAGGGGTGGTAACTGGTAACCACCAACCAGATAAAAATAACAGATACCCACTACCCAATAAAATAATTCCAGGTAAAACTATACAGATACAAGTGGACTTAACTAAAGATAAATTCTCTTTAGAAAAGTTACTGCGATGGAGCATTAATAAACTAATTCCAGAGCCTGTACTAGTCCAAAGTAAAATCCAAAGCCATTCTAGAGGCTCACTGACAACCTTGATTAATTTACGTCCATCCAAAGCAGCATTGAGAATTTGACTGGTAAGATTAGCATGAATAAACACACCTGCTAAATACTGAGATTTATCGCGCTCACCAGCGTAAGGACTAGTAAATAAATCGTTAAGACTCGGAGCAGTTGAGCCGATTAAGACAATGCGATCGCGCATTAAATCTTCTGGGATGTTTCCTTTTAAAACATCAACTATCGATACGTGATGAAAACTTGACTCTGTACCCCGAAAATTGAGTAAAATTTGAAATCCACCTGCATCAGCGCGAATATAACCTCCATCATTCTGGTTGAAAGGACTAAATACAGCCTTGCCCAGCGATCGCTTGGTTGTATTTCCCACAGGTTGCAATTCAACCCCTTCTGCTGCTAAATACATTAAAGCTAATCTGGTAGCTAAACCAAGTTGAACTTCACCATTATCCAGTTGAATTGAAAGCAAACCTCGACGCACCTTACTATCAGGGTCTATTATTAAATCTGCTAAAGCAACTTGTTCTTGTGCTTTTAATATTGGTGATGGGTTGACTGTTTTATCGATCGCTTTCTCCACACCCACCAAATTCGGGGTAGAGCGTAAAACTGAGGCTAATTTTTTTGTCCCAGGTTGCACGGGTAAATCGCGATAGATATCTAAACCAATAGCTCTGGGTTGTTGCAGCTTGATTTGAGTAATTACTTGACTTAAAATTTCGTCAGAAATGGGCCATTGTCCGAGATGATTAATGTCAGATTCACTAATGGTAACAACGACAATTCTCTCCTCTCTTGCTTCAGCAGGACGAAGACGAAACCACCAGTCAAAAATAGACAATTCTAAAGTTTGAAATAGTCCCGTATAACTGGCAGTGATTACTACTCCAGAAATCCCCAAGGCGATCGGTGAAATTATACGCAACCATTTCATAAACTATTATTCTCTTATTTTACCAATGGAGTAGTAGCAACTTTTTCTAACCCGACAGAAGTCAGCAAATTTTGCCAGTTAGATTTTATATCAGAATTATTAGGTTGATTTGCTGTTAATTGGGCTAAGGTTGCCACCGTTTCATACCAAATACCCGCTTCAGCATAGAGCGCAGCAGTTTCTAAAGGATTGGCATTCTTCAGGCGATCGCTTAAACTTGATGTTATTTCAACTCGCTTAATTTGTCCTTGAATCATTGGACTATCTGGTTGTAAGCGACCATCACACATGACAGCTAATGCCCATTGATAATTTTTGCCTACTTCTAAAGGTGGAGCATCTTCAGGAAGAGTTAAACTGATAATCCCTGTTTTGTTTTCAATAGGTAAGATAGTTTGATAGTGTTCTTGATTATTTTCATCTTGCCAGCTAAACAAGACTTTTGAGGCATTAGTTTCAGGTAAATAAGCCAATAAAGTAGGATGGGAAGCAACAGTTAATCCTAGAGCGGAAGTAGGAATTAAAGCTGCAAATGGTAGAGCAGAATTTTCTGCCTGATTAATACATTGTCCATGACTACGAGATGCACCTCCTGTACTAATTTTAGGTTTATCTCCTGCTGGGGGATTAAAAGTCACTTTCAAGCCTTTGACCGAAGGGGCTGGTATACCCTGTGCTTGACCAACGGCAGGTTTAACAGCAGTAGACTTAGAAGTTTCTTGAGCGATCGCTTGGCTTTGTGAAAAAGGAGTAATTAATATAGTCAACCCCCACAATATTAGTGGAGATTTGACTGGGGATTTTCTTGATTTATTAGCTTTAGATTTAGCTAGAAAAAAGTCGCTTGTTTTAATTAAGTAGTTTAATAAAATATCTTTCATGTTTTTAAATATAATCTTAAATCAGATAATTGCTCAGATTCTAACTCAACAATTTCCTAAAATGTATAAATTTTTCATGATTGTTTAATCACTTTTGAGTTAAGTTGAAATTTGATGATATACGAGTAAATACTGAAAATTAAAATATTTCCTAATTGCTAGTTTTAAAATTATTTTTGTCATAAATCTTGGAAATAAGCTTCTGCTTTAATTGTTCTTTTTTTAGTTTGGCAATCCTGTGATTGTTCCTCTGTATTACTCCGAAGAAATACTTAATAATATTTTACTGCTAAGTAAAAACATCAATCATTGTCAGAAAAAATGACTTAAAAATTAACCATCTCTTTATTTATTACGCTCAAATATTCACAAAATCTACACCCAAAGTAATGACCTGTTGAATTAAATTAGTTACAGCAACCAAATAGTAATAATTGTTTGGTATTAGCTAATAAATAAATCAATTTATTAATCATAGTTATTTAAAAATAAACAGATATGACAGGATTAGAAGTAGGCACACAATTTGAATTTAGTTATGCACCTGGCACAACAGCAGAACAGATTATTGGCTTTGAAATGGCAGGGGAATTTTGGTCGCATTATTTAAAAGATAATGTCACTATGAACTTTCATGTGGAAATGACTGACTATTTACCTGAAAATGTAATCGGGGGAGCATTACCCGCAATACAAGATAATGTTAGATATCAAGACTATCGCAACAAACTCCAACAAGATATTACTTCAAGTGTGGATAGTTTGATTAATAACAATCAACAAAATGAACCTGATAGATTTACTGCTTACTTTAATAGTCAATACTACGATAAAGGCTACAAAATTGATAATAATGAGTATTTGAATATGACTCGTGCCAATGCTAAGGCTTTAGGTCTAGTAAATGCTCAGAGTACTAATTTAGATGGCTATATTATGATGCGTAATCTTGATGGTGTCAACGATGGCAATTTAAACAATATTCGATGGAACTATGACTATCAAAATAATCTGATTGCTCAAAATAAATTAGATTTTCTCAGCGTTGCTATTCATGAAATCGGTCATACTTTAGGGTTTATTAGTGGATTAGATCAGGCTAATTGGTTAGCAGGTCAACTTAATACTAACCAAGGTAATGAAGACGATTATTATGCCAAGTTAATAGGAAAGCTCAACAACGCTACTCCTTTAGATATGTTGCGTTACTCTCAAGATAGCTACAAAATGAGTGGTGGCAATAATGAAAACTGGATTGATATGTCTGTTGGTGGTAATCCTTATCTATCTTTTACTGGTTCAGGTGGTAGTGCAGTAGCCTACTTTGCGACTGGAGAAATGACTAATTTAGGTGGCGACGGTTCTCAAGCTAGTCATTGGAAACGACAAGATAACGCTTTAGGCATTATGGATCCAGTTTTAGGCTTAAGTCAAAAAAGAGTAATTACTAATCTAGATAAACAACTTTTTGATGCCATTGGTTGGAATGTGGGTACACAACAGTTAGATAGCCAGACACTATATAATAAATCCCTTAGTAATCTTCAAACTGCCCTAATCTTAGACCGCACTAATGATGTTCAAACAATGATCGACGCAACTTTAGTTTACAAAGGTCGCAGCGGTAGTAGTACTGGGGGTTCTTGGCAAGTTGGTTTATGGCAGCATATTATGTTCCAAACTTTAGATATCGAAGTAATGGATTTTAAACCTGAATTAAAGCTGACAGAATTTTCTATTAACAATTATTTTGCCCAATTTACTAGCAACAACCTTTCTACTCAAAATCAATTGGAAGAGAAATCTCAGGACAATACTAGCGAGAAACAGTTGTCAGTTGAGCAAGCAGTAGTGCAGTTGATTGAAAATAATGAAATAGTTGCTTCGGAATCAACCAGTTTGGATTTAGATCTATTAGCTGACTTATCTTTAGAATCACTGGAGGAGATGCTAAATCTTGATAGAGAGCTTTTAATCACGGCGATTAACTAATATCTCTACGGGTCAGTAATCAAGGATATTTGTATAGATTTAACAATTTTCATTTCCTGCTAATTATCGGCAGGATTTTTTTTGTGATTGTAATTTGTAGAATATTTTTGGGAATCATAGAACTGTGATGCTATTTGTCAAGCAGATCGTTCGCTCTTTATCTGTGATAACCAATGCTCTATAATTGTAATTCCCATATCTCAGAACTCAACCAAAACCTCAAGTTATGGTTTTTACCGTTTGGTTTAATTTTGCTTGTCACTTCAAAAGCAAGTGTATCTGCTCAAGTAATTCCAGATAACACTCTACCTGAAAATTCCCTTGTTACTCCTAACGGTAACTTGGTGGAAATTACAGGGGGAACAATCAAGGATACTAATCTTTTTCACAGTTTTGAGCAATTTTCAGTCCTGAATGGGCAAACCGCATTTTTTGATAATGCAGCCAATATTGCCAATATTATCACTCGTGTTACAGGTAGTTCAATTTCCGAAATTGGTGGCTTAATTAAAGCTAATGGTACGGCTAACTTATTTTTAATCAATCCTAATGGCATTATCTTTGGTGAAAATGCAGCTTTAGATCTGGGTGGTTCATTTATTGGTAGTACCGCAGATAGTCTAAAATTTGCTGATGGTACAGAATTCAGTGCGGTAAATCCCGATGCTGCACCTTTATTAACAGTTAGTATTCCTGTTGGGATGCAGTATGGAGGAGAAAACGGAGATATTACTGTTCAAGGTTCTGGTAATAATTTATTTATTGACTTGAATACTTATACTGTAGATCGCAATCAAAGACCTGAAGGATTGGCAGTCAAGCCAGAGAAAACTTTAGCTTTAGTAGGGGGGAATGTCTTTGTTGAAGGCGGTAACTTAACTGCACCAGAAGGCAATATTGAACTGGGTAGTGTAGGTGAAGGAACAGTTCAGCTTACTCCTGACACTTTAGGTTGGAAGTTAGGCTACGAAAACGTTGGCACTTTCCAAGATATTAATTTATCTCAAGCTGCATCTTTAGAAGCAAGTGGTAATAGTGGAGGAAGAGTTCGAGTTAAAGGTGGTTTTGTTAGTCTTACCGATGGTTCGGCAATTTTAACTGATACTAGAGGTGACGGTAATGGTGGCTCGTTAACCATTGAAGCAGAAGAGACAGAAATATATGGTGTCGCAGATAATGGTTTTACTAGCTCTACGTTTACTAATGTCGATATAGGGGCAGCAGGAGATGGCGGTGATGCTCTAATAGATACTGGTTATCTTTACGTTGGTGATGGCGCACAGGTTAACGTTAATACTTTTGGTTTGGGGGATGCTGGAACTTTAACAGTTAAAGCCGATGAAATTGAAATATTAGGCGGTTTTGTCGATGAAGATTTAAATACTTTTAAGAGCGGTTTATTTGCTCAAGCTGATATAGGACAAACTGGCGCAGGGGGAGATATTAACATTGAAGCGGATTATCTCTTGGTTGCTGATGGCGCACAGATTAACGTCAATACTTTTGGCGATGGTGATGCAGGTAGGCTTAACGTTAAAGCTAATGAAATTGAGTTGATAGGTGGTGCAAGATATCTTGGTTCTAGTGGTTTATTCGCCAGCGCAGATTATGATTCAACAGGTAAAGGTGGCAGTTTAGAGATCGAAGCTGATTCATTATATATTGCCGATGGCGCACGGGCGATGGCAGCTACTTTGGGCGAGGGAGATGCAGGTAATTTAACCGTTAAGGCAAATGAAATTCAATTAGTTGGAGCTTCTCCAGGGGGAACTCCTAGTGGCTTATTTAGCACGGTTGAAGAAGGAGCTTTAGGTAATGGTGGTAATTTACAAATTGACACCAGTAATTTACTGATAACCGATGGAGCGCAAATTGCAGTTGCTACTAGAGGTATAGGCAATGCAGGTATTTTAGATCTTGAAGCTGACAATATTGAACTGATTGGTGCTAGTGACTTTGGTGCTAGCGGTTTATTCTCTAGTGCAATTATTGATCGCGGTAATGGTGGCGAGATTAATCTAACCAGCGATCGCCTTTCTCTAACTGATGGTGCAACTATTAGTGCTAGTAATTTTGCTAGTCGCAACTCTGATACTCCCCCTGGACAAGGATCACCAGGCAAGATCAATATTAATGTTAACTCTTTACAACTGGATAGCAGTAATCCTGAAGAGTTTAGCAGTATTACCACTTCCAATAATGCTCAAACTGGTGGCAATATTACTTTAAATGTTGCTGGCGATATTGCTTTAAATAATTACAGTCAAATTATTTCAGAAACCAGAGGTGAAGGGGATGCTGGCAGTATAAATATATCCGCGACTGACTTTAATTTAAATAATCAGGGACAAGTATCTACTAATAGTACAGGATTAGGTCAAGCTGGTAATATCGCGATCGCGTCTGATTCTTTAAATCTTAATGAAGGTCAAATTACCGCTACCTCGACTCAAACTGGCGGTGGTGAGATTAAGTTGGTTACAGATTCAATCTTTCTTGATAACAACAGTTTAATCAGTACCAGCGTCCTAGATAGTACGGGAGGTGGTGGTAATATCTTCATCGATAATAGTGATTTTATTATCGGGCGCAATAATAGTGATATCAAAGCAGATGCCGTATTAGGACAAGGAGGAAATATTCAAATTAACTCCACAGGCATTTTCTTCGATGCAGATAGTGAAATTACTGCCAGTTCTAAGTTTGGTGTTGATGGAGTTGTGGAAATCAATAACACCGAATCTAATAAAAAGCTCAGTACAGTACAGTTACCTAATATCATTTCTGCTCCTGAAGCAGTAATTGTCAGTAGTTGTCCCATTCCAGAAACTAATACATTTGTGGTGTCAGGTAAAGGTGGTATACCTGAAAATCCAGAACAATATCTCAAAGGACAAACTACTTGGCAAGATTTTCGGCAATTAGCTAATAATCTTCCTGATTTTGACAATAATCAACCGCAATCAACCAATTTGAATTCAAAGCAATCAGCCAATGTTCAGACAATTGTTGAATCCGAAGGGTGGATTATCAATCACAAAGGCAAGGTTGAACTTGTTGCTGCTACTCCCCAAATAACACCTCAAACCTTTTGGCAACCGACGCTAAAATGTGGTGATTTTTAGGTAGTAAGTAGTAGGTAGTAGGTAGTAGGTAGTAGGTAGTAGGTAGTAGGTAGTAGGTAGTAGGGTAATACTTCTCAACTCCAATAACTCCAGTTTTCTGCATAGACAGGGTTTAAATAATTTTTTAACTTTTAACTTTTGACTTTTGACTTTTGACTTTTATGATTAAACTGCTTCGCTCTTTAAGCACTTCTCTTTGTCTAGGATTAATTACTTTAACTCTAGCGATCGCTATTCCAGTTATAGCTCAACCATCTATTCCAGAGCAAATGGTTAAGGTATCCAACAAGTCTTTAAATCTGATTGAGCAAGGTCGAATTGCTTATGAAGCAGGTAGATATACAGAAGCTATTAAGGCTTGGCAAGAAGGAGAACAAATATACCAACAACAGGGCGATCACGCTTTACAGGTATCTAGTTTAAATTATCTTTCGTTAGCTTATCAAAAATTAGGAAAATGGGAAGAAGCGAAAAAATCTAACGCTCTCAGTCTAGAATTATTACAACAGCGATCGCGTAGGTCTTCATCGCCATTATCAGATGAATATCTTCCCTTTTTAGGTCAGGCTTTAAATAGTAAAGGCAGTTTAGAATTAGCTACAGGTCAATCACAATCTGCTTTAGAAACTTGGCAACAAGCAACAGCTACTTATGAAAAGGCTGGGGATGAAATTGGTGTAATTGGTAGTCAAATTAATCAAGCACAAGCATTACAAACATTAGGATTACATCGGCGATCGCAAAAACTACTAGAACAGACACAACAGCAGTTAAACGAACAAAGCGATCCATTCCTCAAAACCAAATTACTCCGCAGTTTGGGAACGACTTTACAAACTATTGGCGATCTTCATCAGTCTCAAAAAGTTCTAGAAGCAAGTTTAGCGATCGCTCAGAAGTTTAATTTACCCGAAGAACAAGCAGCAACTCTGTTTAGTTTAGGCAATACTACTAAGCTCCAAGGAAATTATCAAACTGCGATCGCTTTTTATCAACAAGCTGCTGATCTTAGTATTCAGCCGATTACGAAGGTAGAAGCACAATTAAACTTACTTAGTTCTTTAATTATTACTAAGCAACAGGAAACTGCCGAGACTATATTACCCAAAATTAAATCGAATCTGGCTAAGTTATCCCTAAGTCGTCCAACAATTTATGCAAAGGTCAATTTAGCTAAAAATTTGATTGATCTCCAGGCAAAAAATACCAATGCAACGAAATATACAGCCGAAATTGAATCTTTACTGCAAGAAAACCTTAAACAAGCTAGAGAACTACAAGATATACGTGCAGAATCCTCTAGTTTAGGTACTCTGGGGTATTTTTACGAACAACAACAAAAATGGTCAACGGCTCAAGAGGTTACAACACAAGCACTTAACTTATCACAAACAATTAATGCTGAAGATCTTAATTATCAATGGCAGTGGCAACTTGGTAGATTATTACAGGCACAAGGAGATAAACAAAAAGCGATCGCACCTTACACAGAAGCCGTTAATAACCTGCAATCCTTGCGAAGCTCTTTAGTAGCAGTTAATCCTGACGCACAGTTTTCTTTTCGTGAAAGTGTCGAACCAGTTTATCGAGAATTAGTGGGATTATTGCTTGATGTTAATCCTAACCAAAAACAACTTCAACAAGCACGGGAAGTAATCGAATCTCTTCAGTTAGCAGAATTAGAAAACTTTTTCCAAGAAGCTTGTCTCGATGCTCAACCCAAACAAATAGAAGAAGTCGATGCTAGCGCAGCCGTAATTTATCCAATTATCCTACCAGATCGGTTGGCGGTCATTCTGTCTTTACCAGATCATACTCTGCGTCATTACTCTACTTATTTACCCCAAGCAGAGATCGAAAATACTATCGCCAATTTACATCAATCCCTCAATCCCATTTTTTCTAATCAAAAACGGCTGCAATTATCCCAACAAGTCTATGATTGGTTAATTAAACCCGCAGAAGCAGACTTGAGTCACAATGGGATTAAAACGGTGGCTTTTGTCTTAGATGGCAGTTTACGTGGTATACCAATGGCTGCATTATCTGATGGCAAACAATACGCGATCGAAAAATACAATATTGCTCTAACTCCTGGTTTACAACTTCTGCCTTCTCAAGGTTTGCAAACTGAAAAACTACAGGCAATAATTGCTGGGGTAAGCGAATCTAATCAGGGATTTACCTCTTTGCCTGGTGTCGAAAAAGAAGTAACCCAAATTGCTGCGCAATTATCTTCTCAATTACTGCTTAACGGCGAATTTACCGACTCCAATCTCCAAAAACAACTACAAAAAACTGCTGCTCCTATTGTTCACCTAGCTACTCACGGTCAATTTGGCTCTACTCCAGAAGATACATTTATTGTCACCTGGAACAACCGCATTAAAGTCAACGAATTACAAAGCTTGCTGCGGACTCGCGAAACCAGTCAAGCTAAACCAATCGAACTAATGGTTCTCAGTGCTTGTCAAACCGCTACAGGAGATGACCGTGCTGCTTTGGGTATGGCAGGCATGGCAGTTCGTTCGGGAGCTAGAAGTACTCTTGCTACTCTCTGGTCAGTGAAGGACGAATCTACAACTCAATTAATTAATAAATTTTATCAGCAGTTATTGGACTCGCGATCGAGTATTAATAAAGCCCAAGCCTTACGTGAAGCGCAGTTAACTTTAATAAATTCCCCAGATTTTAACCATCCTTTTTATTGGTCTGCTTTTGTATTGGTGGGAAATTGGTTATAAACAGACTGTTGTTGATATCGTTGTAAATCAAACTGGATACAAACACGATCTCAGTTGAATTTAATTCAAGGCAAATCATGGTTTAGTTTTAAAATTAAATTATCGTCAAATAATCCGCGACTTAAGCAGCAACAATATATTAATTAATAATGAGGAAGTCAACTCAAGATTCACAACAACTAAATCCCATAGAACATATAACTCAAAACAATTTTTTGTTTAAAAATTTAGACCAATCTTGGCTAATTGAGTATATTGATTCCAAACAACTTATTGTTGAAAAGCTGTATTCTAGTCGTCCAGTTTATACAGCATTTAATAATGATACGTCTTTAGAGTATCTTTACTTAATAATCCAAGGAGGCCCGATTGTAGTTCGCAGTACCCCTCTAGATCGTATTATTGCCATAACCTATGCCAATAGTTGCTTTGGGATGCACAATTTAGCTTTTAGCTATGGTAATTTCTCTAGAGCATTTCCAAGCTTGGTAGAAGCCTACAAAACAGCAGATGTAGTCAAAATTCCTTTAGAAATAGTTAGGTCAATACATCAAGACTCAGAAGAATTTCGTCAACGCTACGGATTGATGTTTGAGTTACAAGAAAAATTCCAATATCATCTACTTAATTGCAGTACCTATCCCCCTCAAGCTGTAGCAGCTTTACTAAGAGCTTTAATTTATCAAGAACGAGAATTAGGTAATCAACCTCAGAGTGATGGTTCATTTGTGTTTGATCTACCTATAGAGGTGATTGCTAAGGCTTGCCAACTTAATCATCGCACTGTAGAACAAGTTTTAAAAGGCATGACGAAGGTAGGCTTGTTAAAATCATCAAAAGGCTCTCAAAACGATTTAATTACTGTCATCAATCCAGAGGAATTAAAAGTAGTTTATGGAGCAACTCGGGATAAAGTTTCCTGGTGGCCATTGCGATAACTTTGATTGGTGATTGGTGATTGGGGATTGGGGATTGGTGATTAGTCATTAGTCATTAGTCTTCTCCCTTGTTCACTGTAAGTGTCTAAGAAAATGAATTACACATTTTATTTTTCCTTTTCCTTTTTCCCCTTTCCCTTTTCCCTGTCTCAACCAGGAAATTAATTTTGCACATCCACTGAACTGTATGTTAATACTGCCAAAATTTAATACCACAGGGAATTCTGTTCAATCTAACAGCAAATCGCCATTGAACTCTTGGCAACTATGGAACATGAACTTGGGTTTTTTGGGTATTCAGTTTGGTTGGGGATTACAAATGGCTAACATGAGTGCGATTTTTGAGCATTTGGGAGCAAAGGCCGATCAATTGCCAATCTTGTGGCTAGCTGCCCCTTTGACTGGTTTACTAGTACAACCTATTGTCGGTAATTTGAGTGACTATACTTGGACTCCTTTGGGTAGGAGAAGACCTTATTTATTAGTTGGGGCAATTTCGGCGTTTATTGCCTTAATTTTGATGCCCAACTGTACTAATCTGTGGCTAGCAGCAGGATTGTTATGGATTTTGGATACCAGTGCCAACGTGAGCATGGTGCCTTTTCGAGCTTTTGTAGGGGATTTATTGCCTTCAGAGCAAAGAACTAAAGGGTTCGCTATGCAAAGCATTATGTTTGGTTTAGGTGCTGTTTCCGCTTCTGTTTTGCCCTGGATTCTTAGCCATGTTTTTCAGATCAGTAATGTTAGTAATCGTCTGCGTAAGATCCTTCTGACGGTGGAAGTTTCTTTTTACATTGGCGGTGTATTGTTTTTAGGTACGGTATTGTGGACAATTGTGACGACTCCTGAGTATCCACCCCAAAATTTAACTAAATTTCGGCAACTACAGGCTAGTAAAGGCGGAATTAATAGTAGTTTGAGAGAAACTTGGCAGACATTAAGGCAAATGCCAGTCAGAATGAAACAGCTAGCCTGGATTCAGTTTTTTACTTGGTTGGGGATATTTTGCTTTTTTCTGTATTTCCCTCCCGCAGTAGCAAGAAATATTTTTGGTGCGACTACTCAAAACTCGACTCTCTATAGTGAGGGAATCGAATGGGCAGGAATTTGTTTTGCTGTCTACAATGCAGTCTGTATTGGTTGTTCTTTTGTTTTGCCCCGTGTTGCTCAACGTCTTAGTCGTCCTATAACTCATGGGCTTTGTTTACTTTGTGGCGGTTTTAGCTTAATTTCTCTTTTAGTAATTGACAATCAATATATTTTACTCTTGGCAATGGTAGGTTTGGGGGTAGCTTGGTCAAGTGTGTTAATTATTCCCTACACAATGTTAAGTGGCTTAATTCCGCCTCAACGACAGGGAATTTATCAAGGAATCTTTAATTTTTTTATTGTTCTACCAGAAATAGTTGCCTCTTTGGGTTTTGGTTGGATTATGCAGCATTTACTCCACGAAAATCGCTTGCTAGCTGTGGTGATGGGTGGAGGGTTTTTGGTAATTGCAGCTAGTTTAGCATTTTTAATTCCTGCTACTAATATAAATGAAGTGACCGAAGGTAATGGGATACAAGCCTCGTGCTTCTATTTATGACTAAACATGGTATACTTTAGTCATGATAGCCCGCACTTATGAATTTAAGCTCAAGCCAACTTTGGAACAAGTCTCGATATTTGAGTCTTGGTTAGTCGCCTGTCGCAAGGTTTATAACTATGCACTGGCAGAAAGAAAGGCATGGGTAAATTCAAGAAAGTGTGAAATTAACGCCTGTAGTTTAAAGAGCGAATACATTATATCTGCCGATACCAAGCGTCCTACTTTTGCTAGTCAATGTAAAGCTTTAACTCAAGCAAGAAAAGATTTTGAAGAATTAGGAAATGTTCATGTTCATGTCTTACAAGAAACTTTAAAGCGACTGGAGAACGCCTTTGTAGCAATGTGGGATAGAGGATATGGGTTTCCACGTTTTAAGTCTACTCGTCGAATGAAGTCTTTTAATTTCAAGCAAATAGGGGTTAAGCCACTAAGACAGGGTGCAGTCAAACTACCTAAAATTGGGTGGGTAAAGATGCACCAATCGAGAGAAATTCCTGAAGGTTTTGAGTTAAAGCAAGTTAGAGTGGTTAGACGCGCTTCTGGCTGGTATGCAATGTTAGTTTTGAGATTGGACGTATCCGTACCAGATGTTTTACCTCATGGTGAACCAGTAGGGGTAGATTTGGGTCTTGAGAAATTCTTGAGTACCAGTACGGGTAAACTAATTGCTAGACCAAAGTTTTTTGTCTCACTTTCTAGCAAGCTGAAATCGCTGCAACGGAAGATGAGAAACAAGAAAAAAGGGTCTAGTAATTGGAGAAAAGCTTGTACAAAAGTATCTCGACTGCACGAGCAAATATCTAATACCAGAAAAGATTTTCATTACAAAATGGCTAACCAATTATGTGATGAAGCTGGAATGATATTTGCAGAAGATTTGAACCTAAAAGCAATGTCTAGGGGGATGTTAAGAAAATATACTCTAGACGCTGGCTTTGGTCAATTTTTGAGCATACTTGAGTTTGTCTGTCACAAGCGAAATGTTTACTTTGAACGAGTAGATCCAAATCTCACGAGTCAAACTTGTCCCAGATGTCAAACATTAACAGGTAAAAAGCTACTATCAGAAAGGGTGCATTCTTGCTCTGAATGTGGGTATACAACCGATAGAGATGTAGCTGCTGCTCAAGTAGTAATGCAGCGAGGTCTTAAATCTGTGGCGGTGGGGCGCACCGTCCAAGCCTCTGAAGGGGAAAGGTCTTAGAAGATCCCTGTGCAGGAGGAATCACCGTTGCTTTTAGTACGGTGAGCGTCAAAAAGGAGAGTAAAAACTTAGAGACTCAAGATGGAATACTTTCAACGGCGACAGTAACTAACCCAGTAAGCGAACAAAAAACACCATGATTAGTCAAGCTATCGAACAGCGTTTGGGTTTATCTTCTTATCAATTTAACCGCTTGGCACAAATTTTATTGTTAGCAATTAGCGTCTTGACTTATAACGTCATTGCTATGGCGATCGCTAATTCTTCGTTTGTCAGTCATGTGGGGGCAGGTAAGTTGCCTCTGGTGTTTATTTTGATTGGTTTATGTTCTCTACCTGCTTACGGTGTTTTTTCGCAAATTGCTGATCGCTTTAGTCGCCCTCAGATATTTCGCTACGCTCTCTTAGTGTCGATTTCCTTAATGTTGGGGTTAAGACTACTAGTTAATTTGGGAGCAGTATGGGTATACTATGTGATTTTGATCACGATTTTTTTTCAGTGGGATTTTAATAATAATATTCTCTATCCTGGGTTACTTACAGATTATTTTACTACCCTAGAATATAAGCAATATGCTCCTTTTATTGGGATTGCTCAGGCGGTAGGAACGTTGTTAGGGGGAGGTTTAACAATGTTACTATCTCATTATTTCCCCAGTCGGGATTTATTGTTAAGTTTACCTTTGTTCATGGCGATCGCTTTTGGACAATTAGTTTATCTAGAAAATTCTCAACGTCGTCTGGAAACTACTGCTAAAGATGAAGATGTAGGAATCCTTGAATCTTTAAAAACTTTACCTGATTTAATCAAACGTTATCCCTTAATTTTATTTTTGGCTAGTAGCACCTTTTTACTAGTCATTATTTATATAAGCTCGGAATTTCTTTGGTTTAATATTTACGGACAGCACTTTGACGAATCTCGCTTAACAGGATTTTTGGGGTTAATGCGCATAGTTATCTCCTTGATCCAGGTGGTATTTCTGTATGGTCTTACTCGCCCGTTGCTCAAGCGTGTAGGAGTAGCTAGACTCAATGTTGTTTATCCTGTGACAACTCTTTTAAGTTTAGGAGGATTGTTACTAAATTTCAATTTAATGGCAGCCATTGGGCTACAGATTAACGGTGATGCTCTTTATAAATCAATTAATCTTCCCATCCACCAACTAAACTATAACGGCATTCCCCATCAATATATTGGGCGCATTCGGGCATTGAGCGATGGTTTGATTTATTCTTTGGGTTTAACGACAGCAGGAGTAGTATTGTGGCTATGCAACCTTTATTTAACTTTAGATCAAATTGCTGAGTTGGCAATTAGTTTGACTGGCATTTTATTATTGGTACGCTTACCAATGGGAAGGTTTTATATCCAAGGTTTAGAGGCGATGATTCGCACCGATACAATCAATCTCGATGATTTTAGTGAAGAAAAAACCCAATTACCGCCTCAGTCAAGTAAATTAATTCGGGAATTTTTAACCGACAGCGATCGCTATACTCAAATCAAAGGTTTAGAATTAGCATTAAATGTCGGCAACCCCAGTCAATTTTTCCCCGAAATCCAAGCTTTATTACCCGAAGCCGATCATGCCATCCGTCAAGGAATCTTAAAATTATTTAGTAACCATTTCCAAGCAACAACTCTAAAACAGTTTGCCGATTTATTAACTGATGTTAATCCCACTGTTCGTGCTACGGCTTTAGAAGTTCTGATTGCCAACCAGTATACTTTTGAATCACAGCAGTTAACAGAATTAATTAACGATCCCGAGCAAGAAGTCAAAATCTTGGGTTTGATTGCTACTTTCCAAGCTACTGCTGCCGAAAATATAGATGGAAAAATTGCCGAACAATTTTGGCAGATTGAGATTAGCGACAATATAGCTAAAGCGATCGCCAGAGTTGTCAGTCAAAGTAAAAATCCCGAATTTATTACCCTAATTGAATATTTACTCCCCCAAACTAGCCCAGAGGCACGGAGATCAGCCTTGGAGGCTTTAGCTAGTCTTGCTTTACCTCAAGACCGTCATTTAGCTAAAATTGCCCTAGCAGAGATTAATCATTTTGAATCTACAGTCAGAATTGCAGCCTATAAACTTCTAGAAATTACTCGTTGTGAGGAAATGCTAGAAGCAATCACGATTGGTTTAAAAGATAGCGATCCTCAAGTTCGTCAACAAGTAGCTAGTACTTTGGCAGCTTATGGTAAGGCAGGTTTAGCAGTTGCCACAGATAATCTCAATGCGGGTAATCCTGAAATTGTCAATACAGCGATCGCTACGATTGCTAAAATAAAAAGCAAACAGGCTAACGAAATTTTATATAAACATTTAGTTCCCGAATTTCAACAGTTAACTTTAATTCGCAAGTGGCAACAACAGATACCCAGTCAAGATCCTAGCTGGCGATTTTTAGCGGTAGCAATCAAAGACTATCAGCAGCGTTTATTACAAAAAGTCTTATATATCCTCTCTTGTTTAGGCTATGGCAGTACAGTTAACTTAGTAACAAGGATTTTGGCAACTAGCGATCGCCGTGATTTAGCCAATGCGGTAGAAGTTTTATCATCAATAAATCATCGTCGATTTATTCAACCTTTAATACCCTTATTAGAACAGACAGTATCCGCACAACCCGAAACCCAAATTGAACCTACTCCCCAATGGTTGAGAAACAAAGGCTATAAAATACTACTTGAAGCTTTAGAGTCGAGCGATCATTGGATCAAAACAGGTGCTTCAGTAGCCTTGTCCGTCATACCCTCCGCTTTACTTCAAGATCCCGATCCCATCGTAAAATCAGTAACAAAGGAAATTTTTCCTGCTGCCGATCAGCTTACCCATCCTGTTAGCAACTCTATGAATCGTTTGCTTTTACTCCGAAACGTCCCTCTATTTAAAAATCTCTCCCTAGATGAACTATTTCCTATCGATCAAGCCTTAGAACAAAAACAAGTCTTAGCAGGAGAAACCATCTACACCGAAGGGAGTTGGGGATGGCATTTATACATTATTGCCGAAGGTAGAATCCAAATTGTCAAAGACTTAGATGGTCAACAACAAGAAATAAAACAATTAACGACTGGGGAATACTTTGGTGAAATTGCCCTCTTTGATGAAGCTCCTCGTTGGGATGGCGCGATCGCTCTCGACGACTCGATTTTACTCTGTCTAGAAAAGAAACGCTTTATCAGTCTAATCTCCCAACGTCCCCACATTATTTTAGAAATTTGTCGCTTTTTAAGCAAAAGACTCCGTGAAACAGATAAATATATCTCTGCCAAAAACAAATAAAAAGTCAGAAGTCAGAAGAAAGAATTGCTTACGACTGGGGTATAAAAATGAGTCCCTAATTCATTGTCATAAAGTCGATAGAGAGGAATATTTTCTTAGAATTGCGATCGCAATTGAATTGAGCGACAAAACATTAAACATCGTTGATAAATGATAAATGATAAATGTTCAATGAAATGACTTTTGACTTGACTAAACCTGTTGTTCCACTGCTGCTTTATAGAGCTTTTGAATTTTTCGTAATAGTTTATCCAAAATAGACTTATGACAGTCTGGGCTATTAGGATCACAACTGTTAATCATTTCAATTAACTTTGCTTCCCGCACATCCACATAACCATCGCTATAGATTAAACCACTAATTTTCTCTAGCAATTCTTGATAGTCTTCTAAAGAAGGATTTTCACCAAAATATTCATCTAACCATTGATAACAATCAACAGCTTGAACAGGTTTTAATTCCGACAATAGTGGTTTAATTTCAGGATCTTCAGCTAGTTGAAAATCTTTAGCCACACGACGCAGATAAGTTCGCTCTTCTGGTTGAATAACACCATCGATCCAAGCAGCAGCGATCAGAATTTTCAGAATTTGTCTCATTTTTCTTATTTTTTTGCTCCACATCTCACCAATCTCGTACTAATCTCACCATAAAAAATCCATCCATATTATGACGATGGGGATAAATTTTAATCCAGCCTGCGGGCGTCACCAAGTTTTTAAAAGTCATATCAGTGGGAGATTGAATACTCCAGTTGGGATGTTGTTCCAAAAATGATTGTATTACTTTTTCATTTTCCAAAAGATTAAGAGAACAGGTAGCATAAACTAAAATACCGTTTGCTTTTACCCAAGTAGCTGCTTGTTCTAATAGTTGTCTCTGTAAACTTATAACTTCCTGAATTGACTCAAATGAGTTGCGCCATCTAATATCAGGACGTTTATGGAGTGTACCTAAACCCGAACAAGGAGCATCCAACAATACTCTCTCGGCTATGTTAGCAAATTGCTCTAAATTGCGACTATCTCCTGCGTGAATTTGAATAGACTGCAACTGTAATCGGGTAGCATTTTCCCTAACTTTCTTTAATCTTTGAGTAGCGCGATCGCAAGCTATAATTCGCCCTTTATCTGTCATTAATTCGGCTATATGGGTTGTTTTTCCTCCAGGAGCAGCACAGGCATCAATAATCGTTTCCCCAGGTTGCGGATCTAGTAAATGCGTCACTAATTGCGCACTAGCATCTTGAACTACCCACCACCCCTGCTTATATCCAGGTAACTCGGTAATTGCCCCTGCACTGGCGATTCTTAGACCTTGGGGTAAACCTGGTATACGAGTCACAGTCACGCCAGCATTAATTAAGGCAGTTTCGACTTCTGTGATTGTGGTTTGAAGAATATTTACCCTCAGATCGATTTTGGGAGAGTTATTAAACCAGGCGAGTAACTGATCTACTTCTTCAAGGGGTAATTGTTCCAGCCAAGTCTCAACAATCCAGTCAGAGAAACTGTGTAATATTCCCAATCTCTGGATGGGATCATCAGGTAATTGCAAAGGATCACTAGAGGCACTTTGACGAATATAAGCGCGTAATAAACCATTAACTACGCCACCAAGTTTAGCAATACCGTTAGTTTTAGTTAATTCCACACTGGTATTTACGGCAGCAGAAGCAGGAATACGATCTAAATAGCGTAACTGATATAAGCCAAGGTGCAGAATAATTCTTAAGTCTGGGGGTTGTTGGGCAGCTTTTTTCTTACCCAAGGAATCAATTAATGCGTCTAAAGTACGCTGACGACGGACAATTCCATAAACCAATTCACAGGCAAAACCTCGATCAGCTTGGCTAATTTCCCCTGATTTATCTACAGGCTTGAGGACGCGATTTAAGGCAATATCAGTGTAAGCTTGCTGTTGATAAATATTTTTGAGTACCAAAAAAGCTAACTGACGGGAAGTAGAAAGAGATGCCATGTTGAAGATCCAAGTACCTGTGCAAAATTAATTTAACATTTGGTTAAGTAATAATTACAAAAGTCATTTTAACAATAGCTAGCGATCGCTTAGAGAAAAAAGTAAGTTGATAAATGATAAATGAAGTTACTAGTGTCAATATATACAGTAAATTTTTTACTCGTTACGCAGAATTAAACAGTCAGGGACAAGTATTTTTCTACCCTGCTCAAAGGTTATGCAATCCAAAATTATTGTTTGTGGATTAGGGCGTACTGGGTCAAAAATTTATAGTTTATTAAAACAACAAGGGGCAGAAGTAGTAGCAATTACCCATCGTCCAGTAGATACAGCTAGTAAACAAATAATAGTTGGTGATCCACGAGCAAATACGACTTTAATTCAAGCAGGAATTAGACAGGCAAAAACTCTCGTTTTAGTCCATGATGATGATGCTTTAAATTTAGCTATCTTAACTCAGGCAAGAATTCTCAATCCTCAAATTCGGATTATCAATCGTCTACTCAATCATACCTTGGGCGATCGCTTGGATCTAATTTTACCAGACCATTTTACGATGAGTGTCGCTGCCTTATCTGCACCCTTATTTACCTTTGCAGCCTTGGGTAATAAAGCTATTGGACAACTACAGTTATTTAATCGTACTTGGCCGATTCAAGAAGAAATTATTGATGAACATCATCCCTGGTTAGGTAAGAAACTGAAGGAATTATGGGATGACCAAGAGCGAATGCTGATTTATTATCTACCCAAAACAGGCGAAATAGATTTAGTTTCAGCAATTCAAAAAGATAATTGTTTGCAAACTGGCGATCGCTTAATTGTCGGCACTAAACCTCAAGTTTTTACCAAACGCCGATCTTTGCAGAAAAAACTCTACAAAGCAATTTTAAATATTCCTTATTATCAACGTTATGCTCGTCCTGTAACTTTAGTAAGTCTGGCTTTGTTGGGAGTAATTGGTTTAGCTACCTTAATTTATGTCAGTGTTAATCTCCAAACTTCCATCGCTGATGCCCTCTATTTTTCCGTGGGGATGATTACTGGCGCAGGGGGAAAAGAAGAAGTGGCGGAAGGAGCTTCTGACTACGTAAAAATCTTTACCACGGTGATGATGATCGTCGGTGCAGGAGTGATTGGCATTTGTTATGCCTTAATTAATGATTTTGTTTTAGGTAGTCGTTTTCGACAGACTATAGACGCTGCCAAAATTCCCAGACACAATCACTATGTAGTCTGTGGTTTGGGAGGACTGGGTATTAAAATTGCTCAACAACTTCATGTTCAAGGACACGAGGTAGTGGTAATCGAGTCTGATCCAAAAAATCGTTTTCTTCATTCCGCTCGCTCTCAGGGAATTCCCGTGATCATTGAAGATGCCAGTATGCCTTTTACTCTCAAAGCGGTTAATATCAAACGTGCAGTTAGCTTAATTGCAGTTACTAGCCATGACACTATTAATTTGGAAATCTGTTTAACGGCAAAAGCCTTAGCACCCTATTTAAAAACTATCGTTCGTAGTAGCGATCCTCAATTTGCTCAATCCATGCAGGAAGTATTTGAGTTTGATCACGTTTTATCACCCGTAGAATTAGCAACTCATTCCTTTGTGGCAGCAGCCTTGGGAGGTAGAATTTTGGGCAATGGGATGACTCAAGATTTACTTTGGGTAGCCTTGGCAACCATGATTACATCTAAACATCCTTTTTGTAATCAAACTGTTCGAGAGGTAGCGATTAAAGCTGATTTTGTGCCTTTATATATCGAAAGAAAAAATCAAACGCTCCACGGTTGGCAATTATTAGAAACCTTGTTGCAACCGCAAGATGTATTGTATTTAACCATGCCTGCCAGTGGTTTAGAGCAACTTTGGCGCACTCCTGGTGCAGATGATTCAATCCTTGATCGCCTGGAAGATAGTTTTTCTAATCAAGTTTAGTCGTTATGTGAATAATCTACTGATTTAAGGCATAGACATCTTTAGCTTTACCCAGGGCGAAACTAAGAGATTGACGCATATTTTTGCCTGCTTGGGTAACAAAGATAATCAAAGCAGCCAAGGATAAAAGTGCAGCCACTGCAAATATACCCTGATAGCCTCCTAAAATAGTAGCAAGAGAGCCAAGAACTAAGCCTCCCAGAGCAATACCAACATCAAAACCGCCCATACACAGAGCAAAAACTTTACCTCTTTCGTTGCCATAAGAACGATCAGAAATCAAGGCTAAAACTAAGGGAATTAAGATACCAGCTCCTGTTCCTTCAGCGATCGCCGATAAGATAAACATGATTGGAGTCTTAGCCTGGGCAAGCAAAAGCATTGAGAGAATATAACAAACCAAACCAGCACTAATAAACAAACCACGACCATAGCGATCGCTTGCCTGTCCTACAAATAGTCGCACCGTAAATGAGGCGATCGCGATTACTGTGTAAAACAGCCCCACATTAAAATCTAATTGTAATTCTTTAATAAATAAAGGCAGAAAAGCGACTAAAGACCCAAAAACCAAGCCGATTAACAGTAAAACGATAGTTGGCACCAATAAAGCAGGATCTTTAGTAAGCTGCCAAAACTCTCGTTGAATTGTATTTACCTCTGTTGCTGACTGTGACTTGATTACTGATGGCAATGATTCTTTAATTTGAGTAGACAGTAATAGGGCAAAAATACCGCAAATTATGGAAAGAATAAATACTACTTCGTAGCCTGTACCATTCGGTACATACTGTTTACCAATAGATTCCAAAAATCCCCCTAAAGCTGGCCCCATAGACATTCCAACAGGTACAGCTAAATTCATATAGCCAATCAAAGTCCCTCGATGTTGTACGGGAGATAAATCGACAACCAAAGCACTGTAGCCAATGGTAAAGGCAGCAATACTAATACCGTGAAAAGCTCGAACTTGTGCCAAACCGAAGACAGAATGAACCAATAAATAGCCCACAGGAGCGATCGCAGCTACTAAAGTCCCAATTAAAATAACTATCTTACGACTACGGCGATCGGCTACTCTGCCTAACCAAGTACGGGAAGCTATTAATCCTATAGCAAAACAACTCATGACTATGCCTACGTGTTGCGTTGTTCCTCCCATAGATTGAATGTAAGTAGGCAAAGTAGGTAGTAGCAAAGTAATGCTAATCCAAAATAGTAAACCGCCAATAAATAGATTAATTAGCTGTTTTTTGGTTGTTTTATCAAGAATTTTCCAAGCTTCCACAAGTTTGTTTTTTAAATTATTATTACCAACTTATGTTAATTTAACTTAACAAAACCGATTAATGCTCATTGAAACGGGTGCAATAAACAAAAACTTAGTAAGCAACACTCATACGACGACGAATAAATTGAGGATGTTCAACTTCATCTAGTAAAGCGATCGCATAATCTTCTGCGGAAATTCTACTTTCGCCTTGTTCGTCAACAAGTAATTGATCGTCTCCAACACGATATTTATTTGTTCGTTTTCCAGGCTCAAAAAATGCTGCTGGACTAATAAATGTCCAATCTAAATCACAAGTTTTGTAGATCTGGAGTGCTTCGCAGTGAGCTAGGGATGCTGGACGATAAATCTCTGGAAAAT
>JBOFLX010000099.1:0-9496 GCA_051658085.1 Waterburya sp.
CCCCATCCTAAGCTTTGAGCTTCCGTTGCTGCCCAAATACGACGGGTTTTTTCGTTCAAATAAGGCAATAACTTTTCATACTTGTTTTGAATCTTTTCGATTACCTGATACTCGGACATCTAAGACTTTTATTTAGTTACGTTCTCATCATCTAACTTTTCCAGGAATTGTTCAAGTTATTTTTACATAATGCCTAAGTTAAGCGGTGGGAAATTACCTGGAATGGGTACGGATGATCTTTGTGGAGGAGGGCAAACCTGTACTGGCACTAATGGATTTACCTCAAGATATATGTGGAGAGAAAACGGCAAAGCCACTTTGTATTTATATCACATGGATAAACCTGGACAATATGGGGAAGACTTTACATTTCAAGGAAGTGACGGCAATGATAAATACTTTGAGCGAGGTAAATGGCATAATTTAATTCAAAGAGTCAAGATTAATGAGGGTAATCAATCCAATGGAGAAATAGATGTTTGGATGGATAAAGAAAAAGTACTTGATATAGATAATCTGAAATTCGTAACTGATAATAAAGGAATTGACACTTTATACTTTAGTAGCTTTCATGGTGGCAATGGTAGTGAGTGGTGGCCAGAAAAGAATGTTAATGCTTACTTTGACGATTTTGTGGTTTCGACTAATGCTGCTGATGTAGGACTATAAGTACCTGGTGCATCGGTTAATTTAACATTTAGATAAAGTAGCAGATAGCAATTAATTAATCAGCAACGTCAAATGTTAAATGCAAAATGGCAAATTGTATCGACATCAGAAGTACCCCTCGAATTTGTTGAAGGAGTGCAAAAGATTACTGGTAGAGATGCTCAGTATTGCGCTCAATTATTGTGGCAGAGGGGAATTCAAGATTTAGCCAAGTTACCAGGATTTTTAGCTCCGAATAAATATCTACCTGCTAGTCCTTTTGCTTTTGGCGAAGAAATGGAATGGGCGATCGCACGTTTACAACAGGCTCGCGATCGCGCTGAAAAGGTTACAATTTGGGGGGATTTTGATGCGGATGGGATTACTTCTACTAGTGTGTTATGGGACGGGTTAGGGCAGTTTTTGACCCAGTATTTACAACTGGACTATTATATTCCCAACCGTCTTAGTGAATCTCATGGTTTGAATAATCCTGGAGTTGCTAGGTTAGCTGAAGCAGGGACAAAATTAATCGTTACTTGTGACACGGGTAGCACGAATTTAGAAGAGATTCAATATGCTCAAGATTTGGGTATTGATATTATCGTCACCGATCATCATACTCTGCCTGAATCTCGTCCTGAAGTGACGGCAATTATTAACCCCCGCTATTTAACTACAGATCATCCTTTATATAGTCTTTCGGGGGTAGCAGTAGCCTACAAATTAGTTGAAGCACTCTATATAACCCTTCCCGATGTCCCCCAGCAACCGTTAGAAAATTTATTAGATTTAGTTGCTATTGGTTTGATTGCGGATTTAGTAGAGTTAAAAGGTGACTGTCGTTATTTGGCGCAGGTAGGTATTAAACAACTACAAACACAGGTAAAACCTGATACTATGAGTCGTCCTGGGGTAGCTAAACTATTAGATCTCTGTCGTCGTAATGGCGATCGCCCGACGGATATTTCTTTTGGTTTAGGCCCTAGAATTAATGCCGTTAGTCGTATTCATGGGGATGCTAGTTTTTGCGTAGAATTACTCACTAGTCGCGATTCCGAACGTTGTAATCAGTTAGCGGAAGAAGCGGAATTAGCTAACACCCGTCGCAAGTCATTACAAAAAGACACTATTAAACAAGTCACCAAAAAACTTCAACAATTAGATTTATCTACTACTGCCGTTATTGTCCTGGAAGATCCTCAATGGCAAGGTGGGGTATTAGGCTTGGCTGCTGGTCAAATTGCTCAAGAATATGGTCGTCCGACAATTTTATTAAGCAGTGGAAGAGAAAGTAAAAAGATTGAGGTAGGGGCGTTTCGCGAAACGCCCTTACAAAGTAGTGGAGAAGAAAATAATTCTGAGGAAATAATGGCAAGAGGATCGGCAAGATCAGTTAATGGTATCGATTTGTATCAACTAGTTAAATCCCAATCAGATTTATTACATCGCTTTGGAGGACATCCTTTTGCTGCTGGGTTAAGTTTACCCTTAGCTAATTTCGATTTGTTTAGAGAAGGTATTAATCAACAATTACGACAACAGGCTGGTGTTGTAGAAATGATGCCTCAAATAGATGTCGATTTAGAGGTGACAGTAGGCGATTTAGGTCACGATTTATTTGAAGAATTAAGACTTTTAGAACCTTATGGTATGGGTAATCCTCTGCCCAAATTATTAATTAAAAATTGCTGGTTTAAGAATACTTGGAATAAAAATATTCAAGATAATCGTGGCAAGCAAGTTCAATATATTAAAACCACTTTTAAAATTTGGGACGACACAACTAATACTGGTTTTCCTGGTCTATGGTGGGGACATTATAAAGATGAAATTCCTGTAACAGGAAAATGCGAAGCGATCGCGGAATTGGATTTTAATACTTATTACAAACAATACGAAATTAGACTAGTGTCAGTACGTTTAATGTCTGAAAGTTCCTGGTTAAATTCGGCTCTAGCTCAGACACATTTAGTAATTGATCGTCGTTTGAATCCTCAACAATTAGACGATTTAGAAGTACCAGTATCCCAAGCAAATATTTTGCAACAATGCCCTGCAAATTGGAGTGATATTTCACAAGAATATTATCGAGCAGTCAAACGCGATCGCTCTTTAGTTTTGGCTTATAGTCCTGATAAAGATAGTGATATTATGGCAATTTGGCAACAGTTAGTAGGAATTGCTAAATATCTTAGCCGTACTCAAAAACAAGTTACTCAAGCCCAAATACAAATGAAATTAAAGATCAGCTATCATACTTTTGCCATAGGACTACAAGCTTTAGAGGCAGCAGGGTTTAAATATAAATTACAAGATAATTACTATCAATTTACGTTTAAAACTAATAATATTAATTCTGAATTACAAACTTATATTAATTCTTTTCTACTAGCTATCAAAGAAGAAAAATTTCAACAACAATATTTCTATCAAGTTCCTTTAGCGACAATTAATAAACAACTTTTGAATAATAATTAACCTGAATGAAGGCAGAGGGCAGATGGCGCAAAGGACATTCGTGTATCCGCATGCAGGCAGAAGGTTATACTTTTAATTTATTGATAGCCGAAACCAATAATCTTTGTATTTCATCTACATTTTTAAGTACAGATTCAAGATAATTTTTGGGAGCAAGCTCAACCTTCAAAGATATGATTAATTGCGTCTCTAGTTCTCTTGCAGACCCCAAAGCAATATGTAGAAAATGTAAGTATTCTCCTTTTCCTTTTCGTCCATAACCTTCACTAATATTGCTGGGAATAGAAACTGAACAACGTCGTATTTGATTGGTCATTCCATAAATTTCTGTTTTAGGAAAATATTCAGTTAATTTATAACAACGAACTGACAAATCAATAGCTTTTTGCCAGATAAATTGCTCTTTAAAGCTCATTTTTGGAAGTAAATAAGTTGGAAGTTTGAAGCAAATAAATAGTATCACCATCTGCCTTCTGCCCTCTGCCTTCTGCCTTCGTGTTAATTAGTCTTTCCAAACCACTCATAACGATGATCGCGAATTTGTTCATAAGTGCGATCGCCGAACCATTTCATCCCAGGAACAGCTCGATAAGCAGTAATAAACATCTCTCCCCAGGGTAGTAAACGCACAATCTCTTCGGCTGCCTCACTTCCTTGCCATCTTTTGGCTGGTTGATGGGCATCAATTAAAAACATTCCAGCTTCACAGTCTGTCGGAGAAATGTCGAATCTTGCTAGGGTTTCTTCATCCTGCATAGGTATATAAGCAAAAAGTTGACCGCGATCGTACTGTTTTAGAAGTTGGGTAAAATTAGTGCAGAGATTACACTCACTGTCGTAAACAACGTAATATTGCATCATTAGAACATTGGACATTGGACATTGGACATTGAACATTAAACATTAAACATTAAACATTAAACATTGACCATTAAACATTGGTGACTGATAAATGATAAAGGTTTAAGCCTACTTACTTGCCAGAGATGTTAAATGATCAATGCTCAATGATAAATGATAGATGATAAATGAAATGACCGAACCAACCGTCAGCGTAATTATTCCTACCTATAATTGCGATCGCTATATTGCTCAGGCGATTAAAAGTGTTTTTCAGCAAGAAGGCTGTACCTATGAAATTATTGTCATTGATGATGGTTCAACAGATTTAACAGCAGAAGTTTTAAAACCATATAGCGAGCGTCTTCGCTACGTTAAACAAAAAAATCAAGGTGTTGCTGCTGCCCGTAATTATGGTATTGCTATTGCTAGAGCTAATTTAATTGCTTTTCTCGACGCTGATGATTATTTTTTACCAGGTAAGTTAGCATCCCAAGCCGAGATTTTAAGCAAACGTCCTGATCTGGGTATGGTTCATAGTGGCTGGCAAAGAGTTGATGCTCAAGGTAAAAAGTTGTTAGATGTTTGTCCCTGGGAGCAAATTCCCGAACTAGATCTAGCTGGTTGGCTACGCTGGAAACCCGTCTTACCAAGTGCGATGATGTTTCGACGATCATGGTTACAGTATGTGGGTGGTTTTGACCCTCGTTTCCCCCCCGCAGAAGATACGAATTTGGTTTTAAAACTGGCTTTGAAAGGCTGTAAAACCGCTTGGCTGAGGGAAATTACTGTCTGTTATCGTCAGCATGAGGAAAGTGCTATGCATAAAGGTTTACCTCAAGCTCGTTCATTGTTAGCAGTTACCGATGATTTTTTTGCTCAACCTGATTTACCTGCTCAAGTTCGACTAATGGAACAGTCTGTCCGCTATGGTACATTAGTTTGGATTGCTTGGTATCTTCACTATACAGGGCATCAAGCTGAAACAACTCAATATTTGCAACAGGCTTGGAATTATCGCTCTGATTCGGGAATGGAAACTATCGTTAATTGGATTGAAAGTTTTGCCGAATTTTCTCATAATTGGGGAATCAAATTTAATGTTAGTAATTTAACTAGTTCTAATGAATGGCAAGAGTTGGTTCGATGGATGGTTCAGAAAACGAGTAAAATCAACTAAATAAATAAAATGATCGTTAATTTAGCAATTGGGCGCAGCCACGCCTTCGGCGATGAGGCGAAGCCTCCGCTACGCGATCGCTAATAATATTTTTAATTATGACTATTGCACGTACAATTTGCTTAGGGTTTGTGGCAATTATTTTGATTGGAACACTATTACTAATGATGCCCTTTGCTACTGTTTCGGGAGAATGGAACAATTGGATTGTAGCTTTATTTACTTCTACCTCTGCCGTATGTGTCACAGGTTTAGCGGTAGTAGATACAGGTAGTTATTTTTCTTTTTGGGGACAATTAACTATTGCTTTGTTAGCCCAGGTAGGTGGTTTTGGCTACATGACCATGACTACTTTTCTACTTTTACTTCTCGGCAGAAAATTTGACCTAAGACAAAAATTTGCCATTCAAGAATCTTTTGATCGACCTTTTTTGCAAGGTAGCAGTAGCTTAATACAATCTATTCTTGCCACTACTTTGATTTTTGAAATTACAGGTATATTTTTGCTGCTTTTTGCCTTTGTTCCAGAATATGGCTGGACAACAAAAGCCTTGTGGTTTTCAATTTTTCACTGTGTTAGTGCTTGGAATAATGCAGGTTTTGGGTTACTTCCTGACAATTTCGTTCAATATCAGTCTTCTTGGGTAATTAATTTAGTCATTCCTGGTTTGATTATTTTTGGTGGTATTGGCTACCAAGTAATTATTGAAATGTATTTATGGCTAATTCATAAATTTCAGCGTAAGCCTGGAAGATTTGGCTTTTCTCTTAATTTTAAAGTAGCTTTTAGTACTACTGCTGTCTTGTTAGGAGCTGGTGCGATCGCTATTTTCCTGACAGAGTTTAATAACCCCAATACTTTAAGCTCTCTCAATTTTCAAGACAAATTCTTGGCTGCTTGGTTTCAATCTGTAACCACTAGAACAGCAGGCTTTAACAGTATTGATCAAGGTAAGATGACCACTGCTGGTTTATTCATAACCATGGGACTAATGTTTATTGGTGCAAGCCCTAGCGGTACAGGAGGCGGAATTAAGACTACTACCTTTAGAGTTATGTATAACACTACCAAATCGGTTTTACAGGGAAAAGAGGAGGTTGTTTTATATCAGCGACAAGTTCCTGGTACGTTAATTTTAAAAGCAGTAGCGGTAGTCTTTGGTACAGCAGGATCAATTGTCTTGATGACCATTTTAATCTCCTCTTTTGACCCCAAATTCGAGTTTCTACCAATTCTATTTGAAGTGATTTCTGCTTTTGGCACAGTCGGGTTATCCACAGGGATAACTGCTGGTGTGAGCGCATCTTCCAAACTGGTTTTAGTCTTGTCTATGTATATTGGTAGGGTCAGTATTTTACTGTTGATTGCAGCCATCATTGGCGATCCTCGTCCTAGTAGTCTTCACTATCCAGAGGAAAACTTACTAGTCGGCTAGTGTAGATTAAAGAATTAATGTCACTTAAATCTGACTTTCAGGGCTAGAAGCTAAAAACAGCAATTATTCCTCTTCATCTAAATCGGAAATGGATTCTACGATAATATCTTCTAGCTCTTCTGGCACATTGTTATCATTAAAGTGATGGGGTTCACGTAACTTAAATAATCGATCCGTATGTTTTAACCAATCAAGAAGTGATTCACTTTCTCTCATGGGAATAATTCGTGCTGGTTCGTATCGGGATTCTTCTTTAAGAGCAGGATTGTGAAATTCAACCATTTTTGCTTACCTTTTGATAGTTTGTATTTTTTAAAAAACTACTAAACTAAAGTGCGTTATTGCTCAATATCATTTAGATTAAAGAGAAAAGGAATACTTGTTTGATCTTTTCCTCCCATCACTAGCACCTTGGGCATTTGAGATCCACCTTCTTTCCAGGCTTGAATCGCTTCTTTTTGTAACACTAGCTGACCACCTTGGGCTTTTAAAGTTTCAGCTAACAACCTTTGAGCTTCTGCTCTCCCCTTAGCACGATTAATATCAGCCTGTGCTTCTTGTTCTGCTTCTTGAGCCACGTAAATAGCTCTTTTGGCTCTCTGTTCAGCAATTTGTTTCTCTTCGACTGCTTTGGCAAACTCTGGGGAAAAGTCTAAATCGACTACGCTAGTATCAAGTACGATAATGCCGTACTTTTCAAGCCGTTCGCTTAAAGCATCATCAAAATCTTGCTTGAGTTCATTTCTTTTGGTAATCGCTTCTTCGACGGTTCTCCTCGCAGCAGCAATTTTAAAGGATTCCTGAGTTTGAGGTGCAATAATTTTAGAAACAATATTGGCTAAAGTTCCTTGTGTTCTACGAATCTCCACAACTAATGAGGGATCGAGGCGAAAGTTAATCGCAAAACGAGCAGATAAATCCTGAAGATCTTTAGTCGAACTCTGTGCTGGTACTTCAAATTTTTGTACAGTCAGATCGTAGATATCTACCGCAGTAACCAAAGGCGGTTTAAAATGAATTCCTTCAAGCAAGACTCCATCTTTAGCTTTGCCTAAGATGCTGATTACCCCAGCTTGACCAGGATTAAGAATTACAAAACTATTAAAACCTACGAAGAGTAACAATACTGCTAAGATAGTAATTCCTAACAGACTATCAGTTATAGAAAATTGTTTTTTCAATTTCAAATTTTACTTTCCAAAGTGTTAATTAAATGATAATTGATTCTTCAAGAGGTTATATAGCCGTACAAAATTAGATTAGGACCTTAAAGTAATCGGTTTGTAAGTAGAAAGTAGAAAGTAGTATTTCAAAAATGTCCTAACGTTTTTACGTAGGGCTATATTTGCAATTAAACTTAGATCTTTAAATTGGATACTTAGCCTTTTTCCAGGCGGATAAACCACCAATTAGTTCAGAAACGTTTTGATAACCAGCTTTACGAAGCTTGGTTGCTGACATGGCAGTTTGCTCATCCGTTTCAGCGTAAACTATAGATGTCACGGCTTGTTTCGAGACTAGCAAGAGTAAGATCGGCAGGCTCATCCATCGGCATCGAAATAGAACCTATAATATTACTATTATTAAAAGAATCTCTGGTTCTTACATCAATAATAGTTAGGGCGGGTTCACCCCAATCAAGACGTTGTTTCAAGGCCTCAACACTAGACTTATTCTGAATTGGTTCGGGAATGGGAATGAAGTTAGAAAGTATAGTCATAAGTTTCCTTCGGTAATTTGCTGGTTTTAGCTTTCTTTAAAGACTGTGCCTGAATCTAGATTCCATTCATGCATCAAAAAATGTTGGTACATTTTTTCCTGAATCATCATTTGCCGATGCAGCATAATTAAGAATTCTTGAGATTGTTCGCGGGACATACGCTGTACTTGATCAGCAAAGCTTTTGAGATGAAATTCTTGTTCTAAAGATAGTTCGATTGGTTGATTTATGACTGACTCCTGTGCTAGTACTAGGACAAAAACTAGAATATCGATGTTAGCTAGATATCTTGAAATGGAAGGAAATATCTAGCTTTGATTACGCCTAGCTAACACTAAATGCAGTTAGAAGTGTGGTGACCACAAGTAACATAGCGACTGATCCCAACAAGATATAACGCTTTTGTTGTTTTGATGATGGATAGTCTGTCAAGGACATATCGGGTTCAGTGGCGTAATTATTAACGATTCCTTCATCATCAACGGTGTAACCATCTTTTAATGATTGATTCAGGCATTTACTAATTTCTTCGCGTGTATTTGCTTGTATCTCAGAGGGTATTAATTCACTTCCATCACTAATATGATGCGCTACTACCTTATTGTTAAGGGTGATGGTATTTAGACTATTTAATTTATTCATAGTTAAACTATAACATTTTTTAAGAAATCTTGCTGGAACTAGAAGTATTTGATACAATCACCAGACTTATAGTTTCTTTCCCTTGATCGCTTCTGTTTCTAACAGTAGTGTAGCGATCGCTTTTAACGATAATGTCAGCCAGAATTCCCTAATGTCAATACTTCTTGTTTAAGACCAAAATCAAGTAAAGTAAGGATGATTTTAATGAAGATAGAGATAAGGTGCAGCTCCAAGAATTCGCATTGATTAACCCGAAGTTGGAAGCCAAAGAAGTCTTCCAAGCAATTCAAACGGCGTAGCGAAGCCATGCCGTCAGGCTTATCGCTCCAGAAGCGATCAACCAAGCATTAGAGAAAAGCGATCGCTTTGAAAAACGTCAACGAAAGTTACCAGCAAGTTTAGTAGTTTGTAAGGAAGACATAATCCCAGAGTGGTCAAAAAACCTCGCTCCAAATTTCCTTCTAAAAAGCGATTCAGCGCGTTGGGCGGGTTCCCCGACTTAAAGCGACTGAATCAAGAAGCCAATTCATCGAGCCATGTCTTCTGCTC
>JBOFLX010000100.1:0-32693 GCA_051658085.1 Waterburya sp.
TAATCGTATCGAACAAGACTTTGCGACGCGAAGCTAATCCTTTAGGACATCCTCAAAAAAAGACGTATTTATTCCGCTCCTGGTACTTCCTTGGATGATATCGTTAAATCATACGGAAATTATTTAGAATGACTATAATCAAACACAGAAATTCATTAATTCTCTAGAAAATCTCATCAGAGCGATCGCGTTTTCGTAGGGTTGGCAAAAAATAACAAGAGCAAAAAAACGTTTAAAAAAAGCTTGTTGCCCACCAAAATTAGAAGTATTGGGTAGTGGGTAGTAGTTTTGACTTTTTACTTTTGAACTGTTCCCAATCCCTAATCACCAATCCCCAATCACCAATCACTATTCCGATAAACTTCTTCAGCAACTCTTTTGAGTCGTCTTAATTGTGCTTGCATATCCTTTTTGGTGAAATTAGCAGCAAAATTATTAAATCCCCAGTTAACTATCGGGTTAGAGATTTCAAATTCAAAGCGATTAAGTAAAAAAGTTCCATCTTTAGTGGGTTGACATTCCCAGCGATCGCAACCTTTAAAAAAGCCATCAAACTCCCAGACAATTAAACCTGGCTCTCTTTGAGCAACTACACTTCTAAGACTCGGTTGTAATAGGGGAATTTTAATTGTAAAACGACTCAGACTGCCAACATTAGTACTCCAAGTACCAATTGGTTCACATTGTAATAGAGGATTAAGCCAACGGTGCATTAATTGTAAATCGGTTATACATTCCTCGGTGATGACGGCACTGGCTTTGATCTGAATCGATTGTTCAAAAATTTGAGACGATGACATTATAAATTTATTAAAAATGTAAAGTTAAAAGCAAAAAAGCGTAAAGTAACAACTTAAAAATATACATAACACATTATTAATATTTTTTTAATTTTTAAATAATTAATTATCTATTAAACAAAAAATAATTTATATATCACAATCTTAAAGTATGGGAGAGAGTTTCTTTTGCTTCTTACCTATCCTCATCAATTACTTAACAACTCCAACAGGACTGCTAAAATTACTTTTCAAACTGAAGACGCTGTAAGAAAATATTAAGTTTTAACTAAGCATATTGGCGGAAAAAAAAGCTAAGAACCTTAACTTTTGAAGCATTATGAATTTAATTTGTCATAATTATCGCAGAAAAATATATTTGCTTGTGAGACTAGCAAGATATTTGTATTATCATTGTCTCTCGCTAATACAGAGAGAGGGAATGACTAGATGAATTAAAACTAAAGAACATGACACAAATACTTAGTAAAATTTCGTCACTAGACCCTTTACTATTGGCACAAGCTAATCCTTCTAATCCTTTTGAGCAATTACAATCCCAATTAGGGGTTGATATCTGGGGTTTAGTGAAGGCAATTGTCATCTTTGTCGTTGGATGGATTATTGCCACAATTGTTAAAGGAGTTGTCAAAAAACTTCTCAATAGTACCAATATCGATAACAGGATTGCTGGTGCTATTGGTGGACAAGATGCTGAAACTAGTCTGCCTATTGAGGACTGGATTGCCAATTTATGCTTTTGGCTGATTCTGTTATTTGCGATCGTCGCAGCCTTAAACGCGCTTCAGTTACAAGCAGTATCCTCTCCCCTCAATACCTTGCTAGATCAAATAATGGGCTTTATTCCCAAGATTTTAGCAGCAGCTTTTTTACTAGGGATTGCTTGGGTGGTAGCTACCTTAGTAAAAACCATTGTCACCAGAGGCTTAGGAGCTTTCAACATCGAACAGCGTTTAGGTTTGGAGACAGCAGAAACCAGTGATTTTTCTTTAACCAATACTTTAGGTAATGCGCTGTATTGGTTTATTTTTCTGCTGTTTTTACCAGCAATCCTCAATGCCTTACAGCTAAACGGAACTCTACAGCCAGTTCAAGAACTGCTTAATGAAGTTCTAGCAATGCTACCAAATATTTTGGGTGCAATAATTATTGGAGCGGTATTTTGGTTTGTTGCTAACATTGTTAAACGTATTGTCAGCAATCTTTTGGCAGCTACAGGGATAGACAACGTTGGGCGTAAATTTGGGTTATCTGGTAGAGAAGGAACTCAATCATTATCTTCAATTATTGGCACAGTAGTTTTTGTGCTGATTTTAATTCCAGGTATTATTTCTGCCCTCGAACAGTTACAAATTAGAGCAATTTCTCAACCTGCCACTGAAATGCTCAATCAAGTCTTAGACTTGCTGCCCAAAATATTTGCAGCAGGTGTCGTTCTAGCCTTCTTTTATGTGGCGGGACAATTTGTTTCAGACTTTGTAGCTAATATTCTTACTAATATTGGTTTTAATAACCTGTTGCAGTGGCTAGGAATATCCTCTACCTCTGATAGCCAATTTCCTCCTCCTGGAGCGCAACCTCTAGGTCAGCCTCTTGAAGGCATGGGAACAGAACAACCGACTATGATTCAAACTGGAGCTACTGTAAGCTCTAAAACTCCCTCAGAACTAGTTGGACTACTCTGTCTAATTGGAATTATGCTGGTTGCCACTCTAACAGCAGTAGATATTTTAGGTATTCCTGCTTTAGAAGATGTTTTCCGAGTTATTCTGGCGATCGCAGGACAGGTTCTAATTGGCGTAATTGTCTTTGCTATTGGTCTTTATTTGGCTAATGTAGCTTTTAAACTGATCTTAGCTTCGGGAACTGGACAATCTCGTTTGTTGGCACAATCTGCCCGTATTGCGATTATTACCTTAGTGGGTGCAATGGCACTCAACCGTATGGGTATCGCACCTAATATCGTTAACCTAGCCTTTGGCTTGATTTTAGGGGGAATTGCTGTAGCGATCGCTCTTGCTTTTGGTTTAGGTGGTCGAGAAGTTGCTAAAGAAGAACTTAGATCTTGGGTTAGTTCTTTTAAAGAAAAATAGCATTTTCAATTAAACACTTAATTTAGTTATTTGGGCTTCCAGTAAATAAATACTGGGAGTTTTTTTATGGAAATAATTTTGAAAAAAAACAGTCTAGAGAAGGATGTTATGGGTGATTGTTCCTTTTTACTATATTTTTATTCATTTATCAGGTATCCTTTGTCTGAGGCATTTATTTCCGAAGTAAAGGTAACACACATACCTCGCTTTTGGATAAGCTAGTTAAATGTATCTAGCTTAGTGGGTGGCAGAGAGAGGAATCGATTGAGCAAACAAATAACCCTAATAGACCGATTACAAATACAAGCCAATGAACAACCTGACAAAAGGGCGTTTACTTTCTTGGCGGATAGCGAATCTGAGATCTATAATCTCACGTATCAACAACTGAATGAACAAGCTAAAGCGATCGCTTTTGTCCTGCAAAGTCATCAGGCACAAGGGCAGAGGGCGTTATTACTTTATCAGCCAGGATTAGATTTTATTACCGCTTTTTTGGGTTGTTTATATGCTGGAGCGATCGCTGTTCCAGTATATCCCCCCCGTGCCAATCGTTCTCTTGAGCGTCTATTGGCAATTATGGCTGATGCTGATGCCAGTTTTGCTTTGACCTCTAAATCGATCCAAGATCAAATTGCCGATAAGTTTGCTCTGCATGAGACTAGTAAAAAGATTCAATTTATTGCCACTGATACTCTTAAACGCAATTTAGCTACAGGTTGGCAGCATCCAGATCTCACTACAGATAATTTGGCTTTTCTGCAATATACCAGTGGTTCGACGGGTAAACCCAAAGGGGTGATGGTTAGTCATGGTAATTTAATGGCTAATTCGGTCACAATCAATCATTGTTTTCAAAATCGTCAGGAACATACTGCCGTCTCCTGGCTACCTCCTTATCACGATATGGGGTTAATTGGCTGTATTATCCAGCCGATGTATGTTGGATTGTCAATGTACTTAATGGCACCTGTCACCTTCTTACAACGTCCCTATCGTTGGCTAGAGGCAATTTCTCGCTATCGAGGCGTTACTAATGGTGGCCCCAATTTTGCTTACGATCTCTGTGTAGATCGCATTACTCCTGAGCAAAAAGCAACTCTGGATTTAAGCTGTTGGGAATTAGCTTTTTCAGGTGCAGAGCCAGTTAGAGCCGAAACTATCAAGCGTTTTAGTGAATATTTCGGTAGCTGTGGTTTTCGCGCTTCCGCTTTTTATCCTTGCTACGGGATGGCAGAATCCACCCTGATGATTACGGGGGGAGATAAATATACTGAACCAATTACTGCTAGTTTTGATAGTCAAGAGTTAGAGCAAAATCGCGCTGTAGTTTCTAGTAATGAAGCTAATCAAATTACTTTAGTAAGTAGTGGACGTAATATACCAGGACAAAAACTGGTTATTGTTAATCCTGATAGCTCAAAAACTTGTTCCGATGGCGAAATTGGCGAAATTTGGTCAAAAAGTGATAGTGTCGCCCAAGGTTATTGGAATCGACCTGAATTGACTACGGCGAGTTTTAATGGGGTTTTAGCAGATACTCAAGAAGCAGGTTGGTTACGTACAGGGGATTTGGGATTTTTACGAGACGGAGAATTATTTGTTACAGGACGTTTAAAAGATCTAATTATCATCCACGGACGTAACTATTATCCTCAAGATATTGAATTAACAATAGATAACGCCCATGAAGCTATAAGGGCTGGTAATGTAGCAGCTTTTGCTGTCGAAGTTGCAGGGAAAGAACAATTAGTTATTACTACCGAAATCAAACGGACTCATCTGCGTAATTTAAAAACTGAGGAAGTTAACAAAGCAATCAGAAAAGCAGTAGCCAAAAACCATGATCTACAAACCCACGCCATAGTTTTGTTAAAAACAGGTAGCATTCCTAAAACTTCTAGTGGCAAAATTCAGCGTCATGCCTGTAAAGCAGGATATTTGGATAATAGTTTAAATGCGGTAGCGAAAGAAGGCAGAAGGCAGAAGGCAGAAGGCAGAAGTAAGGACGAAGGATTGTTTGCCCAAACAGAAGTTAATAAGCAGCAACATCAAATTCAAAATTGGTTGATTGATAATCTGGCGCAACGTTTGGGTATAGCTGCTTCAGAAATCGATATTCATGAACCCTTTGCTAGCACTGGTTTAAATTCTGTTGATGCGGTTAGTTTGTCTGCTGATTTAGAAGATTGGTTGGAGATTAAGCTTTCACCTACTATTGTCTTCGATTATCCCAATATTGCTGAATTGGCTGCCTATTTATCTGAGTCAGCAGTCAGCAGTCAGGTACGGGCGATTCGCGCTTGCGTAGCTGCCGAAGGCATATCGCCCGTACAGTTATCAGTTAATAATCAACATTGTGAAATCGCCATTATTGGGATTGGTTGTCGTTTTCCTGGGGCAAATAATGCGGATGAATTTTGGCAGTTATTAAGTTCAGGGCAAGATGCTATTAGTAAAAGCGATCGCTGGTCTGATTCTAGTTATGGTGGTTTTATTAAGGATGTAGATAAGTTTGATCCACAGTTTTTTGGGATTACTCCTCGTGAAGCTCAAAGTATTGATCCACAGCAACGGTTATTACTTGAAGTTAGTTGGGCAGCTTTGGAAGATGCAGCGATCGCTAATGATACTTTAGCTGGTAGTAAGACGGGTGTATTTATTGGGATTAGCAGTAATGACTATTCTCAGTTGCGTTTTCACTACGGAGTCGATATTGATGCCTATGCAGGCACAGGTAACGCTCATAGTATCGCTGCTAATCGTCTATCCTATCTTTTTGACCTGAAAGGGCCTTCTTTGGCGGTAGATACTGCTTGTTCTTCTTCTCTGGTGGCAGTACATTTAGCTAGTCAAAGTCTTAAAACAGGGGAATGCGATCAGGCGATCGCTGGTGGAGTTAATTTAATGTTATCTCCTGAACTTACTCAAACCTTCTCAATGGCAGGGATGATGGCAGAAGACGGACGTTGTAAAACCTTTGATGCTGCTGCGGATGGTTATGTACGAGGTGAAGGCTGTGGAGTAGTTATTCTTAAGCGTTTAGCGGATGCCCAACGAGACGGCGATCGCATTTTGGCGGTAATTAAAGGTTCAGCAATTAATCAAGATGGGAAAAGTAACGGTTTAACTGCCCCCAATGGACTGGCGCAACAGGCGGTAATTCGCCAAGCACTCTTCAATGCTCAAGTTATTCCTTCAGAGATTAGCTATATTGAGTCTCACGGTACAGGAACATCTTTAGGCGATCCTATTGAAGTTAATTCTCTTAAAACAGTCTTGGATGAACAAAGAGAGCAAGTTTGTTATTTAGGTTCTCTCAAAACTAATATCGGACATTTAGAAGCAGCAGCAGGGATTGCTGGCTTAATTAAATCTGTCCTGTGTCTGCAACATCAAGCAATTCCTCCAAATTTACATTTTAAACAGCTGAATCCCCTGATTGACTTATCTGAGAGTAAAATCACTATTCCTCAGCAATTGCAACCTTGGCAGTCAACAACGGCTAGATATGCTGGCGTTAGTTCCTTTGGTTTTGGTGGCACTAATGCCCATGTAATCTTAGGGGAGTTATTAAATCCTGTTAGAGAAGACGGGGAGACGCGGAGAGGGGGAGACGCGGAGAGTAATAAATTACTAGAACGTCCGTTGCATCTGTTGACCTTATCAGCGAAAAGTGAACAAGCATTAACGGATTTAGTTTTGAGTTATAAAGATTATCTCCATAACCCTGAAATAGCTTTAGCCGATATTTGCCATACTGCTAACACTGGACGTACTCATTTTAATCAGCGTTTGACAATAGCTGCTGATTCTTCAGCACAATTACAAGAGAAACTGGCTAGTTTCACCGCAGGCAAGATCAATGCAGGGATGGCTTATGGTGAAGTTACTCACAACAATCAAATAGCTTTTCTATTTACAGGACAAGGTTCGCAATATGTGAACATGGGTTATCAGCTTTACCAAACCCAACCCGTATTTAGACAGGCACTAAATCAGTGTGCAGAAATCTTAGATAACTATTTAGATCAACCACTACTTCAAGTCCTCTACCCTGATCAATCCTCATCCCCCATCCTTCATCCCTCATCCCTTCTTAACGAGACTGTTTACACTCAACCAGCCATTTTTGCCCTCGAATACGCCTTGGCAAAGATGTGGCTAGATTGGGGGATTAAACCAACTGCTTTAATTGGTCACAGTGTCGGGGAATATGTAGCCGCTACCATTGCTGGGGTGTTTAGTTTAGCCGATGGTCTGAAATTATTGGCGACACGGGGTAAATTGATGCAAAGTTTATCCCAAGCAGGAGAAATGTATGCGGTATTTGCTTCTGAAGCCAAAGTTAACTCAGTAATTGAATCTTTTAGGGATCAAGTAGCGATGCCTATGGCTAACGGCAGCTTCGCAACGGCTAGCTGCGCAATCGCAGCTATTAATAGCCCTCAAAGTATTGTTATTTCTGGAGAACAAACCGCAGTTCAAGCAGTAATTAGTAAGTTTGATGCCCAGGGAATTAACAGTAAACAATTAACGGTTTCTCATGCTTTTCATTCACCTTTAATGCAGCCAATTTTGGCAGAATTTAGCCAAGTTGCTAAGTCGGTTAACTATCATCAACCGCAGATTAAATTAATTTCTAATGTTACGGGTCAAGTAGCTTCAACAGCAATTTCTACCCCTGAATATTGGGTAAATCATGTAATTGCCCCAGTCCGCTTTGCTGATGGGATGAAAACTTTACAGCAAGAATGTAATATCTTTTTAGAAATTGGCTCTAAACCGATTTTATTAGGAATGGGGCGTTCTACCTTAGCAACTGATAATAATCAAGTTCAAACTGCCTGGTTGCCTAGTTTGCGTCCCCGTAAAGAAGACTGGCAGCAAATTCTACAAACTTTAGGCTTTTTATATACTAGTGGTTTAGCCATTAATTGGCAGAATTTTGAGCGCGGTTACAACAGACAAAAAGTTGCTCTACCTACCTATCCTTTCCAAAGACAAAGCTATTGGTTAGAGCCAAACGTTAAATCGAATAATAGTAAAGTCAAGGTTTATTTGCCTTCTAATGAAGAGTTTAAAATCAAACAACCTGATTTTTATCAAATTGAATGGCAAGTATATTCAGGCGAGTTCAATACTAAATTGACATCAGAGAATAATAAACCTTGGTTGATTTTTGCTAATCAACAAGGCTTGGGTAAACAAATAGCTAATCAATTAGAGCAAGCAGCAATAAATTATCTTGTGGTTGATGATTATGATTTAGAAACTAATAATTTAAATCAAATATTTCAGCAAAACCAGGAATTACAAGGCATTATTTATTTAACAAGTTTAGATAATCCTTCAGAACCAAATATTACAACAATTAATAATTACCAGCAGCAACACTGTACTAATATTTTAAATTTAGTTCAGGCTTTGTATGCCAACTCCATAGCTGCACCAATTTGGTTAGTTACTAGAGGCAATCAAAGTGTAGGTAATAAATTAAATAGTGATGCTATTGCTTCAAGTTGTCTCTGGGGATTAGCTAACGCGATCGCTCTTGAGCATCCTGAATATTGGGGCGGAATTGTTGATTTGGATAGTGAACCTAATCATAACGAAGTTGCTAGTTTACTAGCAGTTATTACTAATAAAAATGAAGAAGATCGTTTAGTAATTCGTCAAGATAAAGTATATGTTCCTCGTCTACAATTAACTGAAGATTTAAAAAGTCAAAAAGCTGTAGAAATTACTGCTGATGGTTCATATTTAATTACTGGTGGTTGGGGTTCATTAGGTTTAACAATTGCTCAATGGTTAGCAGCTAAAGGAGCAAAAAATCTTTTATTACTTGGTAGAAGTAACCCTTCAGACGACGCTCAACAAGAAATCAAAAAAATAGAGCAACAAGGAGTTACAGTCAGTGTCATTCAGGTGGATATCACTAATTATGAAGCCTTAAAAACTATTTTAAGCCAGAAGTCAGGTAGGGGAGCCGTAAGTTTGGCGACGTACAGGAGTCAGGAGTCAGGAGTCAGGAGTCAGAAGTTTAAAAATAGTATTGATAGTCTCCCAATTTCCTCATCCCAAATAAAAGGAATCATCCACGCTGCGGGAGTACTAGACGACGGTATCTTACAGGGACAGACATGGACAAGATTTGCATCGGTAATTGCTCCTAAAGTAACTGGTGCTTGGAATTTGCATCAGGCAACTAAAGATCTTGACCTCGACTTCTTTGTCTTATTTTCTTCCGTCGCTTCTTTAATTGGTTCACCAGGACAAGGTAACTACAGTGTCGCGAATACAGGCTTAGATGCGATCGCTCGTTATCGTCATAGTCAAGGTTTACCTGCTTTAAGTATCAACTGGGGTGCTTGGGGAGATAGTGGAATGGCTGTTGAGCAAGGGTTTAACATTCCAGGTTTGGATTTGATTAATCCTCAAATGGGATTAGAAGCTTTGGAACGATTGTTAACTACTGAGTTAACTCAGATAGGGGTGATTAATGCTGATTGGCAACAGTTAAGCCAGAAGTTTCCTTATCTGCAACAGTCTAATTATTTTGCTCGGTTAATTACCAAATCTGATAGTAACCAACAGTCAGAAGCTAATCAACAGATTTTTGCCGAATTACTAGCAACTTCTGCCGACAAACGACCAGAATATCTCACTCAATATTTACAAAAAGCGATCGCCGAAATTCTCCAGATTGAACCACCTAGCCTTTCTGTTAATGACAGTTTGTTAGATATTGGTATGGATTCGCTGATGGTAATGGAAGCAATCAATCAGCTAAAAACCGATTTGCAATTGCTTCTATATCCCAGAGAATTTTATGAGCGTCCCCAGATTACTAGCTTGGCAGCCTATTTAGCGACGGAATTTGCCAAAACCCATGAACAGACGGTCAAAACAAAATCCAAAGCTAATAATCAGCCAAAATTTAATCCCTTGAAGGATAAACTAGCTCCTGCTGCCTTTATCCTTTCTAGTCCTCGTTCTGGTTCAACTTTACTACGGGTAATGTTAGCAGGACATCCAGATTTATCTTCTCCCCCAGAATTACATTTACTGCCTTTTGACACTATGGTCGAGCGAGAAGTAGAATTAGGAGTCTCCCAACTGGGAGAAGGGCTAAAACGAGCATTTATGGCACTTAAAGGTATTGATGCCCAGTCCAGTCAGGAATTAGTAGAAAGTCTAATTGCCGAAAACCTGACGACTGAGGAAGTATATCAAATGCTGCAAAAATCAGCAGGCGATCGCTTGTTAGTTGACAAGTCTCCTACCTACGCTAGTAAGCGGGAAACACTCGAAAAAGCCGAAAATATCTTTAATAATGCCAAATACATCCATTTAGTACGTCATCCCTATGCGGTGATTGAATCCTTTGCGCGGATGCGGATGGATAAACTTGTTGGATCTGGTGATACTAATCCCTATGAACTAGCAGAATTAATTTGGCGTGATAGCAATCAAAATATTCTCGATTTTGCCCAGGAAATTGACCCCAAACGCTATCATCTAGTTTATTACGAAGAATTAGTTAGTAATCCCAGATCAGTCATGACAGGAATCTGTAACTTCCTGGAAGTTCCCTACGACGAAGCTGTTTTGACTCCTTATCAGGGCGATCGCATGACCGATGGGGTTAGTAACACTGCTATGTCTTTGGGCGATCCTAACTTTCTCAATCACCAAAAAATAGATTCTAAACTGGCGGAAACTTGGCGAAAAATTGAGTTGCCCAACCCACTAGGTACATACTCACGACAACTTGCCCAGCAACTTAAATACGAATTACCCCAAGAAGAGAGTCATACCCATACCCTGCCCATGCAGGAAACCCTGATTAATATCAGGGGGCTAAAAATTTGTCTTTGTTCTTGGGGGCCAGAAGAAGGGCCACTTGTCCTTTGTTTACACGGTATTCTCGAACAGGGTGCAGCTTGGTCAGAAGTAGCGATCCGTTTAGCACAAAAAGGTTATCGAGTAATTGCCCCAGACTTACGGGGACACGGTAGAAGCGATCGCGTCGGTAAAAGCGGTTCTTATAACCTGATCGACTTTTTGGCAGATATTGATGCGATCGTCGAAAATTTAGCAGGTAGAGCCTTTGTTTTAGTCGGACACTCTTTAGGTTCAGTCTTAGGCGCGATTTTTGCTACTATTCGACCCCAGAGAATCAAAAATATCATCTTAGTCGAAACTATTTTACCCACCGCCCACGAAGACGAAGATCCGACAACTTCTTTGACTCATCAACTAAATCACATGGCTTCCCCGCCAGAACATCCTGTTTTTCCTGATGTGAAAACAGCAGCCGAACGTTTGCGTAAAGCTACTCCTGCTATTTCCCCTGCTTTAGCAATGCTACTCGCCGAAAGAATTACCGAACCCTGTGAAGGTGGGGTGAGATGGCGTTGGGAACCTTTATTAAGAACAAGGGCAGGAATTAGCTTAAACGGGATCGGGCGATCGCGCTATCTCAATCTCTTGAAAAAAATCACTGTACCCATCACTTTAGTTTACGGGGATAAAAGTAACTTTAACCGTGCTGAAGATTTGAATACACAGCAGGAAGCTATGCCCAATGCTACCAAAGTCGTCGTTTCTGGGGGTCATAACTTACCTTTAGAAGCCCCTACCGCGTTGGCAAAAATTATTAGTAGTGCAGTGGCATTAACTAATAAATTAATTCCTTAGTACCGTATAGTTACTAATTTGTAGTTGAGGAAGACATGAAAGCTTCTGTGTATATCGCAACAAGTATTGATGGCTTCATCGCACGTGAGAACGGTGATATTGACTGGCTACCAGGTGTGGGAGATGTAGAGAGTGGAGAAGACTATGGGTATCAGGAATTCATAAATTCAGTAGATGCGCTAGTCATGGGTCGGAATACTTACGAGTCGGTATTATCCTTTGATTCATGGTTTTATGGTACAAAGCCTGTATTTGTTCTGAGTAGTCAGAAAGTGGATATCCCTAGTGACATTGCAAGAACAGTTGAGTCCATCTGTGCGTCTCCAAGAGAAGTAGTTCGCCGTTTATCAGAACGTGGATTCAAGCATTTATACATTGATGGTGGAAAGACTATTCAAAAGTTTCTCAGTGAAGGCTTGATCCAGGAATTAATCATTACTCAAGTGCCAATCCTCATAGGTAAGGGAATTCCACTTTTTAGTTCGCTTTCTCACGATGTCAGATTGCATCATCTTGAAACGCGACAATTTAAAAACGGCTTGGTGCAAAGCAAATACGAGGTAATCGGGAATGTCCCATAACAGCGACGACAGCAGTCGCAAGAGATGTGCGCCATAAACTAAGCGAGGTTTGATCCACAAGGATTGCGCGATCAAGCTGAGGAGAAAAAAGCACAGCGTAACATTATCGCAACCTTGAAAAAAATTCGTAACCATTTGGACGATATCTCGAAATACTGTGTATCGTTTGTTACAAAGTTTACATTGTATAATTTAAACTGTAAGTAGCTAATTATCTCACTATTGACTCTTAAGATGGAGTTTTCTTATGCCCCAAGCATTAAAAGCAATTTACCGTAGTGGTATATTTATTCTTCAAACAGACTGCAATTTGCCTGAAGGGGTTGAAGTCGAGCTTTTTGTGCAACCATCTCAAGTTGCTCCACCCAAGATCTCTGACATTGCTGCCAGACAAAATTTCCTAAAGCTACTTGTTGAGCGAATGCAACAAAACCCCATTCCCTCTAATGCCCCTCGTTTGACACGGGATATGTTGCATGAACGCCGTTGATACAAATATCTTAATTTACGTCAATTATTTTTCCATTCTTGAGTTGTAACCAGTAACGTTATGGGTTACAATCCATGAATGATCGTCAGTTTCAATCATCGAGGGTTAGAGCAGTTTTTCGAGTCAGGAAACACCCGAGGCATTCAAGCAAAGCATGCTAAGCGAATTCGGATAATTCTAGCTCGTCTCAGTGCTGCAACTTCACCGCAAGACATGAACTTGCCTGGATTGGTACTTCATGAACTGGCGGGGCAACGTAAAGGAACCTGGTCAGTGAGAGTATCTGGAAACTGGCGGATCACGTTTACCTTTGACGGTGCTGATGCTTGTGATGTTGATCTTGAGGACTACCACTGATGAAAATGTATAATCCGCCACATCCTGGTGAGATTCTTAAGGAACTTTGTATCGAACCCTTGAATCTGACTGTGACTGAGGCTGCCGAAGCACTGGGTGTAAGTCGGAAAACTCTATCTGCTATCTTAAACGGCAGGGCTGGTATTAGCCCTGAAATGGCCATTCGCTTGGGAAAAGCTTTCGATACATCTGCGGAAAGCTGGCTCAAACAACAAATGCAGTACGATCTCTGGCAAGCAGAGCAAACAGTTGGCAACATAGAGGTCAAGCGTTTAAGTGCCTAAGCAAAATTAGTAGAAGCCTACTTACAACAACGACGACAGCAGTCATAAGAGATGTGTATCATGAACCAAGCGAGGTTTGATCCACAAGGCTTGCGCGATCGCGTAGCGGAGGCTTCGCCTCATCGCCTGCTTGCCTGTAAAGCAGAGCAAGAAGTATATTAAAAGAAAACACCATGTCTGTTACTAAGAAGATTGCATTAATAGGTGATTATAATTCTTCTGTTACAGCCCATATAGCTATTCCCAAAGCCTTAGATATTGCTACCAAAAATAACAGTCAAAATTTAGAGAGTACCTGGATCGAAACCATAAATTTGACAAATAATATCAATCATCTTCTATCACAATATTCGGGGATTTGGTGTGTACCAGGTAGTCCCTATAAAAATACACAAGGTGTCTTGTCAACCATACAATACGCTCGTGAAAGTAAAATTCCTTTTTTAGGTACGTGCGGAGGATATCAACACGCAATACTAGAATATGCTCGAAATGTTCTAGGATTTGCCGAGGCTGATAATGCCGAAATTAATCCCAATACGTCTATGGCTTTAATTGCTCCTCTTTCCTGTTCTTTAATAGAGCAAGATGGAAATATTTTCTTAACTCCTGAGTCACAAATAGCGAAGATATATAACACCTTAGAAATAAAAGAAAAATATCGCTGTAGCTATGGTCTTAACGTCAAGTATAGTTCGATATTTGAAGGAAGTGATCTGTTGATCACTGGTGTCGATCAAGAAAGAGATCCACGAACATTTGAGTTAAAAAATCATCCCTTTTTTATTGGGGCAGCATATCAACCTGAACGCTCTGCATTATTAGGCAATAGACACCCGTTGATTACTGCTTTTGTTGAAACAATTTTGGCTTAACTTTAAACTACTCCCATTAATTAAAGCCTTAACCAGTTGATTAGGTTCTTTAAATCTTCAAGAAAATTTATTGCTAATTCTCTCCTGATAATCGTAAAGCTTCTTGAATAATTCCTTGACTAATACGAAAATTGGCTTCTGTTAGTTGCAACAATATATGTCTAGTCTTTCAATGCGCTCCAAACCAATCAAACAAGTGCTGTTTGTAACTGCTCGTTCAGTCAATAGTTTAGCTCCTGTTCAAGTTCTTCGGGAGGATAGTCAATAACAGGAATACCAATTTTACCGAGTAGTTCAATAAAAGTAGGTTTAGAATAACCTGCTAAATCTGCTGCTTGTCCTACAGAAAGCTTTCCAGTTTCAAATAGTTTGACCATCAGCAATAGTCGAGCTTCTTCTACTGAGATGTCTTGAGGAAGTTGTACTTCTAAAGCGTTCATTTTTATTGAGATTATTTTGCTTTTACTAAATTTTTACTGTCTCTCTGGAATTTAGTCTATCTTGATTTTTTATAGTAGTTAACTTCCTTTTATATCAGTCTTCATTCTTCATCTTTTTTAAGGCGTTATCAATCAAAAATCGAAAATCCCAAATCTACAATTGATTTTTGACTACCAGGGTAATTGACTGCCATCCCAAGCAAAAAATTGACCACTATCTTTAATTTCTAAACCTGCTATCACCTTAGACAACAAACTAACAGTGTGTTCTACAGGGAAAAGTTTGTTTGGAGGGACATTTTTTTGGAATGGTTGAGAAAGTCGGGTATCAGTAGTACCTGGATGTAAAGCAACTACGATAGTTTTAGGACATCTGCGACTATATTCGATCGCCGTAGTCTTAAGAAACATATTCAGTGCTGCTTTAGAAGCGCGATACCCATACCATCCACCCAAACGATTATCCCCAATACTGCCTACTTTCGCAGAAATACAGGCAAAAATACTGTCATCGCTTTTATTAAATAAAGGCATTAGGTGTTTAGCTATCAAAACTGCCCCAATACTATTAACTTGAAAAGAATAAATTAAATTTTCAGGCTTGATTTGTTTTAAGCTTTTCTCTGGCGAAAAACTATCTGTATGTAACACCCCAACACAATAAATAACTAAATGTAGCTGCTTAACTGACTGTTGGATCTGTTTTAGTGCTGTTTCTATCTGAGATTCATCAGTAATATCTACCTGTAAACATTCCAAGCGATCGCGAAGCGTACCCGAAGGGTTATCGCCATATTCTGCTTGCAAAATAAATAATTCACTAGCAGTTTCCTGACGACGATAGGTGGCGTAAATTTTGGCAATATTATCCTGGTTCAACAATGCTCGCACAAACCCTAGTCCAATTCCCTGACTTGCGCCGACAATTAAAGCCTTAGCGTTATTTATTCTTTCTAGCACTTACACTTACCATTTATCGATGTTAAATGTTCAATGTTCAATGTTTATCTGAAAGGTTTTTCAAAAAACGTTGTTGAGAATTGGGTAAATCTTCTTGAGATTCGGCTTTATTTGCCAAATCATCAAGTTTTTGACTGGCGTGTTCTTGGGCTTTATCTATTAGTTCCTCGCCTTTTTCAGTTTGACCAAATTGCTGTTTAACTCCCGTGTCTTTAACTACTTCTTTGGCAGCTTGCTTAGTTGTGTCGGCAGAATTAGATTTAACTGTACCTGCGATTGCGAAGCTAGCCGTAGGCATCGCGGAATTGATAGGAGTAAAAGCGATCGCGAATAGTAATAAGGCGATTGCTAGAAGTTTAGTGAAATTTAAGTTCATAATTATTGATTAAAAGCCATAGTATTGTAATTTTGTTGCTGTTGAGCTATTTCTTGCAGTTGGCGTATACGCTCTTCGGTTGGAGGATGGGTACGAAATAAAGATTGTAAACCCCCGCCAGAGAAAGGATTAATGATTAATACTGGTTCAAAAGCTGGATTACCATTCATCGGTATTTGTTTACCAACTGATTCGAGTTTTTGTAGCGCACTAGCCAAGGCTAAAGGTTTGCCAGTGATTTCAGCAGCACCGCGATCAGCAGAAAATTCACGAGTACGAGAAATTGCCATTTGAATTAAAGATGCAGAGATGGGTGCCAAGATGACTAAAATTATGACTCCCAAAGGATTTCCTCCTTGGCGATCGTCACGATTAACAGGGCCATATAGCGCACCAAAGGTCAGCATTCGACCCAAAAAAGTAATTGCACCACCTAAAGTACCTGCTACCGCTTGAGTTAAGGTATCGCGGTTTTTAATATGGGTTAATTCATGAGCAATTACGCCTGATAATTCTTCTTGATCTAGGATTTGCACAATGCCTTCGGTAACTGCTACGGCAGCATTTTCGGGATTACGACCAGTAGCAAAAGCATTGGGAGTTTGAGTGGGGACAAGGTACAATCTGGGCATGGGCAGATTGGCATTTTTAGCTAAATTTGCCACCATATCGTATAAATCTGGTGCTTGCTGACGCGAAATAGGTTGCGCTTGGTATGCTGCTAATGCTGCTTTGTCAGAATAAAACCAAGAACCAAAACTAGTAATCGCAGCTAAGGTTAAACCAATAAATGCACCTTGCTCATTACCAGTTGCCCAATAACCACCTAAAACTAGTATTCCACTTAATAAGCCTAGTAAGGCTGCGGTTTTGATTTGATTGCCTCTAAACATCGAATTGACTGTAAATTAAACAGGATATAAATATTAAATAGCAACCCAGCTTGTTTACATATCTAGCTAAAGCAATAGACTTTGGTGATTCATTTATTTAAAATTAAAAGGCTTTCGCTTTCAGTAATTAGTAATAGTAATTGTATGGCTACCAAATATCATGCTCGTATTTATGTTACCCTTCGTTCTTCCGTGCTAGATCCAGCAGGGACAGCAGTAGAATCAGGACTTAAGCAGATGGGATATACTGAGGTCGAAGCTGTCAGAATCGGTAAATACATTGAACTTAATTTGACTGCCACTGATGAAGCAGAAGCAAAACAGCATTTAGATGAAATGTGCGATCGCCTCTTGGCAAATACGGTAATTGAAAATTATTGCTTTGAGTTAACCGAATTGGCTACAGTTTAGTATCATTACAGGAGAAAGTAAATGAAATTTGGGGTTATAGTCTTTCCTGGTTCTAATTGCGATCGCGATATTTCTACGGTAACTCAAGGATTATTAGCTGCGCCAACGCGCATGGTTTGGCATCAGGAAACGGATATTAGTGATTTAGATGTAGTGGTGATTCCTGGGGGATTTAGTTATGGAGATTATCTTCGGTGTGGCGCGATCGCGCAATTTTCGCCTGTAATGAACAGTATTCTCGAACACGCCCGTCAAGGTAAATATGTCTGGGGAGTCTGTAACGGGTTTCAAATCCTGACAGAAGTTGGTTTATTACCAGGGGCTTTAATTCGTAATCGTGGTTTACATTTTATCTGCGATCGCATCCCTGTGAAAATTGAACGGCATGATTTAGTCTGGACAGAAGCTTATCAAGGTCAAGAAGTAATCACTCTTCCCATTTCTCACGGTGAAGGTTGTTATTATGCTGATGATGATACTTTAAAAGCTTTGGAAGATAATAACCAGGTTTTGTTCCGTTACTGTAGTCCAACAGGAGAAGTTAATACTGAATACAATCCTAATGGTTCACTTAACAATATCGCAGGTATTATCAACCGACAAGGTAATGTTTTGGGTATGATGCCTCATCCAGAAAGGGCTGCGGATCAAGCAATTGGTAGTACAGATGGCATGGCTATGTTTAAAGGATTACTCAATTCTCTTGTTGTTGCTTAGAGTAATTGATAGGCTAAAGTTTAATTTACTTATTTGCCTTGCCATAAAGTGCTTCGATCAGCGATCGCTGTGCTGCCTCTATAGGTTCTGTCAGAGTAAACTCATTGACGAAGGCAGAAGGCAGTCCCCATGAAAAAATTTCACCACCATGAATGAAAATGTTGGAATTTATACCAAAGTTTTATTTTCAAGTCAGGGGGATTCTGACCCATCAGCAATCGAAGACCGCTCAACTTCGTTTTAGCGGGGGTCTTAAACCCAAATGCTCGTCGGATGGCAATAAGGCTGCTCAACAGATAGCTCAACCTTCTACCCTCTGCCCTCTGCCTTACTCGCGTTTGCGTAGCTGCCGTAGGCATAGCGAGATAAAGAAACAACTTTTAAACTTTCTCCCAGTCTCCAAGTCACTTAGTCTCCCAGTCAGTCATAACCAGTCTATTAAATGATTAACAGCTTATTAACTATGGGGCTGTTGAGACGATTTGAAAAGTTTTTGGTTTTGGTAAAACTTTGCCTTGGGATACAGATAATTTAATTAAAGAGGTCAAAACTTCTTGTGCTTTGTCTAAGGCCTCTTCATAAGAATTTCCGTGGGTATTATAATTTCCCCATTCTGGAAGAGTAGCAACAAAACAATTATCTTTTTCTGACCACTGAATAATTATTGAGTAAGGTTCATTCATTATTATTTACTTTTCTCAAGCTATATAGTAATGGTGGCGATGGCTTCCCATCATCTCTGTTATAACCTGAGTCTATGTAGTTGCAAACTATTATTGCTAATAATACTGGTCAATAGGTGACATCTCCCAACGCTAATTACTAAGAGTAATATAACGTGGGCTTCCCAATATCACTATTGAGCATTGCTCCCCTGACAGCTAAAGCTGAGTTGCGCCACTTATCTAGAACTAAGTTCCCCGACAGTACGACTTGAGAGCCAATTTCTTGCTTTTCGGGAGTCCCCCGATACGTTTGTTGACCTCGGTTACAAATTTCTTGAGCCGAGGCTATATCTCTATCTACTTCATAACCACATTCATGGCACTCGTGCAGCCTGTCAGACAATTCCTTCCTAACTTCTGTTCTACAATTAGGACAAGTTTGAGATGTTCCACGATGATCTACTCGACCCACAAATACATCTCTTTTCTTAGCTACGTACTCTAAGATTGTTCTCATTTGTCCAAAACTAGCATCAATCGTATGTTTACCGAGCATCCCTTTTGCCATAATTCGGAAGTCACAATCTTCCACAAAAATAGTCTCTGCCATATCACATAGCTTATGAGCTAGTTTGAACTGATAGTCAGTACGTTTGAATGCGATGTGGTTATGTTGTTTAGCTACTTTGATTCTCGCTTTTTCATAGTTTTTTCCTCTTTTGTTTTTTCTTGACAAACGCTTTTGTAGCACTTTCAGCCGACAGTGCGCTATTTTGAAAAACTTAGGTCTGGATTCGGTATATCCGTCTGATGTTGCTATATAAGAAAGTAAGCCGACATCTACACCTATTGCATGACCGTGAGGCACGGGACTAGGGAGTTCGATATCCGATTCAATTGCTACCACAGCAAACCAACCCATCGCTTTCTTGATTACCCTTGCTTGTTTCACAACAAACCCCTCTGGTATTTGTCGATGCAAATTGATTTGCACTTTACCCAACTTAGGTAACTGTATTTGCCAACCAGTAATCGGATTGGTTTTGAACTGAGGAAACAACAAAGACTTCATCTGTCCATATTTTTTGAATCGAGGAAAGCCATATCCCCGTTTTTGAAAAAAATCCCAAGCATCATGCAAACGTCTGATATTGGTTTGGAGTACTTGTGATGGTACTACTTTCAGTCTAGGAAATTGTTTTTTTGCCTTGGGTAAGTTGTTTTGCTGTTGGTGATAGCTGGGAAACGGATAATCCGCAGTCATAATATATTCTGATTCCAAACTACATCTATCAATGGGACATTTCCTGGACGCAATCCAATCCTTGATTTCTCGTAGCGCATAGTTATAGCTAACGCGACAAGTTTCGAGCCACTCGTTGAGTAGGTCAATTTGTAGGTTATCTGGGTAAATGCGGAAGACATAGTTTAGGATCATGGAGATATTTTACCACAAGCAAACATAATTGGTAGATGCTATTTTTAGGTACATCGAGTACCATTTACTTATTACTTAATTTCATCCACCTAATCTATTTAAACCAGCACAACCCATATTAGAATGAACTATAGAAGAACCATAGGTAAATCCAGCCTGCCAAAACATATTAGCAGCAAGAATTACCAAAACTGTAGTAAAAATTAATCCAACTGTTTTTTCAGGTACTTTGGGAAGATAATAGCTACTAACCTGCGCTCCACACAAGCCTCCAAAACCTAATATAAGTCCTGCTGAAAAAGATACATTCCCTTCTTGGACATAAATTAAAAAGTTAGAAATAGATGTAATTAAAATGACACCAATACTAGTTTGAATAGCAATTTTAATATTTTCTTTTAACAATAGCATTTGCAAAGGTACCATAATTGCACCTCCACCAATACCAAATAATCCTGCTAGAAATCCTGATATTCCTCCAGTCAAAATTCGAGATAAATAAACATTTTGTTTTGCTGAATACAAGTCTTCTACTTGATGTTTTAAATTAATAGCTCAAATTATTCTGTTGTTTAGAACACTAATGCATTTTAAATCGGATTACAATTCATCTTGAATCTTGTTGAATGTCAGAATAGCAATGTTTTTATCAGTTTTTTAAAAAAATATATCTCTTATTATAACTAATTTATATAACCTTGGTTTTATTAATAGTTAATAATTATGGTTGATTGTTAATTTATTACTACTAGGCACTAGGCTCTAGGTGTTACTCATTACTCATTAGTTGTCCCCTACTACACTGCTAGTCTACTCTTTGTTCACTGATGACTGATGACTGCTAATCTAGCCCCATTTAAAAATAGCCGATCCCCAAGTTAAACCTGCACCAAAACCAGAAGCAGCGATCGTATCTCCTAGTTTAACTTTGCCTGTTCTAACCGCAGCATCTAGGGCGAGGGGAATCGATGCAGCAGAAGTATTACCATATTCGGCAATGTTGCTTAAAATTTTGTCAGGAGCAATTTTGAGGCGTTTGGCTACTGCATCCATGATCCTTTGATTAGCTTGATGAAGTAATAACCAATCAATATCATCGGCAGTTAAATTGGCACGAAACATCGCTTTCGCGATCGCCTCTGGAACTTTATCGACTGCAAACCGATAGACTTCTCGCCCATTCATGGTTATTGGTTGGTATGTACCATGTTGGGTAGTAATGTTATCTACTAAAGGTTTAGAAGTACTTTGATAATTCAAATTAAGACAATCATTTTGACTACCTTGACTATACATTTCAAAACCTAACAAGCGATCGCTATCATTAGTTGCTTGACAAACAACCGCACCTGCACCATCACCAAACAAGATACAGGTAGAACGATCCGACCAATCTACCCAACGAGACAAGACATCTGCACCAATAATTAAGACATTTTGATGTAAGCCAGTACGAATAAACTGAGAAGCAGTAATCAAAGCAAAAATAAACCCTGAACAAGCAGCAGTTAAATCAAAAGCTACGGCGTTAGTCGCACCAATTAGCCCTTGAATTTTACAAGCACTACCAAACATATCATCGGCAGTAGAAGTAGCCAGAATAATTAAATCAAGATCCGTGGGCGAAATTCCTGCCATAGCGATCGCTTTTTCGGAAGCAACGGCAGATAATTGACTTAGAGATTCCGTGGGTGAAGCGATGTGACGATTTTTCATACCTGTTCTGGTATTGATCCAGTCGTCCGAAGTATCTACCATCTGTGCCAGATGATGATTAGTCAAAATTGTTTCTGGTGCAGCCGACCCACAGCCAGTAATTGCCATACCCACACCCATCTTGTTCAATATCTCACTCCGTTATTCATTAGGGCTATTTTTCACTGTTTTTAATTAGCAGAAGTTGCTTCCACTTCTGTATGTTGTTGAATGTCTTCTATTATTTGATGATTATTAGCTTTGATTTTTTCTAATACCTCGTTGTCTATGGCTTCTTTGGCTGCTCGAATAGCATTAAACATTGATCCTCGACGAGAACTACCGTGACTAATAATACAGATTCCTGCTACCCCAAACAATAATGCCCCACCATGTTCTGCGCGATCTATACGACGTTTAATATTATTTAAATTGGGTTTTAATAAAGCCGTCCCTAACTTACCCCGCCAGCCTTGAGGTAATTCTTCTTTCATAATTTGTAGCATTACTTCCCCAATAGCCTCAGCAAATTTGAGGACAATATTGCCGACAAAACCATCACAGACAATAATATCGAACTCACCAGAAAGAACATCTCGACCTTCGGCGTTACCGACAAAGGGAATTTGAAGATTAGCCGTTAATAACTGATGTGTTTGTAATGTTAGTTCATTACCTTTAGAAGATTCTTCGCCAATGCTCAGTAAACCAACCTTGGGATCTTCATTACCCAAAACATATTTACTATAAATTGTCCCCATGAGGGCAAATTGTTCTAAATACTTGGGTTTACAATCAACATTCGCTCCCACATCTAAGACAATGACTGATTTATTCGGAACGATAGTCGGTAATACTGCACCAATAGCAGGACGTTCAATACCTTTTAAGCGACCTAATCTGAGAAGAGCAGATGCCATAGCTGCTCCTGAATGTCCTGCCGAAACTACAGCATCGGCTTTGTTTTGTTTAACCAAATCCATTGCCACATTAATTGAGGCTTTGGGCTTACGACGAATCCCTATTAAGGGTTCTTCTTTCATGGTAATGACATCTTCAGCATGAACAACTTCAATATGTGCTGTTCCTTTACTGTCGTACTTTTTAATCAGAGGATCTATCTGTTGTTGATCTCCCACGAGTAGGATATCGAGGTTCAAGTCTGCCGAAGCTTGAACTGCTCCAGCGACAATTTCCTTTGGGGCGAAATCTCCCCCCATAGCATCCACTGCAATTCTTGCGCGAGTTAATCCCATTTAGCAAATTTTATAGAAGCCTTACAAATTTTAACAGTCTCAGGTTACAGATCTCTAGTATCTACGCGAAATAGCCAAAGAACTTAACCAAAAATCACTTCATTAATCATTTTTCACTTACCATTTATCAAAAATTTTGAATGTTCAATGTTCAATGAAAAGAGTTATAAATGATGTTGCCATTTTAACTTTCAACTGCCAGAAGTTCTCATTTTAATGGGAGAAAAGATTATTTTATGTTAGATATAATTGCTTCTAGTATCTTGGCTTGGTTTAATATTTTTCGGCAACCAAATCATCCCTTACAGCCTTTAGAGCCTTTATCCTGGCAGAATACAGCTATTTTTACGCTTCCTACTTATGAGCGCGATAATCGCCTGAACGAAAATATTATCAAATCTTATCTACAAAATCTAACTAGCCAAGGAGTCAACTCTAATTTACAAGGAATATGGTTGCAATCAGACTGGGTAATACCTGTCAGTAATCAGGGCAAAACTCCCTTGCCAGCAGCTTCTTTAACTAAAATTGCCACTACCCTATCCGCCTTATCTCAATGGGGAGCAAAGCATCAATTTATAACCGATATTTATACCACGGGGGAAATAAAAAACGGGAGCATTAGCGGAGATTTAATTATTGTAGGTAGTGGTGATCCTTTTTTTGTTTGGGAAGAAGCGATCGCATTAGGTAATAGTCTTAACCAGATAGGTATTCGAGAAGTACAAGGAGATCTGCTGGTAACAGATAAGTTTTATATGAATTATCAACAGCGATCGCTCCAGGCTGGAGAATTACTAAAACAAGGATTCAATTACCAATTGTGGCAATCAGAGGTTACTCAGCAATACCTACAAATGCCTTCAGGTACAGCACAACCACAGATCGCGATCGCGGGTGACATTAAAATTCTTGACAAAATACCGTCTACTGCTCAACTTTTAATACGTCATCAATCTTTACCCTTGGCAGAAATTCTAAGACAGATGAATATCTATAGTAATAATAAGATGGCACAAATGTTAGCCGATTTGCTAGGTGGCGCAACCGAGGTGGCTAAAGTCAGTGCCGAAATAGCCAACTTTCCTTTGGGTGAAATTCAACTAAATAATGGCTCAGGATTAGGAGAAGAAAATCGCATTTCTCCCCATGCAGTCTGTCAGATGTTAATAGCTATTGATAAATTACTTCAAAAACATTCCCTCAACCTCACAGATATATTCCCCACAGCAGGTAAAGACATAGTAGGCACAATGAAAAATCGCGGTTTACCTCCTGGCACAACCATTAAAACAGGAACGTTAGATAATGTCAGTGCTTTAGCAGGAGTAATTCCTACGAGCGATCGCGGAAAAGTTTATTTCAGCATTATTAATTATGGTCGCCAAGTTGAATATTTTCGACAACAGCAAGATCAATTATTAAACGAACTAGTCCAAGCTTGGCAACTAGTTCCTCATAACTTTAATCTAGCTCAAGTCAATAACTGGTCTTTAGGCGATCCGCGACGAAATTCTGTAGTGAGAAATTAGCAGTGATTGGTCATTAGTCATTGGTTATTGGTGACTGGGAATAAGTTATTTACTCATTACTTATTATCTACAGCTGAAGATTGACACTCCCCCAGGTTAAACTCTTAAATTAATTTTGATAAACTAATTCTCCCGCAACGTAAGTAGCTGTAACAGCGCGATCGCTCCCTAAAATCATCATAGCAAAGAGTTTTTCGGCTAATTCTTCAAGATTATTAGATTTAGCTGTAGGGTTACGCAGTTTCATTAAAGGTGTAGCTTGTAAATCCCAAACCACGAAATCGGCTTCTTTTCCCACTTCAAAATTACCAATTTTAGCTTCTAAGGAAAGAGCTTCGGCTGCACCAAGAGTTGCTAAATAAAAAGCCTGAAATGCCGATAAACTCTTATTTTGTAATTGCATAACTTTGTAAGCATCACTCATGGTTTGTAACTGCGAAAAGCTAGTGCCTCCACCAACATCGGTAGCTAATCCTACTTTGACAGGGGTTTCTGTAGATTTTGCTTGGTTAAGTTTAAACAAACCACTACCTAAAAATAAATTAGAACTCGGACAAAAAGCGATCGCAGCAACAGATTTAGATAATCTTTCAAAAGCTGAATCATCTAAATGAATACAATGAGCTAGGATAGTGCGATCGCTCACTAAACCAAACTGTTCATAGACATTCAGATAATCGTAACTATCGGGGAAAAGTTCGGCGGTAAATTCTATTTCTTGGAGATTTTCTGCTAAGTGAGTATGGACATAAACATCGGGAAATTCCGCTTTTAATTTACCTGCCAAAGATAATTCTTCTGGAGTTGAAGTAATGGCAAAACGGGGGGTAATTGCATACAGCAAACGATCTAACCCATGCCACTGTTGAATTTGTTCGCGAGTCTGTGCATAAGCAGTTGGAGCGTCATTGAGCAAAAAATCTGGTGCATTGCGCGTCATCAAAACTTGCCCAGCGATTATTCGCATCTGACGATGTTGCGCTTCGGTAAACAAAACCTCTACCGACTGGGGAAAGATAGTAGTCAATACTACTGCGGATGTTGTACCGTTACGTAACAGTTCATCGAGGAAAAAAGCAGCGATTTTACGAGCATATTCAGCATCTTGAAATTTCGCTTCAGTGGGAAAAGTATATTTATCAAGCCATTGCAATAATTGTTCCCCATAAGCAGCGATCATTTCTGTTTGAGGATAATGAACGTGAAGATCAATTAAACCTGGAGTAATTAGCTTATCTGGATAAGTAATAATCTCGCTATCGGCATATTGTGCTTGTAAACTCTCATAAGTCCCAAAAGCCTTGATCTTCCCTTCTTCTATCACCAACAGTCCATCAGGAAGATAACGGACACTATCCGCTTCGGATTGATAAAAAGGATCATCAACAAAATCCAAAAAAGAACCACGAATTATTGTAGACATAATGACTAATGACTAATCCATCATTTCTCAGTTAAACACAATCCATTCTCCAACAACTTCAGCGATCGCTCCTCCTGGTAAAGTAGAGGTACGGCTTTTGTTAGGGGCGGTAATTAACGTTACTACTGCTTCTATTTGCTCGAAATTGGGCTGTCGTGTCATGATTTCTGGTAAAAACTGCCGAATTGCTCGTCTTTGGATTGCTAAGGGGGCATTACGTAATCCTATTCGGTTTAATCGGTTATCCTGTTGTACTTGCTGTAATAGTTGTTGAGCAGTAATTTCAAGATACTCTATATCTGCTCGTAATAACTCTGCTGTTTGGGCTAAACAATTTTCTACCTGGGGATTAAAGTTAGCTTGTAAATAAGGAATTAAATCACTACGGATGCGGTTGCGAGCATACTTACTGTTTTCATTGACGACATCAAACCAGATAGGTAAGTTAAATTGTTGACAGAAATCTAAAGTTTCATGGCGATAGATATCTAAGATTGGGCGTACTAGCGAAATTTCAGTAGTTAAAGAACGTTTCCAACTTAAAGCAGCTAATCCATCTGCTCCTGCACCACGAATTAAATTGTATAAAAAAGTTTCAGCGCGATCGCTTTTAGTATGTCCTGTAACAATATACTTAAATTCCTTGGCTTGAGCAATTTCCACTAAAGCCTGATAACGCCACTTTCTAGCTGCTGCTTCCGTTTCTTTAATGACATTAGCTACTTTTAAATAAAATGGTAGTTGCCAAATCTCGGCGACTTCTTTAACTCTAACTGCAATTCCCATATCCGTTGACCATTGATGATCACAATGAGCGATCGCTAGTTGCCAATCCCATTTTGGGCTTAAATCTAATAATAACTTTCCCAAACAGAGAGAATCTTGTCCTCCCGATACTGCAATTAAAATCTTAGCTTTTGGAGGTAAAAGCGATCGTTGACGTAGAGTTTTATGTAATCGGGTGTGAAGTTGAGTCCAATAAACTTGAGACATAATTGTAATTGCCGTATTAAAAATAAAAATTTGGGAGAAAATATTGCACTATCCCGATCCGACACAAAAACATCCAATGAAAGGATTTCCTCAAGTCTGTTTTATCAAAAATACAGTATCTAATCCTAATATTATTATTGGCGACTACACCTATTATGACGATCCTGAAGATTCAGAAAATTTTGAACGTAATGTTTTGTATCACTATCCATTCAGTGAAGATAAATTAATCATTGGTAAGTTTTGTGCTTTAGCAAAAGACATAAAATTTATTATGAACGGTGCAAATCACAAAATGTCAGGATTCTCTACTTATCCTTTTCAAATTTTCGGTAATGGTTGGGAAAAAGTAACGCCCCAAGCAAATGAGCTACCCTTTAAAGGCGATACCACAGTTGGTAATGATGTCTGGATCGGTTATGAATCTGTAATTATGCCAGGAATAACTATTGGCGATGGAGTAATTATTGCTGCTAAGTCTGTCGTAGTTAATGATATTGCTCCTTACACTATAGTTGGAGGTAATCCAGCTAAATTAATTAGACAACGTTTTGATGAAAAAATAATTAAAAAATTACTAGAAATCGCCTGGTGGAATTGGGATATAGAAAAAATTACACGTAATCTAGAAAAAATTGTTGCAGCCGATATTGATGCACTTTTACTAGCTAATTAAACATTATTATTATGCAAACAGTGTAGTGTTTAATTATGATTAACTCTCTTATTCATCATCTTGGAATTGGTTTAAACGAGCCTCAAGCAGCAGAATCATTTTTTGATGCTCTTTTAGTTGAATATTTAGGCATGACAAAAGAGGAGGTATGGGAATCTGTCGCTGGTTATAAAGGCAGAGGTACTCGGATTTATCTTTATCCAGTCAAGCAAGGAAAAGTTCCAGGCGCATTACAACATCTAGCATTGACTGCACGCTCGAAACAAGAAGTCGATCAATTTGCTGTTTGGGCAACTAAAAAAGGGATCAAAATAGTTGATTTTCCTCGTGCTTATCCTCAATATGGAGGTGATTATTATGCTGTATTTTTTCAAGCTCCCGAAGGCATAAAGTTAGAGTTAGTTTATTTAACTGAGGCTGATAATGCCCAACCATTGTAAAAAAAAATTGATAATCACTATATGAAGATAAGCTTGGTAACAGAATAAAGATTCAGTAAAGGAATTTACGAGAAAAAGAACTGTAGGTAATTATATATAAGTAACAACTAGTACCAATAAATAGTAAAACAATATCTGGTTGCTAGTGAAATTCTTTTATAACTTTTTTTAATTAGTTTTAAGATGATTCGTGTTCTAATAGTTGACGACCAAAAAATGGTTAGGGAAGCATTAAAAATTGCTTTAAAATCAGCAACCGATCTAGAAATTGTAGGCACTGCTAATGATGGTTTGGCAGCTATTGAACAAGTAGAGTTGCTACAACCAGATATTGTAGTTATGAATATGGAAATGCCTCTCTTGGATGGGGCAGGTGCAACCCAAAAAATTACTAATCAATTTAGTAATACTAAGGTTTTAATTCTCACTTCCTATGACAGTGATGAGTATATTACTAAATCTTTAGCAATGGGAGCTAAAGGTTATATTTTAAAAAATATCGATGCTGAAGAGCTTGTAGGTGCTATTAGGAATGTCTATAAAGGTTATACACAAATTTCCCCTGGATTATTGGAAAAACTATTAGTTTATACAGATGCAGGTGTAATTCTTAGTAAAATAAAAAATCCCATAACTGCCCCTGATCCGTTATCTGCGCCCACTAGACAAGTTATATCCAGATCACCAAAAGCGATCGCTAATTTGCAACTTGCTTCTCTTCAACAGCAAGAAGAAATTGCTCAATTACGTCACAGTCTTGAGATTCAGGAACAGGATCTACCTGAAATAAAACAAAATATTGCTAACCATAGGAAATATATTTGGCTAACTTGGTTATTATGGCTACTATCTATGCCAATTATCGGTTTTGCCTTATTTCAGCTTTATAATAAAACTTATAATCTTCAAACTATTACTATTCCCATAGAAAGAATTGGTATACGTGGGGAATTTAGCCTTAACGGCAATGCAGAAAGAGTAGCTAAAGCGTTCAGGCAAGATCCAATATTAGCTGATATTTCTACTATTTATGTGTCACAAGAAGACGATGCTATCGTCTTAACAGGAACTATTACCGACGAATCTTTATTAAAAAGAATGGAAAATATTGCCAAACAGGTACAAGGCGTGAACAAAGTCTATACCAGTCAAGTGGCAATTCAACCAGAATTGAATAACAGCGTCTTAGGCTCAGAAAACTACAGCTATTCTCGATAAATTATAATAATAAAAAGGGTTTAAATTTTAAACTACATTTAAGAAATTTGCAGAAATTTGCCGTTTAGCTAGACAATGAAGTAACTTGTGAATATTAATAACTTAAAATTGAGAAAGTACTGTGTCTAAACTTAACTGGTTAATCTCGCTGATAGCTTGTGCTGGCATTTCTAGTTTATCCTTGCCAGTTAGGGGACAAGCTGTACTACCATACCTGCCGAAACTAGATTCCGAAAAACTAGAAGTGCAAGGTTTGCAGCTAATCCAGGATGCTATACAGTTAATTCGTTTTCAGCAATATGATTTAGCATTACCTAGAGCCGAATTGGCTACTCAGTTAGCACCTGGTAATTATGAAGTTTGGTTTATTCTCGGTAGTCTTCATATTCAACAGGAAAAGCTAGACAAAGGTATAAAAGTTTTAGAAAAAGCTGAATCTCTTGCCCCAAATCAGGAAGGAATTTTATTTAGCTTGGGTAATGCCTATTTTCAAAAAGGTAATTACGAAGTAGCCAGAGAAAAACTAGAGGCAGGATTGGAAATAGCAGCTAATTCTCCTGAAGCTCTGTTCGATCTGGGTAACACTTACCTCAAATTATCTGAATCAGATAAAGCTATCGAATCCTATGAAAAAGCTTTTGCTCTAGAAAAAACTTTTTGGCCCGCTTTAAATAACGTTGGGTTAGTAGAATATGAAGAGGGCGATCGCCAGGAAGCGATCGCTAGATGGCAATCTGTAATTCAAGTTGATAATAAACAGGCAGAACCACAATTAGCCTTAGCTGTAGCTCTATTTACCGAGGGAGAAGTAGATAAAGCACTGGAAATAGGGAAAGCTGCCCTAAAACTTGATAACCGCTATGCAGATATTAAGTTTCTTCAGGATAATCTTTGGGGAGAACAATTAATTGAGGATACACGTAAGTTTTTAAACAATCCTCAAATACAAGAGATTGTCTCTAATTCTAAACAAAGACCTGTAAACGAGCAATTATCACCAGGCAGTGAACCAGGACTTCCCTTTAATCCTTAGTGACTGGGGACTGGAGACTAGTGATTTGGGACTGGGAATTCAAACATCTTCTAATTCCTAATCCCCGATCACCAATCTTTAATCACTGATCACTGTTTAAGATCAAATAACAAAATTTCACTGTCTTGACTGTTGCCAGCAATGGTAATTTCAGTTTCGTTAGTAACTGCTGCGCCATCTCCAGCTTCAAGTTGTTGATCGTTGAGTACAACTCCTCCTTTTGCCACTTGTAGCCAGACTACACGATTATCTTTGATTGTATAGCTCAGGCGATCGCTTTCTTGGAGAGAAGCAAGATATAGATCAACGTCTTGATGAATAGTTACAGAATCGTCTCGTCCATCTCGCGACCCAACTAGTCTTAACTTGCATTGTTTTTCTGCGGGAGCAAAGTTTTTTTCTTCATAACTAGGCTCGATTCCTTTTTGTTCTGGCATTATCCAAATCTGTAAGAAATGAACTGGTTCAGTTGTCGAACCATTAAATTCACTGTGTCTAACACCTGTACCTGCGGACATCCGTTGTACATTTCCAGGACGAATTACTGAGCCGTTACCCATGCTATCGCGATGTTCTAATTCACCAGCGAGGACATAGGAAATAATTTCCATATCTTGATGTCCATGAGTACCAAAACCTTCTCCAGGAACAACTTTATCTTCGTTAATGACTCGCAGACTGGCAAAACCCATGTGTTGTGGATCGTAGTAATTGCCAAAAGAAAAGGTATGTCTGCTGTCTAACCAACCAAAATTAGCAGAACCTCTTTCGGCTTGAGGACGAATAGTAATCATTTGTTTTACCTCCTTGGTTTTGGTTTACCTTATGTATTTATTATGAATTAGATCAAATAAAAAGACAATATGATATTTTAAAGACATATTGTATCTAAAAATTCTACAATTTATGGATAAATTTGCGAGTATGCGCGCCTTTGCTCAGGTAGTTCAATCAGGGGGATTTGCTGCTGCTGCTAGAAAAATGGGAGTATCTCGCTCGACAGTAAATAAGCTAGTAATTAATTTAGAAGATGAATTAAATGTTCAACTGTTGCAGCGTAGTACGAGACAAGTTAATCCCACACCTACAGGGCTAGCTTTTTATGAACGATGCGTCAATATTTTGGCAGACGTAGAAGCAGCCGAATTAGCGGTATCTCAATTACAAACCGAACCCAAGGGAACGCTGAGAATCAATGCTCCCATGTCTTTTGGCACTTTATATTTAGGCAAGGCGATCGCCGATTTTATGGTGCAATATCCTGAATTACAAGTGCAGTTAACCCTTGATGATCGCTTTATCGATCCTGTAGTTGAAGGATATGATCTAACCATTAGAATTGCCCAACCAGAAACATCTCCTAGTCTAGTCTGTCAAGCGATCGCTCCTATGATTCGAGTTCTTTGTGCTGCTCCTAGTTACATTGAAAAATATGGTGTTCCCCAACATCCCCAAGATTTAACTCAACATTCCTGTTTACACTATGGACATCTTATTGCAGGTAATCAATGGCAATTATTTGATCACGAGCAGGAGTACCAGATAACAGTTAAGGGAGTACTTTGTTCTAATAACGGAGAAGTATTAAAAGATTCAGCAGTTAAAGGTTTAGGAATTGCTTTACTACCCACATTTATTATTAAACAAGAATTAGCAGCCGAAACCCTAGCGATCATCTTACCTGACTATCAACCGCTACCACTCTCTCTTTGCCTTGTGTATCCTCTAAATCGGCACTTAAATACTAAAATTCGATTATTTGCTGAGTTCTTTCAACAGCAGTTTAACAATGAGAAACGATGAAGGATGAATTATGAGGGATGATATCAGTGATCAGTGATCAGTCATCAGTTATTTAAGTAGCAAGTAGTAAGTTTCTTTTAGGTAGTCACCATGAAAAAATTTCATCATCACCCAATGAAAGAAGATTTTTTCCCTACACCCATACACCCTTAACCCCCTCGACTCTACAGAGTTTTTAAGTAGACTATAAAATAAAAGCGATCGCATATTCCTGATTGCCTTTATTTCCTACTTCTTTTAAACTTTTGGGGAGCTTGAGGGGCTGTAAGTCCCACGCTGTAATCTTTGATGTGCGACCTGAAATGGTCGTTTAGAACGGGAAGCCGACTTCCCTAGAGGATTCACACCCTCTACCCCAATGTAAAAGACTCAATAGAGTCTCGTTTCGATGCCCTTATAATCAGTTGCTACCACACAACTTTATATGTGGTAGAATAAAGCCATGATACTAAACTACGTCTACCGCATTTACCCAGATAGCAACCAAGTTGACCTACTTTCGGAGTGGTTAGAAACTTGTCGCATGTCTTATAACTATGCG
>JBOFLX010000101.1:0-310856 GCA_051658085.1 Waterburya sp.
AGCCCGATTGCATCGCAAGACGTTATGTTATTCCAAGTCAGTAGAAATGCTTCAGCATTCGATCCGATTGCTAATTCACTATCTAAAATTCTGGGATGTCCCAGTTCCTCACAAATTCATCCCTTAATTCAGCAACGCCTTTAATTCTTCATGACGGTTTAACTCTTTTTGTAGCTGACGTGCAGAAATTCTTAATCCACCGTCACCTACCTGGACTACGGAAGAAGAGTTAGTATAACCAGTATCCAAGATGATTGGCAGCCCTACCATACCTTCATTGCCGATAACTCCAATCTCTGTGGTTGAGCCATTTTCCAAAATTGCTACGGTAGAAACAATTGAGTGAGAGGGAAAATAAGCATACTCATATTCTTCCCCAGGATTATAAAGAATTTGATGTTGAGGAAGATCTACTGCTTGTAAATGAGGACAAAGACGTTGATATGATTCGCTTGGTAGAGCAGCTAACAAACGATTGATTGGTTTAGTTGTATGAAGTATAGACAAGTTGACAGTAACCCAAAATGGACTGCGATTAGGTGAAAAATATATATCAAACAACCTGCCAACAAGACTTTGACAACCTCGATTTGTTATTTAAAATTCAACCGAATCTTAATCTAACTAAAGATACTAATTATTATACTTAAACTTTGTCCGTTAGCGAACATAAGCAGAATCAAACATTGAGCATTGAACATTAAACATTGAACATCGTTGATAAATGATCAATGAAGAAGCTAGTAGGTTGGGGAGCTAGTAGGTTGGGTTGAAGAATGAAACCCAACACAGCATAAGGTTTTGTTGGGTTACGCTGTCGCTAACCCAACCTACTGGACTGACACGACTAAACTAATCTTTGATAATCTGATAACACTCGCAAGCAATTAGTTCCAAGGCTTCACGATCTAAAATTATAATCTGCCCTCGATAGTAGTCAATAATTCCCGCTTGTTGAATTTCTCTGGCGATTTCTGTTACTCCCGTGCGACGCACCCCCAGCATTCGAGAGAGTAATTGCTGAGTCATGATAAGTGTTTCTGACTCAAGACATCGGTCATCGAGCATCATTAACCAACGAGCCGTTCGCTGTTTGACTGTATGATGATTATTACAGGCAGCACATTGACTCACTTGATTGAATAATTTTAAGCCGTACTTTAGTAGTATTTTTTGTAAAGACTTGCTTTGCTCAAATTTTACTCGCAGCACCGCCACATCCATTCGCAGGGCTGCACCTTTGACTTGCACTGTAGCACGACTACTGACTAACACTCCATCTCCCAGAAATTGTGGTGTCCCGACCATTCCTTCTTTGCCAATCAGTCCAATCTCTGTAGACGAGCCGTCCTGCATTTCCGATATTAAAGAGACTACTCCCTTAGTAGGGAAATATACTGATTCTATTTTTTGATTAGCTTCTAAAAGAATTTCATTGAGGGAAAGCTTAACTGGTTCGAGTTCCTCTCTGAAACTTTGATATTCTTGTTGAGGTAACGCTAACAGTATTTGATTGCTTATAGGTTCGGTCAATTATGTGGGAAACTTAATTTTCCTACTAAAATTTGTTTATAAAGTTAGAAGTCACTTCATTTATCATTTATCAACGAGATTCAATGTTCAATGTTTAATGTTCAATGTTTAATGAAACGTTACTGACTATTAAACGATCTTAAACGATTATGTACTTTGGTTGCTTGACCTGAAAATTTTAGATGATCAAAAAGTTGGGTAATTATTTCAAGATCGTTAAAATATAGCAGTTTAGCTTTTTCAATCCCTGGTACGATCATTATAAAAACAACAGGAATAGAACAGATAGTTCGATCTGACTTGAGCAGATGATATATATTTAACCGATCTAGTTTACCAGGCTCAGGCATGATTAGATTTAGCATAATTATATCTGGTTGTTCTAATTGTGCTAGTGCGATCGCCTTTTTTTCATCTGAAGCCTTCAAAACTTGCCAGCCAGTACAACTATTAAAAATAGATTTAATATAATTGATAAATTCATCGCTATCATCAATAACTAAAATAGACTGCTTAATCATGATTATCTTTGTTGAATATAAAAAAACTTTATTTTTCTACGGAATTTAATCGCATTCATATAGCAATGTAGAGCTATACAAAAATCTCCATAATCAAAATTAAACGTAGCTAATTCAAAAGTAGCTATAGTTTTCCAAGACTTCGCTTAATTGATGTGATAGTTGGTAAATGTCAAAAGGCTTAGAAATTACTTTCACATTTCCAGGAATTTGTAATTTAAGTATTTTTCCGATGGGATCGATAGCTGTCATAAACATAATCGGAATCAAACAAGTAGTTATATCCAACTTAAGTAATTCATAAACATCTAATCCATTGAGGTCGGGCATTACTATATCCAGCAAGATTATATCTGGTAGCTCTAACTGTGCTATGGTAATTCCCTCTCTTCCACTAGAAGCTGTTACAATCTGCCAGTCGGTTTCATATTCGAGAACAGACTTAACCAAAGTTATGCAATCATCATTGTCATCGATAACTAAAATACATTTAGAAGTCATGACTTAATTAGATCCTCATCTAATATTTTGATTTCTATAGGATTTACGCAAATTGAAAATTTTTACACTAGTTATTTAAAAGCTCGTAGCTATTAGCTAAGAGCTAATAGCTACGAGCAGTAATATTTTGTACGTCATTACTCTCTTGAACGAGTCGCTCATGAGGGAAACCACGCCAGTTCCTACAACGGAGGAAACCTCCGCAACGGACTGGCTTCCCAAGACCGCGCTCGTTCGCTAAATCAGCAACGCCGTATTGATTTATGAATATCTCAACGGTTACCAGGTGAAGTTGAGGAGTTACAAGTTAGCTCTGATCATTTTCTCTTGGAAGAAAGATGAGAGTCAAATCTATGAAGCCCGATTTTTCGTTGACTATTCAAGTGGTTTGTTAGTACAAATCCTCACATTGACAGGGCCAGTAATGCCCACCCTACTTAAATTAGATACCTATCTGATATTTTGATTTCTATTAACCGTTAGATTTAAATAATTTTATCTATTGTGTTTTACCATCGCATAGTTCTTCGCTCATGTCTGACCGCAAGCGGACATAGTAGCCGTACAAAAAAATAAATCGCTTTCCTGTGTATGCAAAATAAAAAATGCGGTAGATGTTGGTACTTTGCTCGACTCGAATTTCATATAGCTTGGTGTTAACAATGGGGCGTACATAAGGCATTCCTACCGATTTACCTTTATCTTGATTGTTAAGCTATCAGCTTTTGCTATCTAAATTCTGACTTCTGACCATTCATTAAACATTAAACAGTGAACATTTAACATTCGACATCGTTGATAAATGGTAAATGATCAATGATCAATGAAATGACTCCTGTCTCCTGACTCCTGACTCCTTTCTCAATCAGTAACTTAAATGCGTAACAGCTTAAAAGAGAAATTGTTGAATTTTATTAACTGCTTGGCGTAGTATGTCAGGTTCTTTAACTAAAGCAAAACGAACATAACCTTCTCCTGCTTGCCCGAAACCTGCTCCAGGAGCGACAGCAACACCAGTTTGAGCGACTAGTTTGGTACAAAAGTCAACAGAGTTATTTTGCCAAGGTTGGGGTAATTTTGCCCAGATATACATAGTGGCTGTGGGTGATGGTACTTGCCAACCGATCGCTTGCAGAGCTTGAATAAAAACATCACGACGATGTTGAAAAGTACTAACAGTTTGACGAACAGGCGATTGTGAACCAGATAAAGCAGCGATCGCTCCTTCTAAAATGCCACGATATTGATTAAAATCAACTACAGCTTTTATTTGTCTAAGAGCCTTAATTAAATCTCTGTTACCGACGGCATAGCCAATACGAAATCCCCCCATGTTATAGGATTTGGAGAGGGTAAAGAATTCAATACTCAGTTCTTTTTGGGGATCGGCTTGGAGAATTGAAGGGGCAAGAGTGCGAATATTTGTAGCAGTAGAATCTGTAAATACTAAATCAACATAAGGGAAATCGTGAACTAGAACTAGATTGTGTTGCCGACAAAAATTTACAGCTTGCTCAAAAAAAGCTAACGGAGCGATCGCGGTTGTGGGATTATGGGGATAACTTAGTACCATCATTTTGGACTTAGCTAAAACGCCAGCAGGAATGTCTTCTAGTACAGGTAAAAAATTATTTTCTGCCAATAACGGCATCGGATATATTTCTCCCCCTGCTAAATAAACTCCCCCTGCATGGGAAGGATAACCAGGATCTAGGAGTAAAGCTATATCTCCAGGATTAAGAATTGCTAAGGGTAAGTGTGCCGTGCCTTCCTGAGAACCAATTAATTGTAAAACTTCAGTTTCAGGATCGACAGTTATACCAAAGCGGTTAGTGTACCACTCAGCGACAGCAATCCGAAAGTCTTTTGTACCAGCATGGAGTAGATAACCGTGAGTATCAGGATTATGTAGAGCGTCGGCGATGACTTGAATAGTTTGTAATGCTACAGGCAAATCTGATGAACCTAGAGATAAATCAATAATTTCCTTTCCTGAGTTTTTCGCTTGAGTCTTAGCTCGATCCATATCCGCAAAGACATTGCGATCTATATTTTGTAAACGTCTGGCAAATTGCATTTATTTACGACTTTAAAAATAAATAGCTTATAGCTTATAGCTTATAGCTAATCAAAATGTGGCGATTAATAATTACATAGTATAAGATTGTCCTCGTTTATCTTAAACATCTGGTGTGAATTAACAACTATTTTCTAGCTAATTTTTTACTTTTTACTTTTTACTTCCTACTTCTTCAGTAACACACCACACTCCGTAGAACGGGGTGTTGCTCTAGCCCTAGTGCAGAATTGTCGGGAAAAGACGCTTTCTGTCCTTCCAACTGACAAAACATTACCGAGCTTTCGGGGTTGATTACGGCAGCCCCCAATTGAGAGATTACGATACCAGCAGAGATATCAGCATTATGTTCCCATCCACAATTACCACACTTATATTTTTCTCCCCGTCGATAAGACTTTTTAGGTTCTTCGGGGTGAATGTGGTGACATCTAGCACAGGTTTTACTGGTATAGGCTGGTGGCACAAACAAGACTGGAATTCCAGCAATAGCGGATTTATACAACACATATTGCTTGAGACTGTAAAAAGCCCAGTTATTTGTTCTGCGTCTCTCTTCTTTAATGCGCGGTTTTTGATTCAAAGACTGTCTAATGTTAGTCAAATCTTCAAATACCAACGTTGCATTTCTCTGCTTAGCTTCAGCTACAAGCTGTTTAGAAATGTTGTGGTTGACCCACGATTGAAACCGACGTTCTCTCCCAGAGAGCCTTCTAAGCAATCTTTTGGAAGACTTAGTGCGTTTGGATTGAACATTAGCTCTGACTCGACTATATCTATCTCTGACTTGATTGAGCTTTTCCCCATTCCAAGTTTTCTCGGTAGAAGTGGCAGCGATACTTCGTCTACCACGATCGACTCCAATTGTTCTAGGAGTTTTACCAGTTGGCTGTGTAGGAATATCAACACATATCTGAATGTAATAGTCTCCATTCTTACGTTTAACCAAGGTAGCAGAAGTAGGTTTGTATCCTTTGAGCAATCCTCTCTGGTAATTACCAATAAGAAGGTTAAATTTTCTTCTGCCAGTAATCAAAGTAATTCCCACGACTTGTTTTTCCTCTTCGTATTTAAAAGTACGTGCATCAAGAGAAACACTTGTGGGTTTAAACTGTTTTATCTTGTAGCTAGCTTTCAGATTGCCACATACACGCCGAATAGCCTGACAAACATGGTTGGCTTTGAGTCCTGTTATCAGCCTAACGTCGTTGTAAGTCAGGTGATGCAATTTAGTTGCATTATTTACCTTTTTATCTTTGGCTACTTTCAGGATGCGATTACAAGCATCAGCAAATACAGAGAGTGTCTTATCTATTTCTGGAGCGATATTTGGGGTGACTTCAAGTTTACAAGATACAGTTATCGTTTGAGTCATGCTGATATTATAACTCATCCATCCGCCTCTGTATACCGCAAAGTGTAATTATAAAAAAGATATGTCATCGAGGCACTCTTTTTTGTGTTCTTTTACTCCCTTCCCGTAAACGAGAAGGGTATCTCTGAACTTTTTTATGAAGACTAACACTTATTCCTCTAATCTGGCTGTACATAATGGTAAGTTAGTTGATGGTGATGATTTAGATACTCAGTCATTGACATCAATTAACACTTCTAATCAATTAGATCGTCCGACTCAACAACAAAAAAAATCAATTGCTTGTATTTACATAGAACAAGCATGGATATATTTCAAAGAGCAAAATTGGCAAAAAGCGATCGCTGCTTGTCAAAATGCCGTAGAAATTGATCCTCATACCGCCGATGCTTATAAAATTTTGGGCAATATCTTAAACCTGCAAGGCAGAAAAGCAGAAGCTTTAGGAGTATATGCCAAAGCCTTAACGATTAATCCTAATTCGCCTACTATCTATGCTAATTTAGGTAGCTTTTATGCAGAACAAAGAAATTGGTCAAAAGCCCTAGATTATTACCAACAGGCTGTCATTCTCGATCCTCAATTTGCAGGAGCATATCGTAACTTGGCACAAATTTGGGAAGAATTAGGCAAAACCGAGCAAGCTCTAGAATGTCTTTGTCAAGCAATAAATCTTGAACCTGAGATTTTGAACGCTCAAGAGTATTTTAGTTTTGGAGAGGAATTGTATCAGCAAGGCAGGGTTAAAGAGGCGAGTATTTTTTATATACAGGGTGTTAAGTTCAATTCCCAGGCGGAAAAAGAATTAGCAAAATTAGTACAAATTTTAGAAGAGCTTGAAGAATGGCAACAGGCGGTAATTTATTACCATCAGCTAATGGCTTTATCGAATTCTGAGGGTAATCGCCAAAAATCATCTTCAGTTAACAAGCCAATTAAAAACCTACTGTCTCGCTCTAAATCTAAAGGGGGAATTCGTCAAAGCTTACCGCCAGCAGCTACAGGGCAAACAATTACTTCAAAATCTCCAAATATTCTTGCTCAACTATTACCTCAATCTCAAGCTGTCGATCTTGCTAATACGACTTTATTGCCATCCACCCAAATACCAACTAACTCCGTTATTACTCCAGGAAACATTGAAAACCAACAGCCAGACACTGCTATATCTTGGAATAATCTAGGCAGTTTATACGCACAAAAACGAGAGTGGACGAAAGCAATTAGCTGTTATCAAGAAGCACTACAACTTGACTCTAAAATCAGTAAAGTTTATCGTAATTTAGCCAGAGTTTACGGAAAACTGGGAGAAAAAGAACAAGCTGCTCTTTATTGGTATGAGGCTTTTATGCTAGAACCAGATCTGGCTAAACCAGAAGAATATTTTAGTTTGGCAAAAATTCTCTTAACACAACAACAAATAGATAAAGCGATCGCCTGTTTAAATCGTACCATCGAACTTCAGCCGAATTTTGAGCCAGCCCATTTAATACTCAGTAAATTAAGGGATAAGGGATGAAGGATAAAGGATGAGGAATTAGGGGAATAGCTAATGATTTCCCGCCCTCATAATTCATCGTTCATCCCTTAAACGCCTTACTTATCCAGTTGTGAGCGTAACTCTTCTAATTCCGCATCGATCACCGCATCTTTAGGAGTAGAAGTTGATGTATCGGCAGCAGGTAAAGCCTCTTGTTGAGGAGAAGCACCAGATAATTGCGCTTTCATAGCTGCTAGCTCATCATCAACCCCACTACCAGATTCTAAGGCTGCAAATTGCTGTTCGATACCAACGCCACCTAATTCGGCTGCGGTTTCTGATTCTGCCTCTATCTGCATTACTTTCTCTTCCATGCGTTCAAATGCCCCCATCGCACTACTAGTACCGATATTATTCATCGATTCCTGTAGCTGCTTCTGAGCTTTGGCTGCATTAGCTCTTGCCTTAAGCATATCTTTTTTAGTTTTCGCTTCTGAAATTTTACTTTCTAAAGCAATCAAGCTGCGCTTAAGGGTACTAACGTTATTACTTTGCTGATCAAGTTGAGCTTTGAGGCTAGCAGCAGTATCGCTAAAAGATTTCTTGCGTACTAAGGCTTCGCGAGCTAAATTCTCATCTCCCTTCGACAAGGCTAACTGCGCTCTTTGCTGCCAAGTATTGGCTTCCGATTGATTTTTATTGTACTGTTGTTCAGTACGTTTTTGAGTAGCGATCGCTCTGGCTACAGCTTGACGTAGCTGCACCAAATCCTCCTGCATATCAATTACTGCCTGTTCCAGTACTTTTTCTGGATCTTCAGCTTTGCTGACTAGATCGTTAACATTTGCTCTGACAACACGGCTAAGGCGATCAAATAATCCCATGACTTTGTATATCCTTTAATCGTTTACAAAAAAGTGTAGGCTGGATAGACTCCAGGATACTAAGCCCACCATTAATTTATTCTAAAAGAGTGATTAAACTTATCACATCTCTAGTGTTACACATTCTTTCAGTGTACTGTCGATCTTAAAATAATGGTGTTTTCTTTCTTTTAGTAAATTATTACTATACCCAGGATAGAAGCTCTTTATCGGCGGAAAACTAAATTAATTTCTACTAATTAGCAACCTAATTGAAGTCTTTTGATAATCTAAGGCTGAAAAATTGAACTGAAAATATGGTCAATAACAAATGCTACACTTCTTTAAAACGAGGCGTCAAATATTGGAATCGATGGAAAAGAAATAACTTAAATGTTGAGTTTGATCTTAGAGGGGTTAACCTCAGTGAGGAGATATACAAAGGTATCAACTTTATTGGGGTTAATTTGATAGGTGCTAACCTAGTTAAAGCTAACTTTAGCGGTGCTAATCTTAACGGTGCTGATTTGACTGGTGCTAATCTTACTGGTGCTAATCTCACTGGTGCTAGCTTAGTTGGGACAAATCTGACGGGTGCTAATTTAGTAGAAACTAATTACAGAAGCGCGGAATTAACAGGAGCTAATTTAAGTTTGGCAGATTTAGCACAAGCAAATTTAAAAGTAGTTGATTTTACTGCTGCTGAGTTAACGGGAGCTAATTTAACTCATGCAAATCTCAATAGTGCGGTTTTTATTGGTGCAAATCTTACTCGCGCCAATTTTAGATTGGCACAACTTAACAAAACTAATTTCCAAGATGCTAATTTAACCAGAGTTTGTTTTGCTAGAGCAGATTTAACCAAAGCAAATCTAGAGCAGGCTGACTTGAGCGAGGCTAATCTTACTAAAGCGAATTTAACAGAAGCAAATTTGACCAAAGCTGATTTAACAGAAGCCAACCTCAATGAAGCTGATTTGACAGGAGCTAATCTCACTCAAGCTAGTTTGATCGAATCTTATCTAGTTGCAGCCAACTTAAGTCAGGCTAATCTGACTAAAGCCAGTTTTATTAGAGGCGATATCAGCCAAGCCAATTTTGAGCAAGCCAACTTAAGTAAAGCTAATATAGTTCAAACTAGAGCTTTAGCCAGCAATTTTAATCAATCTATTTTGACGGGAGCTTGTTTGGACAATCTGCAAATTAATAATCAATCAAGTTTTGCTAGAGTAATTTGTCAATATCTTTATTTGAGATACTATCAACAACGCCGTCGCCCCAGAAATACAAGGGAAAATCTGACGACAGAAGAGTTTCGCTCTATTCTCCAAGATATGCTGGGTTCAATTAACCTGTTTTTTGATGCTAATCTTGACTGGGTTGTTTTTCGTAGTACATTTGAAAAATTAAAACGAAAATATCGCGCTCAAGTAATTCAAATTAAAGCTATTGAAGTTCTTTCTAATCAAAGTTTTTTAATCAAAATCAAAGTCTCTCCTGCTGTAGAGGTTAAGGCGATGATAGATTATTTTTGGCAACAATATGACTCACTGTTGCAAGATAGAGATTAATCAAAAGGATAAATATGGGCAGGGAAGTTTTCTTGTTTTAACTGTAATACAAACTCTTCGGCTTGTTGTTGCTTGGTAAATGCTCCCAAATAAATAAAAACTCCTTGAGGAAAATTAACCAAAGAAATTTGTTTAACTTTCTGTTGCGCTAGAGATAGGGATTGCTCACCTGTATATTCAGTTAAAACATAATAGTATTGCGGATCAACTGCTGATAAAGCTGTCAGATCATTTAAAGGTGCAAGAGCAGGACTAATGGGTACGAGTTTGGGTTTAGACTCCTGTTCAGTTATCTCTTTGACAGTTTTGATCATACTCAAAGTACTAAGATTGAGAGGCATAAACTCCTGATTAGCTAAGTTGGCATTCCCGACAGTCGCCGACAAGGATTTAACTTCGTTAGTTTTGATCGCTAAATGGGAATTACGCCAAAGAACCCCTGCTGCAATTAGATTAGCTAAAAACAACATCGCGATCGCACTAATGCCCCAAGGACTCAGTAAACTATCAATCCAATTCCTATCACGATAAGCAATATCACCAACCTCTAAATCCTCTGCTAATTCGGGTTGTGATTGTTCTGACTCTTTTTCTAATTCTGCATTTAAAAATAACTTGGGGTTAGCTAACTCACTCTTGGGTTTACTTTTGTGAGGATTAAAAATATTGATTGTCCCCGTGGCGAAGGGTTTATGAACAATACTAGATTTGACATTAGGGTTAACTATCGGTTTTTTGTCAGGCTGATTTGAGCTTTTTAAAGACATAAGTAAGTAGCTAGATCAAATTACATGAAAAATGGTTGAGAAGAGGCAAAAGGCAACAGGCAAAAGATAAAACATCTACCTATTACTAATAAAGTGTCTAGCTTAACCTCTTTGTCTCAAAACCGCTTCTTGTATTTTTCATTGTTGTCTAGCGTAGACTACACTCTAATTCTTTTAATTCTTTCAACACTTGCTGCATTTTTTGATATCTCTCTGTATTTCCCTGTTGCTGATATAGTTGTGCAGCTTTACGAGCATTTGTACTTGCTGCTTGATAGTCTTTTAGTTCATAGTAAACTCTACCTCGATTGTAAGAAACTAGGACTTACGCATTGACAGAATGGTAAAATCACGAATTTGCGTCGTTTCAGACAACGAGAAATTAAGGTTTTAACCCACTCTGACAAAAGAAAGCTACTTCCATCCCGCATGAAGAATACCTATGCTGTTACTCACCAAAACTAGAGATTGAACTATTTGATAATGGGTAATCTTAGACTAGGAAGGAAGTAAAATAGCTAGAATGTCTCTATGCTACGTCGACTCGTAGCGAGGAAATAATATCATTCTGCGTAGACACCAAGTCCTGTTGGACGCTTGCGTCCGCAACGAAACCTACACCAGTTTGGCCATCTTCAGAAAATAAACTCCATTGACCAGATTCAACTCTAATTGATGATACGTTATTGTTCAAAGGGTTACCAGATAAAGAAAAAACCTCACCTGCGGCTCCGCCATCTATAGCAAGACTATTTCCCTGAAAATTTGCATCCTCATATAGTATTATACGAGCGCCACCCTGAATGGCAGCAGCCTGTTCACAAGTAAGCTCTTGTAAATCTATAGCCAAGTTCATCTTGTTTATACCTATTCCGTGGTTATTGATTTTGGACATTGTTTTTCTCCTTGATTTGAGTTGTTTGAACTGAAGGTTAAGCTTATTTGCCTTCCTTCTGTTTTTAGAATAGAGTTTCAACCAAGAATAAACATCTGAAAAAAGTCTCGATTCCTAGCTCAACGAAAGATATAAGTTCTCTCAAACTTTAGTCTTGGGTTAAGCCATTGATGCCAGATAAAACTGCTAGACTTAGTGTTCACTATGGAGCTAAAACTTGGTTAAAAGTATTAGCTGTAATTAATACAATTTAGTAGTTTAATTAAAATATTAATAATAATGTAAAAAATAAACTCAGAAAGATTGAAATTATAAACAAATCAAACTTTTATTGCTATTCAAATTACAAATTACAGATTACTAAATACAATCTTTCTTGAAATTATTTTAGTCTCGTGTTTGTAAATTAGAATTCATGTCTTTTAAAAGAGCGATAAGCCTGACGGGATGGCTCCACTACGCTTTATTTTTTTTCAAAAAATGATTTTGAAGCTTAATCTAGTTTATTCTTCAAAGCGATTCTATTTTAGTTTAAGTTATTTCATAAATTCCAGGCATAAAGTTACCAATGGAGTTATCTAAGTAATCCATTGGCACATCTCTCTTAATCGAGAATTGCGATATCATTTAGGTTGCTCAGGTTTCTGCTTAACTTGCGATTCAACCTTAAGTTTTTCTGCCAAAGCATGATTTAACCTTTGAGATGCTCCAGGATACTGAGGTTCTAATTGCAGAACCTTGCTATACATTTTGACAGCAGTACCCCAATTTTCTAGCATTTCCCATTGTTGACCCAAAAAATAATAAGATTCAGGATCATGAGGATTACAATGAATCCCCTGTTCTAAACATTTAACTGCCTCTTGATGTTGTTTTTGCTTGCTTAAAATTTCACTTAAGCGATGATAAGATTGGGTAAATCTGGGGTTTAATAGAATTGCTTTATGGTAAAAACTGATAGCTTGTTGTTGTTGACCTTGATCGACTAAAGCATTACCTAAGTAAAAACGATCTATTGCCGAACCAATTCTAGGTTTTAAAGCTAAAGCTAGCTGCATTGCTTTAATAAATTCCTTTTGCTTGCCAATTCTTAAAAAGATTCTCGCAAGATTCAAATGCGCGTCAGCATATTTAGGATTGAGTTCAATGGCTTTATAGTAACAAGCGATCGCATATTGCCACTTTGCTTTTCGGGCATATAAATTGCCTAAGTCAGTATGAATTTTGGGAGAATTAGGTTGCAGTTTTGATTGCTTGTGATAGCGTTTAATTGCTTTGTCTAATTGGCTCGCTGGTATAGAAATATTCGGCTCGTCAAGATTATCGCTAATTTCTGGAGAGTTTAGTTCAGTTAGCTTAGTTTCAAGCTCAACTTCAGTTGCTTGCTCTTCACTAGCTGCTGACGGTGGTAGTGTTGGCTGAGAAATACTCAAATCTAAGGCTTTACGATAGTATTTGGCAGCTTGTTTCCATTGGTTTGTCTGCTCTAATTTTTTAGCCAGACGACAATATGATTCTACAGAATTCTCAGAGTCAGCTTGTTCAACTGTAATTGAATCTAACTCGACAAAAGTTTCAGGCTTTGATGCCTCCCCTCCAGATAATTCAATCTCTTCAGCTTGATAAAGATTTAACTGGGCTTTTTTCGGTTCACCTAATTGTTCCCAAGCATTAGCTAAACTACGATAAATTTCAGCACTGGGCTTAATGATAATCGCTTTTTGATAATGTTTAATTGCTGCTTGCCATTTTTCTTGTTGAGTATAAATATCGGCAATACCAGAGTAGACTTCAGCTAAATTGGGTTGTATTTCAACTGCTCTAGCATAACAGGACATAGCTTCTCCAGTCCTCCCCATTCTTTGTAAAGCATTACCCCAGATTTTATAAGCTTCCGCCATTTCAGGTAACATTTGAGTAGCTTGTTGACAAGCTAGTGCTGCTTGTTCCCATTCTTGCTTTTCTGTATGTTCTAGGGCTTTTTGGAGATATACTTGGGCGGTTTCCCAATTAATGTCTTTGGCTTGCTGAGGGTTAACTAGTTTAAGACGTTGAGAAAATGAAGGTGATGTTTCACCAGGATTGGCTTCAACATTTAGATTTAAAGAAGGAGATGTTTTAACTACAGCTGAGTTAATACGAGTTAAAGGCTGAAAAGAAAATGCTGCTGTTTTTAAATCGGCAATCGGTATGGGTGATTTTGCAGTTTTAGGGTTGCTAGCTCTAAATATTTGCTCTTTTGTATTGCCAGTCAAAGCTTTGATATGGATGGCTTGACGGTAATAATTCGCTGCTTGTTCGATATTACCTTGATTTTTCAAGCCTGTAGCTAATTTTTCATAAGCGATCGCTAAATCTCCCTGTTGTTTGAGACGTTCTGCCAAACACTTTTTAATTTCCACTATTTCGGGATTTTCTTTAATAGTTAAAGCATATATCGCTAACGCCTCGCTTAATTTACCTTGCTCCCAAAGATGATCAGCTTGAGCAATTTGGGTTGACCAAGGATTTGAGGAACTAGATTTAGTAGGGGTAATTGCTGAATCGGTTTCGTTTTTAGCTTCAGCAGGCAGAAAATTTTGAAATAGCTTAAACATTAGCCAACCGTAATACTATAAATATTTTTACTTAGATTAATTTATTGATAGCTGAAAAATTTACAATTATAAATAGTGTTTATGGCAACAATTTAAAGCTCAACCGCATCAATTACCAGACTAGTATAGTTAGTACAGCCAAATATTTTTTTACAACTTTTATTTTCTTCAACCCCAACACCCAACCTCAACTTGTCAAAATTAACGTGTTTTTTTGAATAATCTTATCGATAATACTAACTGATGATTAGAAACTGGGAAATTGAATTAATCTTTCAATGTAAACAATGTAAAACTTTAACTTTTTATTTGGACTGGATATAACTTAGTTGTAGCCATCTCAATCTACAATACATAAAAATCAGTGTTTACATCAGGTGTTTACCAAATCTTAAAAGCTTTTTCCTAGATTTTACTTAATCTTCATCTTTAATCACTGATGACTGATCAGTGACCAGTCATCAGTGAAAACAAGTAATGAGTAACGAGTAACAACACCTAAAGCCTAGTGCCTAGTGCCTAATTATCACTAATCAGTAATTAATTATTGAACTAACAACGGTTCAATTTCGGCAATTAAACGTTTAATAACCAAAAAGACTAAACCTTGTTTGGCTTGTTTAGGAGCTAAAACTATTAACATCACATCATTTCCACAGCCAGTTAAAATACTGTAACCTTCAGTGCCTTCAACCATGACGCGATCGACAACGCCTCGCATTAGTTCGTTACCAATTCTTTCACCTAAAGAAAGCATTGCTGCTGACATAGCTGCTGTTCTTTCTTCATCAAAATTTTTGGGTAAAACCGAAATTAGTGGTAACCCATCCAAACTAACCAAAGCTGCTCCTTGAAGTTCATAAGTATCAGTAACAAATTTTTCTAGTACTTCTCTAATTTGATCAAATTGAATCATAGTAAATCTTTCTATAAATATAGATGAGTGTTCGAGGGACTGATTACTAATTACTAAACTTTTGCTAGTTTATTGAAATTGACATCAATTCCTCCATCAAAGTTATTAAACACCGAGCAACTGACTGCGAATTGTCAGCATTAACATAGACAAAAGTAGGTCTTTCAGCTTCAACGGTAAGTCCCAAAGCCAAGGCTACATCTTCTGCTGACCACGCTCCTTCACAATCTGTATGAGTCAAACCAATAATCATCGGCATATCTGTTTTTTGCCTCATAAAATTGAGTATTTTGCGACCAGAATGAAAGTGTTCGGGACAATGAGCAGCAATCAAAAAAATGTAAGCATCAACTTTATCAAGCAAAATTTCCCACATAAAGTCAAAGCGAAACTGTCCTGGCGCACCGTATAAATACAAAACTTGTCCAGAATCTAAAGTCAGGCGACCAAAATCAAAAGCCACAGTTGTAGTTGATTTGAGCAATTTAGTTTCATCGGTAGCAACACGCTCTGTATCTACTACTTCAATTTCGCTAATAGTACGTACAAAGCTGGTTTTACCTGCTCCAACTGGGCCTGTGAGAGCAATTTGCAGTCTCTCCATCATAATTTGCTCCGTAAAAAATTTATTAATCTTCTTAATAAAGAGGAATTAACTTTTGGTTTTGCCGTTAAAGGAACTTTAGTTGCTGCTGTTGGTATAGTGTTTGGTTTCCCGTTTTGTAATTTAGAATCTGAAAAAGTTACTATACTTGTCTGATGAGTTGACAGGGATGAGGTGGTATTAGTGATTGTGCTACGGGTAGCCTTTGGCGGAGCAAGTCTGTAGGGTTGAGTCATCGTTAATTGACTGCCATTATTTTTGGAGTTAGAGTTCACGGCTATAGCAGTCGATGGGAGAGATAACTGAGAATTGGAATGGCTGTTTTTATTACTTTTGAAGTGAGCTAGAGGGATTTCTTCTACTAATCTTGCCATCATTAGGCCAAACGCAGCTTTTTGAACTTTGAGTAAAGATACATTATGAATTTGAGTTAATTCCTCTAAGGACATAGTACCAAATGCTATTTGCCAAATTTGCTGTTCTAGAGGAGTTAAGCGTAATATCGGTTGATACACTAATTGTTGGAGAGCGGAGCTTGGTTCTGGTAGTTTTTCGGTAAAAATATCCCAATTCTTGAGCATACGCAAAGCTAAAATATTGACTTTGACTGCTTGGATGCTATGTCCTGTCATCTCTAACCAGGGCATTGTACTAGACGTTGGCTGTAAAGACTGTTCGGAAATTACTTTTAATTGAAATTTACCAGAACTAAGATTAAATAATTTATAAGCTTGATGTAATTGCAGTTGAAACAGTGATTTGAGTCTTTCTTTTTTGAGAATCTTTTTTTTATCTAAATAAACACCAAGAGGAAGATTAGCTGGACAGGTATCAGCTAATTGATTAAGATCACCTCTATTTGTCCACCTGTGCTTTTCAATCAGTGTAATTAAATCTAGATGATCTAAACGATTGCTAGTGAGAGTAACTAACTGACCTCGATAAAACCATAGATGATAAGTTCCAACTGGATAATCATTGATGGCCTTGAAAGGGCGATACTCTTGTGGTGGCTGAATTATAAGCTCTGCTGTCTTAGACCCTGAGTCAATTAAACGAAATAATTCGGGTAGAGAAAATGTTTCTAAAGAACCAATTATACTCATTTCGCCAATCTCCGAATTATTTTTTGTCTACAATTTTATTTCTCTCAGTAAATTATTGTTAATTATACTTAAGAAAATGTACTTAGTTGAAGCTTACCAAAAATAACTTTAAAAATCCAGAAGAGTTATTACGTATATTAAGCAAACAGGTAACAAACACTATAAAACCGTCAGTCACTAAAAAAAAATACAACTAGGTATAAAATTACACATAAGATTTTACAAATCTGCTAACTCAAGTATTGTCTAATTATTTTGCTTCAGTTCTTAGCCCTACTTATGAGTTAAATTACGCAAGCTGCGAGTCTGTTCGAGGATTTCTTCAATATCTTCTTGAGACAGGCGTTCGACATAATTAATTTTTATTTCTTCTAATAAATCAATTAATAAAAATTCAATTTTATTCATGCTTTGTTGCGCTTGTAGCTCAGTCGAAATAGTTTTACCAATATTGCTGACTAAACTTTCTAATAAACGATCAAATTGTTCGTCTTCTGCCAAAGCTGCTTGTAAAGCACTACTAAAAGCACTGTAAGTCTGAGAGACTAATTGACGGCTTAAACCTGCTAGAGTGCGATCGCCTCCTGGTAAGAGTTTGATTCCTTGATAAGCAGGACTTTGTTTGAGAGCTTTATCGACGCTGTAGTGTAGTAAAGTTTCTACTTCTGGTTGAATGGCAGGTAAAACGCGATCGGCAAGTACTTTAGCTAAAATTCTAATTATTTCTATAGTTTCATTGGTGTCATTAATATCAACATAGGGATTATCTACTTCAGATAATAAGCGATTCATATCACCGTTACGGATCGAGGCTTGTATTTGATTAATTAGTCGAATAATTACTACTTCTGTGACATCTTCTGCAATTCCTGCTACAAATCCTTGACTTATTTGTTTTTGAATTGAATTGAGATTGATCAATTGTGCCTGATTTAAGCGGATTGTGACAGGTACAATCCTCAACCACCGCCAAAAAGGAACTAAAAAGAATAAATCATACCAACGCCAGAGCATAGCATCCAACCAACTGACCCCAGTACGCCTACGGCTAATAAACCAAGTACGGATCAAAAACTCTAAGGCAAAAACTACACCAAAAGGGAAATCAATTACACCAAAGTAATTAACATAGCCACCATTTTCCCCAATCAACCGATAGTAATTGCTCTCCATCAAAGGTTGAATTTCGGTTTGAAAAAACTTCAATTCTTCGTCAACTTTACCTTCAAAATAAGCAGGAGTCCAAAACCGCCAAAATGCTATCTTCGCTGAATTATCTGGATTAGGAATATGCGATCGCATTCTGTTTTTAATTCTTTCTAAATTTCCTGTCTTATTTGCCTCAGAAAAAGCATTGGTTTGAATGATTTCAATACTACGACGGCGTAAATCTCCCATTAAATTGTTCACTACTGGAGACTCCAGACCGCTGGTAGTTAATTCTTGTTGTAGCTGTTCAAACTTATTTAAATATGCTTCTGTGTCGCGGTTAGGAATGATCCCTTTAATAACATCGTATCGAGTAATTAACTGAGAAATATTTTGAGGAATCAGATCCAGCTTAATGCCATCGAATTTAATATAGGCAGAATTAACACTTCCCAAGGTAACTTGACCAGATAGCCAAAAGTCCCTCAGAGGAATGTAACTTAGATCAAAAGTCACAAGAATTAAATTAACCACCGCTACCAGTGCCATCAACCTTTCTATCCAAAGATTAGGTCGATATTTTCTCACTCTTCTGGCGGATCTTTTTACAATAGTCATTTTGATCGTTGTTAACTTTAACTATTAAGCTTTAAATTAGACTGTTCGCAGCTATAAGCTATAAGCTATAAGCTTTTAATTAATAATTAGGCTTTATCTACCACCTAATACCTTTTTTGTTACTTTCTACTTTCTACTTTTTTTGTTACTGTTCACTGTTCAAAACTCCTCGCAGGAAAATATCAGAAATACCTTCAGCCATTTCTTGCATAGCTTGTGGTGATGCTTCGGGATCGATGATCGTTTGTTCGGAAAAACCTGCGATCGCAAATATGCCTAAAAACACCTTGGCTACGATTTTGGGATTCATCTGGCGGTAAATACCTTTTTCCATCGCTGTAGCAAAAAAAGCTTCTGCTACATCAGTCATTTTGCTAATTACTTCTGCCTGGATAGTTTCTTTTAATTCAGGATGATATTGCGCTTCAATAAAACAAACTCGTAATAAATCGCCATTTTTACGCATATTTAGCATTCTACGGCGCATTACTTGGGATACAGCTTTATAACTACCCATTTCACTCAATTCTGTCAATAAATCTGTGAGAATATCCACCCAGCCTGTAGTAGCTACCTCGATCAAAATGGCTTTTTTGTTGGCAAAATGGCGAAACAAAGTTCCCTCAGCTACTCCTGCCAACTTAGCTAAATCTCTTGTGGTTGTACCATCATAGCCTTGTCGAGCGAATAGTTGCAGTCCTGCCTGTAAAATTTTCGTGCGCGTATCTTCTTCTGTTTGCGGAGTTGGACGCATCTCTTTCCAGGCTTGCTGAGAAAAAACTGGCATAGTGGTTATGATTAATTAGAATTGTGGAAAATTTTAGTCTAAATGTACTATCTTTTAGAGAAATGACTATCATAAAATGACCAAATGTCAGTATTCTGACAGGACAAATTGTAACATGACAACCGAACAGGAGAAGTCAAAAGTCACTTCATTGATCATTTATCATTTGACATTTATCAACGAGGTTTAATGTTCAATGTTTAATGTTTAATGTTCAATGTATAGAACTGCTATACCTTTTCTTTAATCTCAGAATGATGATGATTATTTTGCTCTAGAGGCGACATCAGAGAATAAAAAGGTTGATGCAAGCTAATTAACTGTGCCAAAGTTTTTTTAAGTTGAGTACGAGGCACAATTGAGTCAACAAAACCATGTTCCAAGAGATATTCCGAAGTTTGAAAGTCATCGGGTAACTTTTCTCTTAAGGTTTGTTCAATTACTCGTCTACCTGCAAAACCAATTGTTGCTTTGGGTTCTGCTAAAATAATATCTCCTAACATAGCAAAGCTAGCAGTAACACCACCCATAGTAGGATGAGCGAGTACAGGAATATACAATAGTTTAGCTGTCTGATGACGTTGGAGCGCACCTGAAATTTTTGCCATTTGCATCAAACTAAACATACCTTCCTGCATTCTAGCTCCCCCAGAAGCACAAACAATCACTACAGGAAAACGTTCAGCAGTAGCGCGTTCAATTAGACGACAGAGTTTTTCACCCACAACCGAACCCATACTACCACCCATAAAGCGAAAATCCATCACTCCTAGAGCTACGGGTAAACCATCCAGCAAGCCTGTGCCTGTCTTGACTGCATCAGATAAACCTGTTTTAGCTTGATAATCCTGCAATCTTGTGTGATAATCTTTGCGATCGCGAAACTTCAGAGGATCAATAGGATGGATATTTTCGTCTAGAGGCTTCCAAGTATTAGCATCAATTAATTGCTTAATCCTGTCATCGCTATCAACTCGGTTATGATAATTACATTCGGGACAAACTAATTGATTAGCCTGTAAATCTTTGGTGTAAGCAACAGAGCCACACGCGTCACATTTTGTCCATAAACCATCAGCAATTTCTCGTTCTTGCTGTTTTTGCACTCGGGGTTCGGTTTTTCTGAGGTTGGCAAACCAATCAAATAAAGAAGACATAATCTGATAATTTTTTATAGGGTTTTTAATTAATAGTTTATTTCTGGACTATCTTCTGGAGGACTTAATAGTAATAAAGCTGTCCACTGATCTTTAGATCTTACCTGTAGTGCTGCTTGATTTCCTTCTCCACAATAAATTCCTGTACCAATATTCAGGACACGAGCAGGAATATCATAGGCAGTTAATATTTGTTGCATTAACTCTGCCTCCCAGCGAGCTTTAGTCGTCTTTAGTGTAATCCAAGACACTGGCTTATACTATTTTTTACTATATGTTAATTATGAGACTTAATTTTTTTATTAAATTATTTATTGTAGTTTAATGTGTTTAAAAACAACTACAATTGACGAAAAGAGTAGTAAATTTAAAAGCTAATAGCTCTGGCTATGGCTATTAGCTAATAATCTAGAGATTTAATTAAATCAGGAAGTACAGTCTTAAGCTTGTACGCATTTAAATTGTGTATTATTCTATTAGACAACAAACTATCAAACTCTCTCCCAGTCTCCTTATCACCCCGTCACCCCGTCAATCTCAAGAAACAAATTAAATACTTGACAGCTTAGTAGGCATCCTGTAGTTCGTAAAAATCTGGAGATACGTAGTCTTTCCGTAAGGGCCAACCAATCCAGTCTTCGTTCATCAAAATGCGCTTCAGGTTAGGATGTCCTTCGTAGATAATGCCGAACATATCATAGCTTTCACGTTCTTGCCAGTCTGCTGCCTTCCAAATCCAATAGACAGAAGCAACTCTCGGATTTTCTCTTGGTAGAAATACCTTGAGGCGAACTTCTTCGGCTTGCTCAACGTTATCACCTACTTTAATCAAATGATAAAAGCTAACTAACTCTTTACCTGGCCCTAGATCATAAGCTCCCTGGCATTGAAGATAATTATAACCATAAGCATATAAAGCAGTAGCAATGGGCAATAATAAATCCGCTTCTACCTTAATCATTTCCACATTGGAAGTATCGGGAGCTAAAGCTTCATTATCAAAACCATTATCAGTCAGCCAGGTGGAAGTTTTACCTGCAACAACTAAGTCTGAGGCTGCGGTATTTTCTGGAGAATTTTGATTTTCATTATTAGTTTCTTCAGCCACGTTCTACCTCCTCTGTTGTTGCTGATTCTATGGCTGGCATTGGCATTCCCATTGCTTCTGCTAGCTCTTTAGGTGGTGCTTGACGAGTTTCCGACTGCACATATTTGCCTGTCAAAATTGGCTGCACCGCTTTCATGTTGTGAGTGGTACTGTAGTAGCGATGAGTTTGTTCTAAAACTGCTGCTCTCTCTTGCAGGGCTTCATTAGATATTTTTTTGCGTAATTTGATAATGGCATCAAAAATGGCTTCAGGACGAGGAGGACACCCAGGAATATAAACATCTACAGGTATGAGTTTATCTACACCTCTGACTGCTGTGGTTGAGTCACTACTAAACATTCCGCCTGTGATTGTACAAGCACCCATAGCAATCACATACTTAGGTTCGGGCATTTCTTCATAAAGACGAACCAAAGCAGGAGCCATTTTCATCGTAACCGTTCCTGCGGTAATAATTAAATCTGCCTGACGAGGACTAGAACGAGGTACTAAGCCATAACGATCAAAATCGAATCTCGAACCAATCAAAGCTGCAAATTCAATAAAACAACAGGCTGTACCATAAAGCATCGGCCATAAACTCGATAACTTTGCCCAATTGTATAGATCATCTACTGTTGTGAGAATGACATTTTCCGATAAATCTTGAGTTACCTTAGTAGGATTAATCGGATTGAGAATTCTTTCTGTTTGCTGTTGTTCAAAGGTTGAGGAATTTATGACCATTCTAAAGCTCCTTTTCTCCACGCATATACCAAAGCAACTACTAAAATTGCAATAAAAATGAGGGCTTCTACAAATGCTAGCAATCCTAGACGATTAAAAGCTACAGCCCAAGGATATAAAAATACTGTTTCGACATCGAAGACAACGAAAACCAGAGCAAACATATAATAACGGATATTAAATTGAATCCAAGCTCCACCAATCGGTTCCATCCCAGATTCATAGGTTGTTTGCCGTTCTGGGCCGCCGTTACTAGGTCTTAAGAGTTTGGAGGCAGTCAGAGCTAAAGCTGGAACTGCGCTACAAATAAGTAAGAAACCTAGGAAATATTCATAACCATTAAGAACAAACAATTTTTATCTCTTACTCCCTAGTAGTACTGTGTACGTTGTTGTTATATTTATTAACTTTTATCAATTGTAATGGAATTTGAAGGTTTAAAGTGTTGATAAAAATCTATTGATGCTATTGTTGAGCATAATCACCTCCTCCCAACTCTCATCCTATGCTGGCGATCGCTGAAATCAGACATTAAGATAATATTTCAGTATAATTGTACAAGTAACAAGACAGGTTTGAGCAATGAAAATAATAACCTTTACTGAAGCGAGAAATAAACTGAAAAACGTTTTGGATCGGGTGGTTGAGGATGCAGACTATACCGTAATCACCAGACGAGATGCTGATGATGCGGTGGTCATGTCCCTTGATTATTTTAATAGCTTGCTAGAAACTGTTCATTTGCTTAAATCTCCTGCCAACGCTGCCCATCTAGAACGTTCGATCGCCCAATACAGACAAGGACAAGTGACTGAAAAAGATTTATTAGATGAGTAGTCGCCTATTAGCCTGGACTGATGAGGCTTGGGACAGCTATGTTTATTGGCAGAGTCAAGATAAGAAGACACTTAAAAGAATTAACAAGTTGATTCAAGCAACTAAAAAGACTCCTTTTAAAGGGATTGGCAAGCCTGAACCTTTGAAAGAAAATTTATCTGGTTTTTGGTCACGTCGTATTGATGATAATAATCGCCTTGTCTATGCTGTGAATGATAAGTATTTAACGATTATTTCTTGTCGTTTTCATTATTAATGCATCAATCGCTTCTAATTCGATAAATACGACCATTACCATCTTCTGCTAGCAATAAACTACCATCGGGCAAAACTAGTAAACCAACGGGACGAGCAAAAGCATCGGGAGCATCAGGGTTGACTAAAAAGCCAGTCAAAAAGTCTTCATAGTAGCCCAAGGGTTGATTATCTTTTCCGAAAGGAACAAAGACAATTTTATAACCAGTACCGCGATCGCGATTCCATGAGCCACGAAAGGCAACAAACGCGCCGTTATGATATTTACTAGGAAATTGTTTTTGGTCGTAAAATTGCACCCCTAAAGCAGCAGAATGAGCTTGAAATAGGACATTGGGGGTAAGAGTTTTAGCAGCTAAATCTGGTCTTGTACTTTGATCTCCTTCTAGATGACGAGGATCTAAGAGCTTAGGAGAAAGATAGGTATAGGGCCAACCATAAAAACCACCCTGTTGAACTTTGGTTAAATAATCTGGGACTAAATCATCTCCCAGTTGATCTCTTTCGTTGACGGTAGTATAAAGTTCTCCTGTAAGAGGATGAAAATCCAAACCAACAGGGTTACGTAAACCATAGCCATAAGTAGAACGTTCTGAACCATCTAAGTTCATTACTTGTATAGAGGCGCGAGGTAATTCTTCCGAGTCAGCATTAGATCTAGAACCTACGGAAACATATAACTTCTGACCATCAGGAGAAGTAACAATATTACGTGTCCAATGTTGATTGTATCCCCCTGGGGTTAGTTGAGTAATTTCTGTACCTTTGCCTTCCAGCTTTTGCTGTCCAGGTTGATAGTCATACCGTAAGACTTCGCCTGTATTAGCAACATAAAAAGAGTTATTTGCAAAAGTCATACCGAGAGGTTGGTCTAGGTTATTACGGCGATCGCCAAATACTTGCTGAACTTCCGCTACACCGTCTTGGTTTTGGTCTTTTAATAAATTGATTTTATTTTGTTTAGACTGCACCGCTAACACATCCCCATCAGGAGTTAAAGTCAGCCAACGCACATCGGGTAAATTATCGGCAAAAACGTTAACCGTAAATCCTGGAGGGACTTGCAAAACAGGATTATCAGGCACAGGGACAACGTTAGGAGGTTTACTTGCTGATTCTGTGCTGTAGGGTTCGGGTAAATCCGCTAAAGTAATCTTAATCGGAGTCGGAGTTAATGACTTAGTAGAGATTTTAGTTGGTGTTGCTTTGTTAGTAGAATCGGCAATTGTTGCTGAAGGCATTGGGCTACAGCTAGTTATTAGAGCAATTACTGCTAGAAAACTCAAATTTACTCGCCAAGAGTTAAGAAACATTTAATTTGATACGCTTGATGTGAATGAGCTTTGTTCAGATGAGCTGGTTCCCAGCTTTCAGACGTAGCTTATAAACTCTGGAACTAAATTCTTAAGGTAGCTTATCCTTTTAGCTGTAACAATCTACTATTAGGTTGATTTATATCGGTTATTCAAAGTTGTTAATTATTAGACAAGATAAATCTAAGCAACATATAAAACTGGTCTTTTACCTAAAGCAAGAAGCGATTGCTTCTTCGTTCGTAGTTAGCACTTCAGTGCTGACTTCTTCGCACTCAATGCCAATCCCACCCCTTCCCATAATCTCTCACTGGATATCGTACCCAAGTTTCTCTTAGCCATTCCTTCCCATAAGTTTCTAAATACCAATGAACGCTACTCTCCAACCAATCATAAGGAGATTTAACCTGATCGTGCTTCACAGGATTGTAGTGAATATAATTCAAAGTCGTATAATAATGCCTCTGGGAACGAATAGCGCGATCGCAATAACAATACCAAATCTTACGCCCCATAACATTATCTTCCAAATTCCATTGACGAGAAGTTGAACCATGAATGAGATTAAAAATTTTACCTAGGCGATCAAAATTAGGAACATAAACCAGAAGATGATAGTGATTGGATAAAATTACCCAAGCACGAATTTCAAAACCTTCATCAATAAACTTTTCAAAGATAAGATTCAATAATTGTTGACGACGAGACTTTTTAGATAAATGATGCTGGTGTTCATAACAAGTTGCTGTCAAGTGATAAAAAGTTTGTAAGCGAATTGGATGAGGTGGCGAGTGAGGCGGAAACCCTTTCGCTAAACGTTGCCTTACCAATTCAACTTTTTGTTCTGGTGTTAACTTACGATATTCGTACATGCATGATTGAGTCGCCCTAAAGGGCTAATTACGTGTGTTTGTACGTAGTAAAAGCTTCATTCTTTAAAACAAACTCAAACTCAGATAAAGCGATCGCAACTCTCTTCCTCAAATTACTATTTTGTTCTCTTTATAAAAGACGCGCAATACCATATTAAATAAACTTCTTGGATACGCTATAATTCAGTACTGTTTGTAAAATTAAATATCAAGACAAATCTTTTGCTCTGCAAACACAAAAATATATATAAACTTTAGTAATAATGGCAGCCGATAATTCCGAAAATAAGCCTCAAAGTAGCTCCAATTTAGAAGAAATTCGGGCGAGTAGAATTGAAAAGGTAGCCCAGATTAAAGAGTTGGGGTTAAATCCCTATGCTTATAAGTGGGAGTCTAGTCATCATGCTGCCCAATTACAATCAAAATATGCTGACTTAGCTGCTGGAGAAGAAGTAGCAGATGAAGTGGCGATCGCTGGTAGAATCGTTGCTCGTCGTGTCTTTGGCAAGTTAGCGTTTTTTGAATTACAAGACGAAACAGGCAAAATTCAGCTTTATCTCGATAAAAAAAGAATTAATAGCACCATGTCCGATTTGGAAGGGGCATTTAATCACCTGAAAAAGCTATCGGATACAGGGGATATTTTAGGGGTTAAAGGTACGGTTAAAAGAACCGAAAAAGGTGAACTTTCGGTGTATGTCAGCGAGTTTCAAATTCTGACTAAATCTTTATTACCTCTCCCCGATAAATGGCATGGTTTAACGGATACTGAAAAGCGTTATCGTCAACGTTATGTCGATCTAATTGTTAACCCCCAGGTAAGACAGACATTCCGTATTCGAGCCAAAATTACGGCTGCTATTCGGCGTTATCTAGAAACCAGAGACTTTTTGGAAATTGAAACCCCTGTTTTACAAAGCGAAGCTGGGGGTGCAGATGCTCGCCCTTTTATTACCTATCACAATACCTTGGAGATGGATTTATATCTCCGTATCGCCACGGAATTACACCTTAAAAGGTTAATTGTCGGTGGGTTTGAACGTGTATTTGAAATGGGCAGAATCTTTCGTAACGAAGGAGTATCTACTCGTCACAATCCTGAATTTACTTCAATTGAGGTTTATCAGGCTTATGCTGACTATAACGATATGATGGCGTTGACTGAGAACTTAATTAGCAGCGTCGCTCAAGAAGTTTTAGGCACAACCAAAATTACCTATCAAAAAGAAGAGATATATTTAACTCCTCCTTGGAAACGAGTAACAATGCACCAAGTTGTGCAAGATGCGACTGGCGTAGATTTTACGCAATTTACTGATTTCAATTCGGCAAAAACCGCAGCTAAAGATGCAGGAATTACAGTTCCCGAAGACTGTCAAACTATTGGTAAATTACTCAACGAAGCCTTTGAACAGAAAGTAGAAACAACTCTAGTTCAACCTATTTTTATTACAGATTATCCTGTCGAAATTTCTCCCCTAGCCAAACCCCATCGGGATAAACCAGGTTTGGTAGAAAGGTTTGAATTATTTATCGTTGGCAGAGAAACTGCTAATAGTTTTTCCGAGTTAACCGATCCTTTAGATCAACGACAAAGACTCGAAGCACAAGCAGCTAGGAAAGCAGCAGGAGATTTAGAAGCGCAAGATATCGATGAGGACTTTTTAGCAGCCTTAGAATATGGAATGCCTCCCACTGGTGGTTTGGGCATCGGTATAGATCGCTTAGTCATGCTTTTGACCGACTCTCCCAGTATCCGCGATGTTATTGCTTTTCCACTACTTAAAACCCAAAGTACTGCTATTAAATCCTTTGATTACGATCCAGCACGCCAAATTCTTCGTGTTGTTTTTGGTAACGGTAGTGTTTACAACTATGCTGATGTTCCCGAAACTATTTATCAAGAATTAAAAGAAACTACTTCAGTTGGTCAATATTTTAATTCTCAGATTAGAGATAAATTTGGCTTTGATCGCGAGGTTTAAGTGCTTGATTATATTGGCATTACAAAATAACTATAAACCCAAAATAGTTTTGGCAATATTAAAGTAAATTAAAACACCTAAAACATCAACGGCAGTTGTAATAAAAGGTGCAGACATGAGAGCAGGATCTAAACCAAAAGAACGAAATAAAAACGGTAAAGCCGAGCCAGCTATGGAAGCTAAAACAGCGATCGCCACTAAACTAATACCAACAGATATTGCTACCGCTAAATTTCCCTGAAGAAAATACGCCCAAACTGTGGCCATTGTTCCTAAAATTAAACCGAGCAAAATACCTGCTGTTGCTTCGCGGAAAACAACTTTTCCTGCCCCCATGTTTTTAATTTCTTCGGTGTTTAAACCCCGAATTACTACCGTTGAAGATTGCGCCCCAACATTCCCCCCAGTTCCAGTTAATAAAGGAATAAAAGCAGCCAAAACTACTACTTGTTGTAAAAGTCCTTCTTGAGAACGAATAATTGCACCAGTGACAGTGTTAGTTAGCAGCAAAACAAATAACCAGACTACCCGAGTGCGAGCTACTGTTAATAAGTTAGTCTGAAAATAATTATCGCCATCTGACTGTAAACCTGCCAAAGCATAAATATCTTCGGTTGCTTCTCTTTCAATGATATCGATGACATCATCTACGGTGACAACTCCTACCAATCTTTCTTCACTATCTACTACTGGAACAGCTAGGATATCGTATCTTTGAATAGTTCGAGCAACTTCTTCTTGGTCAGTATCAGTATGAACAAAAACCACATCACGAGTCATAATTTCCCCTAAAGTTGTCTCTGGTACAGAAACCACTAAATCTCTCAACGAGACAATCCCTTTTAGCTGGCGAGAAGCGTCGGTTACATAGAGATAATAAATTATTTCTGAAGCATTAGCTAAACTTCTGATGCGTTCTAAAGTTTGGCTAACAGTTAGGTTTTCTTTGAGAGAGATATATTCGGGGGTCATTATCCGCCCTGCTGTATCTTCTCCGTAACCCAATAAAATAGCTGTAGCTTTACGTTCTCCTGGACTCAGTTGGGCTAATAAACGACGTACAACTTTAGCTGGAAGTTCATCAAACATTCTGGCGCGATCGTCAGGAGACATTTTATCTACAATATCCAGTACTTCTTGTCTTTTAAATTCTTGAATTAAGGCTTGTTGGACATCAGTATTAAGATACTCATAAACTTCGATCGCTTCTGATTTTGATAACAAACGAAAGGCAATTAGTTGAATTGATTCGGGTAAACCTTCAATTGCCTCGGCAATATCCACTGGTTGCACGGGAATTAATAAAGATTTCGCCCCTTCTAAATTGCCATCATTTAATAATAGTTCTAGTTGTGATCTAACTAGCTGTCTTAGCTCGTTATGTTTAACGCCATTCTGTATCATACATTACATCCAATAATACAAATTTATTAATACTGAGTTTTTAGTTGCTTAAGTGAGAAAAAATATAGTGATTTAAGTTATGAATTACGAGATAGTTGATCTTTTTATATTTTTTAACATTGTTTTCCAGCTTGAGATGAATCCTTTCAATTTGGCTGTGTTAATCTACTAAGAAATAGAGATTCGATATCGATAAGCGTGTTTATTTCAATTGGTCATAACCTGTCGGCTACTTGTAGATTGGCAAGCTTTCGTGCCGAAATTTATCTCAAGAATAATTTCGTCAATTAGGAGACAATCAATGTCAATCTATGTAGGCAATCTTTCTTATGAAGCCACTAAAGAAGATCTTACGACTGTTTTTGCAGAATATGGTACTGTATCGCGAGTTTCTCTACCTTCAGATCGTGAAACTGGTCGTCCTAGAGGGTTTGCGTTTATAGAAATGGGTAGTGAAGACGAAGAAACAAAAGCTATTGAGAGCTTGGATGGTGCGGAATGGATGGGCAGAGAATTGAAAGTTAATAAAGCCAGACCACGGGAAAACAATCGCAGCGGTGGTACTCGTCGCTATGAAAATTCATCTCCAAATTATTAAAGACTTTGGTGATTGAAAGTAAAAAACCAATATTATTACTTGCGGTTCGGGTCTTCAAAGCTATCAGCTTTAAGTTGTAAGCTTTTCTTGAACTTTTTTTTTTAGATTACAGTAAGTATATTAATCTTAAAGTCTGAGAACGATCTGCTCAAAAACTGCTATTAATTTAAAGAAATACCTAATTTAAGATCTAAAGAAGATAACGTCTATGCCTCTAACTCTTTCAGGAGAACAACAACAACTTTTCGATCGCAGCTTGGCAACTATTCAGAAAGTTGAAAGTCTGTTTGTGGAGGCAAAAGTACTTTTTCCTGACTTTAATCCCGACACAGAAGTCCTGAAACAGCAGCTTGCTAATCCTTTTTCTATTTTTATCTGTGGAGAGTTTAATGCGGGTAAATCTAGCTTACTCAATCAATTAAACAATCAGGAAATTGCTAGTGTCGGTTTTCTCCCCACCACTCAAGAAATTGAATCTTACAACCCCGAAGGTTTTGGTGGTTTGGTATTTATCGATAGTCCTGGGACTAATTCGATTATCGAACAGCATCAGGAGTTAACGGAAAACTATCTCCAACAGGCGGATATTATTTTATTTGTCACCTCCGTCGAACGTCCTCTGAGTAAATCGGAACAAGATTTTTTAACTTTGGTGGATCAAACTTGGGCGCGTAAGATTATTGTCGCGATCAACAAGACGGATTTGGTGCAAGAAGATGAGGCAAAACAAATCCGCGAGTATATTAGCGAAGGATTAAGTAAAATTCTGGCAGAAATGCCACCGATATTTGCTATTTCGGCTAAATCTGGTGCAGGAATTACTGAATTAAAAAGTTTTCTCTTGGCGTTTTTGGCAGAAGGAGAAAAAATTAAACTTAAACTGAAAGGGCCACAAAATTCTTTGCTAGTTTATTTAGAACAACTAGAAAAGCAAAATCAGAATATTCAGTCAAAATTACAGTCGGAAAAAGTTATTTTTGATCGTACTTCGCGCAGAATTGAAGAAAGACTCGAAGAATATAATCTCCTTTTTGGTATCTTTCGGGATAATATTGATGACTTATTTACGAATTTAATCCAGGCAACAAATCAAATAATTGATAGCAACACTTCCTTTTTAACTGTTCTCAAAAGAAGAATCACCAAGGAAGATGACTTTCTCGAAGCAAGGCTGGCTAAAACTATTAAAGAAATTCAATTAGATAAAAATCTTCAAGAAATCTTTAAGGAAGCAATTTCAACCTTTCTCAAGTATCGTGAGCGTATTATTAGGGAGGCAAAAGAAGACTTATCAACGGCAGTTACTATCTCCGAAGGTACATTAGATATTCCTACTATTAATACCGATAAACTCGAAATTGACGAATTCTCAGCCAAAATTAAGAACGCTGCCGAACAAGGACTAGATAGCTTTTGGCGTTTGGGTATTACGGCTGCTGCTACAGGTTTTGGAGGACATTTATTGTTTAATGCAGCTTCAGCAGATGCTACTGCATTTTTAATTGCTGGTCTTTTTGGCTTGATGAGTTTTAACGCTTTACCCAGACAGCGTAAGAAGGTTAAACAAGAATTAGAACAAACCTATCGTAATCTCCAAGAAAACTATACCAAAACTTTAAAAGACGCTTTGGCAGCCGAATTAAACAAGTGTTTGCAACAATTCGCAGATGTCATTCGACCTAAACAAGAAGAATTAGCCAGTAAAATAGCTGCCAGTGAATCAATCAGCAAAACAGCAGCAGCAATTAAGACCGAAATTAAAACAATCACTACCGAAGTCGAACAGTTATCTATGGACAATTAGTATTATCAAGAACCTCATTAATAAAAAACCCGCAGATATTCAAATCTGTGGGTTATTAGGAGAAAAAAGCGGATTTTTACTTGGTAAGGTTAGAATTCATCTAAATAATAAACACGCCTTTTTAAATCTCTGATTTCCTTCTTAAGACTTTTTATCACCTCAATTAAAACCTTTGATTCAGGGTATGACTGCTCTAACTCTCTCAATTCTTCACGTTCTTTAGCCAAATCAGCCCAACTCATTCATGTACCTCCTCGTCATATTGTTCAATCGCGCCGAATAATTTGTCGTATTCTTCTGAATCTATTGTCGTTTCTAAGAATACTAGTAAGTTGGTTTATCTCTCCTGCACTTTTTCTTCGATTGCCCCATAAATAGTCGCATCATCTGTTTGTAGTAACTTTTCAAAAGCCACAGTTCTATTATTTGACGAAATATCTTGTAGTGAGATCTTGTATTATATCTATAGTTAGACTGTCTCTATTAAGATTAACAAATCAATTTTAGTTGATTTGTAGATATCTCGATTATTACCTTTTAAAATTGAAAAGTTACAGTTTGGGTTTGGTCATTTTCTCTCCAAGAAAGATGAAAGCCAAGTCGGTGAAGCTCTATTCTCCATTAACTGTTAAAGTTATCTGTGATCACAAATCCTCACTTTAACAGGGGTAGTATTTAGCCTTAGCCTTATTTATTTTATGAGCGACACTTTGGTTTTGTTTGATATTTGCCACTATTTTGTTACGCTTGAAATTACATAATGCGCAAGCATCGAAGATAGTCATATCAGTTTTTACATATCCAACTAACTTTTTAATGTAGGTCAGTTTAATACATTTTTTCTGTATCATTTACTACTAACACAAGTTGCTAGTTAGTTATGCCGAATGATCCCAGAGGAAAAAGTAATAAGTAATGAGTAATGAGTAATAACTTATCTGAAACTAGTCAACTAAATATTGACCAGTTTAAACTGTTACCGTTTGATAAATATTTTGAGCGACTTGAGCTAAACGTTTCATCGCTTCGGCTATTTCGGTTTCTGTCGCTGTGAGGCTAATTCTGAAACATTGTTGCTTATGCTGCCAATTTTCTCGTAAACCAGGGAAAAAGCTGCTTCCAGGGACAACAATTACCCCTACCTGTTTTAATTCTTGATAAAATTCCCAATCTGTCATGGGTAAATCCTGAAGCCATAGCCAACCAAAGATTGCTCCTTCTCCCTGATGGAGAAACCAGGGTATATCTTTAGGCATAGATGCATCAAGAGTAGTTTCTAAGATTTCAATTTTACGTTGATAGTGAGGACGAATAATATTTTCAGCAATATCAGCTAGTTTACCAGAGGCAATTGCTTTAGCTGCGATCGCTTGTCCATAACGAGAGGAATGTAAACAAGCATTGGTTTGGAATGATTCTAATACTTGAATTAATTTTGGATCACCAATGGCAATACCAACTCTTTCTCCTGGTAAACCCACTTTTGATAAACTCATACAGTGAAGAATATTATCGCCAAATTGGGGATTCATCTCTGTAAAGTTTAAAGCAGGAAAAGGCGGTGCATAAGCTGAATCAACTAAGACAGGAACATTATAATTAGCAGCCAAAGCAGTAATTTTATTAACTTCTGCATCGGTTAAAACGTTGCCTGTGGGGTTACAAGGACGCGAAAAAATAACACACCCAGTTTGCTCGTTAATTTGCAGTTGATTAAAATCGGGACGATATTTGAAACGATGTTTATTGGAATCAACTTCTAAAAATGGTTTATAAGCAATTAAAGCCTCAGAAGTAAGGGTAACTCCCCCATAGCCTGTATAATCAGGACTCAAAGGCAGGACTATCTGTTTTAGTTCCCCCGATGTCGCGTAGCCACCAAAAGCATTGGCAGCATAAAGATATAGTGCCTGAGAACCACCTGTAATTAAGATATTGCGATCGCTCAAGTTTAAATTATAACGAGTATTAAAATCAAGAGCGATCGCTTCAATTAAAGGAGCATAACCTTGAGACGAACCATAACGACAAACAACTTCCCCATATTCGTCGCTATCTAGCAATTCTTGGGTACAATCGCGCCATAATTGCTCAACTTCGGGCAAAATCACTGGATTACCAGCACTAAGATTAATAAATTCTCTACCTGCATTGTTTCTCAAGGTTTCAATGATATCTTTCATAATTGCTCTGACTCCCGTAAGCTTAGACATCTGAGAACCAAATTGAGAGAGAACAGCATCCATAGTTAATTACCCGAAAATTATGTCAGAAGATAATTGTATCGTTTATGGCAATCTTATTTCATCAATAAACGTTCATTAATGTTTTTCTAGCAAATTTAAGCCAATTACACCAACAAGAATTGCTCCAATAAAAATTATTTTAGGTAAGCTGATACTCTCTTTAAATAAAAATATTCCTATGATGCTAATTCCAATAATGCCAAATCCTGACCAAACAGCATAAGCGACACTTATTTCTATAGTCTTAATAGCAATACTTAAAAATCCAAAAGCTAAACTATAACCAACGGTAACACCAATTAAATAAACAGATTTAAAAGACCCATTAGTCATTTTTAAACAAGTTGTTGCTAAAATTTCGGAAATAATAGCTAGAAAAAGAAACAACCAATTCATGAAATTTTATTGCTATTTAAATTTATTTAGTTTTCCATTCTTGTTCGGGAATCATTAAACATCTCCAAAAATTAAATTCATGCAACTATAACCTCACGGATAATGGCTTCTGGAGATAATTCAATTTCATCAGGTTGAAGATATAAATCTATCGCTTCGCGGATATTGCTGAGTGCTTCTGATTCAGTTTCTCCAGCCGAAGTACAGCCTGGTAGTTCAGGACACCAGACTGCCCATTCACCCGTTTCTTGATCGAGTTCTAAAATAACCCGCCATTTCATAGTTAAATATTTTAAGAATTTAGAAGAAGGACTATTTAATTTTAACTGAATCGAAGCTATTGATTATTTTTAAGCCTATTTAGTGCGATCGCACAGATAAAAAACACCATATAGCTTTTATTCAGGATCTTCAAAATCTTGTTTTAACTTCGCTAAAACTTCTAGTGCTTTTTCTGTTGAACCTCTGCTGGCTTTAAGTCTAAATCTTGTTTCTAGATCGTATTCAGTTAAAGCCATCGTAGTTAATTCTTCTAGTAATTTGTTGACACTCATATTTTTGGACTTTGCCAATTCTTTTAGTCTTTGATGTTTCTCATTACTGATTCTTAGATGTAATGAACCCATATTAAATAATCTCCTTTGGCTACTTTATTTGTAATTGAGGAAATTTTAACTACGATCTAAATAGTTAATTCACTTCACGAACAAACAACTCTAAATCCCGTTCCATGATATCGATAATTCACTTTAGTTTCAGCACGATAAGCGCAACGACAATTGTCTTCATAGTAATCAAAAGAACCGCCTCTAATTACGACTAAATCTTTCTCTTTACCATTTTCCCAAGCACTACCGTCAGTTGGTGAACCTTCATAATTTTCATGCCAAGCGTCTTGACATAATTCGTAGACATTACCGTGCATATCGTATAATCCAAATGCATTGGCATAATAGCTTCCAACTGGTTTAGTATCTAGGTAGTCATTACTAGGTTCCATATCCCAGTAGTTGGCAAGATTAGGATTAATTTCCATGCCAAAAGCGTAAGCTGTAGTCGTACCAGCACGACAAGCATATTCCCATTCCGCTTCGCTAGGTAATCTATATTTTCGTCCAGTTTGTAAAGATAATCTTCTACAAAATTCTGTCGCATCAAGCCATGAAACATTATTCACTGGATGATTTTTCTCTTCATGATTAAAAGACAAATTTTCTTTCATTACAGCTTCCCATTGGGCTTGCGTAATCTCAAACTTACCCATATACAAAGCTGATATGTTAACTAGATGTTGTGGACTTTCTCGAAAAATATAGACATTATCTTTTTCATCTTTTGGCGAACCCATCAAAAAACTACCTTCTGGGATAGATACCATTTCTAAGGTTACTTCGTTTCCTAATTCTTCTACAAAATATTGTGCTTGTTGGCGAATTTTTTGAAAATTTTCTCCTTCTAATTTTACAGTTTCAAACTCAAATAACTTAATCTGTATTGCCTTTTTAGAGAAAACTTTCATTTTTTTTTCTAAAGAAGGATAAACAAACTTTTGCATGGGAAAAAAAGTATTGTTCATATAATCCATAACAGACTTTGTATAATCATCAGCAAATGTTTTTTCTTCCTCTGTCATTAATTCACGTAAGATTGCTATATGTTCTTCAGGCGAAGCGTTTTTAAGGCGATCAACTAATTGCTCGATTTCTTCTTGATCGCGATTGTTAAAATTATTTTCTATATCACTCATACTTTTATCTAGTAATATTGGATTGAGATTTAAAAATGAAATAAAAATTTTCTCTACACTCAATTTTGCACCAAACGCCCATCTTCCATATAAACAATGCGATCGGCAATATCTAAAATACGGTTGTCGTGAGTAACCAGAAGAATCGTACAACCTCTTTCTTTCGCTAAATGTTGCATTAACTCCACTACATCGCGTCCAGATTTTTTATCCAATGCAGCAGTCGGTTCATCTGCTAAAACTATTTTAGGATTACTAACTAAAGCACGAGCGATCGCAACTCGTTGTTTTTGTCCTCCTGATAGACTTTCAGGATAATAATTAACGCGATTTCCTAAACCAACTTTTTCTAAAATAGCGATCGCTTTAGTATCTAAATCTTCATCTAATAATTCATTATGCAATTCTAAAGACATACGCACGTTTTCTTTGGCTGTTAGAAATGTCATTAAATTATGTGCCTGAAAAATATAACCAATCTGACGACGCAGTTTAGTTAATTGTCGTTTACTAGCGTTGTATATTTCTTGTCCTAAAATTTTTAGACTGCCTTCTTGTGCTGATCGCAATCCACCCATTAAAGTTAATAATGTAGTTTTACCAGAACCAGAAGGCCCTGTCATAATTATAATTTCTCCTGTCTTAATCTCTAAATTAATATCGAATAAAGCTTGTTTACGAAGTGCGCCTTCTCCAAAATAATGATTTAAATTGTCTATGGAAATAATCATTTGTTATTTCTTATTTGTTATTTGTTATTGGGTAATTAATTCTTAATTCTTAATTCTTACTTCCTATTTCCTATTTCCTATTTCCTATTTCCTACTTTCTACTTAAAAAACATCTGCTGGATCTGCCGATCGCAGTTTTTTCATCGCGATCGCACCTGAAACGCTACACATAACTATAGTTAGAATCAAAACGGATATTGCTCTTTCTAACTTCATGGCAATTGGAAGTAAGGTAGCAGAATAGGCAAGTTGATACAGTCCCCAAGAGAGAAATAATCCAGGTAAATAGCCTAATAAAGCTAGAAGTAAGGCTTCTTGTAGCAACACCCATAATAAATAGCGATCGCTGTAACCCATTGCTTTGAGAGTGGCGTATTGTGGAAGATGCTGGGAAACGTCGGAGTAAAGTATTTGATAGACAATGACGATACCGACAATGAAACCTACAATTACTCCTAATCCAAAAATAAAACCGATACCAGTACTGTTTGCCCAATATTGTTTTTCATTTTTCGCAAATTCTTCAGGTGTTAAAACTTTGACATCCTTGGGTAACATTGCTGCTATTTGAGATTTTATCTGTTCAGGATCTACTCCAGGTTTTAAATCAATTAATCCAACTTCGATGCGATCGCTTTGGCGTTGGGGGAAAATTTGTAAAAAGGTTGAGTCGCTAGTAATAACGTTACCATCGGCAGCAAAGGACGAACCATTAGTAAATAAACCTTTTACCGCGATCGCTTTACCGTCGATTTCTGTTTCAACACTATCTTTTTGTTGTAACCAATCTGGAATTGCGCCATATTCAGGACGACTAGCACGATCAAATAATACTTGATTCAGTTGTTTTAAGTTATCTCGGTTTTGGTTAACTTCAGGGAATTTAAATGCAGTTGTCGCAGGATCGATTCCCCAGACTAGAATTGCCCTTTCTTGTCGGGTTTGGGGGTTGCGCCATTGTCCAGTGGAGACATATACAGGACTAACTGATTTCACGGCTTGATGTCCTAATGTCTGATAAAGTCTATCTCTGGAAAAATCTTTGACGGAAAATAGGGTTTGAAACTTGGGATTAATTAGAACTAAATCCGCCTGTAAATTCAAGTGAGGTTTGATTGCAGCATCATAAAGCGCGCCTTGAAAACCCATTTGTATGAACATTAAGATATCTGCAAAAGCAATTCCTGCGATCGCTACCATTAGACGCGGTTTTTCTTTCATTACTTGCCGTAATGCTAACGGTGTTCTGCGAAATAGTTTAGACAACATCACGTAATCTCCCAAGTTTATAAATCAAACATTCGTTATAAATAAATGACAAAAAAAAGCATAATCACTAATTATTTTTCAGGGCGCAAGCCTTGCCTTCCTACTCCTGACTCCTGTCTTCTAATTGCCGTTTGCACCTGTAAATTAGTCAAACCAGCAACACGCTTACTATCTTCTGGATTGAGACGAATTTTTACCTCAACTACACGACTATCAAGATTTTCTCCTGGCTGGTTACTAAAAACATTCTGTCTGCTAACCTGTAAGCCAATTTGATAAACTTCACCTCTTACTATCCCGTTAAAAGCTTGACCAGTAATTTCTGCTGGTTGTCCCAATTTGACTTTAGGAATATCACTCTGATAAACTTCAGCTATGGTTATCATGCGGTCTGTTTGTGCCAATTCGACAATTCCCTCTTCACCAATCTTTTCCCCCGATCGCGTCTGAATTTTGATAATTTGGCTATCTATGGGCGCACGAACATAAGCTTGTGATAGGTCAGTTTTTGCTTTATTTAAAGCAGCGATCGCGCTATCTACTTCCGTTTGTGCTGCATTAACATCGACTGGACGAACTTCAGAGATTCGATCTAAATTGGCTTTCGCTTCTGCTAACTGGGCGTTAAGAGTACTGTTTGTACGATCTTGTGTTGCTTGGGCTTCGTTTAATTGTTCCTGTGCGGTTTCTAAAGCCAGGCGTTTGCTATCTAGAGTCGAAATGGCGATCGCACCTTCTCGATATAGTTGCTGGTGACGATTATATTCACTACGGGCATTATTTACTTGCGCTTTTAAACGAGCGATCGTGGCATCTTGAGTTTTAATTTCTCCAGTTAATTCGGCTTGTAAGCGAGAAATCTGTTCTCTTTGGGCTTGAATTTCTCCCAATTTTGCACCAGCTTTAACTTGAGCCAGTTTAGCCTCAGATACTCTTACTTGTTCTTGTGCTTGTTGCACGGCATCTTGCAAGGGATCTCTTGAATCAAGAATAGCAATAACTTGTCCTGCTTTAACGCGATCGCCTTCTTCTACTAATAATTCCGCAATGCGATCGCCATCTAATGCTAAAGGTGCAGATAATTTAATTACTTCGGCTTCTGGTTCAAGTCTTCCTAGTGCAGTTATCTTTGGTGCAACTGGTTTAGTTTGTACTAAATCAGATGTCGGAGTTTGGATCACTTGTCTATACTCAGAGACACCATAAATTAAAATTCCCCCAGTGATGGCAGTAGCAGTAATTATCGAACCAATTAACCATTTACTTTTAGGTTTAACAAATAGCTTGAAAGTCATATTTCCCCCTTACATTGAACATTTATCATTGATCATTGAACATTAGACATTGTTGATAAATTAAGTGATTTAGTTATATATTTTTAGATTGTAAAAACGAGTAACAAATCAACAATCAAATATTTATTTTTTCTCTAAATAAGCAGTAATCATTTTTCCTAGTAAGGTGCATTGTTCAGTAATAGATACTCGATCAAATTTCCAGAGTCTTTCCAAAACTAAACCATCGAAAAATGTATAAATAAACAAAGCTAATGTTGGATCTTCAACACCTAAAAGTTCGTAGATTCCTGCCTGATAGCGATCGTTTGCTCTTTCAATTGTTTCGCTAGGATAATTTTCTTTGTCATCTTGATGCTTGTAAAAATCAATCATAAGATGAGTCCAATTAATAAAATAATCTTCATTTTGAATTATATATTCACCTAATCCTTCCATTCTTTCTTGTATACTTTGTTTACCTTCAAAAATTGCTAATCCCATATTTACGTCACGTTCTGCCATTTGTTCTATCAATTGCTCGAACAACTCTTTTTTATTGGGAAAATAGTGATACAAAGTACCTGTGGAAACTCCTAAACCTTGAGCAATTTGGCGCATTGTAATTGAACCATAACCTTTGGCAGCAAAAAGGTCGAAGCATTTACTCAGTAGTTCTTTGCGGTATAGTTCGTGATCAACAATTTTAGGCATTTTTTATTTATACCGAACATTTGTTATAAAACAAAGATACTGTTAGGCTAGATAGTTTGTCAAGCAGATGAGGGTAAGCTGTTACGCATTTAAATTGCATTATGTTGGCAGCAGGTGGGCAGGGCGCAGGGCGCAGGGGGAGAAGATTTGACGGTTTTTATCAAAATCTCAAAGAGAGTAAGTTAAATGCTTTTTAGCTTAGTTGGTCTGTCAATTTTTAATTGATGGGTAGAGGTAAAGTAGCAAATAGCAGATAGCAATTAACCGTTGGTAACAAGTTAGACAGAAACGATCAAAGAACTAAGAACTAAGAACTAAGAACTAAAATACAAAATCTTCAATTTCTCAATCGACAATCAAGTGACAAATGACTCGGATAATTCAAGAGTTTAATCTATACTTTGCCATAGCAAAAAATCAATCTTAACCCAACAAATAATACATAATAAGTAAAGTTAATCACTATCTTTAAAAATAAACATTTTACATTCTTTAAATTTTACGTAAATATAAAAAAAGAAAGTTAATAGTGATTTTAAATTAAACAAAGTCGCATTAATCAATTTTTAAATAATAAATACTAGCTATGTTAACTTAACAACAAAAAAACCAGAAATATGCTTGGTGGCTGGTCTAGCTAGATTAAATTTGCTTGAAGTTGACTATAAAACATATAAAGAAAATCAACCAGGAGTTACTTATGGTTACCCTCACAGATATTAATCAAACGACCAAACCTACTGGAAGACTAACCCTACAAACTTTGGAGATTGCATCGGAAACTACAGCCATTCGTTGTTTAGATTGGGATCGCGATCGCTTCGATATTGAATTTGGTTTACAAAACGGAACTACTTATAATTCTTTTATCATTCACGGTGAAAAATTAGCACTTGTTGATACTTCTCACGCTAAATTTCGGCAGCTTTATCTTGATTCATTAACAGGTTTAATCGATGTATCCCAACTTGATTATTTAATTATTAGTCATACTGAACCCGATCATAGTGGTTTAGTAAAAGATGTTTTGGCATTAGCACCCCAAGTAACTCTAATTGGGGCAAAGGTAGCAATTCAGTTTTTAGAAAACATGGTGCATCAGCCTTTTAAACATCAGATCGTTAAAAACGGCGATCGCTTGGATTTAGGCAATGGGCATGAATTAGAGTTTGTGTCTGCACCTAATCTACATTGGCCCGATACGATTTTTACTTACGATTACAAAACTCAAGTGCTTTATACTTGCGATGCCTTTGGGATGCACTATTGCGATGAACCAACTTTTGATGAAGATTTAGAACTGATTGAGGCAGACTTTGAATATTACTATGACTGTCTCATGAAACCTAATGCCCGTTCAGTTTTAGCTGCCATCAAACGGATGGGAAAATTAGAACTGGGAACAATCGCCACAGGACACGGGCCATTATTACAGTATCATCTTACTAAATTAGTTGATCGCTATCAACAGTGGAGTCAAGCACAAACAAAAACTGAAACTTTGGTCGCTTTATTTTATTCCGAAGACTATGGTTATAGTGATTATCTAGCAAGAGCGATCGCCCATGGAATTCATAGAACAGGAGTAGCAGTAGAATTAATAGATTGGAACGATACCGAACCGCAAGAAGTCCGTGAGTTAGTCTCTCAAGCAGCAGGTTTAGTCATCGGGATGCCACCTCAATCAGATAAAGAAGCCCATACTATTCTCAGCACTATCCTAGCAGCAGCCCATAGTAAACAAGCGATCGCCCTATTTGAAGCTGGCGGTGGCGAAGATGAACCAATTTATCCCTTGCGGAATAAGTTTCAGGAAAATGGACTTACCGAAGCTTTCCCCCCAATTCTAGTTAAAGACTCACCGAATCAAATTATCAATCAAGTCTGCGATGAAGCTGGTACAGATTTAGGACAATGGTTAACCCGAGATCGCACTGTTAAACAGATTAAAGCCATTGATAACAGTTTAGAAAAAGCTTTGGGTAGAATCAGCAATGGTTTGTATATTATTACAGCTACCAAAGGCGACATTTCCAGCGCGATGGTTGCCTCTTGGGTAACACAAGCCAGTTTAACTCCTTTAGGAATTGCGATCGCAGTTGCCAAAGATCGGGCAATTGAATCATTCTTACATATCGGCGATCGCTTTGTCTTGAATGTTTTAGAAGAAGGTAATTATCAGCATTTAATCAAACACTTTCTTAAACGTTTCCCTCCTGGTGCAGATAGATTTGAAGACATCCCAACTGTTCCTGCTAGCAATGGTTCACCAATTATTGCCGAATCTCTTGCCTATATAGAATGCGAAGTTACTAACCGTTTAGAATGTAGCGATCACTGGATTGTTTATAGCACTGTACAAGCTGGCAGAGTAGCCAAACTAGATGTCCTGACTGCCGTTCATCATCGCAAAGTCGGAAACCATTATTAAACCGCGAAGCAGTTAGCCCTTCGGGTTCGACAGTTTACTTAACGGAGGACACCTCCCTTCGGGTTCAGCATTTGCTCATGGGGGAAACCCCCAAGACCGCAATGCTTCACCGCACCGTAACTGTCTCACTATAAGCTATAAGCCATAAGCTATAAGCTTATTAATTGATAGTTTAAATCTACTAATTAATCAAAACTCTTCATCAATCCTTAGTCCCTAATCCCTAATCCCTCTTCATTTTCTCATGCACAAACTCATTAACTCTCCCCCAACCCCCTGGTACAAATTACTCAATAGCAGTGGTGTAATTCAAATTTTAGAATTTATCCAAGATTCAATTATTATCTCCCTTTGCATTGGTTTATTTAGCTTCATGGCGATTCAATTGCGAGAGATGTTTATTTCTTTGCTACCGCCTTTAAATTTTACCCAAGTCACGGCTGGCATTCTGTTTTTACTGATTTTAGTAGAATTATTCCGCTTATTAATTATTTACCTGCAAGAACGCCGAGTTTCTATAGGTGTCGCCGTCGAAGTCTCCATTGTTTCTGTTTTAAGAGAAATAATTGTCAAAGGAATTTTAGAAACCCCTTGGAGTCAAGTATTAGCAGCTTGTTCTTTTTTACTAGTTTTAGCTGTATTACTAGTAATCCGAGTTTGGCTACCTCCCACCTTTGAAGGTGTTGATCCAGAACAAAAAATATCGGAGAGATATAAACAGAAATCAGTAATTAGTAATTAGTAAGGTAGGGGCGATTCGCGAATCGCCCTTACAGTAATCAGCAATTTATCAACAATTAACAAAATGATGATACAAGCAACTATTAATCCCACTCCTGCCAAACAAAGAGACGTTCAAATAGCAAATATCGGTGCAAACACCCAAGTATTGCGATCGCGTACTTGGGAAAGATTAAAATTTGAGGTGGAGTATTCCCGTCAAAAAGGTACGACTTCTAATTCTTATCTCATTCAAGCAGATAAAACAGCCTTAATCGATCCGCCAGGACAGTCTTTTACACAAATTTACCTGGAAACTTTAGAACAGCATCTTGATTGGCAAAAGTTAGATTATATTATCTTGCAGCACGTTAATCCCAACCGTTTAGCAACTGTGCAAGGTTTGGCAGGTAAAGCACCCCAAGCAAAAATAATCTGTTCCAAGCCAGCAGTTAAAGCTTTAGAAGCTGCATTAATTTTTCCCCAATGGCGATCGCGAATTCAAGTAATCAGAGATAATGATACTTTAGACTTGGGACAAGGACATCAATTACAATTCCTGAGTGTTCCTACTCCTCGTTGGGTAGATGGGTTGTGTACTTACGATTCTCAAACCAAAATTCTTTATACTGATAAATTCTTTGGAATGCATTTGTGTGATGAACCGATCTTTGATGATAATTGGAAACAACTAGATTCAGACCGTCACTTCTATTTTGATTGTCTGCATGCTTCCCAAACTAAACAACTAGAAGCTGCTTTAGCTAAATTCGCGCCTTTTCCTAGTAAAATATATGCTCCTGCTCACGGTTCATTAATAAAATATAGCCTCAGTCGTTTTAGTTACGATTATCAGCAGTGGTGTCAAGAACAAACTAGCCAAGAATTTAAAGTAGTTCTTCTGTATGCCTCTGCTTATGGTAACACTGCAACTATAGCTAACGCGATCGCTCAAGGTTTAATACAATCGGGAGTAGATGTCGAATCAATTAACTGCGAACTTGCTACTAGTGAAGAAATTACTCAAGCAATTCAAACTTGTGATGGCTTTATTATCGGTTCACCCACATTAGGAGGTCATGCACCGACTCAAATTCAAACCGCATTAGGAATCATTTTAGCTAACGTAGCCAAAACTAAATTAGTAGGAGTATTTGGATCTTACGGCTGGAGTGGAGAAGCGATCGATATGATCGAGAGTAAACTAAGAGATGCACATTACAGTTTTGGGTTTGAACCAATCCGTGTACGTTTCAGTCCCACAACTACTACTTTAGAAGACTGTCAACAAGCAGGTAGAGAATTTACGCAAAAATTGAAAAAAACCAAGAGGCTGCGTACTCCTCGTCAGGGAATTACAGAAACCCAAATTGATCGTACCGAACAAGCAGTTGGTAGAATTGTTGGTTCTCTTTGTGTTTTAACTACCTGTAACAATAATCAGCATAGTGGTGTACTTACTTCTTGGGTATCCCAAGCAACCTTTAACCCTCCTGGTGTTATGCTGGCAGTTGCCCATTCACAAAATGGTGATTTAATTAAAAATCCAGGGGATAAACTGGTACTAAATATCCTCAATGAAGGCAGAAATGTTAGACGCAACTTTTCCTCTCAAAGTACTGATTCTTTCGATAACTTAACTACAAAAATCGCTAGCAACGGCTGTTTAATAATAGAAGAGGCTTTAGCTTATCTAGAGTGTACCGTTCAAAGTCGTATTCAAGCGGGCGATCGCACTTTAATTTATGCGGTAATTGATAAAGGGGAAGTATTGGAAAATCATGGTGTTACCGCGATTCAGCATCGTAAATCTGGTAGTTACTATTAACTGTAGGCTTTAAGCCGTAAGCCTTAAGCTGTAAGCTCTTAATTAATTTGCTACGTACACGGTGAAACTCATAACCTTACGGTATAACCGTATGCCTACGGCACGTAAACGAACGCATAGCGTCTCCGAAGTAGATAGGACATAGGTACTTATAGCTTATGGCTTATAGCTTATAGCTATAAATTGTCTAATTCTGTAGCTTTAAGTTTTTTAGCTGGCTTGACATTGCTATTTCCAGCTAAATTCTCGGCTACTTGGGTAATATCAACCCCTGTAGTCTGACGCAATTGTTCAATAAAAGAGGCGATTTGGGCAGCTTTGTTACCGTCTTTCCCGTCAACGACAGTCAGGCTTTCTACCTCCACATCAGGTACACCAGCAGCCATCATTTTCATGAGAACTTCCAATTTTTGAAATAGGAAAATATCTTTAGCGTTTGCCCCTGCTGCTTTCCAAGATTCAGCTAGACGTTTTGTACCTTCAGCTTGAGCTTTGCCATCTTCAATAATACTAGCAGCATCTCCCTTGGCTTTGGCGATCGCCTGTTTGCATTTGGCTTCGGCTGGTGCAACCACATCTGCTTGTAGCTGTTGTTTAACCTGTTTAATGCGTTCGTTTTGTACTGCCAATTCTGCTTCAGCTTTAGCAACTTTAGCCACAACTTCGGCTTCAGCTTCGGCTACTAGGGCTTCGCGTTTGGTTACGGCATCACGAATACGTTTTTCGGCTTCTGCTTTGGTAATTTCTAAATCCCGACTAATTTGTCTGAGGGAAGTCGCTTTTTTATTGGCTGAATCTTTAATTGTCGATTCTGCTTTGGCAGTGGCTTCGGCTATACGGGCATCTCTTAATAGTTCTGCTTGTTGTTGTCGTCCGATGGAATTTAGATAGTGAACCTCGTCGGAGATATTTTGAATTTGCAGGTTATCCAATACCAACCCTAATTTTTCTAAATCATCTTCTGCTTCATCCAGTAAACTTCTGGCAAAGGCGATTTTGTCTTCGTTTACCTGTTCAGGAGTCAGGCTAGCTAGTACTCCTCGTAAGTTTCCCTCTAGGGTTTGTTTTGCCAACATCTCAATTTCATTACGGCTTTTACCCAGTAACCTTTCGATCGCATTATGAATAGTTGGTTCTTCCCCAGCAACCTTAATATTTGCTACTCCTTCTACAGTTAAAGGTATTCCTCCTTTGCTATAGGCATTAGACACCTGTAAATCAATGATCATGTTGGTTAAATCCATCCGAAAAGCCTGTTCCAACAAGGGAACTCTAATACTGCTTCCTCCTTTAACTAATCGATAACCAACTTCTTTTCCATCATGACTACGGGTTTTTGTACCAGCAAAAATCAAAATTTCGCTAGGTTGACAAATATAGTAAAAATTACGAATCATAAGCCATCCTGCCCCTGTACCCAGCCCGAAAATTCCTAATAAAGTTGCGATAATTTCCATTATTTGATTACTGATTACTAATTACTAATTACTAATTACTAATTGCTAATTAGGCACTAGGCACTAGGCACTAGGCACTAGGCTTTAGGTGTTGTTACTCATTACTCATTACTTGTTTTCCCTGATGACTGTTCAATGTTTAATGCTCAATGTTTAATGTTCAATGTTTATTGAGAGTTCCAATAACATCAATTCCCAGGGTATCTTTAACGCTATTGAGGAATTGAGCGACTATTTGAGGATAGACATTAACTAAACTAGCCAAAGATTTACCATCACCGTTATCAATAACGTTTACTTTGTCTAATTTCAGTCTTTCGGGTATAGCTACTGCCTCTTCTAACACGGTTTCTAGCTGTTGAATTAAGAAGAGTTCTTTAGCATCTTTACCCGTTGACTGCCAGACTTCTGCCAGCATTTCGTTAACCAAGGCTGCTGCTTCGGCGTTTTCTTTTAAGGCTGCTGCTTCTCCCTTGGCTAATAAACCCCTCGCGACTTGATCTGCTTCAGCAGGTAAAACCTGATCTGCTTCTAGACGTAATCGTTCCAACTGCGATCGCACTGTCTGTAGTAGTTGTTGTGCTTTGGCTGTGGCTTCTAAAGCTGCTGCCGTGGTACGTTCTTCTTCTGAACGGGCTTTTTGTTCTAATTCTGCGGTAATTTTTCTCAGTTCGTTTTGTTTATCTTGAATCACAATTCGATCTTGAGCGATCGCTACGGCGGTTTCTTCTTCGCATTGTGCCTCGATTTGTTCGGCTGCACTCAAGGCATTAGACTCAGCAATCTCAGCATTTTTAATTACTAAAGCAATTTGTCTGCGTCCCAAGGAATTAAGATAATCAACGTTATCGGAAATAGTTTGAATTTTGAGAATATCTAGCTGTAACCCCAACTTAATTAAATCCCGACTGACATCAGAAGCAATTCTTTCGGAAAATTCTAAACGGTTTTCGTTTAATTCTTCTGGGGTAAGAGTAGCCACAACTCCTCGTAAATTACCTTCTAGAGTTTCTCTAGCGACTCGGATAATTTCTTTGCGATCTTGATCTAAAAAACGTTCAATGGCATTACCGACAACTTGCGGATCGCTGGATATTTTTACATTGGCGATCGCCTGAATATCTAATGGTGTACCGCCTTTAGCATAAGCATTGGTGACTTTAACTGGCACAGCCATTGTGGTTACATCAATACGTTTAATGGTTTCCAAAATCGGAATCCGAATTCCTCTCCCACCTGCTAAAACTCGATATCCTAATTCTTGCCCACTTTTAGTTTTGCGTTTTCTACCTGACAGTATTACTACCTCATTGGGTTTGCAGATACATAAAAAAGAATTCAGAAACCAAACTAACAGGATGATGCTAAAGATACCTAAAGATATGGGCAAAAAAGTAAATAAAGGGTTATTAGGATTATTTTCCTGTCGTACTTGGGGAAGTTGCGCAATTATAGTTTCTTGTATCTCTATATTTGCCAAATTCTCGACATTATGTTGTATTTCCATAATTATTTCCTTGATATATTCGATTAAACGAGTCATACCTGTTACTTAGTATCTTCTACAGCAATCCTCATCTCTTACCACCCAGACTTTATTAGCTTGCATTTGAATAATTAAAACGCGATCGCCTACTCGAAATCCTTGTTGATCGTCGGTTAAGGCTGGCAAATCTACCATTGAACCTTTTACATCAACACGTATTTTGCCTCTACTATCAGCATCAAAAGGTAATTCCACAATCCCCACTAGCCCTACTAAATCCTCTGGTTTCATCAAGCTATCAACAATTTCTCGCCGTCGCCAAAAGTAAATAAACCAAACAATTAATGCACCAACAAAGATACCAATGGCGATCGATATCCCTGCAATAGTTAAAATTAAGTAGTTCATTGGCTTTTATACCGTTGATAAACTTTTAGTACCGCTACATAAAAGTAATAAGTAAGAATTATTGATTTTTTTATACGTATAGCAAATAAATTGGCAGATAAATAAAGAAAAAAATACTATTTAAAATTAATTGTAATAATACCAGGTAACAATAAAGACCAATGGCAGAAACTTGAGTCATTGAATAGATTAGCTTTGACCATTATAGCGATTCTATTTTGTATCAGTTTTGTCTAGATAAGAGGAAAGAAAGCAGAAATCTAAACTCGCAAGGGTTAGAATCACTCGTTAAACTGCTTGCAGTTAACGGGGGAGTCGTCAAAAGTTCCAAAAATATGATCCCACCAATCTACAGCCAACCCAAAGTTGCTATCCCATTGATTGTTCTGATGATGAACATAGTGAACAGGCATTTTCATCCAGAAACATTTACTAGGAGTGTAGTGTTGTATTTGATGAGCATAAGCAGCAAAAGCTGAAAAGGCTAACGTTCCCAAAAATACTGTAATTCCCACCGACAGGGAAATAAAGAAAGCTGGTAATACCAATAAAGCTACTAAACCAAAGTCTAAAAAATCTCCCACAAATCCTTTGGTTGTGTTGCTACGATGATGACCATAATGAGCAGTAATTTTATTACCAAATATAGGATATATATGCATTAGGCGGTGAACCCAGTACTCAAGAAAGCTGCCCAAAATAAAGGCAAATACGAAATACGCGACTAATTGCATAATTGTTTAGTTGATCTCAACCTAATTTTCTTAAATAAATCTCACGAATTGCTCGCAAGTACTCAGATTACAGAAGTTTGTAACCACGAGGTAGTTTTAATTACCCCAAGCTTTTCAGTTGTCTAAAAAACCTATTAGCGATCGACAAAGACATACTTTTAGTGAGTAGTTCCAATCTCATCTAGATTAGGTATGCTTATATCGATAGTTGAGGTTAACTTAACAGAGTAAAAGAGAAATTTTCGATAGCAACTGTTGAATTATCTATAAGAATTCTTTACATCGTATGGCAGCTAGGATGTCTAGCCATTAAGCAGCGTTTAATGGAACAGTGAACAGTTAAATAGAAAGAGATATTTATCAAGTTCACAAGCATGGTAAATTCCTGTAAAATCTAAGTGGTGATACGCTGGTATTTTTTATGACATTAGCTCCTATTCTAGCAAAGCCATACATTGAGCAACGAGATAGAGGGTATTGGATTGAGGGAACTCGCATTTCTCTCGATTCTGTTGTTTATTCATTCTTAAATGGAGAATCACCTGAAAGTATTGCCCAAAATTTTCCGTTGCTTTCACTAGAACAAGTTTATGGTGCGATCGCTTTCTACCTTGCCAATCGAGAGCTTGTTGATACCTATTTGGAAGAAGATGAAGCCGAGTTTGAGCGATTACAAAAGTCTTGTAAAGAAAAGAGTCCTCTTCTATACCAAAAATTGAAAGCTGCTCAAGCCCAGAAGTAAAATGCAGTACGATAAAAACTGTGAGAATATTGAGACATTCTATCAGACAGAAAGAAAAATGCCTAAATACATTGATGAGCAACATTTTTATCGTTTTTTGTCGAGAATATACTGAAAGTTTCTTGATATCATCTCTTATAAGCAATATCCAGAAAGCTTCAGTCTAATAATTAGTTAGCTGCCTTTACGCTTGCCTGAGTTAAACTGAGAAAAAATTTGCAGCGAGGGTGTCGACATGAGTCCTATTCAATTTTGTACAACTTATTTTTACATGATGCCTAATAGTATTAACAGCAGTATCAAATCCGATCGCTCTTTCTGTTAAAGCGACATCGTTATCGATGGTTTTGGGAATGGCGATTAATTGCCAGTTACCTTGTTCTGCTAAGCGATCAATGATTTTTAAACTACCGTCACCACCAATAGCAATTAAAGCATCGAGTTTTAAATCTTGATAACCAGCAATAATCTCGTCAGCACGCGCCAGGGTATCACCATGATTGATCGAGCCTAAAATCGTTCCTCCCATATTCAACAAAGGATCTAAACCACGCAAATCTAAACCATGCATGGTTAGGGGTACAGAGGCACGTTCTAGCAGTCCTTTGGTAGCATCTTGAATACCTACTACTTCCCAATCATAGGTTAAGGTAGCATGGCTAACTACGGCTCTAATTGCTGCATTTAATCCTGGACAGTCTCCACCACTAGTTAAAATGCCAATTTTTTTCTTCACGATCGCCATGACTCCAGTGATGATAGCTATAGATTACCAGCAACAATTAAAAATTCATGACTTCATTAATCACTTTTAATAAATCATGATTACTGTATGGTTTAGCCACAAAAGCTTCAATACTACTATTGGTTTCGGCGATAATTTCTTGGTCATAAACTGAGCCACTCACGGCAATAATTTTGGCTTCTGAGTTGATTGTTTTGAGAATCCGAATTGCTGTTTTGCCATCCATTGAGGGCATCATGATATCCATGATCACTAGCTCAATGGCATTTTGATTTTGAGCATAAATGGCGATCGCTTCAATTCCATTACTGGCAGTTAACACCCTATAGTTATAAGTTTCTAAAGTCGCTTTGGTGACTCCGAGAATTGAGGGTTCATCATCTACCACCAAAATTAATTCGCCGTTACCTTGGGGAATTGATTCTGTTTCTTCTAGGTTAGTTTCTGCTGTTTCAGAAGCGGGTAAAAAGACTTTGAACAGAGTTCCTCGCGTTTCAGAATTTGTATTGCTCTCCACATCGACAAAACCACCGTGACTTTTGACAATGCCAATCAGGGTAGACAAACCCAATCCTGTACCCCGATCAATTTCTTTAGTAGTAAAAAAGGGTTCAAAAATGCGATCAATAATTTCAGCAGGAATGCCCACACCTGTATCAGCAACGGTAATCAGAATATAATCACCGACCTGGGCATCTAAATATAGTCGTGTAAAATTCTCATTGATGGTAAAGTTCTCGGCAGTGATTTTGAGTTTGCCTCCCTGTGGCATAGCATCACGGGCATTAACTACTAAATTCATCAAAACTTGGTGCAGTTGATTAACATCAGCGTTTACTGTCCATAAATTCTTCGGCACGCTTGTTTCTAATTGGATTGTTTTAGGAAAAGTTCCCTCAATAATTTGTTTGATTTCTGTGATTAAATGACGAACTTGGACACTCCCGCGCTCTCCTTCCATCCCCCGTGAAAAGGTCAGAATTTGTTTAACCAAAGCTGATCCCCGTTGAGCATTAGTTTCGATGATTTTAAACATCTCTTTGGTTTGTTCGTCTACATTGGTTAACTTAACGGGAAGCAACTTAGAAAAACCTAAAATGGGAGTAAAAATATTATTAAGGTCGTGAGCGATCCCACCAGCCAACGTTCCTAAGCTTTCTAGGCGTTGAGCGCGGAGGAATTGAGTTTCTAGTAGTTTTTGCTCGGTGATATCAGTATCGACGCTGAGGATAAATTTAGGATTACCTGCTTCGTCTCTAACTAACGTCCAGCGACTTTGTAAGATAACTTCTTTGCCTGTTTTAGCAATTTTACGTAACTCTCCGTACCACTCACCTGTTTCTAGGACTGTAGAATGGGCAGTTTCACCCGAAGCAGAAGCTTGTTCGTACAGGAGCGATCGCACATTTTGACCAATCGCCTCGGATGCTTGCCAACCATAAATTTTTTCTGCGCCTTGATTCCAATATTGAATCCGACCTTCTAAACTTCGCACTAAAATTGCATCGGTTGTTATATCCAATAGGGCAGCCTGTTCGCGGATTGTTTGCTCTGCTTGTTTGCGATCGCTGATATCCTTGGCAAAGCAGTAGTGTCCGATAAATTCTTGCTGTTTGTTGTAGTCAGAGATCATAAAAAGTTGCTTATAAAAAATAGAACCATCTTTACGGATTCCTCTGGCTTCCAGTTCTACTTTGCCTGTCATCAGCATTTGCTGATACTCTGCCGTCACAAATTCTAGATCTTCCGAATGAACGGTAATTTCCCAGTTCATGCCGATCATTTCTTCTGCTGTATATCCAATCATGGAAGCGTAGGCTTCGTTGACGAAAACGTAGCGTCCTTGTATATCTAGCCTGGAGATACCCTCTACCGCATTGCTCAAAGCATTACTTATTTCTCGTAGTTGAATTTCAGCTTGTTGACGTTCCGCTTCACGGTGCTTGCGATCAGTAATATCTCTTCCCTCTGGAATCAGCATGACAACTTTTCCTGTTTCATCAAAAACAGGTTTGAGGGAAAAATCGACAAAAATAGAAGTTCCATTAGCCAGGATATGTTCTGCTTCAAAACGAACTAATTCACCTGTGGCTGCTGTTATGATCGCCTGTTGTAATTGTTGTTGCAATTGGGGAGAATGTGACCACCATGGGGCTTGCCAAAAAGGTTGCCCGATCACATCTGCTGGTTCGGCATTGATCGCCTCTAATGCTGTTCGATTTGCTTCGATCAAAATCCCTTCAGTAGTGAGTAATCCGATAAACCCAAAAGTACCGTCAAAAATAGCCCGAAATTTCTGCTCGCTTTGTCGTAGAGCTTCCTCTGCTTGTTTGCGATCGCTGATATTGGTGACAAATCCCTCTAAATTCAAAAGTTCACCGTGATCGTCATAAATTCCTTGCCCTCTTTCCCATACCCATTTCTGGCTGCCAGATTTAGTAATAATTCGATACTCGCACTCGTAAGGATGTTTGGCTGCTACTGCCTGTTGAACTATATTCCAAATCTTGTCTTGATCTTCGGGGTGAATATCTTGCCCACAAGAAATCGTTTGTTCAATTAAATATTCTTGCTGCCGATATCCAGTAATTTCAAATACCCCTTCGCTAATAAATTCAGGAGTATAGTTTGGATCGTTAGCAACGCTATAAACATAACCTGGTAGATTGTCAATTAATGTAGACAAATAACGTTGGCTTTCTCTAATCTTTTCTTCTGCTTGCTTGCGCTCCGTAATATCAGTGGAAATGCCACACATTCCATAGAGGGTTCCAGACAAGTCAAACAAAGGAAATTTGAGCGAAAAATAGGTATGAAGACCATCTGCTTGAGGTGCTAATTCTTCCATCTCTAGAGGCTGTTCCGTCTCAAAAACTTGGCGATCATTGGCTTGAAATCCCTCAGCAATTTCTTGCGGGAATATATCGAGATCGGTTTTGCCTTTGACTTTTTCGCGATCAAGATTGAAAAGTTGTTCGTAACGGCGATTGATGAGAAGATATTGACCTTGCCTGTCCTTAAGATAAATTACTGCTTGAGTATTATCTAGAATTGCTTGTAACTGAATTTCTGTCTGACGATGTTCTTCACTTTCCTGCTGAAGTCGAGCGTTAACGCGAGTAAGTTCTGCTGTTCGCTCTTGCACCCGCATTTCTAAGCTGTCATTAATCTGTTTTAATTCGGCTTCGGCTTGTTGTCGTCGGCTAATTTCTTGCTCCAAAGATGCCGTTTTTTCGCCAACTTGTTGTTGCAGCAGATTAACTACATTCCATAACTCTACTGGATCGATCGCTTGTAACAAGTCAGTCTGTGTAATTAGTCCCTCTAATTCTCCTCTTTTTCCTGTAACTACCAAACGTCTTATCCGTCGTTGCTGCATTTCACTTTGTGCTAGCCAAAGAGAGTCTTCGGGTTTGAGAGTAAATAAAGGAGTACTCATCACTTTATTTGCTGCAACATTCGCCAAATTCAGACCTAAAACTTGAAATTGAACTATATCTCGCTCAGTAATTATGCCCACAGGTTGAAGTGCAGCATAATTAATTTCTGTTTCTCTACTCTCTAATTCCTCTACTAAAATTACAGAACTAATCCGATGTGCATCCATCAGTTTGGCAATATCTAAAATGGATGCTGTTGATCGCGCGTGAACGATCTCTTTGGTCATCATTTCATCTACTGTTTTGAGCTTTAGTAGATTGATGGGTTGCAAAATTTGTCGGATATAACTGGAAGTTACCAATCCATATAGTCGTCCTCGTTTATCTAGAATTGGTAAATGGTGAATCCGATGCCGATGCAATAATGATAAAGCGTTAAATATAGTTTGATTCGGCGATCGCTTTAAAGTTAGTAATTTTCTAGTCATCACTTGAGCGATCGACATTTCGTTAAGATCTCTTTGCGAAGCAGCCAGCTTGACGGCATCTCGTTCTGTAAAAATACCAATAAGTTTTTCTGCCTCAACTACTAGTAGGCAACTATTTCGCTCTCGATTTAATAAATCTAAAGTTTGGTGTCGATCTGTATCTAATAACTCACAACTATTCTCTTTAGCCTGACTCATTAGAGCGATCGCCGAATCAATTGATGTGTTAGAAGTCGCAGTTAAAGGAGTGCGATCAATAACCGAGTCTAGGGAAGGCAAATCGAACAGAGAATTTTGAGCAAACATACATTAAGTGGATACAGATACTTCTTATCTATTCAAACAATTAGAAATTCTTTATATATTACAGACTGTTTGTCAAAAAAAAGCACTAAGTTTGCAGTTAATACGTGATAATTGGTATAATTTTATTCAGGCGATCGCCATTGATTGAAATTGTGAGATGGGATGCCATGAGGCAATTCTAAAAATTGCTGGAGCCATTCTCGTTTGGCATGACCATAGTTTTCGATATCTACCCAATTGTCTGCACCATATGCGAAGCGGCTTGCCCTCGAATGGGGGTATCCTTTAGGACAAATTACCGCACAAATCGCCCTGCATCACAATATCAATCAGACAATGTTTGATACTATGTTCGGCACGTGGGTCTGTTAAAGAACGAAAATGGGTTTCAACAGATGTTAGTGGTGATGAATTCATGCTCAATTAAAACGCTCAAAATAAAGATTTTTCAGCATCCTACATCAATTTTTTTTAGCTGATTACTAATTTTCCTTGAATGTTAAGAACTGTGTGCGTTTGCCCTGTTATGAAGCTTAGATCGCTACTTGTTAATTTTTTCCCCTCGGATTGAATAATCTAATAACTCGATGGGATGAAGCAATTTAACCTGAGAGTTTTGTAATTCTAGATGTTTTTGTATTTGCAATGAACAACCAGGATTAGGAGAAGCAATTAAACTTGCACCAGTATTAACTAAATTGCTTGCTTTTTGTCTACCTAATTCATCTGCCGTTTCTGGCTGCAACATATTATAAATTCCCGCACTACCACAGCATAAACTAGCATCAAGAGGTTCGCGTAATTCAACCCCAGGAATTTTGCGTAATAATTGACGAGGTTGGAGACTAATTTTTTGTCCGTGCAGTAAATGACAGGCATCTTGATAAACTATAGTTAATTTTTCTGAAGTTACAGGATGCAATTCAGCAGTAAGTTCAATTTCAGACAAAAATTCTTGAATATCTTTGACTTTATGAGCAAATTCTTGAGCTTTGACTGCATATTCTGGGTCATCAGCTAAAATATGACCATATTCTTTGAGAGTATGTCCACAACCAGCAGCGTTAATAATAATTGCATCTAAATCTTGCTCAATAAAGCTATCAATCATTTGTCTAGCTAAGGCTTGTGCCTGGGTTTCTTGTCCTTGGTGGGCTGGTAAAGCTGCACAGCACCCTTGAGTGCGAGGAATGAATAATTCGCAGCCGTTAGCGGTTAGGACTCTAGCGGTAGCCTCATTAACAGGAGAAAAAAATAATCGCTGTACACAACCTAAAATCATTCCGACTCGATAACGTTTTTCCCCTTGGGCAGGTATCACTTCAGGTAAATTATCTTGCCAAGCATCATCAGTAATTGTGGGTAAAATTTCCTCCATCGCTGCTAAACGTGGAGTGAATTTTTTCATGATACCTGTATTACGCAATAATTTTTGTAAGCCCGATTTTTGATATAACCATAAAGGTGGAAGTAGATGACGCAAGCGATTGGGATAGGGAAAAAGATTAAAGATAAGAGTTCTAATTAATCTATCGGGTAAATTACGAGGTTGATTCCTTTCAATTTGAGGACGAGTAGCAGCAATCAATTGATCGTATTGCACCCCTGAAGGACAAGTAGTCACACAAGCCAAACAACCCAAACAAGAATCAAAATGTTGAGATGTTGCTACATCTATCGTGGCTTCACCATTATTAATAGCATCCATTAGATAGATTCTCCCTCTAGGGGAATCCATTTCTTTACCAATTACTCGATAACTAGGACAAGTAGATAAACAAAATCCACAGTGAACACAGGTATCAATTAATTCGGGTTTAGGAGGATTTTTGGCATCAAAATTAGTCATTATATCGTTGTGAAGTTAACTTATGAAATTGTTAATGATACTGTTCGTAGTTATTAGTTTTTAGGGGAGCGCAGCGGTAAGCGCGACGTTATTAGTTTTTAGTTTTTTAAACTAGAAAGCGACTGGGGTTGAGAATATTTTGTGGATCGAACTGGTTTTTGAGAGCTTGCATGATTTTAAGTGCATTGCCTGTATATCCCCAGATATCGATTTGTTGTTTAATTGAGGTTGGTGCATCGAGAATAGTGAGGAAGCCGTAGTTTTCTTGGCAGTATGAGCGGATTTCAGCAATAGTTTGTTTATCTGGACTGTTTAAATGTAATTGTCCGATACCACTACTGGCATGAATTCTCATAGCAATACTTTGCTCAATCACCTGTTTTAATTGTAGAAAATTTATGGCAGCAGTAGGGGCGATCGCAATTTTACAGGTAACTGCTGTCTCTGAATTAGGAACACTAGTGATGCTGGCGCATTGTTGCCATAAGTCTGCTTCTGCTTGATCTTGGTAACTATTAGTAGTTAAATCTAGTTGTTGGGCAATTCTTTGTACTTCTGCCTTTTGTTGTTCAATACTGCTAGGAATGGTTTGCCAACGTAAAATTAAACCGATATTATTCTCTAGTCCTAGTTGTTTGCTTGTTGCAGCCGAAAGTAAATCTAGGGCAGTAGGAGTTAAACCAGAGTTACGAATAGTTTGAGTCACCTTGGCAATAGACTCTGCTTTGCCTGTGATTACTAGAGTCTGGGATGTAGCAATTAAAGGATAAGTTCTAAAAGTAAGTTGGGTAATAATGCCCAAAGTACCATAAGCACCTGTAAACAATTTCATTAAGTCATAGCCTGCGACGTTTTTAACTACTCTGCCTCCTGCTTTAGCAATTGCACCATCAGCACGCACAAAAGATAATCCCAGCAGTAAATCTCGAATACTACCATAACGCTGTCGCCAACTACCAGTATCTCCTGTAGCGACAATTCCCCCCAAGGTGGCAGTAGCAGAATAAGTAGGATCGATAGGTAGAAATTGATTGTGTAATTTTAATTTTGCCTGAAGATCGGTTAATTTCATCCCTGCTTCTACAGTTACCGTTAAATCACCAACTGCGTATTCAATCAGGCGATCGCATTTTTGAGTACTAATTATTAGTTGAATATCTGGACTTATATTTCCCCAGTTTAATTTACTCCCATTACCACAAATTAAAATCCGCCATTGTTGTTGGGATGCCTGTTTAACTATCTGGGCAAGAATATCGACTGTCGAAGGAAAAACTAAATAAATTGGAGATTTAGTTACTATTACGGCTTGATTGATTTTATTTTGCCAATAGGTATCAGCGTTATTTAATTCAACCAACTCAGTTTGACTATCAAGGAGCGATTTAAGTTGTGTAGCGATCGCATTTGTCATCTTGATAAAAAATAAAAGAGTAATTTATTTTAATTAATCACAAATAATTTTGCTTAACTACTTATTATAAAGCAACCTCCAATTTAATTTGCACGTTTATGTTTGTGTATAAGTAACCACCTGATTGAGGGATGGACGACCAAAACGTTCCCAAGCGTTTCCACCTCGTAAAAATAGCTCCAGCCAACGAACTTTGTTCCCATCGCTTTTTTGCCAACCAGAACTACCTGGTGCAAAAGCTAACGTTCCTTCTGCTACTTCAAAACTACCGTCGGAATATACTGCATCGCTGACCACATCACCAACTCTAACTACTACTTTGGTCGAGGGTTTTAGATTAACAGTATGTGCTGGAATAGTTGTTTTAATATTACCGTAGCCATCAATCCAGGCAATTCGATCAGTAGGAGGATCAGGAATTTGGTTTGGACTTAGGGCTTCTCCTAAAAGACTGCGATCGCCATTTGCAATTGATGCTACTGCAATCGGGAACACATCACGAGAACGAAACTGCGAGCCTCCCCTAGACACTTGTACTGTATGTATCTGCCTCGCTTCTTCTTTAATAAAAGAGAGAGTATAACCAGCTAGCACACCTACTACTATTACGCCTGATGGTAGTAAAGCATAAGTTAATCCCTCACCTTCATTGTCTACTCGTGCTTCAGGATTGTCTTGACGAGGAGCGCAGTTATGATAGATTAAGCGTTCGGTCGAACCAGGATTAAGACCAAGTTGGGCAATCCAAAAACCAGTAGCTAAAGTACTAAATGCAGGCACACTAAGGCAATAAACTTGTGCTGAAGGCAATTCTTTTAACAAACGTTGTGTGACCTCAGCGAAAGCTGGATCTCCAATTCCATAATCGGCAATCAGGTCAATTAACATTACTTGGTTGAGTTGGTGTTCCTTTTAATCATATCTACCTCAACAACAATTAGAATAATTTACTAAGCAATTAACTGCTCGTCTTGATTAAAAAAATGTTTATAAATGCCTTCGGTAATTAAGATCGCAGAGATCAAATTAGCTAAGACGATCGCAAATATAATTAAAATTTGATAAGAAGCTGCATCCAAAGGATTACTACCACCCAAAACTTGTCCTGTAAACATTCCTGGTAAACTAACCAAACCCATCACCACCATATTATTAAGAGTCGGAATTAAACCAGTACGAATAGCTTCTCTTTGGTAATTTGTTATGGCTTGTTTTGGAGTTGCACCTAAACACAAATGAGTTTCTATTTCTAAACGATTTTGATTGATACTATTTAAGAGGCGATCGCCAGCTAAGGAAGCTCCATTCATCGCATTACCAAATAGCATTCCAGCCAAGGGAATTATATATTGAGGTTCATACCATTTCTCTGGTTGCACAATTAATAAGATTACGTACCCCAAAGTAAAAGCATTACTGGCAAGTAGAGATAAAACTACGGTAGGCAAGAGTCCCTGAAGCTTTTGATCGATACGGTTACGGGTAACAACCGCAGCAATAGCCATCATGATTCCTAGAATTCCTAATACCACCAGTCCATTATCAATCGCAAAGACTAAATCTAAAATATAACCAATAGCAATTAACTGCATCAAAGAACGAACTGAACTATAAGCTAATTGCTTTTCTAACCCTAGTTTTTGCCACAAAGAAAGCGCGATCGCCATACCGATCATGCCCAAACATAAGACTAAATCTAATGTATTTAATGCAATTAAATTATCCACTTGATTAACCTATAACGTATCAGTTAGAGCAGTTAGAACAGTTAGGACAGTTAGAGCAGTGAAACGTAGTTACTTCCTATTTCCTATTTCCTATTTCCTATTTCTTATTCAGGGTGCTAATCTTTGAATCTGCCAACTACCATCAGTTTGTAAATCATATACTAAGCGATCGTGGAGACGGTTAGGACGACCTTGCCAAAATTCTATATAGTTGGGTATAACACGAAATCCTCCCCAATGTGGTGGTAGGGGAATAGTTGTATCTTCAGGATATTGAGTTTTAAGATCAGTTAACTTTTGTTCTAATATTTCGCGATCGCTAATTACCCGACTTTGATCTGATGCCCATGCACCTAATTGAGAAGCTCTTGGACGACTATGAAAATATGCTTCTGATTCTGTTGATTGTAGTTGCTCGACTTTTCCTTCAATACGGACTTGTCTTTCCAGTTTATCCCAGAGAAATACCAAAGCAGCATAGGGATTAGCAATTAGCTGTTGCCCTTTTTGGCTTTCGTAATTGGTATAAAAAACAAAACCTCGTTCACTAACCCCTTTGAGCAAGACAATTCTTGCAGTCGGTTTACCGTCAGGAGTAGCAGTAGCCAAAGTCATGGCGTTTGGTTCAAGTAAATTTGCCTCTAAAGCTTGTTGAAACCAGACATTGAACTGTTGAATTGGCTCGGCAGCTACATCAGTTTCAGACAGTCCTGCCAGAGTATAATTTTGTCTTAAATCAGCGATCGATGAATCCACGTTATTGATTAGTAGCCAATATACAAATAGTATTAATTTAACTGAAATTCACCATAAACGACACTAAAAGGAAGATCAGATAACTTGAGATTATTAGCTTAGGTAAAAGAGCGATCGCTTTAATTGACGATTGATTCACTATGATTAGACCTGCAATTGAACAAGATTGGGAACAGTTTTATCTCTTTTTACTTGAGAGTGACAAACCTTTAGATTCCTTGACACCAGCTTTTAAACGCTATAAATATAAAATTGCTTCACCTTTACATTGTGTTCTGGTAGCTGAGATTGATAATCAAATTGTTGGTATTGCTATGGCACACGAGTGGGATGAATATTTAATAAGTGGTCGTAAACAGATTCGCTTTTCTACTCTTCATGTACTTGAGTCTTTTAGAAGGCAAGGTATAGGTAAAGCTTTATTTGTAAATATTTGTAATTGGGCTGAAATTATTGGTGCGACTTGGCTTGAATGGTATGCGAGTCCTAGTGCTATTGATTTCTATAAAAAGTTGGGCTACACAGGTACACTCAACCCAAACCCTAATTATCCTTATTATGAAATTGAGTTGAGATAAACTATTCGTCTCTAGTTAAACTAAGAACTAATAACTATCCCATCATCAATCAACAATCAACAAAAAATTTTTAATCAATTGCTTGAGTTAATAATCCTCCTGCTCCTCCTAAGCCTAAAAAATTAGGTAGCCAAGCTGCTAACCAAGGAGGGATCGCTCCTGAAATACCCAGGGATTGACAAATAAAAGAAACTAGATAGTAACCAAAAATTAGTCCAATACAAATACCAAAGCTGGTAGCTTTACCTGAGTTTTGGGGTTTAATCCCAAGTGCTGTACCAATAATAGCGAATACTAAACAGGTAAAAGGAATAGCAATTTTTTCCTGTATACGGACTTGCCACTTACGAATTCTTTGCTCATCAGCACTATGTTTAATTACCTCTAAATATTTCCGCGCTTCAAAAATATTCATTTCGTTAGTTTTTTTGCCTTCTTTAGTAATTTCTAAAGCTGTTTGTGGTAGAGCTAATTGTTGATGTTGAAAGCGCACTACATTGTTATAAGTACCATCTGTGCCGATTAAATAAATAGTACCATCATAAAAATCCCAGATATTTTCCCTTACATTCCATTGAGCCGATCGCGCGGAAACTATTTGACTAACTGAGCGACGAGAACGATCTAAAACTGTCAGGTTTTTCATTTGTTTCCCATCAAATTCTTCGGCATAAAATAGCCTGGTTAGTACTTCTCTCGTATTGCCATCTTCTGTTTTAATTTCTGTATATTCATCAAATAAAATATTTTCGGTTTCAAAGTCGGGTTTGGTTTTTCCTAATGCTTGTTCGAGGGTGACGGAAGCTTGATAATTAGCAGCAGGGGCAACAAAATTATTAAATAGAAAAGTGATAGTTACGATACATAAACTAAAGGCGATCGCTGGTAAAATTAAACGATAAATACTGACTCCAATGCTCCGCAAAGCAATTAGTTCACTATCGCTAGAAAGACGACTATAAGCCATTAATGTCGCTAACAAAATTGACATAGGGAAAGCCAAAACAATAAATTCAGGCATTCTTAAAATTAAAATTTTGGCCGCGACTCCCCAAAATAAACCTGAATCTGTTACCTTACGAATAAGTTCAAATACTGCACCAATGGATAAACCTAGTGAAGTAAATATTCCCATCCCAAATAAAAACGGTAAGATTAGCTCTTTGATGATGTAAAGATTCATCACCGACAATCCTATACGCGATCGCTCAAATAATTTTAATCCGCCGATTTTCATAAATAACTATCAGGAAGCATTTAACATTTATCATTTAACATTTATCATCTATCAACGATGGTCGATGTTATTTGTTCAATGGTCAATGCTCAATGTTTAATGAATTGACTTCTTGATGCAGTCGCTCATGGGGGGAACCCCCAAGACCGCGCTGCATCGCTTTTGACTTTACTTGGCGAGTAGTTTGGCTACGTCTGTCGCAAATTAAACGGAGTTCTTTTTGATGTTCTTCCGCCCAATCTGCCAAGACTTGCAATGGTTGAATTAATTTAGTCCCAAAAGCAGTCAATTTATATTCTGTCTTAGGGGGGACGACTGGGTAGACAGTTCGTTTTAAAATATTGTCTGACTCTAGCTGTCTCAATGTTTGAGTCAACATTTTCTTAGATATACCAGGTATCTCACGTTGTATTTCACTATACCTTTTTGTACCTTGATTTAAAACATACAATGTAGGCAACGTCCATTTATCACCAACAATATTAATCACTTGGCGTATCGGACAATCTTTATCTAATAAGGGATCTTGATTTTTTAAGGAAACCATAAGGTAACTATTGCACCAATAAGTATCTACTTGCACAAAAGATTCTATATACGTCAATATAAACTAAAGACAAGCTTTTATCATTTCTTTATATTGTTATGACACACAATAGTGTACAGCCTAGTAAGGCGATTGGTATATCTTTGTTGTTTTTAGTTTTAACAGGCTGTAGCAAACAACCAGTAGCCCAAGAAGCCCCACCGCCTGCCATTCCTGTAGAAATAAAAAATGTCAACAATAATCAGGTTCAATCTAGTTCTGAATTTGTGGGTAATTTGGAGGCAAAAGAGCGAGTGGCTCTTGCTCCTAGAGTTGACGGTAGAATAATTAATATTGTTGTCCAGGAGGGAGATACTGTCAAAAAAGGTGATTTAATCTTAGAACTTCAGCTAGATGCAGAACAGGGAGAAGTTGACGCTGCTAGGTCTCAAGTAAACATTCAAAGAACTAATGTCAGCAGTGCGGAATCTCAATTACGAGTAGCCGAAGCAGATGTAGCTAGTGCGGAAGCAGCAGTACAACAAAGTCAGGCAGATTTAAGACAACAAGAAGCAGAATTAAAACTTGCCGAAACTAATCTAGAAAGAGCCAAATTCTTAGTGAAAGAAGGAGCGCAGTCACAACAAAATCTAGACAACCGCATTAGAGATTTAAATGCAGCTAAAGCACAAACAGAAGCTTTAAAAGCAGCTTTAAATTCAAGTCAAAAGGCTCTTAGTGCCAGTCAAGAACAAGTTAATTCTGCCAGAACGGCGATCGCTCGACAACAAGCATCCCTTCAACAGGCTGAAACAAGAGTAGGCATTGCTACAGATAATTTAGACTATAACCGTCTTATCGCACCAATAGATGGAGTTGTGGGTAATATTCAGCCCAAAGTTGGTGATTATGTTGACGTTGGGGAGCAAGTAACTAGTATTGTTCAAGATAAAACATTAGAATTAAATGTAAGCGTACCAATAGAACAAGCTTCGCGTTTAAAACTTGGCTTACCTGTAGAGATTGTAGATAGTCAAGGAAAAGCGATCGCCGAAGGTGACATTAGCTTTATTTCTCCCCAAGCAGATCGTAATAGTCAGGGAGTTTTAGTCAAAGCAGCAATTAATAATAACGGTCAACTCAAAGATGACACTGTAGTCAGTGCCAGAGTTATTTGGTCAGAGCAAACAGGAATCTTAATTCCTACTGAGTCAATATCCCGTCTGGCAGGTAAAAGCTTTGTCTTTGTTGCCCAAGAAACCAAACAAAAAGATGGCAAAACCGCTCTAGTTGCCAAACAAAAACCTGTGGAATTAGGAGACATTCAAGGGCAATCCTATCAAGTAATTTCAGGTTTAAAACCTAGCGATCGCTTAATTACTTCAGGAATTCTCAACCTTACCAATGGTGCGACTGTCACCACAGAAGCCGTCGCTACCCAACCAGCAAACAGTGAACAGTAATCAGTCAGCCAAAGTAGAAACTAGAAAGTAGAAAGTAACAACATATAACTCATTACCCATTACTCATTACCCATTACCTATTACCTACTACCTACTACCTACTACCTATTACTTGTTCCCAATCCCTAACCCCGTTCAACCAAAGATATTATGCTTCTTAGTATTGCTAATACTTTTATCAAAAAACCAGTATTAACGACGGTGATCGCTCTTCTTACCGTGCTAGTTGGGGTGATAAGTATACCTGCGTTGCCTATCTCCCAGCTACCACAAATTGCGCCGATCCAGGTAGAAGTAACTTCCACTTATATTGGTGCGGATGCGGAAACTGCTGAAACGAACGTTACTAGCGAAATTGAACGAGAAGTTAATGGTGTGGAGAATATGAGTTATATCTCCTCCAATACTAGTAACGATGGCGTTAGCAACATTGTAGTTTCTTTTCCCCCAAATATAGATCGCGATATCGCCCAAGTCAATGTACAAAACCGAGTTGCTTTAGCCGAACCTCAATTACCAAGTGATGTTCAACAAACAGGTGTAACTGTACAGAAATCTTCTCCAGACTTGTTATTGGGGATTGCTTTTTTTGCTGAAAATGGAGAATATGACGACCTGTTTCTGAGTAACTATCTCGATCTTTATGTGCTTGACCAAGTTAGAAGAATTGAAGGGGTAGGACAGGCTGTTATTTTTGGTGAGAGACAATATGCCATGCGTCTTTGGCTCGATCCTGATGCTTTGGCAGCCCGTAATCTCGGTGCAGATAGTGTGGTAGATGCTCTAGAAGAACAAAACATTCAAGTAGGTGTAGGTAAAATTGGTCAACAACCTGCTGCTGAGGATCAAAAGTTTGAGTTTACCCTCCGTGCTGCCAGTAGATTAGCTAGCGTTGAAGAATTTGAAGATTTAGTAGTTGCTACAGGAGAAGATGGTAATTTAATTAAACTTAAGGATGTTGGTCGTGCTGAATTAGGAGCAGAAAATTACGATACCTCAGCAAAGTTTAAAGGTAATGCTGCTGTGGGGATGGGGATATTTCAGTTGCCTGGTAGTAATGCTTTAGAAGTTGGTACGGCAGTTAAAGAAACGATCGCCGAACTATCTCAGGCATTTCCTCCAGGAATGAATTACGAATTGGCTTTAGATGCGACTGAATTTGTGCAGGTGTCTTTAGAAGAAGTTATCCACACTCTGGTTGAATCAGTTTTGCTAGTAGTTTTAATTCTGTTTATCTTTCTGCAAGACTGGCGAACGACTCTTATTCCTACAATCGCCATGTTTGTATCTCTGATTGGGTCATTTGCTTTTATGAATATCTTTGGGTTTGAAATTAATACCCTAACTCTATTTGGGATAGTACTGTCTACAGGGGTAGTAGTAGATGATGCCGTTGTAATTGTAGAAGCGATCGTGACTAAAGTTGAACAGGGTATGCAACCTCGTTTGGCTGCTATAGATACTATGAACGAGTTAACAGGAGCAGTCATTGCCACATCTTTAGTTTTGATGGCGGTGTTTGTCCCCGTGTCTTTCTTTCCAGGCTCAACGGGAGTAATTTTTCAACAGTTTGCCTTAACTATTATTTTTGCGACCGCTCTTTCTACCATTAACGCTATTTCTTTCTCTCCTGCTATAACAGGCATATTACTACGTCCGACAAATCCCAATAGAAATAGAAATATCTTAGGCAAGTTTTTTAATAAGTTTAATCAAGGATTCGCCTGGATTACGGCTAAATATACACAGACAATTACTTTCTTGACGAAAAAAGTCGTTCGTCCTTTTGTTTTGGCTGGCTTTACTGCTCTGATTTTGTTTACCTACTTTTTGTATAGTTCAATTCCTACAGGTTTTATTCCTGAAGAAGATCAAGGTTACTTCTATACCATTGTCCAAGCTCCCGATGGTGTATCCCTAAACTATACCCAGGACATAATGGAACAGATAGGAAACAAAATGAGTGAGGTAGAAGATATCGAAAGCTATTTTACCCTCAGTGGTTTTGGTTTTGACGGTAATGGTAGTAACCGCGGTTTTGTTTTTACTAAACTTAAACCTTGGGAGGAAAGAGCCAACTCAGAACAGTCAGTTTATTCAATTTTGGGTAATCTTAACGCTTCTTTTCAAAGTATTACAGGTGCAAGAGCTTTGGCGGTTAATGCTCCTCCTGTTAGAGGTTTAAGTACCTTTGGTGGCTTTGAATTTCAACTACAGGATCGTGTTGGCTTACCAATCTCAGCACTAGTAGAAAATGCCAACAATGTGATTGCTGCTGCTAGCAAAAGACCAGAACTTGCTAACGTCTTTACCCAATTTGCTGCTAATACTCCTCAAATTGAAGTATCAGTAAATCGCGATCGCGCTAAAGCCTTGGGAATTAATGTTGACGATATTTTTGATACCCTACAATCTTATTTGGGTTCGAGATATGTAAATGATTTTGTCTTGGATCAAAGACAATATCGTGTTTATGTGCAGGCAGACAGTAATTTTCGCTCTAATCCCCAAGATATTGATAAACTCTATGTAAGTTCTGCTAATGGTCAGTTAGTATCTTTAGGTACTCTCGTTGAGCTTGAGCAATTTACAGGCCCGCAAACCATTACTCACTACAATCTTTTCCGCTCAATTAACATTCAAGGTGGCCCTGCCCCAGGCTTTAGTACAGGACAGGCAATTCAAGCAATGGAAGAGGTGGCTGCACAAACTTTACCTGCTAGTTTGGGTTATGAATGGACTGGGACAGCCCTAGAAGAAAAATCATCTGGTGGACAGTCGGTATTAATCTTTGGGATGGGCTTAGTAATGGCATTCTTGGTCTTAGCTGCCCAATACGAAAGCTATGTAGACCCCTTTATTATTATTCTTACCGTGCCTTTGGCGGTCTTAGGAGCGCTGGCTGCTATTTGGTTACGGGCAAATATTTTACAAGCTGGTAGTATTTGGCCGATTATCAACAACGATGTTTACGTTCAAGTGGGATTAGTGATGTTAATTGGATTGGCTAGTAAGAACTCGATTCTAATTGTGGAATATGCTAATCAATTAAGAGAACAGGGACTAAATACTGTGAAGGCAGCAATTAAGGCAGGACAAGAACGTTTTCGTCCGATTTTGATGACTTCTATCTCTGGTTTGATTGGTTTTTATCCCTTGCTTATCGCTACTGGTGCAGGCTCATCTAGCCGTTGGTCATTGGGAACAGCCGTATTCGGAGGACTGCTCTTTACAACGGTAATCGGATTATTTATAGTTCCTTCTCTTTATATCATTATCAAAGGTCTAGAGTCTTTTGTTAGAGGAGATAAAAATCCAGACGATTCAGACGGTGGCGACAAGACTGATAGTTCTCGTCATACTTACGACCAAGATCACAAACAGTCGGAGGTAGAAGTAACTTCTAACTATAAATTGGATCAATCTGGTCAAAATTCCTAAAAATTTGATGTTATGTGAGATTGGTGGGCAAATAATTTTTCCTGAAACGCTTTTTGATGATTTTAGTAGTTTGCCCACCCTAGGTCAGCGCGATCGCTCTTAACGAACTCAATAATAGCGCAACCAATAGTTTGGGTTTTAGTGAGCAAAATATCGATCCTGAAACGCTTTCTTCTCACCAAATAAAATCAATAAGCGCACCTTTAACTTCTGCACCTTCAGATAATTGTTGGGTTTCGTGCCTCAACCCAACCTACAAGATCGGCGATCGTACTTACATAGTACCACCACGCCCATTTCCCCAATAGGGTCCTTCAACAACAGTTCCGTCTGGCATAGTGGTCTTCCAAATCAAATTGTAAAAACCGTAAATGTCGGCATTAGCGATGTCAGTCCCTCGAAACTCGGTTTGAGCGAGAATAGCATTTTCGATAGTACCACCAATCATTTTAGCCCCACGAAAACTAGTCAAGGTAGCATTTGTATATCTCATAATGCTACCTCTCAAATCGGAATCAATGAACGAGCTTGCTTCCAAGTTGGCAGCACGGAAGTTGGCATCTCGAATGATGGCGTTGGAGACATGGCATTCGTGCATAAAAACTCCTCCCAAGTCGGCACCAGTAAGGTCAATTCCAACCATACTAATTTCCTCGAAATAAGCTCCCCTCAAATTGATGTCTCGCAAAACTATTCCTTTGAGATCGATTCCAGCGTAATGAGTAGGCGCACCGTAGGAGTAGATCAGTTTAATTCCAGCGAAGTTGCGCTCCCCGTCGTCGTACCTAACCAGCAATTCTTCAGGAGTGATTTCCCAAGCCATAATACAACACCAGAAATAATAAATAAACTCAATAATAGCGCAACCAAGATCTGGTCAAACTTACTCCAATCCGCAACTCAACTAGATTTTGCTGTAATTTGTCTTTAACTGTGTTTTCTAATTCTCTTGAAGACAAAGCATCTAAACGTTCCGCATTTTCGCCATTTAGCCAAATCGCTAGAGTTTTTACTTTTCCAGTTTCGTCCTCAATTGGAAAAATTTGCTCTAAAAATGAATCTGTCCACATTTCTATAGGGTAATTATCTTCCTGCCAAAATGGACGATTGATTGAATCGCTTCAGGCAAACGGCTATTTCCGCCTTGAATCTCCATGCTACTAGAATTAGCATTTCTCGCTTGCGCTCTTTGATCATTTCTTAGTCCCCATAGTGCAGAAGTACGATTAATATTATTCATAGATGAAGGATAAATATTTATTAGGCGTAATGCTTCTTCTGAAGCTCCTTGTCTCTGCAAATACTGCCTTAAAGGAATATCCAAATGATAATATTTAGGTGAAATCCAATCTCTATTTTGAGTTAAAGGATTGTTGAGACTGAGATAATGTCTCATCAATGCCTTAGATGTGATGTCTTTTTCGGTTTCTAACAAATGATTGCCAGAAAACATATTCCATTTGTCAGATGAAACTAATTCTTGATTAACAGACAGTAATTTTGGCGAATTTTCACTTTCTTTGAGTTTGGTTAGTATATTTAAAGATTTTGTTATCTTTAGTAATCGTTGATATCGCTCACTAAAGCTTTGTCCACCTGATTCGGGTTTACCTGGCAAGTCGTCAAGAGTATAAACTCTACCACCAACGCGATCGCGTGCTTCTAAAACAGTTACCTTAAATCCTTGTCTTTCGAGTAAATAGGCACTGTATAAACCTGATAGTCCAGCACCTAAAACTAAAACTGAGGTGGGTTTGGTATTTGATTGCGTGGCTGCTAATAATTGAGAACTACGTCCCATTAGAGCCAAAGTTAAAGCAGATTGACTTAAATTGAAGATAAAATTGCGACGGTTTATGCTTGAGTTTTTGGACATATTTTTGAGTCTGAAGTTTGATTTAAACTTAAATAAAACAATATCAGTTAAAATTCTACGAAGAGGGCATGAGAGTCCAGCAAATATTAACTAAGTTGGTTTGGTTATCTCTTTTGACCATCAAATAAACAAATACCATTTAAATATTGAATGATCTGGCCGTTTAATAGAAAGAAAAAACAAATTGCGCGAATTGAAATTACTGGTGCGATCGCTTCTGAGACTCGCAAACAAGTTCTGAAAGCTTTTAAAACGATTGAGGAAAAGAAATTTCCAGCCCTACTGTTGCGTATCGATTCCCCTGGCGGTACAGTAGCGGATTCTCACGAAATTTTTACCGCTTTACAAAGATTACAAGAGGACAAAGACGTTAAAGTAGTTGCTAGCTTTGGCAATATTTCCGCTTCGGGAGGAGTGTATATTGGAGTGGGCGCGAAGCATATTGTTTCCAATCCTGGCACAATTACAGGCAGCATCGGTGTTATTTTGCGGGGCAATAACTTAGAGCGTCTGTTAGATAAAGTTGGAGTTTCCTTTAAAGTAGTTAAGTCTGGCCCTTATAAAGATATTTTGGCGTTTGATCGCGAACTTACCCAAGAAGAAGAGCATATTCTACAACAGTTAATTGATATCAGCTATAGTCAATTTGTCTCTACTGTAGCCAAAGGACGTAATCTAGAGGAAGCAACCGTTAGATCTTTTGCCGATGGTCGAGTATTTACGGGAGAACAAGCTTTAGAATTAGGTTTGGTAGATCGCCTGGGAACAGAAGAAGATGCCCGTCGCTGGGCAGCAGAGTTGGCAGGGTTAGATCCTGATAAAACCGAGTATTTTAATATTGAAGAACCTAAACCTTTAATTAATCGCTTAATTCCTGGTAGAAGCCAAACTCAATCTGGTATCAGTATGGCGATCGATTCTATCCAGTTTGATCTAGCTACCAGTGGTTTACCTCTATGGTTATATCGTCCATAATGATCTGTTAACTTTTAATTGATGGGTTGAGGTTAAGTAGTAGGTAGTAGGTAGTAGGTAGTAGGTAGTAGGTAGTAGGTAGTGGGTGATAGCTAAAAGCTATTAGCTTTGAGCTTCTGAGCTTTAAAATAGCCATTCTATGTTGATTCCAGCGCGATTATCTTGGTTTTCTGAGGAGTTTTGCCATTCTAAATCTCCAGATAAACGTAATTGCGGAATAATTGCGTAACCAACAGCTAAAGAAGTTATTCCTACTTCTTCATTACTACCTGGAGCAACAAAACTTTGAGAGACAGATATATCTCCAGCACCAGTACGAGAAAAAGCGAGCATCAGTCGAATACCTAGGTGTAGTCCATCGCTCGTAAAATCATTACTCTGAACATAGCGATAGCCAACCAGAGGCGCGATATTTAGATAATTTCCTAATGGCAGCAGAAAATAGTGTAAATCTACCCCAGCAGCATTGCGATCGCCGTTAAAAGCTGATTGATAATCGGCACTAATGGTTAAACCAGTACGTTCTAGGAAAATATCTGCAACTCCGACATTAATTCCTCCTGCATTATCATTGCTAGGAAAACTAGTAAAACCTAAACGGAAACGAGTCTGAAAACTAGGATCGTATCGAATATCTTCTAGGACATTGGGTTCTTTTTTTAACCAGCGTTGGAGAGTTGGACTTTCTTGGATGACGCGATCAGGAAGATCTAACTGCTCACTGGTAGAATTAGGAGACGTTTCTGGTTGTTTTGTGGCTTCTTGAGCAACTGTAGGAAGGTTGACAAAACTCACTAGAGCAATTTGCCAACCAAGACTAACAGCTAACAGCTTTAAATAATTGATGAGGTTCAAAGATTTGCCTTAAATTGATTTTCGTCGATCTATCTTAAGTGACAAAAGAGGACTCCCGTTAAACCGACGTTAGGAGGTTAACGGCGAGATGAATTTTGTCCAGTATACAAAACTGCGTAGCATCATTAATTCTTAGGACTGGCTTGTTTTTCAACATAAGCCTTGAGTTGCTCAACAGTAACGCCACCACAAGCAGTAAATTGTATTATTATCATAATATCATTACAAGTCGAGCAATGATTACCTACGCATATCGATACAAAATTAAGCCAACGCAAAACCAAATTAGACAGTTTGAACAGTATTTAAGTATCTGTCGCAGTGTCTATAACTTTGCTCATGCAGAACGAAAAGCTTGGTTGGAATCGCGTAAATGCCATGTAGATCGTTGCTCGATAAGTAGTGAATATATAATTCCTACGGATTTGCCGTTCCCAAATTACAACCAACAGTCAGCAGCTTTAACAATTGCTAAAACTAAGCTACCTCATCTCAAGCTAGTTAACGCTCAATGTCTGCAACAGGTATTGAAGCGTTTGGATAAAGCTTGGGTTGATTTTTTAAGGATGCCAACTCGGGGATTTCCAAAGTTTCGTAATGCTAATAGATATCGTAGTTTTATCTTCCCCAAGCCCAACACAATTTGTTTGGATGCGGGTAGAGTAAAGCTTCCTAGTATTGGCTGGATTAAAATTAGACAATCTAGACCATATCCAGAGGGCTTTGTACCCAAACAATTACAAGTTGTCAGAAAAGCAAGTGGATACTACTTGATAATTTACTTTGAGTCGCCAGAAACTATACCTGATGCTCTACTTGGTCAGAAATCAATCGGATTAGATGCAGGAATAGAAAGTTTTGTTGCCACACCGACTCAGTTAATTAAGAGTCCCAAGTTTTTGATTCATCAAGCTAGGAAGCTGAAGTTGCTCCAGCGTCGTTTGAAGACTAAAACAAAAGGCTCAAACAACTGGTTGAAGCTGCAAAATAAGATAGCTCGGCTACATGAGAAAGTGGCTAATACTAGACGTGATTGGCATTTTAAACTAGCTCATGAAATTGTAAGTCAGGCTGACAATATCTTTGTTGAGGATATCAATTTTAAATCCTGGTCAAAAGGTTTGTTTTGTAAACAGTCTCTTGATTCTGGCATTGGTGGATTCATCAATACCGTGCTACCTTTTGTTGCTTGGAAACAGAGTAAATTTTATCTTAAAGTAGATAAAAATGGCACGTCTCAAGAGTGTTGTAAGTGTCATACGCACACTGGCAAAAAAGAGTTAGGACAACGGTTACATATTTGTTCTAATCCTAGCTGCCTTCACACTGAGTCGAGAGACACCTGCTCGGCTAAAGTGATTCAATATCGTGGTGAATGTGCGGTAGGGCATACCGCACTTAAAAACGCTTGCAGAGGCGATGCGACGGGGATAGTTCAGCTTGCGCTGTTCGATCTAGTTGGCAGCCAATGAGTCAAGAATCCCCCAGTAAAGCGACGCTAGGAGCTTACTGGTGGGAGTGTCAACTTACAGCCGTTTTCAGTTGAATAGACTGCGTTTTCAATTAGTTAGTTCGTAGCTATCAGCTTTTAGCTATACGCCTACAGCGCGCTACGCGACGAGCTTTTAGCTATCACCCACTACCTACTACCTACTACCTACTACTTAACCTCAACCCATCAATTCCAACTTGATATTTTACTGCTGTTTCTCAGGCGCAAACTCTAAAGATACTCCATTCATACAATAACGTTGACCAGTGGGTTTAGGGCCATCGCTAAATACGTGACCTAAGTGTCCTCCACAACGACTACAATGTACTTCGGTTCTGGTCGTAAATAAAGAGCGATCGACAGTTGTATCAATGGCATTTTCTAAAGGTTGATAAAAACTGGGCCATCCCGTACCACTATTGAATTTAGTATCAGAAGTAAATAAAGGTTGACCACAGGCTGCACAAAGATAAGTACCTTCAGAGTAATTTTTATCTAAGGGACTTGTGCCTGCTCTTTCTGTGCCATGTTTACGTAGCACTCTAAATTGTTCAGGAGTTAGAATTTCTTTCCATTCCTGTTCTGTTTTTTGGATTTCGTATTGATTTTCTGAAGTTGTCATGGTTATGAAATTGATAATTATGAAGAATTGCAAACATTATTATTATGACGTGAATTAGATACTCATTAAATTAACAATTACCGATCAAGCCAAAGGAAGACAGAAACGGAAAGTACTACCTTTACCGATTTCGCTTTCGACTTCAATCTGACCACCCTGTAGTTCAACTAGACGACGAGTAATGGCTAGACCAATTCCTGTTCCTCCTGAATGACTAGCACGAGAGGGATCGGCACGCCAAAAACGTTCAAAAACGAAGGGTAGATCTTCAGGTGCAATACCTACTCCTGTATCGATTACGGCAATCCATACCAGGCGATGGGCTTTATTAGCTTTGACGGTAATTGAGCCTGTTTCTGTGTAGCGAACGGCATTACCTAAAAGATTAACTAAAATTTGCTCGGTACGATCGCGATCGGCCATAACATGGGGAAGATCTTGAGGACAGTCTAGCTTGATAACTGGCCCTTCTTCTAAGAGCTGATCGGCAAAGCGTTCTACTAGAGATGCAAGTAGACGATATAAATTAAAGGGTTGGGAATTAATTGATAAATAGCCTGCTTCCGCTTTTGATAGTTCTTGTAGATCGTGGATTAGTCTTTCTAGTCTTCTGGTTTCTCTGACTAAACGTAAATAGAGTTCTGGTGTACCGTCAATTGTGCCATCAGCTAATTCTTCTAGATAACCTCTAACTACAGTTAATGGAGTACGTAATTCATGGGTTAAATCACTAATTAGTTCCCGTCTTCTTTGTTCCACATCTCCAAGACTACTAGCCATAGAATTAAAACTTACCCCCAGTTGATTAAGTTCGGGAATAGAACTTTCAGGCACTCTTTCAGCTAAATCTCCAGCAGCAAATTTTTGACTGATACTTCTCATCTGCTTAACAGGTTGTGTAATTCGTCTAGAAGATGCATAACTTACTAAACCTGCTGCACTTGCACCTACCGCGATCGATAAAATAGCACTACGATTCCAGGCATTTTGAAAGCCGTCTACCAAATAGGTACGAGCCGAACGAACAGTAAAAATTCCTCTTTTTTCCAATTGTTCCAACCGTACAACAAACATACGGGGAGAAGAAAATTTAGCAATCAGGACAAAACTACCTAGTCCCACCATCATTACTAATAAATGGGAAATAAATAAACGCGCTCCTAAACTTAATTTGGGCATTAGTTTTTATTATGTTTATGCAATAACTTATTACTTCTTATTTCCACGAAGTAACACTATCTCTGTTCGTAATTATACCGAGAAACAACATAACTCACATAAATAAACATCGTGATTAATACGGGGATTATATTTTTAAATTTAGATTAAAATTAACCCGTATATTTTAAGAATTATCTAAACTAAATAATAGATGAGTGTAGCTCAAGCCAAACCTATTAGTAGACTTGAAGATTTAAATCTTCAAAACTTACATAATCTCAAGCAAGAATATCCTCATAGACGCGAACATTATAGTCTCAAAGATTTCTTTTCTTTTCAGACTAATACTGGTACTATTTCTGATTGGAATGAATCTCGTAATATTTTAGTTAGCGAAAACTTTATTGTCGGTTTAATTGCTGGTCTAGAAGAAGAAGTAGGAGACGCTTCTGGGGTAGTAATGTATAACATTGGTCAAGAATGGGGAAAAGAAGACGCTAGGTTTTTCCGTCGTTGGTTTTTGACTGAATATGGCTACGAAGATTTCAATCAGCTTAATTTAATGTTTGTCTTGGAAGCGTGGTGGTGGCCTTTTATTAGTCAAGGCTGGGGTAATTGGGATCTAGACATGAGCGATCAAAAAAATGGCTTTATGTTTATTAATATTTTTGATTCTGCTGTTGCCCGTACTTTAGGAGATGTTGGTAAACCAGTATGTCATATTTACGCAGGTTTATTTGCAGGATTTTTTACTAATTTAATTCAAAAAGAGCTTGGTTGTATTGAAATTCAATGTTATGCAATGGGGGAAACTTATTGTAAGTTTTTATTAGGTAAAAAAGATCGTATTGATGCAGCATCTTTTTGGCATAACGAAGGAGCTACTGCCAGAGATATTGCCAAGAAATTACAGAATGGAGAATATCTTAAGTGAGTACGACAACTACTTGGAAATCTTTAGCAGTCAAAGAATTTATTAATAGTTGTAATTGGCAGGGATTGTTACCGCAAGTATCATCTAAATCAATAAATCAATTCCGAGAATCCTTAACATCTTGGCAGAGTTTAACCACTTATAAATTTTTTACTTTAAATAACTGGGATGGTCAAACAAACTTATTAATTACTGAAGATGAGATTGATACTTTTAAGCCAGCGATCGCTTTTTCGTTAACTCTACCAATTAATCAATTTTGGCAATGTTTTATTTGGTCTGGTCAATTAGAAGCACCTAAAGTACAATCACCAACAATAGATACTAAATCAATTGCAAATTCTGAACATCCTCCTACTAAAACTGAGGAGTTGACTCTCAAAGATCTATCTCAACTTTTTTAAGTATTTACCATGATTACTGATCTGGATTCTCTAGTATATAAAGCTGAAGACAAATATTTACCTAGACAAGATTTAGCTAATTTCAAAAGTCAAATTTTTTCCTTAGAAAAACGGCTACAAATTTATGAACTATTAAGCGAAAAAGAAGCAGAAGTTTTTCAATATATAGCTAATCAATTAGTAAATGAATTTCCAACTGAAGATGAAGCCAAAATTGAACGAGCTTTGAAGCATTGGCTAGCAGTAACTCGCTACTGTGCAATGGCTATGTTGACTGATAATCATGTCTACTTACAACATCGTATTTTGGAATGGCTACCAGAACAAATTACAGCCCATCAATTACAAGTTATAGAAAAAAGTTTATTTAATTTATTACAAAAACGTCTACAAAAAATTCTAAATTCAGAACAATTTACTGTATTGCAACCATTTTTAACACAATCTCAAAACGCCTTATTAAAGTAACTAGTATCGCTACGCAGAAATCAAAAGTCAAAAGTTTTTACCTATTACCTATTACCTAATTATGATTAGCATTACTGATTTAATTTCCGAGTCTTCTTTTGTAGGTAATTATTTTTCTCCTGATGCCTATGTTCAAGGAGATTTTGAATCTGGGTTAATTGAAAATCGTCAAGGTAGACGTTTACTTGCTTTACCTGACACTTTATTAAAGGGTCTTTATAATGGTTTGGCATCGGAAGTAGGCTCGGCAGCAGGAACGGTGTTATATAGTTGCGGTAGTAGATGGGGAAAAAATTTCTATCGTCGCTTTAGTGAAGAAGTGAGCAATTATTATCAAAAATCAATTGCCGAGATGGAAATGATTGAGTTGGTGCAGTGCTTAGAGCAATGCTGGAAAGCGCATGGTTGGGGAACAATAGACCTCAATTTTGATCATTATTCACAAGGATTTCTCGTAGTCCAAATTAAGCATTCAGCTTTTGCTAGTGTGGTTGAATCATCAAAAAGCCCTAGCTGTTTTATTGAGGCTGGTTTGTTAGCTGCTTTCTTTTCAGAATTATCAGGAACTAAATTACATTGTCTGCAAACAGCCTGTGAATCTTTAGGAGCAAATTCTAATCTTTTTATTCTCGGTTTGGCATCAAGACTGAAGCCAGTAGAAGGAATGATTGAGCAAGGAAAAAGTCACGGGATGATTATGCAAAATCTCGGCATTAGTAATAGGGAATAGGTAGTAGGTAGTAGGTAATTAGTAATCACCAATCAACAATCACCAATCACCAATCACCAATCAACAATCACCAATCACCAATCAACAATTAACAATTAACAATTAACAATTAACAATAATATTATGGTAAAAACTGTCAGACTCGATCCCATCGCCAAACAAACAATAATTAACACCAACACTAATTTGTTATCCGTATTATTAGAAAACGATTTAGAAGTTTCCCAAGAATGTGGCGGAAGGGGAATGTGTGCTACGTGTCATGTTTATATTACCGAGGGAGAAGATAGTATTTCTCCGATGACGAGGCGAGAGCAACGAACTCTAGAAGTTATTACTACTTGTAAGACTAATTCTCGCTTGGCTTGTCAGACAAAGGTAATTGGAGAAGGAGTAGTAGTAGAGTTACCACCAGGGATGTACATTAGCGGTAATGATGACGTAGAAAGTTTAATTGGTCGTCGAGCGCAACAAGATATTTTACATCCTATATCAGGTCAGGTTTTAGTTGAGGAAGGAAAATTGATTACTCGCACAATGATTAGTCAACTACAAGCAACTCAAAATCAGGTTAGAGAATATTTGAGTAGTACCCAAACAGCATAAGCTGTCAAGTATTTAATTTATCTATTGAGGTTGACGGGGAGACTTGGGGATACGGAGACTGAGAGAGGGAAAAATGATTTGTTGCCCAAGGTCATAATACACAATGTTTTATGCATATAAGCTTAATCAGGAAAAGTCATGTTAAAACAATTAGAACGTTTAAGTCTAACCGCAGAAGGTCGTTATGCGACGACTCAAGAATTACAATTTATCCGCGATTATTTACCGACTGTTGATCTGCGTTTAAGTGCTTATCAAAAAATTTGTGATGCTGAAGCCGAGATTATTGCGAAATTGGAAGTAAAGATGCGTGCCTTAAAGCCAGATATATTTTTAGTTGATGGTGGTGATGTTACCTCATTGTACCAAAGAGATACCAAAAGTGTTTTGCGTAGCGCGATCGCAGCTATGTTAACTGATGATTTAGACCGTGTACGAGAGCATCTTTTATTGTGGCATCGAACTATTATCAAAGCTTTTAAAGTACAACATATTGCTGCAATAGCACATCAAACCATGCCAGAGATTATTCAACAATTTTTGACCCCAGAGGAATTTGCCCTCGTTATACCCTTTTTACAGCTTAATCAAGCTGTACTTGCTGATTAAATTATTTAATTATTTGATATTTTTATTACTTTAATTCTATGAAAGATACATCTAATTCAAATGAGGCTCACTGGTTAGATACTGCTGAAAAAATTGCTGTTGTGGGAGCTATTGGCGGTTCAGTTGTCAGTGTCTTTATGAAACAGTTTTTATGGGTAACAATTCCTTTATCTGCTTCTGCTACTTTTACTTTGTTAAATCATCAACGTTTAAAAAAGTTGATTGCTCAAGAACAAGTAGAAATTACAACATTAGTTCAAGAAAGTAAAGAAAATATTACTATAGTTAAAACTAAATCGAAGGAAAGATATCAAGAAAATAAAACTAATATTGCTCAATTAGAATCGGATTTAGCACAAGTTAGAAATTTAGCGACATCGGAACTTGCTCGCATCCAAAAAGAAGAAACAGAAAACTTTAATTTTACTAGTAAAGAATTACATGAACTACAAGCTTCTTTAGCTCAATTAGATAATTTAAGTCAGAAACTAGAACAAGATTTAGATACTGTTGATAAAAAGCAAAAAGAAACTGGAAGATTAGTCAGAGAATTAAAGGCGATTGATATTTTTACCCAAAATATTAAAGTGGATCTGAATACTGTTCAATCTTACTTTGAAAGAGGCTTTGCTTATCAACGTTTGGGTAATAAACATCGAGCAATTGAAGATTACAGCAAAACTATTGAATTATCTAGTAATCATGCTCAAGCCTATCATAATCGTGGTCTACTTTATATAGAATTAGGTATTAACCAAAAAGCAGTAATTGATTTGCGTAAAGCGTCACAACTCTACTTTGATAAAGGTAATTTAGAGAAATATAGAGAAACTAGAGATTTAAGTCAGAAAATTCATCAACAAGATAATGTAGCAGAAGTCACTGTCGAACAAGAGCAAAACAATAATACTGAGCAAATAATTGTCAAAAATCTTTTTGCTTAAAAACTCAAATAAAACTATTGTAGATTGAGTGAAACAAAAGTCAAATTATAAAATTTTAAGCCTAGTTGGTAGAGGACAATTTGGAAAGGTTTTTGTGGCTATTGAACGTCAAAGTGGTAATTTAGTAGCCTTAAAAGAATTAAACCAAAAACAGTTATCTACAAGTAGTTTTTTACGCGAACTTCATTTTTTAGTTACTCTTGAGCATTTTAATATTGTTACTTGTAAAGCTTTAGAACATTATCAAAATAATCGCTATATAGTCATGGATTATTGCGAAGGAGGAACTTTGCGTAATTTAATAGATAGCCCCTATAAATTAACTTTAGATCAAAGCCTCAAACTAATTATTGATATTCTAGCTGGTCTAAAGTTTGCTCATGAAAAAGGCATAATTCATCGCGATATTAAACCTGAAAATATCTTACTGCAAATTAGCGATAATCGCTCTTGGACGGCTCGTATTTCTGATTTTGGAATTGCTAAACTACACCAAGAGATTAATCCCCAAGCCATTATGGGAGACACAGGTTCACCTGCATATATGTCTCCAGAGCAATTTTATGGTCGGTATTCTTATAGTTGTGATCTTTACGCTGTGGGAGTTATTTTGTATGAATTAGTAGTAGGAAAACGTCCCTTTGGGGGAATGCCAAAAGAATTAATGGCAGCACATATAAATCAACCTGTTATTATACCTAAAACTATACCCTTTATATTGAGATCAGCGATCGCGAAATCACTACAAAAATTACCCCATCGCCGTTTTCAATCTGCTGAAGAAATGCTGAAATCTCTACAATTAGCCCAAGAAATTTTACATACAGAACAATATAGTGTCTCTTCAGCTTTTAAAGATACATCTATCTCTTCTTTGCCATCTCTTAGGTTGGTTGCAACCGAAGTCTTGCCAGAACCAGTAACTCATCTAGCCATAGCTGATACACAAGTCTATTTAGGCATTGGTGATCAAATACAAATATCCAGTTATCAAGATACTAGTTTGGCAGGAGAAATTGTTAATCAGTGGCAAATCTCTCTAGACAAACCAATCAGCACTTTAGAAATTAGATCACAGGGATGTTTTATTACTACTGCTTCCTCTGTATATTGTCTACCCCAAGATACCAAAGCCTTTCAGTTTGTTTATCGAACTTTACTCCCCATCGCTTGCTTTCCTACAACTGAATTAGTCAGCACAATTGATCCTCAAGGCTCGTGGTTAGGAATTTCATATCTGCCAAACAAATCTCAAACCCCAGCTTTTGAAATCTTTCGACTCCCAAATTGCCAGCAGGTAAAATCGCAAATTAATCGTAAACTTTGGGATTATTTATTTGCCTTGAATCATCGTTATGGATTAGGAATTTATCACAACTCTAAGCAACATACAGAATTACATTTATTTAATCGTCGTGGTCATTGGCTGGCTAATTTTACAGTTCCAATTCAACTGGATTTAGTTACCTATAATCCTTTATTTCCAAAGCAAATATTAGCTATAGAAACTAATAATCCTGATGTTGCCATTTTAATTAACTTAGAAAAATTCAACCTCAAGCGTATTCCTTTGGAGATAAAACCTACTTTAATTACTATTTCTCCCCAAGGTTATCTTATTAGCGATTACCCTTCAGGTACGCTGCGCGATCGCTCCAGAAATATTATTCTCATCGACGGACAAGATCATAGTGTTAGTCAATTTTTAATTCCACTAGCTACAAAATCTACCATAACAGCCATAACAGCCAATTCAACCCATTTATTAATAGCTTCTATTTCTCCTATTCAAACTTTGTTACAAAGATTTTCTTGGACTTAATGTTAGTTCTGAGATTATTAAGTTATATGAATATTTTGTTGAGTTTTAAGAATTTTATTCGGAATAATTAAATACTACAAAACAAATCCAATATATTAAGGTAGTCGGGAAACAAAAATCCTAATTGTTAATAGTTATTAGATAAGTTTTCCAGATTACTATTCATAGGGCAATCTTCAGAAGCAATAGTTTATACCATTGCTTAATTGATAATTGTTTTACCCAAAACTGTAACAACTACATAAAATCCGATAAAAACCGAAAATTAAAATCAAGAGAGATTTAGAAAATGGCTAATCAAGATTTTTTTCTCAGTCCAGATGATGCTCAAACTTTAGGTAATATTAACTACATGAGAAAGTCTGTGAGAGTTAGACATACTTTCCCAAAAAACTTGAAAAATCCTAATGGTTTTGAAATTATTAAAGAAATATCTTCTTCTGAAGGCAAGTCTGTGGGCAATTTGTTGAAAAATGTAACTGAAACTGTTTTGTCTCAGCTTACTTCAACAAACGATACTAATAATACTAATAATCCCAGTCCTGAGCCAGTTAAAAGTTTTTCCAAGCCAAGAATAGCAAATACTAGTATGGATATGTTTCGCAATATGGCTCGTAGTCTTGGCAAAAAATAAGGTTGTTTAGTACTTGAATTAAGTTGCAATGATCTAAGGTGTTGTTTAAAATCACACCTTTTTTTTAGTAAAAAATCTTAAAACAGATCGAGATTACAGCTAAAGGATGTAATGGAGTGCGATAAAGTCATAGTAGTTAAAATACCTATTTTCTTTTTTATTCATGTCCTCCGAGAAGCACTTACAATCCGACAAAACTATTGTTACTGATTATCGCACCATCGATTTAGCAAAACTTTCACCAATGTATCATCACTATGTTGAGGTGAAAGAACAATACCCTAATGCTTTACTACTATATCGGGTAGGAGATTTTTTTGAATGCTTTTTTCAGGATGCTGTAATTATCGCTAGAGAATTAGAATTGGTGCAAACCAGTAAAGAGGGGGGCAAAGAAATTGGGCGTATTGCCATGACGGGAGTGCCTCATCATGCTTTGGAACGTTACAGCACGATGCTCGTGGAAAAAGGCTATGCGGTGGCAATTTGCGATCAGGTAGAAGATGCCAAGGAAGCTGCTGCGGAAAAAAGAATGGTACGCAGGGAAATTCAAAAGTTGCTTACCCCTGGTACTTTAACTGACGATGGGATGTTGCAAGCCCGTCAAAATAACTTTTTGGCTGCTATTGTGGTGGCTGGAGAACATTGGGGTTTGGCTTATGCGGATGTCTCGACAGGAGAATTTTTTACAACTCAATCTAGTGATTTAGGAACTTTAACTTTAGAATTACTGCGTTTACAGCCTTCAGAAGTTTTGATTCCTGCTAATGCTCCTGATGTTAATGGTTTACTGCGTCCTGGAGAAAAATCCGAATATTTAGCCGATTATTTACCCGATAGCTTTTGTTATTCCTTGCGATCGCAACAGCCTTTTACTTTAGTTGAAGCTAGTCAAAGACTCAAAGATACTTTTCAAGTAAGCTCTATAGAAGGCATGGGTTGCGCTCATATTCCTTTAGGGGTTAGGGCAGCAGGAGGATTATTAGAATATGTTGAAGATACCCAAAAGGCTTATCAGGTATCATTACAGCCTCTACGCACCTATAGTTTGGCAGATTATTTAATTCTCGATCATCAGACTCGACGCAATTTAGAAATTACTCAGACTATTCGAGACAATACTTTTCATGGTTCTTTATTGTGGGCATTGGATAACACTAGTACGGCTATGGGAGGTAGAGCTTTACGTCGTTGGCTGCTACAACCTCTAATTGACGTGAAAGGGATTGCTGCTCGTCAGGATACAATTAAGGAACTGGTTGCTAACATTTCTATGCGCCAGGATTTGCGCTCAATGTTGCGTAAAATTTATGATATTGAGAGATTATCAGGTAGAGTAAGTTCGGGTTCGGCAAATGCACGAGATTTATTAGCTTTAGCTGAATCTTTGATTAAACTGACTGAATTATCAGCGATCGCATCTTTTGGTTTGTCTCCCTATCTTAAAGCTTTACATAATATTCCCCCAGAGTTAGAAGAATTAGGGTTATATGTAGTAGAAAGACTTGTAGAGTCACCACCCCAACAACTAAAAGACGGGGGGTTAATTAAAGATGGTATAGATTCCAGACTAGATGAAATTCGCCAACGACTTGAAGATGATAAACAATGGCTAACGAACCTGGAGGTGACAGAAAGAGAACGAGTCGGAGTCGCCAATATCAAGGTAGGTTATAACAAAACTTTTGGTTATTACATTAGTATGCCCCGTTCCAAAGCCTCTCAAGCTCCTGATAACTATCAACGCAAACAAACTTTAACTAACGAGGAAAGATACATCACCTCCGAATTAAAAGAACGAGAAACCAGAATTCTCACAGCCAAAGATGACCTTAATAACCTGGAATACGATATATTTACTGAATTAAGAGCCAAAGTAGCCGAAAAAGCTCAAGAAATTCGTAGTATCTCCAAAGCGGTAGCAGCAGTAGACGTTTTAGCAGGATTAGCGGAAGTAGCTGTCTATCAAAATTACTCTTGTCCTGAAATGGTTATTGGACGAGAAATCAAAATTATTGAAGGCAGACATCCTGTAGTCGAGAAATCTTTGGGAGAAGGCTTTTTTGTTCCTAATTCAGCCCAGATAGGCGATAATCATCCAGATTTAATCATTTTAACAGGGCCTAACGCTAGTGGTAAAAGCTGTTACCTGAGACAAATCGGTTTAATCCAATTAATTGCCCAAATTGGTAGTTTTGTCCCTGCTACCGAAGCTAGTTTAGCAATATGCGATCGCATTTTTACTCGTGTGGGGGCAGTAGACGATTTAGCCACAGGGCAATCTACCTTTATGGTGGAGATGAACGAAACCGCCAACATTCTTAATCACGCCACTCCCAAATCTTTAATTCTTCTCGATGAAATTGGCAGAGGTACAGCTACGTTTGATGGACTTTCCATTGCTTGGGCGGTAGCAGAATATCTAGCTACAGAAGTACAGGCACGGACAATTTTTGCAACTCATTATCATGAACTAAACGAACTCGCATCAATCCTCACTAACGTCGCTAACTACCAAGTAACTGTCAAAGAAATGGCTGATAAAATCATCTTTCTTCATCAAGTAACTCCAGGTGGTGCAGATAAATCCTACGGTATCGAAGCAGGGAGACTAGCAGGTTTACCCACTTCAGTAATTGATCGGGCAAAACAAGTAATGGGACAAATAGAAAAGCACAGTAAAATTGCCCTGGGTTTACGCAAGGGAATTGAACAAATGCAGCCGAAAAAAGATGAAAATGGAAAGGTTATAGAACAGTTAGATATTTTCGAGGAGTAAGTAATAAGTAATGAGTAATTAGTTCTTAGTTTTTAAGAGCCTAAATATTCTGTGTAGCATTGATAATCTGTTCCCGTAGCCATTGATGTTGAGGACGATTAGTGTTACGTTGATGCCAAATCATCGATACGGTAAAACCTGCCATTTCTATCGGTGGTGAAAGTAACTTTAAATCCATTGCCTTGGCACACTGCTGCGCCATACGTCTGGGAAGTAATGCTACACAATCTGAATTAGCAAGTAAAAAAGGAACTACCATAAAGTGAGGGGTAGACCAAATTACTTGTCGAGATTGCTGTTGTTGTTCTAAAATTTCATCTACTTTTCCTTGAAAATCGTCACGCATAGAAACCAAAAGATGCGATCGCCTGATATATTCTTCCACAGATAACTCTGTTAGAGCATCATCACTTTTCACCACACAAACAAACTCTTCTCGATATAAACTCTGATCGACGTGCCAGCTTTTAAGAGGTAATTTAGCACCAATAAGTAAATCGATACGGTTGTCGTCTATGGCATCCATCACAGTCTCTTTATCCAGATTGGTAATGCGAATACGAATACCTGGTGCTTGACTAGTTAGCTGCTGTATTAAATTAATGCCGATAGTAGCTTCAACATAATCGCTAGCAGCAATTCTAAAAGTTTCCTGGGCGGTAGCAGGGTTAAAAGTTTCTTTTAAGAGTAAAGTTGATTCAATGTCGGTCAATATTTGACGAACGCGATCGCTTATTTGACGGGCATAGGGAGTAACTTCCATCTCTCTAGAAGTCCGAATCAAAATGTCGTCGTTCAATATAGTTCGCAATCGTTTCAAAGCATGACTCATTGCCGATTGACTCATATTCAACTTTTCGGCTGCTTTGGTGACACTGGCTTCTGTAATTAAAACATCCAGGGCGATTAATAAATTAAGATCGAGTTGACGGAGATTAATGTAGTCGATGTTCACAAATAAAAAATTTCATACTTCAAATTAGCAATGTCAGTTTTTTAATTTAACTTTTAGAGAGGCAAATACAATACAATTCCTTTCCATTCTGACTGCTTACTACAATTGATCAGTAGCAACAACTCATCAATCGCTTGTCGAATGGGCATTCGATCATTGACTACAAATAAACCTGTCATTGTTTCTCTCCTAACCAAGCGTTCATAAGCAAAATCAGGCATGGTTGCGCGATCATGAGTGAGAAGAATACGATCATTATTGGCTGCCCAAGCTAAGATTGTTGGATCATCTACTTCTTGTAAACTTACATCCTGAACTCTAAATAGATCGAGATTCGGTTGACGTAAAAACAACCCCCGAATTATGTCACCGTTAAAGTTTTCATCGCTCAACAAACGCAACATATCTACTATCTACTGCTATAAATTCTGTTGAGATAACAAACGAGAGCGAATCAAACTTAGATCGGGCTGAATGTTGCACAAACGTTGCTGTACAGATTCAGCCAATTGCTCTCTTTGAACTAAATATGCCTCTATAGCATCTTGATGTCTAAGGTAGTAACCAATCGTGCTATAAACATCAGACAAGAAAAGAGTTGAGTATCGATTAACAATAGACTCAGGAGACGCACCATCTTGAAACGCTCGAATTACAGTCTCCAATAGTACTCTTGAATTTCCTACCCGAATTGCTCCAGCTTGATCTTCCCATAGAGGCGGTGTCTCACGCTCTAAAACAATACTCATAAATTAATTTTCCTCACTTGTATACACAATGATCGTAGCTCAATGTAAATTATGTCACTACTTACAAATCAGAGCTATTAAATCGATGTCATTGATAGTTGGTATTAATGATATTTATTTGACTAATATTGTCATTTTTATTAGGGTGTAAGTAAGCATTGAAACAACAATTGAAAACCTTAAAAAGAAATAAAAAATCGCCTTGAGCAATAGTGTTGCTGATCGTGACTAAATATCAAAGTTTAGGTATTTTTTGTCTTTCATAGCAAGAATCGACTAATTTTAGCAAGAAGTTACAAGACTTTGGCGAGTACAAAATTATAGTTTTAAAAGTATAGTGACTAACTTTTAAGAAAAAAAAAAGTTTTTGTTGCTACCAAAACAAGATCAATAACCAAGAAATTTTTTATCGAGATTAAGTATCATGGAGACACGCAAACTAGGTAGTCAAGGACTAGAAGTTTCAGCCCTGGGACTTGGTTGTATGGGAATGTCTGAGTTCTATAGCGGACGGGACGAATCAGAAGCGATCGCCACAATTCATCGTGCTATAGATCTGGGTGTAACCTTGCTGGATACGGCTGATATGTACGGACGGGGTGAGAATGAAAAACTTGTAGGTAAGGCAATTGCCGACAGACGAAACTCTGTAATTTTAGCCACCAAGTTCGGTGTCCTGCGTGGTGACGATGCTAGCTTTCGGGGCGTTAACGGCAAGCCAGAGTACGTTCATCAAGCTTGCGATGCTTCCTTACAGCGTTTGGGTATTGACACTATCGATCTTTATTATCAACACCGTGTCGATCCTCAAGTGCCAATTGAAGATACTGTCGGGGCGATGGCAGAATTAGTACAGCAAGGAAAAGTACGCTATTTGGGACTATCGGAAGCTTCCTCTACAACCATTCGTCGCGCTCAAACAATACATCCGATCAGTGCATTGCAGACAGAATATTCTTTATGGAGTCGCGATCCTGAAGACGAAATTTTGCCGATAGTGCAAGAGTTAGGCATTGGCTTTGTGCCTTACAGCCCCTTGGGTAGAGGCTTTTTATCTGGACAGTTTCAAAGTCCCGATGATTTCCCCGAAGGTGATTACCGCCTTTATTCACCACGATTTCAGGGAGAAAACTTTTATAAAAACTTAGAAGTTGTAGAACAGGTAAAAGAAATCGCCCAAGCTAAAGGAGTAACAGCGAGTCAATTGGCGATCGCCTGGTTACTAGCTCAAGGAAATGACATTGTACCGATTCCTGGTACTAAACGCCGTAAGTATTTAGAAGAAAATATCGCTGCTACCGAGATTAATCTGACTCCAGAGGAACTAAAACAAATCGAAGCCGTTGCACCCCAGGGAATTGCTACAGGCGATCGCTATCCTGATATGAGTCAGGTCAATGGTTAAGTTGCATCAATACTGAATTTTCAACATCAATTTTCGCTCTCTAACAATGAAGGCAACCAAATCCAACCCAGCAGAAATTATTAGTAATGCCGTAAATACCAAAACTAAACCTAGCGTAGCTTATATTGTCGAGCATACCTTTGGATGCAAATGGATGTTTTCAATTCTTTGCTTACTTCGGACAGGAGTTAATCGACCAGGTACTATAACTCGTTCGGTAGATGGATTAAGCAGCAAAGTTCTTAATAAACAATTAGCTAAATTAGTAGACTTTGGCATTATTAGCAAAACTATTTACCCAGAAATCCCACCTCATGTCGAATACAAGTTTACTGAATTTGGATTACATTTTATTAAAATTTTGGACACAATTGATGAGTTAGAAAAATCCCGTCATCATCAACAAGATTAGACTTCTTGTATGAATCGTATAAACCCTGGTTAAGTTTAGGGAAAAGCGAAGCAGCGCGGTCTTGGCGAGGGGCTGTCTTTTGAGGTCTCCTCAAAAGCTTGTAAGCCCCGTGGTTTCCGTCGAGAGCGATATCCGAAGGTGTATCCTTTAGGACTGCTTCAAGAAGGGGAAAGGGAAAGGGGAAAAGGATTAATTTTGATTTGTAATTTATTTATGCAAGAGGTCTATTAAAAAGCTATTTTTCTCGAAACTAAAGTCATTACATTAGTCAAAGATTGAGGAGTAAATATTGTGAAAGTAGTAATTATCGTTGCTAGCGGTACAATTGGTCAGGCTGTTGTCAAGGAACTCTCCCCTAGACACGAAATTGTTAAAGCGGAAAAGTCTTTCAAGTGCTTTAGCAAGATCAAATAAAACTTTGTCAAACAGCGAAAGAGAATTTAAATTGCAGTACACCAAAATTCTGGAGAAATCCCATGTCTATTAATAATCGAATCCATGAATTACTGGAGTTTTTCAAAACCAATCCTCCTCCAGAAGAAGTCTACGAACGCTACTACGACGAAAATGTCGTGGTTCAAGAAAATCTACAACCTTCACGGGTTGGTCGCACTATGAGTATCGAGCGACAAAAGCTAATGAACGCTAATATTCGAGAAATTAACGATTTCAAAATCGCTGCGGTTTTAGTAGATGGCGTTGGCGAAGCCTATCTGAAAGATACTCGCTCTATGGTAGAAATGCACTTAGATGCCACCACTCAAGATGGTTATCGTCTTCATGTCGAAGAAGTGGGTTTACAAACCTGGAAAAATGGCAGGATTATTCACGAACGCTATTTCTATGATCCTGCTAGTTTTGATGGCAGGGCGAAAGAATACAATCAAATGCATTGAAGTTCAATCGCTTATTCTGTAACGCTACATTAGCTACAACAAAAGTTTTCCATATTCAAAGGTTATTACACTATGCAAGTTTTAGTAATCGCTCGTGTTAAGTCTGGAATTGCTGTTGAGAAAGTTCTACCTCTTGTCAGTCCTGAAGCTGCAAAAGCCTGGGAATTTTATGCTTCCGAACAAATTCGCCAAATGTATTACATTGCTGATATGAGTGGTGCTGTCATGCTTTGGGAAGGCGAAAGCGTTGAATCTGTTACTAAAGAAGCGCAAAAGTTACCCATGTATGAGGCTGGTGTTCTCAATTTAGAAATTTTGCCACTCAAGCCATATACAGCCTACGCTTCACTTTTTAATTAATGTTGACATCGAAACTCTTAATAATAAGGAACTTAAATCATGGTAAAAATCGTTCGTTTTCATCAATTTGGCGACGCTGATGTACTTCAGCTAGAAGAATTACCTATAACTGAACCTGGTAAAGGAGAAGTCCGCTTAAAAGTCGAAGCGATCGGCTTAAATCGAGCAGAAGTTATGTTTCGCAAGGGAGCATATTTAGAAGAACCAGATAGTTTCCCCTCGACTCTGGGTTACGAAGCAGCAGGGGTTATTGATGCTGTAGGGGAAGGAGTGACTGAATTGAAGATTGGCGATCGCGTCTCGACGATTCCTGGTTTTTCAATGAAAAATTATGGTGTCTATGGGGAAAGTGCGATCGCTCCTGTAGCGATGGTTGCTAAATATCCTGACAAGTTATCACCTCAAGAGGGAACAGCGATCTGGATGCAATATATTACAGCTTACGGGGCGTTAGTTGAATATGGACAGGTAAAATCGGGGGATTTTGTTTTAATTCCAGCAGCTAGTAGTAGTGTGGGTAGTGCAGCTATTCAAATAACTAAAGCTCAAGGTGCAACTGCGATCGCTACTACTAGAGGAGCAAGTAAAAAACAAACGCTGTTAGATAATGGCGCAGATCATGTAATTGTTACCAATGAGGAAGATTTACCTACTAAGGTGATGGAAATTACCAATGGACAGGGAGCAAATCTTATTTTCGATCCTGTAGCTGGTTCTTATATTCAAACTCTCGCCAATGCAGCAGCCAGAGGGGCAACAATTTTTGAGTATGGTGCTTTGAGTATGGAAACAACACCTTTTCCACTATTTCCTGCATTACAAAAAGGTTTAAAAGTCCAAGGCTATACGTTATTTGAAATTGCTGGTGATCCAGTCAAGTTAGAACAAGCCAAACAATATATCTATGATGGTTTAGAATCTGGCAAACTCGTCCCGATTTTAGATCGCAGTTTTCCCTTAGAACAAATCGCTGATGCTCACCGTTATATGGAATCTAATCAACAAAACGGCAAAATTATCGTTACAGTGCCGTAATTATTTATTAAGGATGAAGATATGCCATTTCATGACATTACAGAGTTGCCAACAGGAATCTGCAATCCCGAAACAGCGTTAGAACGAGAATTATCAGTTGTTGATCGCATTCAAATTACAGAGTTACTCCACCGCGTTTATTTATGTGAGGACAGCCGAGATTATGATGCATTAAAGCAAATTTTAGTAGATGAATATATCAACGAGCATCCTTTATTTGGACGACATGAGAGCGCGAATAGTTTTATTGAGTGGTTTAAGAATACTCCTGTTGGCTTCGACGGTATTCGACATAATTGTCTAAACTCAATAACTCGCGGAGTTGGTAAAGATGTCGCGGAGTCGATTAGTTATATCTTGGTACTCCAGCTTTTTCCTGCCAAATCTCGTAATGAATCTTCCACTGAAGAGCTAGATTCATTATTGCCTCGTACTATTGGTCATGGTGTTGTCTGCGATCGCTGGATACGTAAAGAAGATCGTTGGTATTTACAACATCGAGTTTATCAGCAGATGTCTATCAATAGTGCTTTTCTACCAGATAAAGCCATGCGAGAGAAAGCTGCTCGGACTTATTAAATAAGATTGTCTTGAATTTAAGCAATAAAAGTAGAAACAGAAGGTTATGAAAATAGGTATTCTCTAGGCAGAACCAAAACATGAAGTATTTTTTGGCGCACGTAACGAAAAAGGTAAAGCGATCGCTGAATCTGCTGGAAATAACACTCAAGGCGGTACAAATGATCAAGCAGCAGCTTTCGGAGATGTACTGCTGTACACGATTCGTGGTGTCAATCCTGCCGAAGTTCTAACCTCTATGGATATTTTAAATGGCAAAATTATCATTGATTGCAACAATTACGATATTCCTGAAAACTTTGCCTATCCGCCTATAGAACTTTCTTTAGCCGAGAAACTAGCGGGTGAAGTTCCCCAAGCACGAGTAGTCAAAGCATTTAATACTATGGCGCAGGAAGTTTTTGAATTGTCTCCACAACCATTGCAAGGATATAACGTTGGAGATTTGATGAAACCCGATACTTTATTGCCTGTTTTTGAAGGAGTAGATGTTGTTGTATCTGCGGTTGGTAATGATCGCGTAACTGTACCAGGACAAAAAAATGCGATCAATGCAGCTAAAAAACAAGGGGTCAAAAGATTTATTCCTTCCGATTATTCCATCGACTATCGCAAGCTAGACTACGGCGATAGCGATAATTTAGATATGCGAAAAGAAGTCTTTGAATATCTTCTAGAAAGCGGTTTGGAATATACCTTAGTTCTCAATGGATCGTTCATGGAAAATATTCCGACTCCTTATATGCCTCAGTTCGATTTGGATCATGGAATCTTTAAATATTGGGGGGATGGGGAAACGCCTGTAGATATGACTACCACTGATGATACTGCTAAATATACAGCCGAAGCCGTCAGCGATCCAGATTTAGCAAATACCGCTTTAGAAGTAGCAGGACAAGTGCTAACCATGAAAGAACTTTTAAATTCTTATCAAGAAGCAACAGGCAAAAAGCTAAAAGTCGAACATCTGGGTAGCGTTAAAGAATTAAAAAGCTGGATTGATAATTAAAAACAAACTGCTGAATCTCCTTTAGAATACATTCCCCAGCAATACGAATATGCGATGGTGTCGGGTAAAGGCAAACTAGATAATCTTCAAAATTCTCGTTATCCTCAGATCAAACCGTTAACAGTCAAGCAATATATCGAACAAGCTAATTTATAACGACAAAACGATGCAGTAATCAAATTTTTTAACAATAAAATCTTACACTCACGATCATTGGAGAACGTAATAAATGAGTTTAAACAAAGTTGTAGCTGTTACAGGTGCAAGTAGTGGTATCGGAGAAGCGATCGCCAGAGAATTAGCCGATGCTGGTTGCAAAGTCATGTTAGCAGCACGTCGAGAAGAGAGACTGAAAACTCTTGTTCAAGAATTAGGAAATAACGTTACCTACCACCTTACTGATGTTGCTGATGCCAAACAAGTACAAGAAATGGCACAAGCAACTATAGACCGTTTCGGCAAGATTGATGTCCTGGTTAATAATGCTGGAGTCATGCCAGTTAGTCCTTTAATCGACCTAAAAATAGACGACTGGAATAAAGCCATTGATATTAATATACGCGGTGTCCTACACGGAATTGCTGCGGTACTTCCCTCTATGCTTGATAGTGGCAGTGGTCATATTATTAACCTAGGTTCGATCGCTTCGATCCATGCCATACCGAATTTCGCAGTCTATTGTGGCACTAAGTTCGCCGTCAGAGCCATCAGTGAAAGCTTACGTAAAGAAACCCTAGGGAAAGTCCGAGTAACAACTATCTATCCTGGTGCAGTGGAAAGCGAATTAATTCAATCTAGTAATGATGAGCAGACATCCAACCAAATTGCCAGCAATTTTAGCGAAGTTAGTTTTATTCCGCCAACCGCTATTAGTAATGCAGTACGTTATGCGATCGCTCACCCCCCAGAAGTAGCCGTCAACGAAATTGTAGTACGTCCAGCGAACCAAGAATTATAAACTCTCATCTAGATTAAATTAATGAAATTGTTGCTTGCACTCCTTGCTGCAATCGCTGGAGGACTGTTACCAACTCAAGCTGGAATTAACGCTCAGTTAGCCAAAAATCTCGGTCATCCACTGTTGGCTGCTTCTGTTTCTTTCGGGATTGGCGCGATCGCTTTAATCCTTTACACCGTAGTTTTCCATATTTCATTGCCTCCACTGGCTCAAATCAAACAAATTCCTTGGTATCTATGGGTTGGAGGAATACTAGGAACAATCTATTTGACAACCACAATAGTGTTAGCTCCTTTACTTAGTGCTGCCACAATGATTGGCTTAATTGTCGCTGGTCAAATGTTAGCGTCAATCGCTCTCGATAGTTTTGGCTTAGTAGGGTTTCCAGTGCATCCTCTTAGTTTTTGGAGGGCTATAGGTGCAATTTTGTTGATAGTTGGTGTGGGTCTAATTCAAAGATTTTAAAATTATACACTTCATTTCACAGAGAGATAAAATTATGAAAATTAGCATTAGTTGGTTCGGGAAATATCGGCGGTAATCTAGGCAAACAATGGGCAAAAGCGGGACAAGAAGTGATGTTTAGCTCCCGACATCCCGAAGAATTAAAATCGATATACGGGAAGCAGAAAAACTCTTGAGTAAAATTAAATAAGCGATTACGCTACGCGTAGCCTTCTGATCGTCTATTATTTCTGTCTGATTAAGTTATGAGCATTGAAAAATCAAAACTGCAAGCAAGTATTGCTCAACATTACAACAGCAATCTAACTTTTGATTATGAATCAGTTCGTTTGACAGAACACTCGCCTATAGAATTCGCCGTGACAACTCGCTATTTGAACAAAATGATTTCTAATGAAGCAAGAGTCGCTGATGTGGGGGTTGGTAGTGGTCACTATGCTGAATTACTAGCTAAAAGAGATTGTACTCTTTATCTGGTCGATATTTCTCAACGCTTGTTAGAAGCTACTTATACAAGACTTAAAAATTGTAATTGCGATCGCCAAATTTTAGGAACATACAACATCTCTGCTACCAGTTTAGAACCCTTGAAGACTGAGATTTGCGATGTGGTTTTATTATTGGGCCCTCTTTATCATTTATGCTCCCTCCAAGAAAGAGAGCTTGCTGTAGCCGAAGTAGCTAGAATCTTAAAGCCAAACGGCATAATCTTTGCTGCTGGTATTAATCGTTTAGCCTATTTTCGAGAACTATTCCGCAGTCATTCTAAGCAAGGTTTATCTCGTCAGGAATTTCATCAACAGTTTTTAAAGGATGGGAATGCTGATCCTATACATATGCCTCCTCTGGGCTATGCTCATTTAACTACCAGTAACGAATTTTTACAACTATTTACAGCTAGTTTTGAGCAAATCACCTTCATTGGTGTTGAATCTTTTACTGCTCCTTTTCCTACAGCAGCTAACGGGCTTTCTCGGCAAGAATTAGAAGTTTGGCTCGATTTGGTAGATGCGACAGGAACAACTCCAGAGGGTTTGGGAATGAGTGATCATTTTCTTTATATTGGTCGGCGAAAAACTTAAATACAACTTAAATAACTTATATCAACTTACCTCAAAAAAATAAGCTAAAGTAAATGGGATTCTAAAGCTTAGTCAAAAGATCTATGTCATTGCTAGACAAATTTTTTAAACATCATAAAAATCGTCGTGTGGCTGTAGCGTTGGCTTTGTTAGGCACGATTACACCGATCGCAGGACTTCATAAACTATATTTAGGACAACCATTGTGGGGACTCATTTACATACTCTTATGGTCTACACCCATTCCCCGTATAGCTGCTGCCATTGATGCTGTCTGGTATATTGTCCAAGATATCGAACAATTTGAACGTCAGTTTAACGGACATAGCCAATATAATTTAAATCTTAATACTTCACCCCAGGTAAAAGCGATCGCCGAAGCGATGCGAGAACTAGATCAATTACGTTCAGACGGCTTGCTCACAGAATATGAATTTGAACAAAAACGTCGTCAGCTACTCGATCATATTGCTTGAATGATTAGTCATTACTAATTACTGATTACTAATTACCAATAATTAGGTAACTGTCCTAACTGTCCTAACTGCCCTAACTGTCCCTATGTTTAAACTGTCTCAGATTGGAGTTAGAAAAAAAATTGCTAACGATCCTTACTATCGTTTTCAGTCATTATCAGAAATAGCGATCGCTGTAGAATTAGGAATCAGGATTGATGTTAATCAGGCGACAATCGATGATTGGTTAAGGCTACCAGGTTTTTCTATTCATCAGGCGCGATCGCTGGTAGAGTTAGTCAGAATGGGCGTACAATTGGTTTGTCTAGAAGATGTGGCTGCTGCTATAAGTGTTCCTGTACAACGTCTTCTACCCTACGAAGCAATCCTGACTTTTGCTTATTATGATCGTCTGAGTTCTTTAAGTCCAGAAAAAATTAATCCTAATACCGCTACATTTGAGGAAATACTAACTATTCCTGGATTAAACGCTGATTTAGCTACTAATTTCTTGGAAAATCGCCAGGAAAATGGTAAATATTGTAATATTATCGATCTTCAACGTCGCCTAAATCTTGATCGTGAGTTAATATCTCAACTCATGCACTATCTCCAATTCTAAGGACGTTACTGATTTAGGCGTTGCTGATTTAAAATATGAAATTGTAAGTAAAAAAAAGAGGTTAACTTCAATTGCTAACCTCGCTATTACGGAATCTGTCAAATCTAATGGTTAGGAAGCTCGTAAATACATAATTATTACTTATTACCTATTACTTATTACTTCCGCGTAGCGGTACTAGCCCCCTGCAACCGCAGGTACAATACTTACTTCGTCACCATCTTGTAAACTTGTGTCTGTTCCTTCTAGAAAACGAATATCTTCACTGTTGACATAAAGATTGAGAAAACGACGAGGTTTACCAGATTCGTCACAAATACGAGCTTTAATCCCAGGACAATTGGTTTCGAGAGCTTCGATTAGTTCATCTATATTGCCACCAGTGCATTCGATCGCAGCTTGATTGTTAGTGAACTTTTGTAGGGGGGTAGGAATTAATACTTTAACGGTCATAATCTATGAAACAAGAATTGAGAATGAATAGTAAAAATATTAGCTGCTTAGTAGCAACCAGAAAATAATTAGTAAAACACGCACTTCAACAAGGGAGCAAGTCACTTTTGTAAGAACAAGTATACTCATTAAGGAGATCGCTATATTTAATTGGTTTGGACAGCTTGCTCGACCTCGACTATAGAATAGTTTCTTCAAGCTTCATAAGTTCTAAGGTCGTCTAAGGCGACCGCAAGGAAGTAGTACACAACAACCAACAAAAGTGACTTGCTCCCCTTCAACAAAGGCTTATAGTGAGGCAGTGCGGTCTTGGGGGTTTCCCCCATGAGCAACTGCCGAACCCGAAGGGCTTATAGCTTTTATTAAACACTTGCTTGTTGCCATTCAAGACGTTCTAAAGTGCGAGAACGTTCTAAAGCTCGCTCGAAACTATCTAATTTGGGTTCGATAGTTAGAGGCTCACCGATGTACCCTTGTACTGCTTCTTGGGTTTTTAATCCATTACCAGTAATGTAGACAACTGTTTTTTCGTCAGGGTCAATTTTACCTGCTTCTACTAATTTTTTGAGGACAGCGACGGTAGTACCACCAGCAGTTTCAGTAAAGATACCTTCGGTTTCTGCCAATAACTTGATACCGTCGATGATTTCGGCATCAGTAACAGATTCGATATTACCGTTAGTTTTACGAGCGATGTCTAAAGCATAAACTCCATCTGCTGGGTTGCCGATCGCAATGGATTTGGCAATGGTATTGGGTTTTACAGGAGCTACAAAGTCTCTACCTTCTCTAAATGCTTGAGCTATAGGGGAACAACCTTCTGCCTGTGCGCCACTGAAACGAACGGTTTTATCTTCGACTAAACCTACTTTGACGAATTCATTGAAACCTTTATATATCTTGGTAAACAATGAACCAGAAGCTAAAGGTGCAACGATATGATCGGGAAGTTCCCAACCTAATTGTTCTGCCACTTCATAACCCAGAGTTTTTGAGCCTTCGGAATAGTAAGGACGGAGATTGATATTGACAAAACCCCAACCGTAAGTATTACCAACTTCTGAGCAAAGACGGTTTACTTGGTCGTAGTTGCCTTTGACTGCCATGACTGTAGGATTGTAGATTAAAGTACCTAAAACCTTACCTGCTTCTAAATCCGCAGGAATAAATACACAACAGTCCATTCCAGCATAGGCAGCGATCGCTGCTGTGGAATTGGCTAAGTTACCAGTACTAGCACAGGAAACAGTAGAAAATCCTAGTTCTCTAGCACGAGTTAATGCAACTGAAACTACTCTATCTTTAAAACTCAGGGTCGGCATATTAACCGCATCGTTTTTGATATAAAGATTTTTTAGACCCAGACGACGAGCTAAACGATTGGATTTTACTAAGGGAGTCATACCAGTGCCGACATCAATGGGGTTGTCGCTTTCCACAGGTAAAAATGCTTTGTAACGCCAAATGGAATTAGGCCCTGCTGCGATACTTTCACGGCTGACTTGACGACGAATTTCATCATAGTCATAAGCTACTTCTAAAGGAGAGAAAGTTTCTTCGCAAACATTAAGAGCTTGGAGAGGATATTTTACGCCTCCTTCTTTAGATACTAGATTGGTGAACGTACGTCCCTTGGTGGTTTTGATAGGTGTCTGGGTCATGATTCAACTTTAATTCCGTCAACAGTGAATTGATATTATCACACGCAAAAACACCCAGTCAAACATACCCGATAATTTTAGTCGGGATTAAAATTGAGTTCTAAAAATTGTTTCTTCGACTTTTTGCAGTAAGCTAGTCGAGGTCAGAAATCAGTTAGGGCAGTTAGGACAGTTGGGACAGTTAGGACAGTTGTGACAGTTAGAACAGTTAGGGCAGTTAGGACAGTTAGAGGGCAACCTGCTCAGTTATCACGAGGGGCTGAAAGTGATGTTATAACTGATACCAGTGTGATCCGTTTCTTTCAAGAATATACGAGCCGTGATGCTGATGAGGTTTTAGCTTTTTTATCAGAATTTAGTCTAGGTATTAATGCTTTAGGAGCGACAATTAACGACAACGGACAACCCGATAGTAAATTTTTAGCTTGGCGAGGACAAGCTCAATATCTTAAGCTTCTCAACCCGACTTTTACCCTCTTATTGCGTTCAGATTTGCAATTAGCCAATGATGCTTTAGTACCGACAGAACAATTTAGTTTGGGAGGTGGTTTAAATGTTCGAGGTTATCGCCAGGATGCTTTATTAGCAGATAATGGTTGGTTCAACTCCGTCGAAGTAAGAGCGACAATTCTCAGTATACCTAAATGGAAAACTAGTCTACAATTGACTCCTTTTGTTGATTTTGGTGCGGTTTGGAATTCAGATGATTTACAGCTAGAGACTAATACGCTAGTTTCTACAGGTATTGGTTTACGGTTACAAGTTAGTGATGATTGTACCTCGCATTTGGATTGGGGAATTCCTTTAGTAGATTTAGAGGAAGAAGGGGATAGTTGGCAAGAAGAGGGAATTTATTTTTCTTTGGAATTGAAACCATTTTAGGCGTTGGTAATTGAATGTATGAATTACAAAATATTTCGGTTAGTAGCCAATAGCTACGAGCAGTATTACTTTCGGTTTCATACCTGTCTTGAACGAGTCCTAAAGGATACACCTTCGGATATCGCTCATGGGGGAGACCACGCCAGTTCCTACAACGGAGGAAACCTCCCTTCGGGTTCAGCAGTTTGCTTATGCCAGGGAACCTGTCCACCGCAACTGCTTCACCGCAACGGACTGGCTTCCCAAGACCGCGCTCGTTCGCTAAATCAGCAACGCCATCGCTCTAACAATAAATTCTTTTATGAAGCATTACAGGAACATCAATTAGTCAACATCCGCTTGAGAGAGATTGTTGGGTTTAAGCAAAAACAAAATTATTCATACTCAAATTAGCAGCATCGATACCAATTAAAACTGCTAAATCTTGATCGCCAGTACCAACAATTATATTATCAGCATTTTGAGAAATTTTTAAATCGTCAAAACCTATCCCCAAACTGTCAATACCAATGACATCAATACCAGCTTGAAAATCGGTTATCATGTTTACTTTTTCTGGGAGTTGTTTGTTGGCGATCCAAAATTGGTCTGCACCATTACCGCCCGCGATCGTATTATCGCCACCAGCACCAACAAAAAAACGGTCATCACCATCGCCGCCGACGAGAAGATCGTTTCTCCCCAGAAAAAAGGTATCGTCTCTCGCACTTCCATCAATATTTTGTCCGCCACTACTCCCAGAAAGATCGAAAGTTCCATCGTCGAGATCGTCAAAAATTAATTCGTTGCTATCACTGGTTAATATATTGGAAGCTTGATCGGTTGAATTTTTAACATCTTTTATATCTACAGCAAAGCTTAAAAATTGAGTGACTTGATTTTCACTAAAATTATTGTCACTTACTAAAGTTAAAGATTGCCTGCCATCTGGTAAAGTAGGGCCAAAGGTTAAACCTTCAAGATTATCCAATTTAATTCCCAATTCGCCCAAATCGAGAACGAGACGTTTTTCGGCAATTTTGATATCTGGCGATCGCCCGTCTGGTTGACTGAGGCGATCAATTTGGCTGATATCTGTCGCATTTTGGGTGCGTACTTCATACAATCGAATGTTGTTGCCTACACCTGAGCTAAATGACCGTTCTAAGGCCAGAAATGTACCGTTGTTATCAATTGCTAAAAGATCGACCAAACCATTATTGGCACTTCCTGTAGGTGCGGTTGGGGCGACGGGAATTGGATCGGTAAAGTAAGCAAATTCTTTAGCTGGTTTGCCAGCAGTTAAATCATATTGTAAAATCCGCGCCGTACTTTGATTTTCCAAAGTCGCAGTCGATCCATCTTGGTTTAAAGCTTCTTCGGTGGCAGTATAAAGAAAGCGTTCGTCTGGAGTAATAGTCAAACTTTCAAAAGCGAGATTGTTTCTGATGCCACGACTGAGATCGCTTGTCGGTAAAAATTTATCGGGAACTTCTAGTTGTTTGAATTCTCGTCCGCCGAGGGAAAATTGGTTGACAAAAGGATTGAGTAAGTTATTGGCATCTCCTTCTGAGGAAATATACACCGTGCCATCGCTACTAAGAGCAATTCCTTCAGCGTCAATACCATTTCTGGTAAAGGTTTCTCCTTGTTGGTTTAAGAGCGTAGTTACGTCTGTAAAGTTAACATCGCCAGCATCCAATCTACCATCGCCGATACCAATATTGAGACTGTAAAAACGGGCTGGATTGTTTTCGGATCGATCGTCGGAGATGGCATAGTAAGTGTTAGTGTTGGAATCGTAACTAATTCCCGATAGACCGCCAACTTCGGTATTATTGAAAGTTAAATCGGTAGGTAAAGTTGCTTGACCGATAAAATCGATTTTAGAGACAGTTCGATCGTTCGAGTCATTCGCTTTTGACGGAATGCGAAAATCTGTAGCAACCAAACGATGGTCGGAACTGGGAAAACCGTTAGGAACTAGTTCGGGGTCGAACGTACCGATTAAGCGATCAAACAAAGGATCTTCACTTGTAGGCCAATAAACCGACGCATCGGTAGCATCGAGATTTTTTGAAGGTAAGACATAATCGACTCTTAAATTTCCCGAACCGCGATCGTCAAAATCAGCCGTATCGAAGGTGGGATCTCCCTGATGATTATTATTGACTCCTCCATCCCGTGCGGTTGCTTCAATTCCTCCTTGACTGCTGGGGGTAACTGAAGTGTTAATCAGAGGATTGTCTAAAAATTGGTTAATGGCATTATCGACGCTGTCACCATCAAAAGGATCGGCGTTTTGGTCGCCCATAATCACAAATTTTTCCCCTGCTTTTAATCCGCCAAAGTTGCCCTTGTCGTCATATATGTAGCTATTTTTTCCTGGGGTAATGTAGTCGGCTAAAAAACGAATTTCATCGTGATTGCGTTTGCCATTCCGATCTTCTGCACCATCAAATACAGGGGGTGTGGGATGGCTGGCTAAAACGTGGACGATTTCACCGTTAATATTGAGGGGAATATCCCAATGGCTTTTGGAGGAGAGACGAAAAGCTTCTAATTCTTCTGGTGAATACCAATCATTGGATGTGGGGGTATTAGCGTCGTCTGGAAGTAGTGCGCCTGGCATATCTTTCCAGAGAAAGTTTTGAAAGGTTCTAATTTGGTCTGTGGCGATCGGATATTTGGAATACAATACCATCCCAAATTGACCTGGAAATGTACCAAATCCATAGGCATCGTTCCCGCCTTCAACTCTACCATTGTTATCGAAGTCGAAGCCACTAGGAATACCCGTATTGGATGGGGCTAGATAAACATAGGGATATTTTTCAGCGACGACTTCATTTTGATTGACTTCTAAATAGTTTTGTTGAAATAGTTGGGCTGCTTTTCCTTGGGCATCGTAATCGAATTCGTTAATTAAAACGACATCGGGATTGTTTCTTTGAATTATTTCAGCGATCGCTTGTGCTTGTTTATTGTCGGGCGTGGAAAGGTCTTCGATTAATTTTCCTTCAGCGTCGCGATTTAAGGAGGCGTTGAATGTTGCAAAGCGAATGTTTTGATTTTCCATAATAATTAATTTATATATATGTTGATGTTTTCAAGGGAAAGTTAAGCACTGAAATTGCAATTAATCTTGCAATCTTTTTGTAAATATTTAAAATTTTCAATATAAATTTAACTGTCAATTGTTTATTTCAACTCATACAATTTGACAGATGTTATTGTTTTATCGATAATTGCTCTACCTAACTAGCTTAATTAATAGAATTTCATTGCTAGATTAAGAATAGGCAATCTGTAGATTAAAATTTTTTTTTCAACAATCGAGATCCAAAACGAGTCGATAATATTAAAAGCATCATACAGGAATTAAATACCGATCTCTTTATTTTACAAAAAATTGAGTTTGGTTCTTTAGATGGAATTGCCGAATCCTTAACGTAAATGTCAGCCAGAATCACCTGTACTTCATAAGTTAGGGACTGGGCTTTCTCTGATGGTCAAGGTTAAAAAGATGAACAGCTTGAAAACACAGTCACGCTTGCTGTCTTGCCATCAAATCAGCGAATAAACCTGGTTGTGCTGATAGTTCTTTAAAATTCCCTTGTTGCAGGACTCTACCTGATTGTAAAACGTAAATGCGATCGGCATTACGAATGGTACTGAGTCGATGAGCGATAACAATCCGAGTAACTTGAAGCTGATCCAAACTTTCACTAACAATTGTTTGAGTTTTATTATCCAAAGCACTAGTAGCCTCATCAAAAAACAAAATTCGCGGTTTAAGTATTAAAGCTTTAGCAATTAATAATCGCTGTCTTTGTCCTCCCGAAAGATTACCACCGCCTTCGCTAACTACAGTATGCATTCCCATTGGCATGGAGGTAATGTCGGCTTTTAAGCCTGCCATTGTCACTGCTGTCCAAGCTTCATCTAGAGTGATACGCGCTCCTCCAGCTAAGTTATCAAAAATAGAGCCTGACATAATTTTGCCAGTTTGCAGAACTACTCCTAATTGTCGGCGTACAGCACTAAAGAAATAATGGTAGGCACGACAGTGTTAAACAGTGTCACGATGTCTTCAACCAGTTGAGTACTTAATTCTAATTTGATCTGTCGGCTATAATTTTTACTCCAGATGGCAAAAGCCCGTTTTTCTGCCCCTGCTACTCGTAACTTGGAAATGCCGTTAATTAACTGCACAATCTGCCCAAAGATATTGCCTTCAAGTTCTAATAGGGGACGAACTTTGCGCACCAGAATTGTACCCGAAATAAAGGTTACTATAACTACAACGATCGCGACGGCGACAGCTATCAAAGCTAATTTGACGTTGTAATAAAACAGCAGTCCTAAATTTAGTAAGCCAAATAAGCCAGTAATGAGTTTAATGAGCGTATTACCGCCCAACCGTCGGCGAATAGTACTAATTGAACTGACGCGAGACTGTAAATCCCCAGTGGTATATTGACGGAAGAAAGAAACTGGAAGATTAAGAAGTCGATCCCAAACCGCAGCTTGGGTAGAAGCATCAGAAGTTGTTTCCACTCGCAGTAGCGAAAATCCTTGGGTTAGGCGAAATAAAGAAGTAGCCAAGGCAGCCAAGATTAAACCGCCACCAATTTGTAATAATAAACCGCGATCGCTATCAGGTATGGCATTATCGATTAAAATCCCTGTAGTGTAAGGAGTTAGCATTCCTAATAAAGTGGCAGCAATTCCTGTTAAGACAATCACGAACAGATCTTTAACTCGTCCTGAAACAGCAAACCGCAACACATCAACCACGTTAAGTGCTTTATCGGGTAAAGAGCGATAAAACATATAGGCAATGGGGTTAAAAGACTCGGCATTTTGCGAGGTAACAGTTTGGCGAGTTTGGGTTACAGGATCTAACATTTCGTAGCGAGAGCCAGAGAGCGGTAATAGGGCTACTGGTTGTGATTCCTGATAGGCTACTAATGCCCCGCAATCAGTTGACCACCAATTATCTCGTAATAAAACCTGTCGCAGTCGCAAACGCGAAGCACGAGCGATCGCTTCTAAAGGTTCTTTAACTCGGCTTAAATCTTCGGAAGCAGCAGGAGGTTTGATAGTTATGCCTAAAGCTCTACCCACTGCCCCAGCAGCAACCAACAAGGGTGTATCACTAGTAAATATCTGAGATGAGGGTAGCATTAAAGGTGCAGCCAATTCACTCAAGGCGGTTACGGTTACTTGGCGATTAAGATTTTCTTGAGCATCTAATCTTTGTAGTTCGGCTGCTTGCTCTTGTTGGGTTTGAAAGCTGACATAGTTAAGCAATAACTTATGAAGCTGAGACATTCCCTCTAGGAGTTGCTCGCTATCTTGCAGCGTCGCCGTAGTTGCAGTAGTTAGTTGCACGTCTCCATCTGCTACCAACCACATTCCTTGATTAAAAGGTATAGTTGCAGTGGCATGAGTTAAAGTTAATTCTTCTCGACCTAGCCAACGGACATAGCCCTGTTGAATCTTAACCCAGAGAATATCCGCTTCTGGCTGCCAAGTTTGATCGTTACTTAAAGAAAACCTGGCTGCTTTGTCTGCTTTGACCTGAATAGGCGGTAAAGAAGTTATTGAGAGAACATCTTGCAGTTTATGTAACCAGCTTTTAACCCAAGTATCAATCTGTGTATCACCCCTAGTAACCAAAAAGTCAAAATACTGTTGGTCAACTTTTAACAATTCCGTCTCACCCATCGGTACAGCCAGAATTTGACGATTACTATTGACAACGCTGGGAAGAGTACCAAATAAAATTTCTGTAGGTTCGCAGTTAAACAAATAATGACGATTACCCGTAATTAAGTTATTACTTATCGTAACCGCAAAAACCGCGATCGCTCCTGACCTAACTAACCAGACTGTCTCTGGATCATTAAGCAATATTGGCTCGTTTCCCTTGATTTTATAGATTTTTCCTAAATGTCTCATTTTTAAATAAGTAATAAGTTTTTTGCTACTTGCTACTTGCTACTTTTGTCCCTTCTGCCTTCTGCCTTCTGCCTTCTGCCTCCTCTATCCTTCCCCACTCTTAATCAACTGCGCATACACTCCTTCCTGTTGCCATAACTCCTCATGAGTACCTCTTTGGACTACTTTGCCTCTCTCTAGTACAATAATTTCGTCACAATCGCGAATAGTGCTAAGGCGGTGGGCAACAATTAAACAAGTACAACCTCTACGCCTTAAATTGCGATCGACTATTTTTTCGGTTTCGGAATCTAAAGCACTAGTAGCTTCATCCATAATTAAAATTGAGGGATTATTTACCAAAGCGCGGGCGATCTCTAAACGTTGTCGTTGACCACCACTGAGATTAGCTGCCCCTTCGGTTACTTCTGCCTGATATCCCCCAGGCATGGACTGAACTACATCATCAATGGCAGCATCTTTACAGGCTTGTTTGACATATTTATCGGTGACAGTAGTGTCCCAGAGGGTTAAATTTTCTTTTACCGTGCCTTCAAACATCAAAATATCCTGTTCGACCATTGCCAGGGAATTAGTTAATAGTTGAATGGGAATTTCGGCTTTGGGTTGACCATCGAGTAAAATTTCTCCCGACCAAGGTTCATAGAGTCCACTGACTAACTTCGCCACAGTCGATTTACCTGAACCACTACCACCTACTAGGGCAATTCGCTGTCCTGGTTTGACTTCCAGACTCAAGTTTTCAATTAAAGGTGCTTCCAAACGGTTGTAGCCAAAGGTGAGATTTTAAAGTTCCAGATGTCCCGATAGCTTGGCTGTAGTTGCTTGTTCCCCACTTTGATTTCTTTGGTCTAGCTGCGGATCGGTAGGATTATCTAAAACATCATCCAAGCGAATCAAATTACCATCTAATTCTTGTAAAACCCTACCAAAGCTAACGAGATTATCCACAGGCTGTTGAAAATTTTGCATCATTCCTTGAAAAGCGACCAACATCCCAATACTCAGATGTCCATCCATAACTCTTAAGCCACCGACAACTAACAAGAAAGTTGAGGAGAGGGAAGATAATAATACAGGTAAGACAGATAAAGCTTGGTTTGTAACTCCCAAGTCCTGTTGAGAATTAATTGCCTTGGTATAGTATCCTGACCAACGAGAGAAAAAATCAGATTCCAACCCCGAAGCCTTAAGAGTTTCAATACTTTGGAGGGCTGCGATCGCGACTCCTGCTGCTTTACCGTAATCTTGAATTAATCGCTGATTGGCATCTTTGCGTTGTCGAGAAATTTTTTGTAGCGTAATGACATTAATCAAAGCAAAACCCACGACAATTACAGTTAGTACTAAGTCGTATTGACTCATCACCACCACATAAAAACCCAGCATCAAGGTATCAATAGCTGTGGTCGCTAACTGTCCCGACAGAATATCCGCAACTTGGTCACAGTAGCTTTCGTCTCTTGTGCAACAGGTTGAGTATTATTCGAGTTAGATTTAGACTTAACTTGACGAATTTTTTCCCATAGTCCAGGACTTAAATGAGAATAGCCTTTATGTACCGAACGGATGGCATTACTTAATTCATCTGCTGGCGTATTTTTGAGCAAATAACCTTTCGCCCCTGCATCCATAGCTTGATTTAAATATTCATCGGTATCGTGGCAACTAAGGACTAAAATCTGACAGTTGGGAAAGCGTTTTGAGATAATTTTAGTCGCTTTCACGCCGTTCATCCCTGGCATTTCCAGATCAATTAGCACTACATCAGGTTGCAAAGCTTCCACACTATTTTTTCGCAGGTATGAAAATTCGTTCAAACGGTTGTTGGCGATAACGTCTGTAAAATTCCAACAGTTGATATGATTAGAACTAATTAACTAAAAGCTTATGTGCTGATAGCTTTTTGATAAAATATCATTAAAATCTATTTGCCTACCAATATAATCTTAAAAAGAGTATCAGTATGCTTGTAAAATCAACTACCCGTCACGTTCGTATCTATAGTGCTGAAGTTCAACATAACGAATTAATTCCTAGCAATAATGTTCTCACTTTAGATATTGACCCAGATAACGAGTTTAACTGGAGTGAAGAATCACTGCAAAAAGTCTATCGTAAATTTGATGAATTGGTAGAGCAAAACAATGGCGAAGATTTGAGTGAATACAATCTACGTCGTATTGGTTCGGATTTAGAACACTATATTCGCTCTCTATTAATGCTAGGTCAAATTAACTATAATTTGGGTGCTAGGGTACGCAACTATAGTATGGGTTTACCACGGATGGAAAGCCCTGATACTGAAGGTAAATACCATTAGAGAAAGTAGAGGGGATCTAATATCAGGTTCGTTTCAACAGTTAAATGTTATGGCTGACGGGGAGACTGAGAGACGGGGAGACGGGGAGAACTTTTATTTAAAGTTATCAGACGAACTTGATACAATATAGCAATCGGAAATGACTTGTCAAAATTCTTCTGTCTCCTGCCTTTTGCCACTAGCAAAGTTCATGACTTAAATAAGACTGCTGTATCTCTCTCTGCTTTTTTTTGCTTATCTCAACTTATCAATTCAAAGTTGACAGGGCGATCGCTATCTCATTTGTTGCAATAATCAGGAGGGTTTTCTGGGTCTGAAGCTTGATCCTGTTTTATTGCTTCAATTCTGTTTTGATTAGCTTTTTCATCGACTGCAATCCATTTTCTTTCTGCCTTATTCCATTCTGCATCGGTGTATATTGCTTTTTCCCAATAACAAGCCGATTTGATTTGTTGATAGCTAAGATTTCTGACATCATCGAGGTTGGTATTACTGAGGTGGGCATCTCTGAGGTTGGTATTACTGAGGTGGGCATCTCTGAGGTGGGCATCTCTGAGGTTGGTATTACTGAGGTTGGCACCACTGAGGTTGGCACTACTGAGATAGGCATCACTGAGGTTGGTATTACTGAGGTGGGCATAACTAAGGTCGGCATCACTGAGGTGGGCATCACTGAGGTTGGCATCACTGAGATTGGCATCACTGAGGTTGGCATCACTGAGGTAGACATAACTAAGATCGGCATCACTGAGGTTGGCATCACTGAGGTTGGCATCACTGAGGTTGGCATCACTGAGATAGGCATCACTGAGATTGGCATCACTGAGATTGGCATCTCTGAGGTTGGCATCTCTGAGGTAGACATAATTAAGGTCGGCACCACTGAGGTTGGCACCACTGAGGTCGGCATCTCTGAGGTCGGCATAACTGAGGTGGGCATCTCTGAGGTTGCTATATGTTAGATCGAGGCTTTTAGTTTTTAGTTTGGGGGCTTCATCTGAAGTATAGTCTCGCTCTGGATTTCGTCGCCCAATTACAGTTAAAGCAGCTTGTATTTGGATATTAACTGGAGCGAGCTTTTCTAATGCTTTTGATTGCTCTTTTGATCGCTCTTTCTTCCCTTTTAGGTTTTGAATTTCTGGTGGTATAGGAGAATTTTTGCGCACGAATGCAGTCAAAACTTCCATAATTGTCCATTGGTCTTTAGGGGAATCTTTAGCAATTCTCTCTAGAGAATAAATTCCGCCAATTACAACTTCTTCTTGACTATTGCCTAATTGCTCTACAGCTTTGGTAAAGCGGTCTGTAACCAATCTTTTTTGAGTAAGTTCCCTGTCTTTCAAAGCATCTTGATAATTAACAAATAACCCGTTCGCAGCAATAACGGCTAGAATTAAACTCGCTGCTGAGATGATGATTTTAACAACATCGAGAGCAAATAGTTGGGTATCCGTATTGGCAAATAGTTGGGGTAACTGATAAAACAACCAAAATGGAAAAGTTATAATTTTCCAAATTCCATTGATTAAAGCCTTGAACGATCGCGCCAATCTTCTAAAAAACGATCTGGGTAGCTGTCGATAAAAAGCGACCGCTTGATTGCGTTTCCAAGCTCTAACAACCTTGGGATACCTAGTTAAATATCTTCTAGCTGTTTCCCAATCCCCTTCAGTACTACCATTTTTGCCCTTAGTTCTTCGCTGTTGATAGATTTGCTGTGCTTTAATTTGATGAAGCTCGTGGGGAATAGATAGACGCGATCGCCTGGGCATATTCACAGTTTATGTCGCTATTTATGTTGTAAAGCGTATTTTACTAAATGATAGTGTGTAGCCACGAAAACAAACTATTTTCTAACTACAACACAATAAGGCGCTCGCGCTTGCGCTTGCGCTTGCGAAGCTGCCGTAGGCATAGCAGTCGTAGACTTAGCTGCCGTAGGCATAGCGTACCCTTCGGGTAATCGCCCGTGGAAAATAGAGCGATCGCTCTAGAATTGTGCTGTTATACTCCTAAACTCAATTAACATTCAATTAAATTGACATCATAAGAATTGAATTTATTGTCACGAGTAATAATTGTTAGATTTAGACATCTAGCCTGAGCGATTAAAATACGATCAAAAGGATCTTGGTGATGTAATGGTAACTGCTCTACCATTAAAGCCTGTTCGATACTAATTGCTAAAGATTTAAACCTTTTTTTTTCTATTTGTTCGACTAAATCATTGGGAGTTTCTAATTTTCCCAAAGATTTTTTAATGGCAATTTCCCAAGCTGAAGCAGCAGAAACAAACACTAAATTATCGGGATTAGCAATTGCCTGGTGAGCTTGACTAGAAAGTGTAGGATTTTTACTTAACCACCAAATCAAAGCGTGAGTATCTAAAAGAAACTGCATTATTATCCCAAAAACCCCTCCAGAATATTTGCTGGCAACTCATCATCAAAATCATCACTCATAATTACTTTTCCTTCCCAACCTCCAGGTAATCTTGGCTCAATTTTTTCTTGATAAGGAACTAACTTCACTAAAGGTTTTCCAGCTTTAGCAATAATAATTTCTTCCCCTGCTAAAGCTGACTCAATCAATTTAGAAAGTTGAGATTTAGCTTCGTGGATATTTGATATTTGCATTGGATGATTATATTTTTAGCTAAACTTAGCTAAGTTTAGCACATCAAGAGGAATAAGCTCAAGCGCATTTAAATTGCATACTATTTTAGAAAATCAGGTCGAAACCCTTGTCTTAACTCCTGTACGTCGCCAAACTTACGGCTCCCCTACCTGATTCCTGACTCCTTTCTCAACCAGTAACTTAAATGCGTAACAGCTTATTACTAAGTACCTATGCAAAAGTTACTTCTCCCAAAGAAAGTTGCTCTAACTAAGCAAATGGTAAAATTATTAAAAGTTATTACATATAGCTGCATATTGAGGCAATCAAAGCTTAGAAAGCAAATATTAGATCCAAATAGATCCATAAAAATACCGATTATTCATAAAAATTACTATGCTGAACAAACTGCTGGGCGATCCTAACTCACGTAAACTCAAAAAATTTCAACCCTTAGTGGCAGAAATTAACTTGATTGAAGAAGATATTAAAACCTTATCCGATGACGAGTTAAAAGCCAAAACTGTAGAATTTCGGGAACAAATTGCTAAAGCTAGAAATGATGAACAAATCAAAGATATTCTTGAAGATTTACTACCAGAAGCTTTTGCCGTAGTTAGAGAAGCAGCAGTTCGCGTCTTAGGTATGCGCCACTACGATGTGCAGTTACTAGGAGGCATAGTTTTACATAAGGGGCAAATCGCGGAGATGAAAACTGGGGAAGGAAAAACCCTGGTGTGTACTCTGCCAGCTTATCTTAATGGTCTAACAGGTAAAGGAGTTCACGTTGTTACAGTTAACGATTATCTTGCTCGTAGAGATGCGGAATGGATGGGACAAGTCCATCGTTTCTTGGGTTTAACTGTAGGGTTGATTCAATCAGGAATGAGTCCTGCGGAGAGAAAGAAAAATTACGCTTGTGATATTACCTACACTACTAACAGCGAACTTGGCTTTGATTATCTTCGGGATAATATGGCGGTTTCTATGGAAGAAGTGGTGCAACGTCCTTTTAACTACTGCGTAATTGACGAAGTAGATTCAGTGCTAGTTGACGAAGCCAGAACTCCCCTAATTATTTCAGGACAAGTAGAACGCCCTACTGAAAAATATCTTTTAGCAGCCCAAATTGCTGAAAAGCTAGTTAGACAAGATGAAGATTATGATGAAGAAGCCAATACAAGTGAAGGTATCGGTGATTATGAGGTAGACGAAAAAGCTCGCAATATCCTGATGACCGATGAAGGTTTTGCCCATGCGGAAGAACTTTTAGGGGTAGAAGATTTATACGACCCTGAAAATCCTTGGGCGCATTATATATCGAATGCGATTAAAGCTAAAGAGCTTTTTGCTAAAGATGTCAATTATATGGTGCGCAATGACGAAATTGTGATTGTTGATGAGTTTACAGGTAGGGTTTTAGCAGGTCGACGTTGGAGTGATGGTTTACACCAAGCAATTGAAGCCAAAGAGGAAGTTCCTATTCAGCGAGAAACCCAAACTCTGGCTAGTATTACCTATCAAAACTTCTTCTTGCTCTATCCTACCTTGGCAGGGATGACTGGTACAGCTAAAACTGAAGAAACTGAATTTGAAAAGGTTTATAAGTTACAGGTAACAATTATTCCTACTAACTTACCTTCTAAAAGGTTTGATTTATCTGATGTAGTTTACAAAAAAGAGATTGGCAAGTGGCAAGCTGTAGCCGAAGACTGCGCTGATATGCATGAGAAAGGTCGTCCTGTATTAGTAGGTACTACTAGTGTAGAAAAATCAGAGTTAATTTCACAATTACTACATCAAAAGGGGATTGCCCATAATCTACTCAATGCTAAACCCGAAAACGTTGAACGGGAATCAGAAATCGTCGCTCAAGCTGGTCGCAAAACTGCCGTAACCATTGCTACTAACATGGCAGGTCGAGGAACAGATATTATCCTGGGTGGTAATGCCGACTATATGGCAAGACTTAAAGTGAGAGAATATCTCATGCCTAAAATAGTTGCTCCCGAAGATGATGATTTAGTAGCAAGTGTACCTGGAATTAATATGAGTAAGGACACACCCAAAGGCTTTGCACCTAATGGTCAAGGCAAAAAAGTCAAGACTTGGAAAGCATCTCCCCAAATCTTCCCTACTGAACTATCAGCCGCAACAGAACATCTACTTAAAGAAACCGTTAAGTTTGCAGTGCAACAATACGGGGAGCAAAGTTTACCTGAATTAGAAGCAGAAGATAAAATTGCTGTCGCCTCGGAAAATGCTCCCATTGAAGATCCTGCATTGTTAAAACTACGAGAAGTCTACAAATTAATTCGCACAGAATATGAAAAATTTACGGATGCGGAACACAATGAAGTGGTTGCTAATGGTGGACTTCATGTAATTGGAACAGAGCGTCATGAATCTCGACGAGTAGATAACCAACTAAGAGGACGTGCAGGTAGACAAGGCGACCCAGGTTCAACCAGATTTTTCCTCAGCTTACAAGATAACCTTTTGAGAATCTTTGGTGGCGATCGCGTGGAAAAATTAATGAATATGATGCGCGTTGAAGATGATATGCCCATTGAATCGAAAATGCTCACCAACTCCTTAGAAGGGGCGCAAAAGAAAGTAGAAACTTTTTACTACGATACCCGTAAGCAAGTCTTTGAATATGACGAGGTGATGAACAATCAGCGTCGGGCTATTTACGCGGAGCGTCGTCGAGTTTTAGAAGGGTTAGACCTCAAAGAGCAAGTATTGCAATACGCTGAAAAAACTATGGGAGAAATTGTTGATGCTTATGTCAACCCTGAATTACCTCCCGAAGAGTGGAAGCTAGACAAAATGGTAGATAAAGCGAAAGAGTTTATCTATCTCCTCGAAGATGTTGAACCTGCTCATCTGGAAGATATGACTGTCAATGAAATGAAAAACTTCCTTTGTGAAGAAGTTCGCAAAGCTTACGATCTCAAAGAACATCAAATTGACAGTATGCAGCCAGGATTAATGCGTCAAGCAGAACGATTCTTTATTCTGCAACAGATCGATACCCTCTGGCGAGAACACTTACAAGCAATGGATGCCCTCCGAGAGTCAATCGGTTTACGAGGTTATGGACAAAAAGATCCTCTGATTGAATATAAACAAGAGGGTTATGAAATGTTCTTGGAAATGATGATTGATATTCGTCGTAATGTCGTTTATTCTCTCTTCCAATTCCAACCCCAACCTCAGCCTCCCCAAGCCCAACCTCAAGCAGTATAGGCTTTTTAAAAGTAGCCCTTCGGGTTCGACAGTTTGCTCAAGTCGGGGAACCCGCCCAACGCAACTGTCTCACAAGTAGCAGATAGCAGATAGCAAAAAAGGTTATAGGTAGTGGGTAGTGGGTAGTAGGTAGTAAAATTTTTTAACTAGCAAACTTTCTGCCTTCTGCCTTATTCTTTCCTATCAATAAAGAGGCTGATCTTAGAAGTATTGACTATGAATTAAGAGTAAATAACAATGAGAGCAATATTGGTAAAGTAATAAAGCTCAGAAGGGTTGAAGTTACAATTGCCCTCGCCACTAAATTTTGATCCCCGCCAAATTCAGTTACCAGCACTAAAGAACTAACAGCGGTGGGCATAGCACTCTGTAATACTAATATCTGTAAATCTAAAATTTCTAACTGTAAGCAGCGACCAATTATATAGGCGATAATCGGCGCAATAGCTAAACGAGCGATCGCTGCGCTTGCCATAGGCATCGCGGTCATAATTTCTCGAATTCCTAATTGGAAACGGGTTGCTGCTAGTTGCATTCCTAGCAGAATTAAATCAACGGGGATCGCTGCTGCCCCTAATTGCTGAATGCCTCGATCTAAGCCCCAAGGTAGCTTGATTGCCAATATACGCAAACTTAAGCCCAAGATAATTGCCCAGAATAATGGCAGACGCAAAGTTAACTTTAGACCTGAAATTATACCTTTTCCTTGAATAATTGCTGGCCCCAAACAAAACATGAGAACACTTGAAGCTAGCATATAAACAATTGCCCGATCTAATCCTGCTGTCCCCAAAGCAAAAGTTGCTACAGGTAAACCCATATTGCCAGTGTTGGGAAACAGAATAATGGCAGTGATAGCTCTACTGAAAACCTCATTTAAGTTAGAAAGCCGACTAAACAACCAAACTAAACCATAAATTATGCTAGAAATGAGGGCAAAACCTACTATCAGTTTGCTAGAGCTAGTTACAGATAATTCAGTACGATATAAACTATCAACTATTAAAGCTGGTGACAACGTGTATAAAGTTAACTGCGATAAACTTGAACGCTGAATAGTTAAAGTACGACCTACAATAAAGCCAATCAAAATAATTAAGCCTACAGGTAAGACAGCAGGTAGTAAAGTCGTCATTTCATTTATCAACGATGTTGAATGGTCAATGTTCAATGAATTTGGGTTATTAGATATTTTTATATATCTTTTTAACTAATTTAAACTGTATTCATCAATAGGTTACTTTGTATACCTGTTAAGGCTTTTAATCTTTTCTTAATATTTTGATCCCCAAAAGACTCAAAAAGAAGATTCCCAGTAGGGATTTTATTTTGTTATGGTATTTGTAACAATTAGAAATATTTTTCTCCACTGAACTGCTGCCTATGGTTGCCACATATTCTCTTAAACCAAAAGCACAAGACACTGTTTACCTGCAAAGTGTCTGGGAAACTATTGATTTCATTAGTTGTCCCTATTCCTACAACTTTCATATGCACACTACTGCGTCTGATGGTAAGTTAACACCATTGAACTTAGTACAGCAAGCGATCGCCATAGGACTTCAAGGTTTTGCCATCACCGATCATCACTCCGTTGCAGGATATCGGGAAGTAGAAAAGTATTTGACTCAATTAAGTTTAGACAACAAAATTCTCAATTTACCGCACTTGTGGACAGGAGTAGAAATCACGTCCAAATTATTGGAAGTAGAAGTTCATATTCTAGGTTATGGATTTAACCCCGAACATCCAGCTTTAGAACTATATCTACAAGGAGGCAAACCCGAAGGCAAACAAGCCTCAGCCAAACGAGTAATTGAAAATATTCACAACGCTGGTGGGTTAGCGGTTTTAGCTCATCCTGAACGTTATCGTCGCCCTGCCAAGCAATTAATTCCTGCTATTACTGATTTAGGTATTGATGGAGTTGAAACCTATTATGCCTATAATAACCCCCAACTTTGGACTCCTAGCCCCATTCAAACCCAAAATGTCCTAGAATTAGCTACTAAACATAATCTTTATAGTACCTGTGGAACAGATACCCACGGACTAAATTTACTGCAACGTTTATAGATAAAATCTTCAAAAGTCAAAAATTTTTACCTACTACCCACTACTTACTACCTACTACCTTAAAGGAGCTTCATTCAAGGCTCTAGCTACTGCTTTCCAAGCTGGCTTACGCCGAAAATTTTCATCTAACAATAATGGGCGTACTTTAGCACCATCTGCTCTAGGAGCAAAATCACTTAACCAAGTATAGCGATCGCTCAAACCCCAGTTAACAACCGTTGTTACGGCTGGCTCATCTAATGCTACCGAGAGATATTGATAATAAGTATCTGCGACGATGCGATCGCGAGCAATGATATCCTGTGGTAGTTGATCATCTCTTACGTCTAATTCGGAAATAATAATCTTTAATCCCAAACTTGCTACATCACTTAAAAACTTCCGAAACTTAGATTCATCAAATTCTTTGTTGCGATGACCTTCTAAATGACTTTGAATTCCCAAAGCATGAACTGGTGTTCCCTTAGCTTTTAATCTTTCTAATAGCTTCAAGATCGCTGCTCGACGTTGTTCATCCCAACTATTACCAAAGGGATTACTATAAGTTAACCCATTGTCATTGTAAGTTAAGATAGCTTTGGGATCGACTTGGGCAGCAATCCGAAATGCACGTTCAATATAATTTGAGCCAAGATAGTTTAACCAAGTTGGAAAATTATATTTTTCGCCTCTAACACCGCTTTTTGTAGTGTCTTTTAAGTTATCAGATCTACCATCATCGACATTAATTGCTTCATTAACTACATCCCAAGAATGAATTGTGCCTGCATGACGTTTTGCCAGTGTAGAAATATGATTAATGAAAATTTTGTCAATTTCAGCACTGGTGGTATCAGAAGCTTTGAATTTCTCCACTAGCCAAGGTGAGTTAAATTCATTCCAAATTAAAGGGTGAGCGCGAAAAATTAAATTATTTTGAGTCGCAAAATTAAAAAAAGCATCAGTTTGGATAAAATCATAAGTGCTGTTGTGATCAAAGGGGCCAACAGTTACCCCAAAAAAGCCACCAACGACTAGTGCATATTCCCGCGCAAAGGTTTTCTGAAAAAATAAATCTTGAGGTAGATCATCATGACCTCTTTGAGTAAATCCGCCATAAACTATACCTTTGGAAGCTGCGATTTGACGTAAAGTTTTCCCCCTACCTCTTTTACTTTCTCGAATTACACCCTCAATATACTCACCTAAATCCTCAGCTTGCGCTAAAGAAAATTGATTTTTATGAAGTAAGCTTGCAACACCAAAACCACTTAATCCTAATAAAAATGAACGTCTACTGTTTGGAATTTTATTCTTAGTCATAGAACTAGTACCGCTATGGATAAGTAATAAGTAATAAGTAAATTAACCAAATATATCTCTATTAAAGAAGCTTAAACCTCTGTAATTTTATCTATATTTAATATTATTAAGCAGATTGCTTAGAATACCTATAAATAGAAACCCATAGAAAAACCATTAATAAAAATTCCGAAGCTATGGTTGCCCAAATAGCACCATAAAAACTATATTTAGGAATTAACCAAAAATTTAATAGACCATTAAAAACTGCTACTAATACTTGGGCAGTACTTCTAGTGCTTTGATAATTAGCTCCTGTGAGAGCATCAGCAGCGAAAAAATGAATTGTTTTAAGAACAATAGTAGGAGAAAGCCAAATCAATGCCCCAACAGATTGTTGATATTCTGAGCCTAAGATTACAGGCAATAAAGGCGCACAAACAATTAATCCTAAAACTGCTAACAATGAATATCCTACTGATAAAGGTAATAATTTTTTGCAGAGTTTTAAACTACCTTGAATTCCCGAAGCTCCCTGTTGGAAAAATTTTCTAAATGCTGCTAAGGCTAGTGATTGTATGGGTGTAAAAGCTACTGTCAAAACTTGATAAGCAGTGGTATATATACCATTAGCTGCCGAAGTAGACATCTTGGTTAACATGACTTTATCTAGATCATTGTAAACATTTTGAGCCGATACACTAATAGCGTAAGAAAAACCAAGTTTTAAATCTTGTTTTACTTGTAAGAAATTAAATTTTGGATAATTGACTTGTTTAATTACTAAGTAAGTAGAAATTATTGCTGATGCTAAAGTGGCTATAGCATACAATACACACCAAGTAAGTACACTATGCTCATCGAACATGACAACAAACAAGATAGCAACAATAACTCGACTAATAGAAACTAAGACAATAGTTTTAGCAGTGTAATCTAATTTCCCAACAGCAATAAAAGCATCTCTAGTAGCATCATTAAGCTTGAGAAAAATTAAATTACCTAAAGCTACAAAAAATACTGAATAAATAGAAATATTGGGAACTGGAGAAAAGCTATAAACTATTAAAATTATGCTGGTAAATATAGAACTAAAAAGCAAAGTTTTGAGAATAGTAGTTCCCCAGTATTCTCGAAACAAATTGGGATTACGAGCTACATTTTGGATTAATATTTCTCCACTTCCCCAACTAGCAAAGGGAATAAAAATAGAAACAAAAGCAACTATCCCTGTATAATAGCCATATTTTTCCACCCCAAAAGTACGTGCTAGAAGTATGAAATACAATACCTGTACAACTATCTTTAAAATTAATGATTGAAAAATTGCAAATGAATTTTTTAAAAAATTATTTTGTTGTAAATTACCAAGTATCTTGTTTAATTGCTTTTTTAACATGAATTAACTAGTATATGTTACTACTTGGGGATTTGGTGCTACAGTTTTGGTTTTAATAGAATAAAAGGAAGCTATTGTCACAATCCAAGTAATACTATTAGTTGAAAAAAAAGATACTTCGGTAAAATTTAAAAATACTGTGTAAATCAAATATAAAAATATCCACAGCATATGGGGTGATTTGAAAACTAAATATTTATATAGGGAAATAAATAAAGAGTGTATATATCCAAAAACTAAGGGAATTAGACCAACAAAACCAAAATGTAGTAACACTTGCACATAGCCATTATGAGCATGAACAGGAGACCAATTATGAACTTTCCAAAGTAAATCGGTTTCTCGATGTACACCAGAGAAAAAACTACCATATCCATAGCCTAACCAAGGCTTTTGCTTAATAAACTGCCATAAAGAATCCCAGAGAGTAGTTCTACCTGACAAGGTAACATCTTTATTATTGACACTTAAGAACGTATTGAAATTGATTAAAATAACAAATAGTAGTATAGAAACAGTAATTAAAAATAATAAAATTAAAAGTACACTACGTTTATCTTTTAAAGACAAATACTGTAGTCCTTGGGAAACAGCAAAAATAAATAAAATGCTCATCAGCGACGTAGCTGATTCAGCAAAATACGTTAAGACAACTGAAAGCAAACAAAATATTTGAAATAATAGTCGGTATTGTTTAGCTGAGGTGGCTAGAAAATAAAAAGCCATAAAGCTAATAAACATACTGCCACCCAAGCCATTTTTATGAGGATAAATTCCTCGCCAAGCACCAGTAATAGCCTCGGTGTTCATAATCCCGTATTGTGGAAGCGCGATCGCAAATAGCAAACTAAATACAACCGAAATACCAAAAACCCAACTGTATATTTTTAATTGTTCTCTAAAGTTATAGCTAGAGGCTAGATAAATACCAAAAGAAGTTGTTCCCACTAAAGCAATCATTTTCCGAAATGCTATATCGGGAATAGAAGACCAATATACAGAAACAATCGCTAAAATAATTAAGAACAAAAGCCAGAGATTTGTTCCTAAAAAAGCTAAAGTTCTCTGCCAACGAGAAGTTAATAAAAAAATAGTAATAAAATAAATTAATGAAAAAATGATTCTTAATAAAGGGCTATCTATATCACCCCCTTCAAAGTTATCGCCACCTATAATAATCGGGAAAAATCCTTGTGAAAAAAGTAGCAGTGAAATTACTGCGAATATATTTTCAAAAGAACGGTTTGATTGTGTCATTATCATAATTAAAATAAGCGATATTATGATATCTCATAAATATGCAGCTAGACCTTGAATTAATAATTAAATATTTAGCAGTTTAGTCTACTGTGAATTACTAGAATTACTTTTAACTATTTAAAAATTTAAGCAGGTAATTCAGGTCTGCTGACAATTGACAATTAGAGATATTGGCTTATCAACTATTTAATCGTCAAATTTAATTATGTTCTTGGCTAGTATAATAGTAATTGTTATAGTGGTAAGAATTCTCTCTCTGCATATCTGCTGCATTAACGATTACACCTAAAACTTTTTGTCCAGTAGTCTCTAAAGTTTTTCTGGCTGCTGCTGCGCTGCTGTAATTAACAACTCCAGGACGTACAACAAATAAGAAACCATCTACTAAATTGCCGATAATTTTAGTGTCTGCGATACCTATAAGTGGTGGTGTATCAAAGACAATTTGGTCATAATATTGAGATACATGATCAAGAAAAGTTTTCATAAATGGTGAATCCAATAGGGAAACAGGATGCTCTGGTACAGAACCTGAAGTTATAATATCGAGATTAGGCATGACATTTTGTACCGCATCTTCCCATTTAACTTCGTGCTTGAGAACGTTACTTAAACCTACCTGGTTAGCAATCTCCCAAATATGATGCTGAGTTGGACGACGCATATCTGCATCTACCAGTAAAATTTTCTGACCACACTGAGCGCGTGCTACTGCTAAATTAGCTGATACTGAAGATTTGCCTTCTTGAGGCACTGAACTAGTCACAGCGATCGCCTTAGTTTTGCCACTAGCATCTAAAAGCTTGAGATTTATCTGAATATTTTGATATGCTTCTTTTAAAGGAATCATTGAAGCATCAGTTGTTACTTGTTCAGGTAAATTTGCCGTTCCATTTCCAGGCAGTTGAAGTTGTTTACTATCCCCTGTTAGATTGAGATTAGGTACTACTCCATGTAGAGGATAAGCAAACATATTCTCTACTTCTTGAGTATTTTTGATGGTATTGTCTTTAAGGTCTAATAAAAATGCTAGTGCCAGACCAAATAAAGCTCCCATCATTGCTCCTGCTGCGACAATAATCTTGCCACCAGGATTAACAGGATCTTCTAAAACAGATGCGGGAGCGGTTATACGTACTTGTCCAACATTGCGTTGTTCAATAATTTCTGCTTGTTGTAGTTTACTTAGAAGAGTTTCGTAAGTAGATTGGGCTGCATCAACTTTACGCTGTAATTCTCGCTGTTGTTCTTGTAGTTGTGGTAGATTATTCGACCTTGCTTGATAGGTAGCATAATTCTTTTTGAGGGCTGCTAGTCTTTGATCTAATCCTTCTTTTTGTAATCCCAAATTAGCAAAGTCCGCTAATTGTGCTTGTTTTAACTCTCCCAAGCTTAAAACATTGATACTGCCAACTAGACCTTGTTGCTCAGGTTCTAAAGTACTGGCTATTTCTTGTTCTAGAAGAGCTGTCAAATCTGCTTGCTGTTGATTCAAGCTAATGATTTGCGGGGCATTATTAGAGAGAAAATTTTGCTTTTGAGCCAAAGCCACCTTAACTTCCTGTAGTTGAGATAATATTCTTTGTACCCCAACAGATTGACTAAGAGAGCTAACAGCAGATGCCTCCTGCCAAGTCATTCCTAATTGGCCTTGCAATCTACTATAGCGTGCATTAACATCGCCTAGTTGTGCCTCCACGGAATTGATTTGATTTTCTACTGTGGAGATAGAACCAATCGTTGTGATAGTTTCTTCGTCTAAATTGGCGGTGCGATTACGATTTTTAAATTGACGCAGATTTTCCTCTGCCTTTCTGACACTTGCCTCTGCTTTGGGTAGCTGTTTAACAATAAAGTCTTTTGCCTCTACCGTCTCGTTGCGATTATATGATGCGTAATCATCAGAATATAGTTGAATAGCTCGATCAACAAAAGCTACTGCGACATCTGGATCTGAATCTGTAAAGGTTACTTTTAATAAATCTGTACCAATAATTGGTTCGACAAGAAGATGTGTGGAGACATTTTTATAGGTTAAAGGTTCACCTTCGTCATTCTTAAGTTCTAAATCTTTGATTAATCTTTCGACAATTGGTCGAGATTGCAAAATTTGAGCTTCTGTTTCTATGGGATCTTTTTCCTGGGTTAAGCCTTTAATTTCGGCAGGGCCACTATCTATACCAATTAGTTTAGAACTTTGGTCTGGTTTAATTAGTAATTGAGCTTCTGCTTGATAAACATCTTTAGAAGCCAAGGCAGCAACTAAGGACAAAGTTAATATCCCTGCAAAAGTTATTGTTGCTGGTATCCAACGACGTTTTAAAACTTGCCAATATTTATTAAAGTCTATATATTCTTCTAAAGGTAAGTTAGAATCCATGAATTTTATTTGATGAACTTAATCTGTATTGAATCGTATTTAGTTGAAAATTTGGGTAATGAATGTTGCTCAATATGCGCCTTTGGCACGAAAAACGACTTGCACGGTTTGTAATAAGATTTTGAAATCTAGGGTTAAAGACCAATTTTCAATATATTCAAAATCTAGATTAAACACTCCTTCAGAAGCTGTATCAGAGCGACCGCTAACTTGCCACAAGCCTGTAATGCCTGGCAATACTTCTTGGCGGAAAAAATGACTTTGAGTAAATTTAGCCACATCTCTAACAGGTAAAGGTCGAGGTCCAACTAAACTCATTTCACCTCTTAAAACGTTGAACAGTTGAGGTAGTTCGTCGAGGCTGTAGCGACGCAAATATTTTCCAACTTTGGTAATTCGAGGATCATCTTTAATTTTAAAGAGAATTCCGCCTTTAATTTCGTTTTGAGCTTCTAGTTGCTGTTGTAATTCGCTGGCATTGACTACCATCGTCCTAAATTTCCAGATATCAAACTGATCCCCTTTTAAGCCAACTCGTGTTTGTTTATAAAAAATTGGGCCTGGAGAATCAAGCTTAATTAAAGCAGCGATCAGCAGCATTGGTAGACCAATAATCATTAACAGAAAAAAGGAAACGAGCAGATCGACAAGACGTTTACTAAAAAAATCGATTCCCACGATCGCTGAAGGAGCAAATCTGATGGTTGGTACTCCTAAAATCGTAGCAATTTCTGCCTGTCTGTCTGGTAATTTAATGTTTATCGGTAGAATACGCCAATTGACTCCATTATTTCTTAATTTCCAATATAGACTAGCTGAATCTTGTATTGATTCCCAAGAACAGATAAAAACTTCGTCTAATTCTTTGTAATTGATGCGATCTAGAGCTAAACACAGGGATTCGTCATCTTCAAACTCTGATAAATTTAGTTGTCCTGCAACTTGAAAAACTTCGCTACTTTCGAGTAAAAATTTTGAGTTGTTTAGCTCCTCTGGGTTGCCGATTAAAAGTATTTTTTGTCTTAAAGGAAAGTACTTTTGACGCACATAAGACCAAATCCAGTTTAAGCTTAACCTTTGTAACGTTATGATTACAGTAGTCACCAGGGCTGCAACCCCTAGTTGATAAAGAATCTCGGAATCATAAAATCTAAAGATAATTGGAATTATGGATAGGTGAGCCAGAAAAACTGCTTTAATAGAACTAACTATATTTCTGCTTTTATCGCCTTTGCGATATAAGTCGCCAGCTGCAAAAAGGAAAACCATGAATGCCCAAACAGTCAAAAACAAACTATAAATCTCGGGGGTTGGCTGAATAGCGTTGAGATTGAACTGATAATGCCAACTATCGATTTGGGCGATCGCCCAAGCCAGCAGTAGTGATAAACTATCCAGCACAACTAAAATAACTATTTTAAATCTGTAGGAAAATTCCTTTTCAGCTAGCTTTAGGTATCCTGGAGAACGAAGATCTTTACTTTTAGCTATCGGATTAGCTAAATAGCTTTTACCTACGATGTAGTTGGGAGTACTGGAAAATTTGTCTAACATAATGTGCTTTTTTGATTTAGTCTTAAGTTCTGAATCAGAGCATTGAAATTTCAGTAATTTTACTAGCCCATTTAGTGAACACTCGAACAAAAACTTCTCAATATTTTTTTGACGATTTAATCACAGCGTGCTTTCAGATGATTAAGCTTCCAAAAAATTATATTAATAATAAAATGTTTACATAAAAAATATAATTAGGTATTTTCATTTACGGGAAAACACTTAAATTATAAGATAGGTATAACCTAGGTTGAATCACCCTGTCAATTACTTTACCTTAACTTCATTCACTTACAGATAAAAGTAAAAAACTTTCTTAGAAAATACGTAATTAAAAAATATCTTTTCGACGCTGGACAATCAAAGCAATAATTGCATAAATCAAGGTGTGAGCAATTAAAATTCCCCAATTCAACCTTAGATTTGACCAAGTGGCATCATATACAGGAGTAGCTTTAAATATTTCGTTGAGCATTTCTTCGCTTAAGGCAGGATTAGGTTTAGGAGCCATCGCATTCACATCTGCTAATGAACCATAAGCACCAATAGACCAACGACTTAACATTAACCAAGAAAGGTTACTTGACCAACCTTCAAGAGTAAATAAAACCCCTGAAAAAATAATTTGGGGAATCATAATTAAAGGCAAGATCCCATTACCTTCATTTTCAGTTTTAACCAAAGCAGAAAGCATTAAACTGAGGCTCGTACTAGCTAGTAAAGTGAAGAAAGTAGTCAAAGCAAAACCCCAAGACCAAGGAATTAAATTGGAGTCAGGAGCTTCAAAAACTAGTAATACTACACAAGTAATTAAAAAAGTTTGAGCGATCGCTAATCCGCCTCGGACGAAGAGTTTAGAGAGAAGATAAGGTAGTAATCTTAAATTAAGAAGTCGTTCACGAAAATAAATGGCTGTTTCTTTCACTATTTCCCGAATAGAATTAGATAAACCAATCCAAATCGCCACACAACTAAAAATAAAAAGTAAACGTAAAGCTAGAGAAGCTTGAGTGACAGTAGGAGCATCAAGAATACTTAAGGGTTGTTCACTACGTAGGGGTAAACCAGTCAAAGCGATGGTAATTGGGCCAGCCAGTAAAGTCAACAGCAAACTCGTAAGATCTCGACTAACTAATTTCCAGTAACGTTGACAGAGTAGAGATAATTGGGCGACAGGAGAAATGCCAGCTTTAGAATTTTTTGTTTTAGTTACCTGTTGGTTTTCTTTACCTGGACTGAGGGAATTTTTGATATAAGTTTTATACTCAGGAGAATTAGCGTACTTTAACGACCAGTAACTAACTCTTTCGGCGATCGCCATTTTATTTTTGCCTTTGTTGAGTTCGATGTAAATATCGGCAAAATCGTCAAATTTTTCATCAGGGAAGTAACCAGCAGCTTTTTGAAAAAAAGGAAGAGCTTGGTCGGGAGGGCCATAGTAACAAATATTACCTCCGAGTCCCATAAAAGCAATGCGATCGCAAATGTCAATATTATCTGTGGCGTGAGTTACTAAAGCAATGGTTCGACCTTGATCTGCTTGTTCTCTCAACAGTAACATCATTTCCTTATCTAAACCTGGATCTAGTCCCGAAGTTGGTTCATCTAGGAAAAATAATTTGGGATCGGCTAAGAGTTCGACACCGATACTAACTCGTTTACGTTGACCACCACTCAGACGGGAAACTAGGGTATTACGAACATGAGAAAGCTTAATTTGTTCTAAGGTCTGAGCGATAACTTGAGTAATATTAGTATCTGGGGGTAAGCGTAACTGACAAGCACAACGCAACACTTCTTCGACTGTCAAGTCGCGATGAATAATATCATCTTGGGGAACATAACCAACTTGCGAGCGATAAATGGGCCAATTTTTCCGTATATTATCGCCGTTAAGATAGACATTACCTGAAGAAACAGGCGTAATTCCCAACAACGATTTCATCAGGGTGGATTTACCCGCACCACTACCACCAACAAATGCCACCAATTGTCCTGGTTCGAGAACCAGATTAACATTATTGAGAATCGTGAAAGTTTCTCCCTTTTTATCTTTAACGTTAAGAGTTAATCTGTGAGCATCAAGACGGATCTGATTGTTAGCGTTAGTTAACTCTAAAGATTCCCCTGTAAAGAGTAAAACATAAGGCCCAATTTGCACCGTATCGTCTTTTTGGAGTAGATAAGACTTTTCTAAGCGATTACCATTGACAAAAGTGCCATTACTGCTGCGATCTTGCAAGATGTAGTTACCCTTGCCATCAGGATTAATAACAGCGTGGAGACGAGAGACAGTAGGGGCATCCAATTCCATCATCGAAGCAGTAATATTTGGCGATCGCCCAAGCTCAACAGGCCACTTCTGCAAACCTTTAAGTATGAGTTTTCGCACACTCGGCATGGTTGGTTCACCACGCTTAGGATTGTAATAAGTGAGAGTTATCTGCTGACGAGGATCTTGACCAATATGTAACCTTTCACCGTTTTTGAGTATGTAGCCTTCAGTCAGATTAATGCGTGACTGATTGATAAAAATACCATTGCCACTAGGTTTTTGGACATGGCGATCGCCATCATAGATCCGAAAATTGTTACCTTCTTTTTCAATAATTGCTTGTCTACGGGAAATAATATTCCATTCTATAGGGGCGCGCATATTCGCCCAGTCATGATCTCTCCCTAAATTATTAATCTCGCGAGTGAGGGGTAAAATTTTGGTGTTCCCCTGATTATCTAATTCGATATAAGGATGGGCAATGATTGTTTTTTCAGAATAATTACCAGTCATTGGATGTTAAATATTTTTTAGTTTAAAAATTATTAAAATTAAATTGATAACAATTGCCAAATTTAAAATTTAATGTATCACAGGTAACTACAGCAATTGCAAAAGGGTACAAATAAATATATTAGAACTTATGCAGTGAATCGCGATAAACTAACATCTAGTTAACATATAGAAATTACTATTTTTATCCTGGGGTTGATTAATGCTCCCTCGCCAAAATACCGTCGAAATTTTTTCTACCTTTATTCAATTTGATTACGATCGCTTCAGTAATTGGGCGACAGATGCTCGTTTGCGTCGTAGTATGAGACAGTCTTTACAACAAATAGCTACCGCAAGTTCCGATAATTTTTGGGCGTTATATTGGCATCAAATCTGGCAGCAGCAACCAAAAAGTATAGCTAGAGAACATTTAGCTGCTTATCTTCAAGAAGTTTGCTTTTGGTCGGCACAAAAAACTATTAGCGGTTTTAGTAGTAATCAGTATACTGTACCTGATTGTTTTCAGGTAGCGATCGCGGGAATTGATAAGGTTCTTAAAGGCTTTGATCGCGAACGAGGGTTTAATCTTAAAAGCTATGCCAGTATTACTTTTGGCAATTTAATTCGGGAACTATTAAGACAAAAGCGCGAAATTGATATTTGTTCTGATTGGTCGTTGTTGCGTAAATTGAGCCAAAAAAGGATGACCGAGGCTTTAGCTGATGCAGGCTTAGAAGCAGAAGTAATTGATAGTTATATTTTAGCCTGGAATTGTCTTAAGACTGTATATGTCCCAGAGCGTGCCAGTTCAACTCGCAAACTACCCAAACCCGAGCCAGAAACCTGGGTAGCGATCGCTAATCTCTATAATCAAGAGCGTCAAACTCAGCTAAAACAGTCAGCAAACAAGGCAACGCCTGAAAATCTCGAAAAATGGCTGTTAATTTGTGTTAAAGCTGCTCGTGCTTATTTATTTCCTAGCGTCACTTCCATTAACCAACCTAAGCCAGGATATGATGCAGGTGAAATTGTCGATTCTCTCGTTGGCGAAATTGATGATTCTCTCTTGACAGAGATAATTGTTGAGGAAGAAGCTCAACAGCGAAGTCAGCAACAGACAGATATTAATCAGTTTCTCACTCAGACAATCAGTAAATTAAAACCAGAAGAACAAAAATTATTAGAACTATATTATTCCCTGGGACTCAAACAAGCAGAAATCGCCCAGGAGTTAAATACTCAACAATATACAATTTCCCGCAAGTTGTCTAAGGCAAGGAAAATGTTACTTAAAGCCTTGGCTCAATGGACTCAGGAAAAAATGCATATATCTCTGACATCGGACGTACTCGACAACATAAGTTCACTATTAGAAGAATGGTTAGCTGGTTATTACGACAGCAGCCAATAAAAAAACATATATTTTTAGGAGTACCCCGATGACTACCATCGACCAAATTTTATTTAACCCCACACAATTAGTTCTCGAACTAAATACAGCAACTCTTAATCAAGCTTGGTCACAAAGCCAAAATGCAGCTAACCCCAACAGCCGTTGGCAGAGTTATCTCAATCAAGTGGCATTGAATACCTTTTTAGATTGGGTAAAAGCAGAAGAAGATGCTGTAGCTAAAGCAGGGTTTGATGCAGCTACTCAGGCTGATATTTGGGAAGTAGTCAACGGTAGTGCTATTAATCTCAAAGATAGCAAATTAGTCTTGATTCCTAGTGAGGCAGAAGACAAGAGCGAATTACGTGTTCCCCAAGAATGGGTTGACATTCCTGAATGGGCAGCAGATTACTATTTAGCAGTACAAGTAAATGTTGATGCAGGTTATCTCTGTGTTTGGGGTTATGCTACTCATCAACAATTAAAAAATAACGCTAGTCTTAATCACGGCAATCGCACCTATACTTTAAATGATGACGAGTTAATTACCGACATTGATGTCTTGTGGGTAGCTAGAGAATTGTGTCCAGAAGAAGTAACTCAAACCGCAATTGCACCGATTCCCTCTATTACTGCTACTCAAGCAGATAATTTAATTGAGCGTTTAGGCAATCAAGCACAACTATTACCTAGATTAGCCGTTCCTTTTACCACTTGGGCAGCTTTAATCCAAAATCCTAACTGGTGTCATCGTCTGGCTCAAACTCGTCGTGGTGTAGCTGTTAAAACTCCTGTCTTACAATGGTTACAACAAGGAGTAAACAACTTAGCAGCAGACTTAGGTTGGAGACAAATCGAAATGACTCCCAGTGTCGTGGGTGCAAGAGGAGTAGCAACCCCAGAAATAACCAGTAACTCTGTGCCAGCTTTTGGGTTAGCTAAACAAATTGCGATCGCCAACCAAGCTTATGAATTAAAAATTCTGCCTCTAGAAGAAGGAGGTTCATGGCGGTTTGAATTAAGCTGTCTAACTCCTGGTTGTATGATTCCTGCTGGTTTCAAACTAAGATTACTCGACGAAGACTTACAGGGTTTTGCAGGTAACGAAGATACTGCTGTTGAACCTGTATCCCAACTTTTCTTGGAAGTAGATTTAGATGAGGGAGAATCTTTAGTTTGGCAGATTGAACCTACTCCCGACAACTATCAACTAGAAGTCTTACAGTTTTAAATATTAAACAAATTAAGTTTGTTTTGGATATTTTGACTAATCTGCTTTAGAAAAGATAGAACGTAAATCCTGATAACCACTAATAACTCTGACAATCTCAATGTAGTCATCGGTAACCTGATAGAAAATAATGTAACTATCTAGTGTAATCCCTCTTAATTGAGGCAAAAGCTCGGGATAACTTCGTCCCATCATCGGGAAATTAGCTATGTTTCTGCATTTTTGTTCAAATCTAGCCGTAAAATTCTCTCCTGCTTCTATATTTCTTGCTAAAAAGTAATCAATAATTCTTGCCATGTCTCTGCTGGCTGCTGGGGAAATAATACATTGCCGATTCATGGCGTTTGTTTACGTGCCTGTTGGATTTTATCTTTTAGTTGTTCTATTACTACATTAAGCTCAATTCCTTCTCCTCGTTCCAATTCCTGCAAGCCAACCTCAACTTTTTCCCGTGTTTCGTTAACCCACTGTTCATATTGTGCGCCGTATTCTGCTAGCAAATTTAGTGCTGCTTGAATAACTTCCTCAGATTTTTGATAACGTCCAGTTGCCAGAAAATTTTGAACTATTTGTTCTTGTTCAGGTGTCAGTGTAATACTCATAATGATATAACTTGCAAATATCAGAGAACTATTTCCATTGCCAGAAGTATAACTCACAAAAAAGCGATCGCCTGTTTTTCTTTTATAGAAAATGTATTAGAGAGCAAAGGATTTATCTTCTTTTACCAAGCGATCTCTATATTTCGATTTGTATGGAACTGCGAACGTGCGATCGCACTTATCTTGTTAGGGAAATAGACACTGACACACTTTAATATCCGCGATCGTTCATAAATTGACTGAGCTTTTCGGGTTTACCTCTTTTACTAAATAGATTGAATAACTTCATCAAATCTAGCAGCAATTTTTTCAAATCCATTGTTAGTCAAATGGAGTTCATCTCGCCAATCGCTATCAAAAATTATCGATCTAAGATCAATATGAATAAAAACTCCTGGTCTTTCGTTTTGAATATCTGTTAGCATTTCATGGCGTTGGTGAATTGAGGTATGATTTTGAGAAAATGCGATCGCTCTTGTTTGATAATCAACATCATTTTAACTTTATGCAATTGAACTTCATGCAATGTCCTGAGTGTAAATCGACCCACATCAACAAAAATGGCAAAAAAAGAGGAAAACAAAACTATATTTGTGTTGATTGCCAAAGACAATTTATTGATGATTATCAAGAATCTCAAGGTTACTCAGACAATATACGACATGAATGTTTAACGATGTACGTTAATGGTATGGGCTTGAGAGCAATAGGCAGAGTAAAAAAAATACATCACACCACAATTCTCAATTGGCTCAAACAGGTAGGAGAACTTTTACCTGATGCTTACGCTCCAGAAACAATTCCGCAAGTGGGAGAATTAGATGAGTTAGAAACATTCATTGGCTGTAAAAAAACAAAATTTGGCTTTGGACAGCCGTAAATCACTTTGAACAGGGGATTTTAGGATGGGTTTTGGGAGACCATAGTGCTGAAACATTTAAACCACTATGGAAAATAGTTGCAAAATGGAAATGCTATTTTTACGTGACTGATGGCTGGAAAGTCTACCCGAACTTTATTCCTGATGGAGATCAAATTGTGAGTAAAACTTATATGACGCGCGTGGAGGGTGAAAATACTAGACTTCGCCACTATTTAGCTCGATTGAAAAGAAAAACGCTTTGCTACTCTAAATCGGAAGTAATGCTTCGACATTCAATTCGATTGCTAATTCATTATCTAAAATTCTGGGATGTTCCAGTTCCTTAAGTTAAAAAGCATTCTCTCTAAAGCGCGATCGCTTTATTTCTAAATCATACCTCAATTCACCAACGCCCACTTTTCTAACGATGTTTTTGTCATTGTCAACTCCTTTTGGTGTATAGCGGAATATAAATTTAATACTTAATAAATACAACTTAGATTTTTAAAAATCAATTCGTCATTTGTCGTATGTCAGTATGAACTTTTATTTACAATTTTCACTCTACCAATTTGAGTTGTCTTAACCTTAAATTAACTATGTAATTTGGTCTTCTACAGGTAAGACCCAAATCAATGAAACAACTGACACTAAAAGATACTCAACAACTACTTAAAAGTGTTCAGTATCTCTATAACCTCAAAAATTTGGATACTTTTGGTCGAGATACTCTAGCGATTCTCGAACAGCTTGTACCAACAGAAGTATCAGTATTTATCACTCAAAAATTTGACTTGACAGAACGCGATCGCCTGATTCTTAATTTGCTTCAACCTCATCTCATCCTAGCCTATCAAGCTGTTCAACATCTGCAAGAACTTCAGCAACAATTGGCTCAATTACAGCATACTCTTGATCGAGCAGGAATTATTTTTTTGGATGGTTTGGGACAAGTACAACTGATGACTTCTCAAGCTGCAACCTGGTTGCAATCTTACTTTCCACCCCACAATGGTTTTAAAGAACTTCCAGAACAATTACACTCATGGATTAAGTATCAATTCGCTCAATTTCAAGCAATAGATGACGATCTTTCTACTCCTTGTCTTCCTCTACACGTACAAAAGGAAAATAGACGGTTAACAATTCGTTTAGTTATGGATCGACCTGGAGAGCAATACTTGTTATTGTTAGCAGAAGAGCAAGTGGTGTCTTGGTTGAATGTTCTAGAGTTGTTGGGTTTAAGTCATCGGGAAGCTGAGATCTTAGCCTGTATTATTCAAGGTCAAGATAATAAGGCGATCGCAGTGCAACTAAGCATCCATGTCAGCACGGTACGCAAACATTTAGAAAATATTTATCATAAGCTGGATGTACAGAGTCGAACAGAAGCGATCGCTTTGGCATTAGAAAAGTTAGGATGTTTACAGTTACATCCACTCGTTTAATTGATTTGATCTATAAAAGACAACTTTTTTGACTACTTGAACCAGCGTTAAGGACTAGAATGTACATAATTTAGTTGCTCTCGATAGAAATGATCCCTAGATTTATTTTAAAAAATAAACTTTACAAATCTACCCTGATGACTATTTGAGCAAAAATTAGGCGTTGGTGAATGGGGAAATTTTCCTGGCTGCTTTTTTAAAAATCAAGACTCTAAAACTTTTCACCTTAGAAAAATATTATGGTCACAACACAAATTAATAAAAATCCAGCATCAGAATCAGTTTTAACTCCCGAAGAACTCCGAAAAATCCACGCTTATTGGCGTGCCTGTAACTATCTTGCCATTGGCATGATTTATCTTAGAGATAATCCACTGCTTAAAGAACCCTTAAAACCAGAACATATCAAACATAGATTACTTGGGCATTGGGGATCGTCTCCTGCCCTCAGTTTTATCTATATTCATCTCAATCGACTGATAAAAAAATACGATCTCAACGCTCTTTATATCGCAGGGCCTGGACATGGTGCGCCTGGAGTCTTAGCACCAGTTTATCTAGAAGGTACTTATTCAGAGATCTATCACGATAAAAGTGAAGATGCCGAAGGAATGCAGAAATTCTTCAAGCAATTTTCCTTCCCTGGTCATATTGGTAGCCATTGTACTCCTGAAACCCCAGGCTCAATTCACGAAGGGGGCGAACTCGGTTACAGTCTTTCCCATGCTTTTGGTGCAGTGTATGACAACCCAGATTTAATTGCAGCTTGTGTCGTGGGAGATGGAGAAGCCGAAACAGGCGCGCTGGCAACCGCTTGGCACTCTAATAAATTTCTCAATCCCATCCGTGATGGGGCAGTCTTACCTATACTCAACCTCAATGGTTATAAAATAGCTAACCCGACGATTCTATCTCGCATTAGCCCAGAAGAACTTGATAGCTTATTTCGCGGTTACGGCTATACCCCCTATGTAGTCGAAGGCTCAGAGCCAGAACTAATGCACCAGCAAATGGCAGCTACCATGGAAGAGTGCATTGTTAAAATTCGGGAAATTCAGCAAGAAGCCCGTAGTCAAAATAAAGCCTTCCGTCCCCGTTGGCCGATGATTATTCTGCGTACTCCCAAAGGCTGGACAGGCCCAAAAGATGTTGATGGTCATAAAGTTGAAGGATTCTGGCGATCGCATCAAGTGCCGATGGGAGGAATGCATTCTAATCTCGAACACGTCAAACTGTTAGAAACATGGATGAAGAGTTATCGACCAGAGGAACTTTTTGATCAAAATGGTACTTTAATCCCTGAATTAAAAGAACTCGCTCCTGTAGGGTTAAGCCGTATGAGTGCTAATCCAATCACTAACGGCGGTCTGGTACGTAAAGATCTCAAGCTTCCTGATTTTCGTAACTATGCGGTGGCAATGGACAAGCCAGGTAAAGTAGAGGCGGAAAATACGGCGGTGTTAGGACAGTTTTTGCGGGATGTGATGCGCAACAACATGAATAACTTTCGCGTTTTTGGCCCTGATGAAACCGCTTCTAATCGTCTCTCGGCTATCTATGAAGTCACAAAGAAAACTTGGTTGGCAGATTACCTACCTGAAGATGAAGATGGTAGTCAATTATCTCCTGACGGTCGAGTGATGGAAATGTTGAGTGAACATACCCTCGAAGGCTGGCTAGAAGGATATTTATTGACAGGAAGACACGGCTTATTTCACACTTACGAAGCTTTTGTCCACGTCATTGACTCGATGTTTAACCAACACGCTAAATGGTTAGATATCTGTAAACATCATGTGCCTTGGCGGACTTCGCTTTCTTCTCTCAATATCATGTTGTCTTCTTTAGTTTGGCGACAAGATCATAATGGCTTTTCTCACCAAGATCCAGGTTTTGTCGATCTGGTAACTAATAAGAGTGCTTATGTCACCCGTGTTTATTTTCCCCCCGATGCTAATTGTTTGCTTTCGGTTGCCGATCACTGCTTACGGAGTCAGGACTATGTAAATGTGATTGTTTCTGACAAACAGATGCACCTGCAATATCTAACGATAGAAGAAGCAATTAAACACTGTACCAAAGGGATTGGTATCTGGTCATGGGCGAGTAACGACGACTGTGGTACAAAACCCGATGAGCCTGATGTGATTATGGCTTGTTGTGGTGACATTCCTACTAAGGAATCTTTGGCAGCCACGGCAATTTTACGAGAAGAGTTTCCCGACTTAAAAGTTCGCTTTATTAATGTGGTGGATTTATATCGTTTACAAAGCGAAAGTGAACATCCTCATGGTTTATCCAATAAGGAATTTAATATTCTTTTTACTGCCGATAAACCTGTAATCTTTAATTTCCACGGCTATCCTTGGCTCATTCACAAGTTGGCTTATCGTCGTACCAATCAAGAACGAATTCACGTTCGTGGTTACAAGGAACAGGGTAATATTAATACGCCTTTGGAACTAGCAATTCTCAACCAGATTGATCGCTTTAATTTGGTAATTGACGTAATTGATCGCGTTCCTCACTTGGGTTCTCGTGCTGCTTATGTTAGAGAACGGATGAGAGATGAGATTATTGATAATCTTGCCTATGCTCATTCCGAGGGTATGGATAAACCTGAAATGGTTAATTGGAAGTGGAGTTAAGTACCTAGGCAAAATCAATTTAACATTTGGGTTAAGTAGGAAATAGGAAATAGGAAATAGGAAGTAGGAAATAGGAAGTAGGAAATAGGAAGTAGGAAGATCTTACGTAATTGCTATCTGCTATCTGCTATCTACTACTTAACCTCAACCCATCAATTCAAACTTGACGCACTACTAAGCATTAGTAGCAATTTGAATTACTTGTATTAAATCTTTAACACTACGACATTCAGCAGGTAGTAAACAAGGGTAGACACTTAAGCCTGGAATTTGGTTAGCTGCTTCGGTAGTGCGAGTGTCTAGAGTAATTAAAGGTAGGTTAGACAAATATTCCGATTCTTGAAGCGATCGCAAGTATTTAGTAGGATCGGCAATATGATAACCATCTATAACTATGGCATCTAAATGCCAAATTCGCGCTAACATATGTGCTTGTTCTAAACCATCGGCTTCAATAACTCGATAGCAATGCTCAGGCTGTTGTTCGCTATTATTTGACCAGTCCTGTTCAATCCAGCTTTTCAGATTAAAATCTAAATCACGATGCTGATCCAGCACTGAATTAATGACTTCAGGCTCAGGATAGAGACAAAGAATAGTGAAATTTTGCTTAGTAGTAACAGTTGGGTTCAAGTTGGCAACTAACTGAGAACTTGAAGCTGGTAAGAGTAAAGTTAACTGACAATTACTGGCTAAATTAGTACTAATGACCTCTCCATTAAGAGCCTCTGCTAAGTAGGTGGCAATCATTAAGTTTAAGTCAGAATCTGATTTGAATAAACTTAAATCTGTTGATAATAGTGAGGAGGAATTGCTGACTGTAATAGCTGTGGATTCTTGATAACTTTTGATCTCAATAGTTAAGGGATTAAGGACATCGGAACGTTGAATTATTTCTAAAATTAAATGAGAAATTATGCTGGATAAACGTAATTTATCAGCGATCGCTATTTCTAATCCCGACTCGATATTAAATTTTAATAAGGATGTTAGAGTCACAGGCTCTATTGTTGCTGCGATCGTTGATTGTAATTTAGTCAAAACTTGCTGATAAACTTGACGACAGAGAACTTCTAAATTAATTGTTTCTGGTTTTAGTTCTAATTTTCCTGTAGTTAAACTGGTAAATTCTAATAAATCGTTGACAATACTCATCATTTTTTGCCCGCTATTGTAAATTAAGCGTACATAACGAGTTTGACGTTGATTTAAATTTCCTAGTTTTGCTGTTTGCAGCAAATTGGATAAGCCAACGATCCCAGTCAGAGGAGATTTTAGTTCGTGACTAACTGTATTCAATAATTTATTGATTATTGTTTCCGCACTTACTGAAGTGGGATCTACTAGTGATTGTGATTCTGAAGACTCGGTTGTCGATAATTTAGCTGCCAAAATTAACCAATATACCGAAGTATTGCTATCTGATACTTGGTTTTCAACCAGAGTTATTGGAATTTTAATTTGATACCAATCTTTTACTTTTTTTATTTGAATATCTAATAATGAACCAGTCGTTGAGGCTTGGTTTAAATGTTCATGTTCCCAAACCTCTGAGGATTGAGGATAAAGGGAAATTGGCTCTGAATCAAAAGTTAAATTAGTTTCGGTTGTCAGAGTATTTGATTGGGATAAAGTTTGATAATTATTATTGGCACAATGATAGTTAACACTAGATACTTGTGGAGTGCTATGGACTTGATAATTTTCTGATTGAGTCAGCTTTTGTTCTATCCACCAGTTAGCAAGAGAAATATCTGGTTTTGGGGAGTCTTGATCTGGCGGAGTCGAAATTAGTTCCTGCCAATATTTATTCAAATAAAAATCTTTTCCCTCAAACGTCTCTATTTTAAAAGGCAAAGCAAGAGAATCAATCCAACTTAATAAAGATGTTGATAAAACTGGCAGTTTAGAAATCTGATTCTGGGGTTGATTAGACTTTAGAGCTAAATGCTTTAATATGGCTTCCAAGTTTAACTTCCCTTTTAACTGTCCTGCTGCATCGACAATTAAATATACTTGCTGGCTGTTAACTAGAGAGCTATTCGACAAATGGCTTAAGAATTCCTGTAACTTAGTTTCAGCTTGATAAACTATCGCTGGCTTGATTAAGCAGTTCCAATCTTGACCAATGGGAACATGTCTTTGATAGTAAGTTACATTTTTAGGATGACCTACCATCACAGACGCTTGTTGTTGCCAAACTTGCGCTAGTAATGAGAGTAACTTAGGTGCGCTAATTGTTCCCCAAATATTATTCTCTAAAGGAACTGCCAATAAGTCACAACTAGTTTGTTGAAAAATTCTCAGAATACTTCCCACATCTGCTTCTGGTTGACAGATTGGAATCAGGCACACAAAATCATTTAAAGACAGATTGGAGCTAGACATGGATTTTTTTTTCATTTCCTGTTGTCTGAAGTCAAGTTCTGCCTACTTATAGACTATACTTGGATGTTTGACAGCAAAGTAACTTACGATTATTAAATAATTTTAATTTCTCTTACATTGACAATACTTACTCAATCAGTCTCTTGATTTACCCTGATAATTAATTACATTAGCTTGAGCTAGACAAAATTTCTCGCTTTTATATTAGTACTTTCTATTATTCAGTAAGACTAAGTTGTAAATTGTGTTTTATTACATTTCGCAAAGTGGGTCAATAAATGTTAATTTTTTATAAAAGGTATTAATGAACCTTCTGCCTGCATGCGGACACACGAATGTCCTTTGCGCCCTCTGGAGGGGCTGTGACTTGAATCGCATTCAAGTCCTTGAAAGCCCCGTCCTTCTGCCTTGCCCGAAGGGCTAGTCAATATGCTTCATGGTGCTGCGAAGCTATTATCTTCATAAAAGTTCAAACTTGTATTGGGCGTTATTCAGATATCAGCAGCCATAATGTCAAATTTACCTAAAAATGTCAGATTATCAAGATCAAGATTTACGTTCTCCTGAAAGCTCTGTTTCTAGCAAGCTATATATCTGTTTGTTTGCTCCACAACAGCAGTTTGCTCAATCAGTTATCGAACTATTGAAGAGCGATCGCTATGAACTTAAATGTCTGAATCTGACCCAAGATTTAATTGATTTTATTGTTGAGCATAAAGAACAAATAGATTGTCTCGTTTTTGTCAAAGATACTCAAAATAGCTCAGTCCTAACAAAACTATGGCAAGCAAAAGTTGTGTTACCAATATTAATTATTGAAGTTGAAGCAACTTGTATAAAGGCTAATCCTCAACTCAATTCTGCCGAATCTTTAACAGATATAACTGCTACTCGGAGTTTATATCATCAAGCAGAAATATATTTATATCCCACTCAACTGGCGGAAATTAATTCTTATATTAATTTAGCAATTAGTAAGTTTTTGAGTTTTGCGCCTAATTTTCATTTAAATAATTATCAAACTCAAACTGAACCCGAAGTAGAAAATATTCACAATTCTATAGTGTTACAACAACGTCGCCTGACAGAAAAATTAAAAGCAAGATTAGGTTATTTGGGAGTTTACTATAAACGTAATCCTAGTGATTTTTATCGTAATTTGCCCTCAGACAAACAAAAAGAACTATATCAGCAATTAAATCAAAATTATCGCCAGATTTTAATGATTTATTTTACAGATAGCTCACAAATAAATAAATTAATTGATGAATTTGTAGATCAAGTCTTTTTTACAGATATTTCTACTTCTCAAATTTTAGAAATACATATGGAATTAATCGATCAATTTTCACAACAACTACAAATAGAAGGAAGAAGTGATGATATTTTGCTCGATTATCGCCTACCATTAATTGATATCATCGCTCATCTGTGTGAAATGTATCGCCGTTCGATTCCAGGAGAAGATATCTCTTGGGAATTGTTGTATTGTTGTTTAGAGTAAAATAAACGATATAGTAGATTTGGGATTAGCCAAAATAATTTGGCACTTTTAAGGCAAAAAAAAATTTGATTAGTTATCGCCTCAAACTAGTTGGCAGATTATTTAATATTATGGATCAGTTCAGAAAGACTTATATTTTAAAGTTGTATGTTGCTGGAAATACGCCAAATTCAGTTAGAGCTTTAAAAACGCTAAAAAACATTTTAGAAAAAGATTTTCAGGGGGTTTATGCTCTTAAAGTAATTGATGTATTAAAAAATCCACAACTAGCCGAAGAAGACAAAATTTTAGCAACTCCAACTTTATCCAAGGTGCTGCCTCCACCTGTCCGTAAGATTATTGGAGATCTAAGCGATCGCGAAAAGGTGTTGATTGGATTAGACTTGCTTTATGAAGAAATTCGTGAGCGAGAAAGATAATATCATAATGCATAGTATAAACTATGCTGTAAAATATTATACTGTCTTCTTAAAATTCACCAGCCATTGCTTGGAATAAGCAATAAGATTTGTCATTCTTAGCTTTAGATGAACCAACCAAATCCTAATAATCAGCTACAACAATCAGAATTAAGTACCAAAGGAGTTAACAAAATCCGCACCATGATTGAAGGATTTGACGAAATCACTCATGGCGGGTTGCCCACTGGCAGAACCACTCTTGTTAGTGGAACATCTGGTACTGGGAAAACTCTATTGGCAGTGCAATTTTTATATCGGGGAATTGAGTATTTTGATTATCCTGGTATTTTCGTCACTTTTGAAGAATCTCCCAAAGATATTATTGAAAATGCTTGTAGTTTTGGCTGGGATTTACAGGATTTAATTGATCGTGGCAAATTATTCATCCTAGATGCTTCTCCTGATCCTGAAGGACAGGAAGTGGTGGGCAATTTTGATTTGTCGGCTTTAATTGAGCGCATTCAGTATGCTATTAACAAATACAAAGCTAAATTAGTTTCCATCGACTCGGTAACAGCAGTATTCCAACAATATGACGCAGCTTCAGTAGTTAGGAGAGAAATATTTCGGTTAGTCGCTCGTTTAAAACAATTAGCTGTTACTTCTATTTTAACTACAGAAAGAGTCGAAGAGTATGGAGCGATCGCTCGTTTTGGAGTCGAAGAATTTGTTTCCGACAACGTGATTGTGATTCGCAACGTTTTAGAAGGAGAACGCCGTCGTCGCACTATTGAAATACTCAAACTACGTGGTACAACCCACATGAAAGGGGAATATCCCTTTACCATTACTAATGATGGGATTAACATCTTTCCTTTGGGAGCAATGCGCCTTACTCAACGTTCTTCCAATGTCCGTCGCTCATCAGGGGTCAAAACTCTTGATCGACTCTGTGGTGGAGGCTTTTTCAAAGATTCAATTATCCTGGCTACAGGAGCAACGGGTACGGGTAAAACTTTACTGGTAAGCAAGTTCTTAGAAGAAGGCTGTCGTCAGGGAGAAAGATCTGTTTTGTTTGCCTATGAAGAATCTAGAGCGCAATTATCTCGTAATGCTTCTTCTTGGGGGGTAGATTTTGAAGAGATGGAGCGCAAAGGCTTACTCAAATTACTGTGTTGCTATCCAGAATCAGCAGGTTTAGAAGATCATTTACAGATGATCAAATCAGAAATTACTGAGTTTAAACCTGCACGGATTGCGATCGATTCTTTATCTGCTTTGGCTAGAGGCGTTACCAACAATGCTTTCCGTCAGTTTGTGATTGGTGTGACTGGTTATGCTAAACAGGAAGAAATTACAGGCTTCTTTACCAACACTACCGATCAATTTTTGGGAGCTAACTCAATTACAGAGTCCCATATTTCGACAATTACCGATACGATTATTCTCTTGCAGTATGTAGAAATTCGTGGTGAGATGTCTCGGGCACTCAACGTCTTTAAAATGCGTGGTTCATGGCACGATAAAGGTATTAGAGAATATGTGATTAGCTCTGATGCACCAGAAATTCCCTTTATTAAAGAGTCTTTCCGCAATTACGAAGGAATTATCAGTGGTTCTCCCTCTCGTGTGGTGGTAAATGAAAAAAGCGAACTATCGAGAATTGCTAGAAACGTCAAAGATATTAGTCTTGATGGGACAAAAGACGAAGATTAATATAATCAATTCAACTGTAAACATCTAAAAAAATTTTTATGAAAGCAGAATTCACAGCAATCATCGAGACAGCAACAGAAGGGGGTTACTGGGCTATTTGTCCAGAAATTCCTGGTGCTAATGGTCAGGGCGAAACCATCGAAGAAGCTAAAGAAAGTTTGAAATGTGCTATTCAACTGATTCTTGAAGATCGTTTGACAGATATCAGAAGAAGTCTAGCAACTCTTTCAATAAACTTCTTCTAAAAAAAATTCTTAAAAGTTTAAATGCCGAACAGTGCGATCGCTAACAACAAATTGCAGTTATAAATATATAAAAAACTTGAATTTATCAACAATTTAAACCACTAAATTGATTAAGTTTTTGCTGTTCCCAAGCTAAAGCAGAACTAACAATTTTATCCAAAGAATTATGCTGTGGTTGCCAGCCCAAAACCTGGCGAATCTTATCTCCTGAAGCTACTACACAGGCAGGATCACCTGGACGACGGAACGTTTCAATAATGGGAAAATCAACCCCTGAAATTTCTCTAATTTTGGCTAAAACTTCTTTGACACTGTAACCAGTACCATAGCCACAGTTTAAAATTTGACTACTGGATTCTCTTTCTAAATATGCTAAAGCATCCACATGGGCAGTTGCTAAATCTTCTACATGAATATAGTCTCTAATGCCTGTACCGTCAGGAGTAGGATAGTCTGTGCCAAAAATACTAGCAGATGGACGAATACCTAATGCAGCATCACAGCCTATTTTAATTAAATGAGCAGCTTTTTTGCCCATTTGACCAATTCTTCCCGAACTGTCTGCCCCTGCAACATTAAAATAACGTAAGATGACATACTTGAGATCTGAAGCTAGAGCGTAGTCGCGAATAATTTGTTCACTCATTAATTTCGATTGACCATAAGGGTTAATCGGTAAGGTAGAAGAAGTTTCTTGTACGGGATATTCCTTGACTTCTCCGTATACTGCTGCCGTGCTAGAAAACACAAACTGGTTAACACCAAACTTTTGACAACATCGCAACAAATTAATTACATTACAAGTATTGTTATGGTAATAAGCTAAAGGATTTTCTACAGATTCAGGGACAGAAATACTAGCTGCAAAATGTAGTACTGCCTTAAATTGGTATTGAGCGAAAACTTGGGCTAAATATTCCGTATTGTTAAGATCTCCTTTAATTAATTCTCCATACAATACCGCCTCTGCTGAACCTGTAGAGAGGTTGTCGTAAATTACAATTTCATAGCCAGCTTCTCCCAGCTTTTTTACTGTATGAGAGCCGATGTAACCAGCACCACCAGTCACTAAAATCTTTGTCATAGTAATTCATACCTATAAATTAGTATTATTCCACAGTTCATTATAGTTAAGAAATGGTTAAAAAGTAAATATTTAATATCAATTTTAGACAAAAATTTGAGCGTAATTTTATGCTAAGAAATATTTGCTGCTAATAATTTTCAGTAATTTTAAAGACGATTTAAAAGTATTTTACTGCCTTATGCGAGAATTCATATTAATTACATAACTTCTAGATTTGATATTTAGTTTCAATAATTGTTATGTTCAATAAAAAATCTATACTTTAATTTAAATAGTTACAAAATGTGATTTTATTAGAGTAAATTACCAAGCTACCAATTGTGTCATCCATGCCTCGTGCGTCCAAACTAAAATTTGATCGTGGGACTTTAATTTTGCATCCACCACCCAAGGGGAAAGCCTGGTTAGACTATGCTACTTGGGACGATCGCGTGGAAAAGTTTCGGATTCCAGCTATTTACTATCGTCCTCTAGTAGAGGCTTTACAAGCAGACGATAAGGAAATTATTGATGAAGCGAAGGAGTTTTATAACCTCGATCTTAAATCTGTATCAGGTTTTGAACCCTACCCTCATCAAGCAGAGGCACTACAGGCATGGAAGCAAGCAGGTAGACAGGGGGTAGTAGTATTACCGACGGCAGCAGGCAAAACTTATTTAGCCCAGTTAGCAATGCAAGCAACTCCTCGCACTACTTTAATTGTCGTCCCAACTTTAGACTTGATGCACCAGTGGTATGCTCAAATTGAAACTGCTTTTCCGAAAGCAGAAGTGGGCTTACTAGGAGGTGGTTCACGCGATCGCACTCCGATTTTGATTGCTACCTACAATAGTGCTGCTATTCATGCGGAAACTTTAGGTAATCGTTATGCACTTCAGATTTTTGATGAGTGTCATCACTTACCCACAGATTTTTTTAAAGTCATTGCCGAATATGCGATCGCTCCCTATCGTTTGGGATTAACTGCTACTCCTGAACGTAGTGATGGTACACACCGTCACCTGGATACTTTGATTGGCAAAATTATTTATCGTAAAACCCCTGAAGAACTAGCGGGGGCAGCCTTAGCTGATCATAAAATTGTCCAGATGCGAGTAAAATTATCTGAATCAGAACAGACAAAATACAATCAAGCGATCTCCCTTCGCAATAAATTTTTACGTCAATCGAATATCTCTTTAAGTAGTCTGGAAGGCTGGCAGCTATTTGTCCAAGCCAGCGCGCGATCGCCCCAGGGTAGACAGGCAATGTTGGCACATAGAGAAGCCAAGGAAATTGCTTTGGGAACAGATGCCAAACTTCGGGTTTTAATTGATTTAATTACTCAACATCAAACAGAACGAATTTTAGTTTTCACCAATGATAACGCCACTGTTTATCGGATTTCCCAGCAGTTTTTGATTCCTGCTATTACCTACCAAACTGCCGTTAAAGAACGCCATGATATTTTAACCAGATTTAAAGCAGGAGAATATAAAACTTTAGTTGCTTCTCATGTTCTTAATGAAGGGGTGGATGTACCCGATGCCAGAATTGCCGTTATCCTTTCTGGTACAGGTTCAAGCAGAGAATATATTCAAAGACTCGGTAGGGTGCTGAGAAAAGGCAATACCAGCAATAAACAGGCAATCTTATACGAAGTTGTCACTGAAAATACTAGCGAAGAAAGAACTTCTGAACGCCGTCGCGGAGAGAAAGGCGAGGAAACACCTCCGTATCGTCAGTTAGAATTAGTTTCTTTATCTAAACCCAAGCCCAAAAAGAAACAACAATTTAAAGCAGCAGAAGCATCTCAACCTTGGAACGGTGAAGAGGAGTAGAGGAGAGAAGTAGAAAGTAGAAAGTAGGAAGTAGCAAAAAAGGTAGTGAGTAGTAGGTAGTAGGTAGTAGGTAATAAATCAAAGGCTAAAAGCTGATAGCTAATAGCTGATAGCTTTTTTAAAAACTCAAGGTAGTACGAATTGTGCCAATCACTAAATCATCTGCTTTAGGTTGATCGCTTTCAGGTTCAGTAATCCAAACTACTCCAGGAGTAATAGCAATATTATCGTTGACTTGATATTGATAAAAAGCTTCTAAATGTAAAGAACGCTGGTCATCTTCCCCTAGCTCATTATTATTTTCGTTGTTGACAGAATTAATAGAAGAATTTGTTACAGTCGGTTCTGTTCCCACTACAATCCCGCCTAAGCTACCTTCCTTACCCAAGTCTGGTAAAGCCAAAGTTGCTGCCCAATTCCAGATATCCTGTGTACCACGAGTAATTTGTTGATTGGGAGTCGAAAGATTGCTAACTTTACTCAATCCACCCCAGCCACCGATTATCAAGCGATCGCTAATTGTCCAAGATAGCTCTAAACCATAGGAATTACTAACAGTTAAGGCTGCTTCATTAAATAATTCGGCAGTTTGCGCTTGTAGATTGGCTCGTTGTGTGCCTGTTCCCGTATCGCTTTGATTGTAGCTATGAATATAAGTAGCAGCTAAATTCAGGTTATCTATGGGAGCGATCGTAATTTGTCCTAACGCACTATAAGCACCATTAAATAAACCATTGCCAGGACTAGATTCATTAGCAGTAGAAGCTAAATAACCAGCACTAATTTCAACTTGCTTGATAGGGCGATGGCTAATTCCCAACCCAGCATCTCCTGAAGAATAGTAAATAGGATTGCGAGTACCAAAAGCAGAAATTGCACCCAAACCTCCATCTCCATCCAAACGATTAATGGTAGGAGCAAGATCATCAGCAGCTATCCCAGCTGCACCAACAATCACGTCGATTTTATTACCTACTCCGAAAGTATAGTTTAGTTTTTCTAACTCTAAATTATCGCTATTGGGAGCAGCAAAAGCTAAATTTCCTTCAAATGTATTAGTTTTTGTTGAAAAACCAGGAAAATCGGAATTAGATAATCTTGTAAATAATAAATCATCGCCATTAAAGCTAGTTTCAAGCTCTAACCTTAATCGACTGCCTAAAATAGTGCTGTTTGCTCCTGAATCACTGGCTAAAATACTACCCAAACCGATAATTGCTTCACCTTGGAGTTTACTGGTGGTAGAGAATTGTGTTGCTTCTAAATCTCCTATACGAGCCTGAGAACCATCGGTTCTGCCTTGCAAGATGGCTAAGTCTGACTGAAACTCTTGCATCAAACGTAATATAGTGTCAACATCAGTTTGCTCAATCTGACCAGAATTAGTAATAATGCCTTCAATTTTATTCAAACAAGCATTAAGTCCTGCGACAAATTCCGAGCGGTTAATTGCTTGTTCACCTTGATAAGTGCGATTAGGAAATCCACTGATGCAACCATAGCGATTAATCAAATTTTTTAAAGCTTCATAAGACCAATCTGTAGGTTTGATATCAGACAATTGCTCAAGTTTATTTGCCTGAGTAAATAATAGTTGAGTTTTGCCTGTAGTTACATCAAAATTGTCAACCAAATCTGCTTTAGGTTCACTAATCTTAGGTGTGATTTTATCCTGCTGATTAAGGTTATTGGGAATTGCTGGTAGCGCGATCGCCTTATTATTTGATGATAATAATAGATAAACAATCAAGATAGGGGTTAGAATTTTTCCCCAGCTTTTAGACATTACATAAACCTCACTCACACCAAATATCAGATTAAAATGCTAAACAGCATCTAAATTAATCACAAAATAAATTTCACAGCCAACAGTAGCACCAATGTTTAACATTAGTGTTCACTCGACCTAAATAAAAGAATTTTTATGATTATTTAATCTCTCCCCATTTTGGCATCAGCAAAAATTAATTGGGAGAAAAAGTTTAGGTTATAAATTGCTATGAACAAATTTAAATCTTTCGTAGCAAATGACCATAAATACCAATATATTTTAATATTATTTTATTTGACAAAACAAAAAAAGTGAGCCAGACAAAACCAACTCACTTCGAGAATTATTTACTGTATTTTTAACAGCTTAGTAATTAGCTAGCTTTATACCAAGTAACATTACGTCCCTTGGTTGCCCAGAACATATCATGAATTTTCTGTACCGCTTCCATCAATTCGTTAGCGTGTTCAATGCTAACCTCTACTTTACAAGCAGAACAGAGCTTGGCAGCTTTCCAAAAAGTATCATGTAGATCAGGATATTGCTCCAAATGCACAGGTTTAAAATAATCTGTCCAAAGAATTAGTAAATCTTCTTTAGTTTTTTGCGCTTGCTCTTCTTTAATCGCAACATAGCGAGAAAGTGTATTTTGATAAGCAATATTGGCAGCTTTGTCACCAGCACCAGGAACTTCTAGATCAATAATTTTTTTAGTCATTGATACTACTGCCTCAGCCGTAATACGAGCGGAAGCTGGATCATATACACCACAAGGGCCATCACAATGGGCATGAACTTCAGGTGCAGGAAAGTAATTTTTGATCTGGGAGATAATTTGTTTCAGTATCATAATTTATGGTTTTCGTTTGCTAGAATACGCAATCAACTATATCTATAGGGCGATCGCGATTTTAGTTACTTAAAACAGCAATAATTGCGGACTAGGATAGAAAGATACAAAAAAGAATAGATCGTAATGATATATCTTTTTCCCTATCTCCGTCTAGCTTAGTGCGATTTAGGGTATGTTTGCAAGCTCTAAAACCTATAGCTTTTTTGAACTGCCCTAACTGCCCTAACTGCCCTAACTGCCCTAACTGTCATAACTGCCCTAACTGCCACCACTGGGATTTACTTTGTCAATTACACTTAAAGTACCATCTTCCCCTACCTTCCAAACATCATAGCTACCAACTACATCGCCATTTTTGTCAATATCAACATTACCACTAGCACCCTGAAAATTAATATCTTCTCCTTGACGAACTAGTTTCATTGCCTCACAAGCATCACTGACTTCCGTACCTGGAGCATTTGCAACGTCTAGAATTTTGCTTTTAATTCCTTCTCCTGTATTAGCGTCACTGGCTTCAGCTGCCAACATCATCAGGACGGCTGCATCCCAGTTATGAGGAACATAGGCAGTTAATTCCTTTTTAACTTTTTCATTCCACAAAGTAGTAAATTCTTGTAAAGCCTTACCATTAGCTCCTGGCACAGTTCCTATAGCTCCAGCGATAATTGATTTACCATCAGCAGTCTTACCTACCTGACGGATAAAATCATCAGAATAAACTCCATCTGTCAGTAGAATTGTTACCCCATCAGTTAATCCCTGCTCAAAAGCGGATTTGAGTAAAACACTGCCTGTCTCAGCATATAAAACTGCTGCTACCGCATCGGGTTTACTACTAAAAGCTGCTTTAGCTTCACTATCTAAAGTTGCTGCTTTAGCATCATAACGCACAGGCTGACCGACAATATTGCCCTTAGCTTTTTTAAATGCTTCAACAAATTGTTGTTCAAAACCTACACCATAATCATTATTAATAACAACGGTAGAAACTTTTTTAAAGCCTTGTTTTTGAGCCAAGGCTGCTAATGCTTGAGATTGATAGGTATCTGGTGGTGCAGTTCGCGCCCAATAACCATTAAACTCACCGTTTTTCGCTCGTTCGGTAAATACAGGACTAGTACTACCAGGAGACACCATCATCACTTTGTTACGTACTGCGACATCTACTGCTGCACCTGAAACACTACTGGCAAAAGAGCCGACTACTCCAGCCACCTTATCCACCTCAGCCAGTTTAGTCATGGCACTACTACCAGCACTGGGATCTGTCTGATCATCTTCATTGGTTAAACTGACAGAGGCTTCGTTCACCCCACCACATTCATTGATTGTATCTACCGCTAGCTGAACGGCAGCGGGCCAATTTTGCCCAATAGAAGCTAAATCGCCCGTAATTGGAGCTAAAGTCGCTAATTTAAGCCCCTCTTTTTGTTCTGCTTCAGGTTGATTATTGTTGCTTGTGTTGCCAGTATTACCAGCCGAATCCCCTCCTCCTCCTTGACAGGAAGTTGCCAGTATAGCAGCACTAATACACAATAGAGGGAGCATGATTTTAGAGGTAAAACGGTTTCTTTGAGAAACTATTCTTTGAAAATACTTCATATATAAAAATCCTAGCTTTACTTCTCTCAGGTTTGATAGATTGGAATTATACTCGAAATCCCCAAGATGATCCGTCAAACAAGCTAAAAAAAAACTTTCCTTAGAAGATGTCTAAAAAGTGATCAACCATGCCAATCGTCTAAGCATAATCCTAATTATGGCGACCTGAATTATGGTTTGAGAATAAGTTAAGTATTGTGTAATTCACCAAAAAAATTTTAAAGGGGAAAAATTCTGGTATTTGTTCAGGTGCAACGCCAAAAGTTTAAGTTTTATTGTACGGAGAGGGGGGGATTCGAACCCCCGATGAAGTTTACACCCCATAACTCCTTAGCAGGGAGCCGCTTTCAACCGCTCAGCCACCTCTCCACAAGAGCATCGACTAAGCATTATAGCAGATTAATCGATGCTAGGGAAAGCAATAAGTTAATTAAAATTAAATATCGATGAATTAAAACTTAAACAGGAATGCTATAGCCATACGTAACAACGTTAAGACATTGAAATACTACTTCCTAATTCCTACTTGCGAGCCGATTACTATTAATGTTCCAATCTAATTTTGTACGGCTATATCAGCCTATTTTCCTACTATACGAAATAAAAGCAACTGGCTAATCTGTTCATCATTGAAATTATCGTCGCTAATTAAAAGTAAACTTTTGCTACCATCGGGTAAACGAGGCCCTAAAGTCATGCCTTCGAGATTATCTAAATAAATTTCTAATTTGGATAAATCAAATAATAGTTGTTTGGTTAAAGGTCTAACAGCAGTTAAATTACCTTTGAAACTAGCAATATTACTAGTGTCGGTAGCATTTCCAACTATTAATTGAAATATTTTAGCTCCTGAGCCTGTCAAACCAAAAGTCCGTTCTAAACTGAGCAAATAACCTTCGGTTGGTAATGCGATCAATTCTGTTAGTCCATTAGCGATAACTTCAGGGGGTGCGGGGTCAAGGGGATATAAATGTTCTGCTACTACAATGGGACTACCTATAGGATTAATAACATAGTGTAGTAAACGAATTTTGGCTGGTGCTTCTTCTTGAGAAGATTTATCTTGACTTAAGGCTGACTCAGTTGCAGTGAACAAACGAAAAGGATCTTCAGGTAAACCAGTACGATTAATTGTTAAAGCTTCAAATGCCAAATTTTCTTGAATTCCTTGGGTTTGAGCTGGCTTTTGGCTATTTAAATAACGTTGCGGTAAGGGCAGATCGAGTAATTTTTTACCTGTTTCTGGCGCAAATTCGGCAATAAAAGGCTTAATGTTTTTAGTTGGGTTTCCTTCGCTAGAGATAAAAATAGTATTTCGAGGAGAAAGAGCTAGTCCTTCTGGATCGATGCTTTCGGTTGGATAATTATTGCCTTGTTCATCTTGGAGAAATGTTACTTTTTCTGGTTGAAAATTTACAATCTTCAGTTGGCTGTTATTAGTCTGTTGAACTTCTAGTTTAAAGGTATAAAAACGTGCGGGAGATCGCCTGCCTCGATCATCAGACAAGACATAAAACCGATCTTGTTGCCGATCATAAGCGATCGCTGATAATCCACCTATTTTAGTATTTTGGAAAGTTGCTTTAGGAATTTCGTATTGAGCGACAAATTCTAAACTCAAAGGACGAAACATTCTCTCTGTTGCCGAGACTCTCCGAGGTGGACTACAAGCTGTTAGCAAACAAAGCCAACAGATTAAAAATAAATTAACTAAGTATTTTAAAGACAATTTTATCTGGCGATTGTTCACAGTTTTTCTAATGTTAATAGAAATTGCAATATACTTACCAAAGTTAATCTGTCAGCCAAGCTGAAAATTCTTGAGTAAAAGTACCATCAAAAATTGCCTGACGGATCTGCTGTGTAAAACGAATTAATTCCGTAACGTTGTGAAGTGATAGCATCATATAGCCTAACATTTCACGCGATCGCACCAAATGATTAAGATAAGCACGACTAAAATTCTGACAGGCGTAACAAGGACAGGTAGGATCTAGAGGTTGATAATCTCGTTTATATTGAGCATTTTTAATATTAATTCTTTGACCTTGAATTAAGACTGCTCCATGACGACCTAAGCGAGTTGGAATCACGCAGTCAAATAAATCTATCCCAGATGAGATCGCCTGTGCCATTTCTCGATAAGTTCCTACTCCCATTAAATAGCGAGGTTTATCAGCAGGTAATAAAGGAGCAGTATGTTTGACCGTCGCATTAATTAATTCGGTGGTTTCCCCCACACTGACTCCACCAATTGCATAACCAGGTAAGTCTAATTCTGCTAGTTGTTCTACTGCTTGAGTTCGTAAATCGAGATGTATTCCTCCCTGAACAATTCCAAACAAAGCTTGCTTCTCAGGATTTTGATGAGCGGTGATACACCTTTTTAGCCAGCGATAGCTTCTATCTGTAGCAGCTTGTATTTGCTCTTTAGTGGCATCAGCAGGGGGACATTCATCAAATGCCATAATCACATCAGCACCCAAGGCATTTTGAATTTGAATAGATCGCTCTGGAGTAATTTCGATCATTCTACCGTCGCGAGGAGATTTAAAAGTCACTCCTGTTTCGGTAATTTGGCGTAGATCACTGAGACTAAAAACTTGAAAACCTCCTGAATCCGTTAAGATTGGCTGCTTCCAAGCCATAAAACTATGTAAACCTCCAGCTTCTTTGACAATATCTTCCCCTGGTTGTAAATGAAGATGATAGGTATTTGCCAGAATCATTTGTGCCTTGGCTGCCTGAAGCTGTTGAGGAATAATTCCTTTGACAGTTGCTAAAGTGCCGACGGGCATAAATCGAGGTGTTTCTACAACACCGTGAGGAGTATGAAAAATTCCTGCCCTAGCTTGAGTCTGGTTACAGACTGCCTGACATTCAAATGAAAATCCCACTATTAATTAAGTACTAATTACTGATGACTAATTACTGATGACTGATTACTGATTATTGATGACTGGTCACTGGTCACTAAAATTCGTCATCATCAAACTGCACATCCAAACGAGCAGATAAAACTTCTGTAACCATCGCTTCTATAGTTTCGGCATCGATATTTCTAGAGAGAGTCTGAGTTTGGGCAATGCGAGAGACAGGAATCAAGCGTAGCTGGCGATTATCTTGAATGAGGTCAAAACAAGTGAGATTGTCAGTAGATCTACTTAGCTGTAAATAATCAAAACTTTGAATATTTAGATAGATTTTGCGATTAGCAACTAGAGTAGATTGATGGGAGTCACAAAAGATTTCCTGAATTAATCCTTGACCTTTACTATTCACTCGTCCATCGACACTATGAATATAGTGAACGTGACACAAATCAGCTAATAAACGTTTGATATCATCTTGGTTAATCACAATTCCCTCATCGACAATACAGGGAGCGGGTAAAGATTGCGTGCCGTGATGTTTATTCATATGAAGTAGATTTGAATTATCAAGTTGCTGAGTATCGATATGTGGTTGTGAGAAATATGCCGTAAAAATAAAGTAGTCTATGAAACAATATTAGCCCAAGATTTCCCCAGTATTTAATCAAATTTCAATTTAGTATTGATCCAGTTCAAAAATGCCTATTTATTACCTTTGGTCATGGATAATTGAGTTAATTACTTCCTTTTTAAGCTCGGTAATATTTTATACAATTACACCTCTACCTACTCAGTGGACTAATAATTGGTCACGAATCGCTCGCTGGTGTCCTGTCGTAGGTTTACTGATTGGACTATTAGTAGCTTTGTTTAATTTAGTGTTGAAATTACTTAGCTTACCTAACTTAACTCTCAGTGTTTTAACTGTGGCAGTGTGGATCGGGATAACAGGAGGTTTACACTTAGATGGAGCGATGGATACCGCTGATGGCTTGTCAGTAACGGATAAAGAGCGTCAATTAGCGGTAATGAAAGAGAGTGCAACAGGAGCATTTGGCGCGATCGCTGCCGTGATTATTCTTTTATTAAAAACTGTAACGATCAGTGAAATGTCACTACCTCTCTGGTTAGTAATACTAACCGCTACAGGTTGGGCAAGATGGGGACAGGTGATGGCGATCGCCTTTTATCCTTATCTCAGAGATACTGGTAAAGGTGCATTTCATAAAAAGAATCTACGTCTACCCCAAGATATATTATTAGGTTTATTGTTTTTACTGAGCTTTAGTAGCCTCTGGTTAACTGTTGAATATCTATCCTGGTGGCAAGTAGGAATTATAGTTTTAGGTAGTAGCGCGATCGCTCTTGGGACTGGATATTGGTTTTATAAACAGCTAGGGGGACATACAGGCGATACTTATGGCGCAGTCGTAGAATGGAGCGAAGTTTTAATTTTGTGTTTGTTAACTGGGATTAGGGATTAGGGATTAGTGACTGGGAATAAGTTATTTGCTCATTATCTATATTACCTACTACCTAAAAGAAGCTTGCTACTTTGGTAACTGATGACTGATAACTGACTAACGACGTACAGTCAAAACATAATTACCTTTACCTCCTTGATCGTAGGCATTAACAATGACGTTATAAACACCATCTTGCGGAATAGTTACCTGAATTTGAGAGTTACTATTATCTTGGTCAATATCGTCGTTTTGCTCAACTATATTGCCTTTATTATCAATTAAAGCCACAAAAGGATCGAATTCATCGCTTTCTAGATTAATAGTAAAAGAATCACCTGCTTTGCCCTCTAAAGGATAAGAATCATACAAGCTACCGTCTTCGGCAATTGTGCGATCGCCTGTTTCTAAAGTTCCTCTTTCCACGTTGTTTAGTAAACGAGAACTGTCTGAATTAGTAGCAACTTCTGTTTCTGAATTTTCTGCTTCTGCTTCAAACACTTCAACATCTTCTTGGTCTTGATTAGCTTCACTATCTGAGGTTGCTGTTTCGGTATCCTCGCTGGTTGTTTCTGCACTATCTGAGGCTGCTGTTTCAGTGTCTTCATTTTCATTAGTTGCTTCTGGAAGATTTTCCTCTTCTTGAGCGACTTCTGAATCTTGGTTGTCAGTTGGCGAAGATTCTACAGTTTCTTCCGAGTTTGATGGAATTACATCGGGAACACCAGGAAGAGTTTGTGGGGGTTGAGGTAAGGTTTCGGTAACAGCACCATTATCATTAGAGTCAGGCGTGCTAGTAGTAGCAGACTGTTCAGGGGTCGTAGTATTTTCTGTAGATTCAGGTTGACTTGCAGTAGTTTCTGTTTCAGGTGTCGTAGGATTGACTTGTACTTCAGGGGTCGTAGTATTTTCTGTAGTTTCAGGTTGAGTTGCAGTAGTTTCTGTTTCAGGTGTCGTAGGATTAACTTGTACTTCAGGGGTCGTAGTATTTTCTGTAGATTCAGGTGTCGTAGGATTGACTTGTACTTCAGGGGTCGTTGAATTTTCTGTAGTTTCAGGTTGAGTTGCAGTAGTTTCTGTTTCAGGTGTCGTAGAATTGACTTGTACTTCAGGGGTCGTTGAATTTTCTGTAGTTTCGGGTTGAGTTGCAGTAGTTTCTGTTTCAGTTTGGCTTGCAGTAGTAGCTGGTTGTTCAGCAGAAGTGGTATTTTCTGTATCGCGTGTAGTAGTTGTAGTAGCTTGCTCCTCGGCAACATCAACTGGAGTATCAGAATAGGCGATCGCGCATACCTTAGCATATCGAGGATCGGGTTTACAGACGACTCCTGTGTTAGCAGCTTCAGAACTCAAAAGATTATTACGGCGACGGCGATCAGGAAATAAATCATCCACCACGATACCCATAACTATTCCCTTGGCGGTGACTCGACCATAACTAATATTCTGGATATTGTTAGCAGTAGCAAAATTTTCCAGCTTACTAGTAGCCGTAGCAGCAGTTTGTTCAGAAATATCTAGAGGCGGTAAAGGTTGTTGGGTTTTAAGAACGGCGATCGCTTCTTCTAAGGCTTTGAGTCCCCTATTAGTTCTAATTGGCTTTTCCCCTGGTAATTTTAACCAGATACCATCATAATATCGACGCTGTGCTTCGAGCCACTGAGCATAAGCTTGAGGATTGGTTCTAACTCGATTAATTTCTGATAAGATTTCTGGTTCTAAAGTAGTTTTAACAGTATTAGCTGCTTTATCTCTGTCTGGATCGGATGCAGAGTCTTGAGCAATAGCACGAAGAGTTGCAATGTCTAAAACAACAAGATTAATCAATAAACTAAAGATGCAGAGCGAGAAACTAGATAAACAAACTTGAACCATCTTAGTCTTATACATTATATAACCTCATCAGGCGATTGAACAAAAGCTCATCCTTAGCATCACCAGTCTATGGTAGAAAACGATTTAAAGTATTTTTTAACTCTTTAATTTCTACTTCTAGATTGCCTCGATCAACAGCACGAATTATACACTCCTCTAAATGCTCTTCTAATATAATCTTAGCGACACTAGATATTGCTCCTTTAACGGCTGCAATTTGATTGAGGACTTCTGGACAAGGACGATTTTCTCTTACCATAGTTTTAATACCTCGAACATGACCTTCAATTCGAGATAAACGATTAATAATTTGTCTTAAAGATTCTTCATCATGTACATGGGGAGAGAGTTCTAAATTATTGCCATCAACTATTGAATGGCTAGAATGATTTTCTATTTTAGTCATATAATTCCCAGAATATCTCAATAAAAAAGATTAGGCATCTACAAGCCATTTTTTCTTTCATTGTAAATAGAGCAGACACAAAAAAGCGATGCTATGAGCTTCTTAAGATTCCTCTTATTTATCGTCGCACCGCTTGTTAAATATTTTGATTTAGTTAACAGACTGTTAGTTAAGTTTATTCCTCACTTTTAATCTTCTTCGTCATAATTTATATCCATTTCAAATTCTGAAACATCTACATCTACATCTGCATCTACATCTACATCTACATCTACATCTACATCGTCATCCTCATCTAAACCTGTATAGGCTCTGGCTGAGTGATCATCGAGAATCACATTTTCATCGTCATTCAAATTTTTATAGGAGCGGAAAGGCGTAGTTTCCAATCCCCCATTAAAATCATCTCCCAGACGATAGGATTCAAAATCATCCCCATAACCATACAGTCCGTTATTCCTTGAAGAAGAATCCATGTCACTACGGACAGACATTGGTTCTTCGTGAGCATTAAAACCAGTTCCCGCAGGAATTAGACGACCAATAATCACGTTTTCTTTCAACCCTCTGAGCCAATCAGACTTACCTTCAATTGCTGCTTCGGTTAAGACTCTAGTAGTTTCTTGGAACGAAGCTGCCGAGATAAAGCTATCGGTATTGAGAGAAGCTTTAGTAATACCTAATAATACAGGGGTATACTGTGCTGGTGCGCCACCAGTGATAGACATTGCTTCATTTACTTGTTCAATTTGACGCAATTCCATTAATTCACCAGGCAAAATGATAGTATCTCCACCATCGTCAACTCTGACTTTAGCAGTCATTTGTCTAACAATCACCTCAATATGTTTATCGGAAATATCAATTCCTTGACTCTGATAAACAGACTGTACCTGGCGGACTAGAAATAGCTGCGCCTGTTGTAAACCAATTAGAGAGGATTCATAGCAACCTTTTGCAGGTAAATGGTAATTAAAGTATGTCTCTAAAATCTCGTGAGGATTAGCTGGGCCATCAGTTAATGGTTCTCCTGCCTCCACAACCTGTCCATCGCTAACAATAGCATTTTGCCCAGGTTTAACAGGATAATCACTCACAACACCATCATCTTCAAGAATTTTGATGTCTACGGTTTCATTTTCTTCGTAAACTACCTGACAGACTCCCGAGCTACGACTGAGAACACATGATTCTTTTGGTTTACGGGCTTCCAATAGTTCTTCAATCCGAGGTAGACCTTGAATGATATCTCCTGTTTTGGAACGCTCAAAAACTAGCAATACCAAATTATCACCACGCTGAACCAAATCACCATGACCAATATGTAAAATTGCTCCTTGAGATACACGGTAAGGTCGAGTATGGCGGAAAATAACGGTAGTTTTTCCCTCAGTCTCAGTTATTTTTACTACTTGCCCTGATTGTTCTAATTGAACTCCTTCGGCAATTTTACTACCAGATACTAATAAATCTCCTTCTTTGTAGTTACAACCGCTTTTAGGTACATCTAGTTCATGGGTAATTAAATCGCTATCTCGTACTACTAGAATCCGACGAATAGCTTCTGCTCCTTCTCTAATTCCCTGAACTTCTCCTGCTGATTTACACTGAATTTCAGTACGAGCGATAGTAGCACCTTTGGCAATTTCTTGACCGTCTTCAACTAACACTCTAGTTTGAATTTCACCACTATGGGGATCGACATCAGTATCTCTTCTTAAGACTAAAGATTCAAGAATTACCATCTGTAGTCTTTGAGTATCAGGATCGTCTTCTTCTGGTTGTAATTCGATATCCGCACTCAGATTAGCAATGACATCATTTTCTTCCGTAGTGTCAATCTCTAACACCAATTGGGTGCTAAGTAAAGACAAACTATTGACGGATTTGACTCGTTCTCCATCTCGATAGTAGATTCTTTGTACAGAACGTAGTTCTATCTGACGACCATCATCTTGATTGACCGATGCTTGAGAAGGAATCGAAGGTTCATCTGCTACTTCAAATTCTTGGACAGGTCGTAAAATCAAAGCAGGCCCTTCGGTAGTTTCTACTACTTCTCCGTATCTTAGTTCTTCAGGGACAACTCCTGGGAATACTTCTGTGCCAGCTTGAATTAGCTGTTCGTGCCATTCACTCTTAGAATCGTCTAGCTGATGTAGTTCACCTGGCTTAATAATAATTTCTCGGAGAATGTCATTTTTCTGTACTACTTCAACAATTCCCGATGACTGACAGAAAACATCTTTGACGACTTCTGTGCCTGCTTCTACATATTCACCATCTTCGACAATTAACAGAGAAATATCTTTATTGACTTCATGGCTTTCTTCAGGAATCCATAGTAGTGTACCACCTTGTTCTACTTCGTAACCCAATTTACGATTACCTTTACCAATAGTAATTCCGCCGTATTTGATGATTCCACCTGTTTCTGTCCGATAGCGATCATCAATTAGTTCAGCAACAATTTGATTGTTTTGTACCTTGGTGCCAGGAGTCGCTCTGAGTAAGAATTTACGCTCATCAGCAGTGTAGATGATATATTGTTCGCGACCACCATCACTTTCGATTTTAACTTTAGCTTGATCGAGAGAAACCGAGGCAGTGACAATTTCAATTTCACGGCTGTTAGGCATCATTCTTACCACACCACCATTAGCAGCAGTAAGTCTAGTTTGAGCTAAAATATCCCCTGGTTTAACTTTATTGCCATTTTTTACTAATGCTTCAGCACCAGGAAGTAAATTGTAAACTTCTCCCGATAAAATCCACAATAAGCCTGGTCTTTGAGCGATACGAGTAGTGTTACCTTGGCGGTCTTTTTTGTCTTCAGGAACTAAATCGGCAAAAATAACTTCTCCTGCTAAATCAGAAGTTACATCTTTAGCTGCTTTTTCGGTAGATTTTTGTACCCTAACTTTGGCGACTTCAACTAGCAACTGGCCTTTGATAACTTCTTCGCCGTCTTTAACATAGATCAAAGAACCAGCAGTCAGGTTGTTGCTTACTGCCTTGCCTTTATGGGGAATTAGCTGAATATCGCCGACAGTTTCTACCTGATTTCTCTCATCACCATGACGAGTACGAATTGGGCGAGTAGTTAATCCTGGCCCAAATTTAACTTTCCCATCGGCTTTGGCGCGAATTTGGCGAGCAACTTCCCCTGTAAATACACCACCAGTGTGGAAGGTACGCATAGTTAACTGTGTACCAGGTTCACCGATAGATTGAGCAGCAATAATCCCAACTGCTTCACCCATGTCTACCATATGTCCGTGAGCCAGACTCCAACCGTAACACTTTTGACATACAGAGCGAGCAGCTTCGCAAGTTAAAGGAGAACGTACCATTACATCTTCAACGCGATCGCCTATTTCTTGAGCTAGTTCACGATCAATATCCTGATTACGGGTAGCTATTATTTTCCCTTTTTTGTCTTTTACGTCTTCTGCTAAAACTCTACCCAAGAGACGATCTGATAGATGAATTAAAGTGCGATCGCCATCTTTCATTGCTTGCAGATGAATACCCCGTTGAGTCCCACAATCTACTTCTCTGACAATTACATCTTGGGAAACGTCAACTAAACGGCGGGTCAAATAACCAGAGTCGGCAGTCCTTAAAGCGGTATCCACCAAACCTTTACGCGCACCATAAGAAGAGATAATATATTCAGTTACGGTTAGTCCTTCGCGGAAATTAGTTTTAATTGGTAAGTCAATAATTTCTCCTTGCGGATCTGCCATCAATCCACGCATTCCCACTAACTGACGTACCTGAGATAAATTTCCTCGCGCTCCACTAAAAGCCATCATGTAAACTGAATTTAGCGGGTCGGTAGAGCGGAAATTAGTTACTACTTCATCTTTCAGGCTTTCTGAGGTACTGTTCCAAGTATCAATTACCTTTTGGAAACGTTCTACTTCTGTAATTTCACCCCGAGCATAGCGTTGTTCTGTTTCCTTAATTTCTGCCTCTGCTGCTGCTAGCATTTCGGCTTTAATTGGTGGTACTTTGAGATCGTCTACACTAATAGAAACCCCTGCTACTGTCGCATAACGAAAGCCTAGTTCCTTAAGTGAATCAGCCATAGTCGCACTATGAGCCGAACCATATTCGGTATAAGCTAAAGTCATCAGTTTTTTTAGACGACCTTTATCAACGATGTGGTTATAAAATTTCATTCTTACTTTTCCGTTCCTAGCTATTAATACTTTTTTAGTTTTTAGGGTTAGCCTTTTTGCTTATACCATTGCCGTTAAAGCATCCTGAACTGTTTTGTTATAAATAATACGACCAATAGTAGTATCTACGTACTGAGCAATTTGTTCACCTTCAGCCGACTTTCTGACAAATCTCTGACGATAGTATTCAATCTTGCTACCATCAGCGAAAGTTTCTGACTCAAGCACTTCTACATCTGGTTCGTCTGTTACTACTTCGCCGTCATAACGTAGCCAGACATGAGCATGAATATCTACTTGTCCTTGCTCATAAGCTTTGATCGCATCATTTAAATTACCAAAGCGACGACCTTTTCCTTTAATTGCTTGAGGATTTTCTGCCGTTAAATAATAGCAGCCCAAAACCATATCCTGAGATGGTGCAACAATTGGTCTTCCTGTTGCTGGCGAGAGAATATTATGACAGGCAAGCATTAACAATCGCGCCTCTGCCTGAGCTTCTAGAGACAAGGGGACGTGGACTGCCATTTGGTCACCATCAAAGTCAGCATTAAAAGCAGGACAAACCAAAGGATGAAGTTGAATTGCTCTTCCTTCTACCAAAATCGGTTCAAATGCCTGAATACCCAAACGGTGTAAAGTAGGAGCGCGATTGAGCATTACAGGATGCCCTGCAATTACTTCTTTGAGAACTTCATAAACACTAGGATCATTACGTTGAATTAGTTTTTTGGCAGCTTTAATGTTATTCACCATGCCACTATTGATCAAACGATGAATCACAAACGGCTGAAATAACTCGATCGCCATTTCTCTGGGTAATCCGCACTGATAAATCTTCAGTTTTGGCCCGACTACAATTACCGAACGACCTGAATAGTCAACTCGTTTACCTAATAAGTTCTGGCGGAAACGCCCTTGTTTACCTTCAATGATATCTGACAGGGATTTGAGTGGACGATTGTTTGCTCCAACTACTGTACGACCGCGACGACCATTATCAATCAAAGCATCTACTGCTTCTTGAAGCATCCGTTTTTCGTTCCGAACAATAATTTCTGGAGCTAAAATTTCTTGTAGTCTGGCTAAACGGTTATTACGGTTAATTACTCGGCGATATAGGTCATTTAAGTCAGAGGTAGCGAAACGACCACCATCTAACTGCACCATTGGACGTAAATCTGGAGGAATTACAGGAATTGCATTTAATACCATCCATTCGGGACGAGAACCAGTAGCGACAAAGTTATCAATTACTCGCAGACGCTTAATTAATTTGGCTCTTTTTTGCCCTTTAGCATCATTAATTTGTTCCCGTAGCTGCTCTGCTTCTTCTTCTAAGTTAACTTCCTCTAAAAGTCTCTGTACTGCCTCAGCACCAATACCAACTTCAACCCCTACTAATTCTGAATCTTCACTGTAAAGTTGATCTTCAATTTCAATCCACTGATCTTCAGTTAATAGCTGTTTGGGTGACAAATTTCCTGCATTACCAGGATCTAGAACTACGTAGGCATTAAAATAAACCACCTGTTCTACGTCCCTTAGAGGCATATCCAATAAAATACTCAAATAGCTAGGAATCCCCTTAAGATACCAAACATGAGTCACAGGAGCAGCCAGCTTAATATAGCCCATACGATGGCGACGTACCCGCGATTCTGTTACTTCAACTCCACAACGCTCACAAACAATTCCACGATGGCGTACCCGTTTGTATTTACCACAATGACATTCCCAGTCCTTGGCTGGGCCAAAAATGCGCTCACAAAATAAGCCATCCATTTCTGGCTTGAGGGTTCGATAGTTAATGGTTTCGGGTTTAGTTACTTCCCCAACCAACTGACCATTAGGTAATGTCCTTTCTCCCCATTGACGAATTCGCTCAGGAGAGGCAATACCGATTTTGACGTAATCGAATCTTTGTTCTATTTGGTTTCTCATTATTGACTGGAAATTAGGGTTTAGGAATTAGTTATTTGTTGACAAGAGATGAAGGGATAAAAAACAAACCGCTCATCCTTCATCCCTTATCTTTTTTATCCTTTAAAGCTATACTTCTTCGGTAGTTTCTTCTCTTTGTAGAGATTCATAGGTGGGTCGGTTGGGAGTACGACGAGGAGTATCTGCCATTAAATCTACTTCTACATCACGACTACTACCATCATCCACTGCTTCGAGTTTGTGTACTGCAATATCCAAACCTAAAGACTGTAATTCTCGCATCAATACTTTGAAGGATTCTGGTGTACCAGGGCGAGGAATTGGCTTACCTTTAACAATAGAATTAAGAGCTTCATTGCGTCCCTGCATATCATCAGATTTAACTGTGAGCAATTCTTGGAGAGTATAGGCTGCACCATAGGCTTCTAACGCCCATACTTCCATTTCTCCAAAGCGTTGTCCTCCCTGTTGAGCTTTACCACCTAAAGGTTGCTGGGTAACTAAAGAGTATGGGCCAGTAGAACGAGCGTGAATCTTGTCATCTACTAAGTGAACTAGTTTAAGCATATAGGCTTTACCCACAGTTACGGGACGATCAAAGGGTTCACCTGTACGACCATCAAATACTTTGATTTTTCCAGGGTTGTCCTCATCGTATACCCAAGATCTTCCAGGTTTACGAGCAGCTTCCTGAATTTTGCCATGTACGGTTTCTCTGGATGCTTCTTTACCGTACATTTCATCAAAAGGCATCATTTTAAATCGCATTGCCAGGTTTTCACCAGCCCAGCCCAAGAGACATTCAAAAACCTGTCCTACATTCATCCGCGAGGGAACACCCAAAGGATTAAGGGCAATATCAATGGGAGTTCCATCAGGGAGATAGGGCATATCTTCGATGGGCAGTATCCGCGAGATGATCCCTTTATTACCGTGACGACCAGCCATCTTGTCGCCTACCTGAATTTTGCGTTTTTGGGCTACGTAGATTCGTACCACCATGTTTGCTCCAGGAGGTAATTCATCACCTTGTTCTCTTGTAAAGACGCGGACATCAACTACCCGTCCTTTTTCACCGTTAGGAACTCTTAGAGAGTTATCGCGCACATCTCTGGCTTTTTCTCCAAATATTGCTCTTAATAGTTTTTCTTCTGGTGGCTGATCTGATTCGCCCTTGGGTGTTACTTTTCCTACTAGGATTTCTCCTGCTTCTACCCAAGCTCCAATATGAATAATGCCTCGCTCATCAAGATTACGTAGTGCATCTTCGCCAACGTTAGGAATTTCTCTGGTGATTTCTTCAGGCCCTAGTTTAGTTTGCCTAGCTTCAATTTCAAATTTCTCGACGTGGATACTGGTATATACGTCATCGTAAACTAAACGCTCGCTGATCAAAATGGCATCTTCATAGTTATAGCCTTCCCAAGGCATATAAGCGATTAAGACATTTTGCCCTAAAGCTAATTCACCCCCTTCGGTAGATGAACCATCCGCTAAGACCTGTCCTGGGACAACATCCTCGCCTGCATAGACTAAAGGTCGCTGATTTAAACAGGTATCCTGGTTAGAACGTTGATATTTTTGGAGTTTGTAGATAATTTCTTCGCCTGGATTGGGAGCATATAAACCGTTATTACCTTCTTCAACTCTGACTCGAACATCATTAGCATCAACATAAGTTACAGTACCATGAGTACGAGAAACTACTACCATCCCTGAGTCACGAGCAGCTTGAGCTTCTAATCCTGTACCAACTAAAGGACGTTCTGGACGTAAGAGGGGAACAGCTTGACGTTGCATGTTAGAACCCATGAGAGCGCGGTTAGCATCATCGTGTTCTAAAAATGGAATCAAACTAGTCGCTACAGAAACGATTTGTATGGGAGAAATTGCTACATAATCTACTTCATTAGAAGCACAGGTGGAAAACTCCTGACGATAACGAATGGCAATGGTATCACCCAGAATGTAGCCATTGTCATCAGTAGCTACGTCCCCAGGAGCAACTCTCATGTCATCTTCTTCGTCGGCAGTTAAATATACAGGTTCTTCGTTTTTAAAGACACGACCATTTTCTACCCGATAGTAGGGTGTAGCAATAAAGCCATAAGGATTGACGCGAGCATAGGTTGCTAGTGAACCAATTAATCCAGCATTAGGGCCTTCAGGAGTTTCTACAGGACAAATACGCCCGTACTGAGTCGGGTGAATATCTCTGACTGCAAATCCTGCTCTTTCTCTGGTTAAACCTCCAGGCCCAAGGGCAGAAAGACGACGTTTATGGGTCAATTCTGCTAAGGGGTTAGTTTGATCCATGAATTGGGAAAGCTGGGAAGAACCAAAGAACTCTTTAATCGCTGCTACCAAGGGTTTGGGATTAACTAGGGCAGCAGGAGTCAAACTATTTGCTTCACTAACAGTCATCCGTTCGCGAATTATTCTTTCGAGACGGTTAAGTCCGACTCTTACTTGGTTCTGTAATAGTTCACCTACAGAACGTACTCGACGATTACCTAAGTGGTCAATATCATCGGTATTACCACCATCAAATTCCAGGTTGATTAGATAGGCTACGGCTGCTAATATATCTGTAGTAGTGAGAACTCTAGTGGTATCGGGAACGGTCAGACGCAGTTTTTTATTGAGTTTGTAACGACCGACTCTTCCTAAGTCATAGCGTTTGGGGTCAAAAAAGCGAGATTCTAATAACTGTTGACCACCGCTAACTGTTGGCGGTTCACCTGGACGTAGCTTACGGTATAGTTCTAGTAAAGCTTCTTCTTCGCTGGGATTACCTTCTTTATCTAAAGTTTTTTGATAAAAGTCGGGATGGCGAATTCCATCCATAATCTCGTTATCACTTAAACCGATCGCTTTTAACAAGACTTGAGCGGAAAGTTTACGAGTTTTGTCAATTCTGACCCAGACTAAACCATTTTTATCGGTTTCAAATTTTAACCAAGCTCCACGATTGGGAATCAAAGAAGCAGAATAGGTACGACGACCATTTTTATCGGTTTCTGCTTTGTAATAAACTCCAGGCGAGCGCACAATCTGGTTAACAATGACTCTTTCTGCACCATTGATAATGAAAGTTCCGCGATCAGTCATTAGGGGAAGATCGCCGACAAACACTTCCATTTCTTTGATTTCACCGCTTTCTTTATCTATTAAGCGAGTAGGGACGTACACTTGGACATTGTAGGTACTGTCACGGCGTTTTGCCTCCTCCATAGAATATTTGGGTTCTTTGAGCCGATAATTTTCTCCCATGAAATGTAGCTCAAATTTCCCTGTATAGTCGGTGATGGGTGAAAAACTGTTTAGTTCTTCAATCAATCCCTCTTCGAGAAACCAACGAAAACTAGAGCGTTGAATTTCAATTAAGTCTGGTAGCAAATTATAAGTCAGATTAGTCATGAAGATTATTGCTCTTGGTTAATATTGTGAGTTTTCTAGCTTTAATGAGAAAAGCTAAATATCTATTGATGTTTGACTTAATAGCTGAATATTAAATAAGCGACAGGCATTAGTAGTCGTTTGTTTAGCTATAGTTTCTAATGAGGTTTCACGTAGTTGAGCTATATGTTTGGCTACGTGGAGTACATAAGCTGGTTCATTGGTTTTGCCTCTATAGGGAACAGGGGCGAGAAAAGGACAGTCGGTTTCGATCAATAAGCGATCGCTCGGGACTATTTTGGCTGCTGCTTGAACTTGTTTGGCATTTTTGAAAGTTACAATACCGCTATAGCTGATATACAATCCTAGATCTAAGAACCATTTTGTTTCTGTTTCGTCTCCTCCCCAACAATGCATTACTCCCTCAACTGCACCTTCTGTTGACCAAAAGTCGGTTAATATTTCTTTTAATTTGACCGCTGCCTCCCGACAGTGGATAATGACTGGTTTATTTAACTCTTTGGCTATTTTCAGTTGTGCTTTTAAAGCTGAAATCTGTTGTTCTTGGTTCTCAGCTTTATAAAAGTCTAACCCTGTTTCTCCAATAGCCACTACTCGTTGATCTGAAGCTGCTAGGGCTTTGATTTGCTCCTGAGTATTATTTTGCCATTTATCTACATCTAAAGGATGTAAACCGACTGCAAACGACAATTCAGGGAAACGATCCGCTAAGGACTGTATTCCCTGAAATTCTTTGGGTTCTACACAAGAATGCACTAAATGGACTACCCCTGCTGCTTGCCAACGCTGCTTTAACGAGCTTAAATTCCCTTGAAAAACATCAAAATTGATGTGAACATGGGTATCTATTAACTGCATTTACTTGGTGTATTGTTAACTATTTAAAATTGTAAATGATTGGGACTTTCTAGAATTTTAACTTTAAGATATATTGCGCTTTAAATTAAGTCTAAGAAGCTGCAACAGCTTGTTTTAAAGTTTTGGCTATACGAGCCTTTTTCCTGGCTCCATTGTTTTTGTGGAGTACCTTACGCTTGACTGCCTTGTCAATTTTGCTATAAGCTGCGGACATAGCCTGTTGAACAGTTTCCATATTTTCGGGAGTGGGTTCGGCTGCGTAAGTTTCTACCGCACCAAAATATTTTTTTGTCAAGGTTCTAAGTGCAGATTTGTAAGCTTTATTACGCAGACGGTTGCGCTCTGCTACTTTAATACGTTTGATTGCCGATTTAGAATTAGCCACAGTTTTTTAAACAGATATTTTGCTTGGGTAGGTAAATTTGGAAGTAAATATAGAATTGGATTTTACAGCATAACAATTATTTACGGAGACTGTCAAGCTAGAATTGACTAAATTTTTAGCTCAATTAAAAAATATTAATTATTTACCCAAATATCAAGCCAGGAAACAAGCTAGTGACTATAAAATCACGTTAAGCTAGGAAAGTAATGAGATTATTACTGTAAAGATTTCTATAATAAGTAATAAAGTAAAGACTCACTAGCTCAATTAAGTGTAATAGCGATTATGGGGATCTCAATGCTGCGAATCATTGATCGGCAAACTGAGGCACAAACAGAATTAAGGCGTATCGGCGATCGCAATAATGGTGATGATATTCAGCCCCAAGAAGCTGTCGTCAGGGAAATTGTAACCAACGTCAAGAAACATGGCGATCGTGCTTTACTAGAATATACAGAAAAGTTTGATCGACAACTTTACACTGCGGAGCAATTGCGAGTCAGTGGTTCAGAATTAGACGCTGCATATCAACAAATATCGAAAGATCTCCTCCGTGCCATTCAGTTAGCTTGTCATAAAATAGAAGCTTTTCATCGTCAGCGCGTCCCTAAATCTTGGGTAAAGTTTGAAGAAGATGAAGTAGTCTTAGGTAAACGCTATACTCCTGTTGATCGAGCAGGGCTTTATATACCTGGAGGGACGGCAGCTTATCCGAGTACAGTATTGATGAATGCTATCCCAGCTAAAGTAGCGCAAGTTCCCCGTATTGTGATGGTTACACCCCCTGGTCAAGATGGTAAAATGAATGCTGCGGTTTTGGTAGCAGCCCAAGAAGCAGGAGTTACAGAAATTTATCGGGTTGGAGGGGCGCAAGCTATAGCTGCATTGGCTTATGGGACAGAAACGATTCCGAAAGTAGATGTCATTACTGGGCCTGGTAATATCTTTGTAACTTTGGCCAAGAAAATGGTTTATGGGACTGTGGGAATTGATTCTTTAGCAGGGCCTTCAGAAGTTTTGATTATTGCTGATGAGCAAGCTAATCCTCTCTACGTGGCAGCGGATTTATTAGCCCAGGCAGAACATGATCCGATGGCAGCAGCAATTTTAATTACTACCGATGCTAAGTTAGCCCAACAAGTACAACAGTCAGTCAATCAACAACTTGCTAATCATCCACGTAAGTTACTGACAGAAAAAGCGATCGCTAATTACGGTTTAATTGTAGTAGTTGATTCTTTAACAGAAGCAGTAGAACTGTCCAATTTATTTGCTCCTGAACACTTAGAACTAGAAGTAGCAGAACCTTGGAACTTAATTGAGCAAATTCGTCACGCAGGGGCAATATTTCTCGGCAGTTCTACTCCAGAAGCAGTAGGAGACTATCTTGCAGGGCCAAATCACACTTTGCCCACTTCAGGCGCAGCCCGTTATGCTTCAGCACTGGGAGTCGAAACCTTTATGAAACATTCTAGTCTGATTCAATATTCGTCAACGGCTCTCAAAAAGATGTCTAGTACGATTCAAATTTTAGCCCAGGCAGAAGGTTTGCCCTCCCATGCTGATTCAGTAAAATTTAGGACTGAATAGTTGCTGATTGTAAATTCATTCCCTCTTAAGGAAAAGTATAAATTATAAATGTTTAATGACTATAGAAAAAATCTATAGTGCTTATTGTATTGATCATTTTTCTCAACCAGAATAAAAAATTATAATAATCAGGCAAGAATTAAAAATGCTGGAGAAACTCTTATGGCGCGGATGTATTACGATGAGGATGCTAACCTAGACCTGTTGAAAGATAAAACAGTAGCAATTATTGGTTATGGTTCTCAGGGACACGCTCATGCTCTCAACCTCAAAGATAGTGGTGTTAAAGTAATTGTTGGTTTGTATCCTTCTAGTAGATCAAAAGCCAAAGCAGAAGCAGATGGATTAACAGTTCATCCTGTAGAAGATGCAGCTAAAGCAGCAGATGTAATTATGATTCTGCTGCCAGACGAAGTTCAAAAACAAGTATATACAGAACAGATTGCCCCTCACTTAACAGACGGTAAAGTTTTAGCATTTGCTCATGGGTTCAATATACACTTTGGTCAAGTCGTTCCTCCCCAGTCTGTAGACGTAATGATGGTTGCACCTAAAGGGCCAGGACACTTAGTAAGACGTACCTATACACAAGGTCAGGGTGTACCTTGTTTGTTTGCTGTTTATCAAGATGCTACTGGTCAAGCACGCGATCGCGCTATGGCTTATGCTAAAGGTATCGGTGGTACAAGAGCAGGTATTTTGGAAACTACCTTTAGAGAAGAAACCGAAACTGACCTATTTGGAGAACAAGCAGTTCTTTGTGGTGGTTTAAGTGCTTTAATTAAAACAGGTTTTGAAACCCTAGTAGAAGCTGGCTATCAACCAGAGTTAGCTTATTTTGAATGTTTGCATGAAGTTAAACTCATTGTCGATCTAATTGTTGAAGGTGGGTTAGCTAAAATGCGCGATAGTATTTCTACGACTGCGGAATATGGCGACTATACCCGTGGCCCTCGCATCGTTAACGAAAATACCCGTGCTGAAATGCGTAAAATTCTGCGAGAAATTCAAACAGGGGATTTTGCTAGAGACTTTATTCTCGAAAACCAGTCTGGTAAACCAGGATTTACTGCTATGCGTCGTTTAGAAGCAGAACATCCAATTGAAGAAGTTGGTCAAGATGTCCGCTCTCACTTTAGTTGGCTCAAAAAAGAAAGCTAAAAAGGATTTGGTGATTGGGTAGTAGGTAGTAGGTAGCAGGTAGTAGATAGCAGGTAGTAGGTAGCAAGTAGAAGTCTACCCATCAATTATTACTCGTTACTTACTCTTACTTGTCACCAATACCTATAACCTATAACTTATCCCAATCACCATTCACTAATTCCCAATCTATAAATGTGCTGCTTTGAGCATATGGTAGGTAATTAATAATTGAGTGAGAGCTAAAGGATAACTTTGTAGTGTTTCTCCTGTAGTTCCTACAACGTTACCTAGTTCTTCGTTGCCTTCTAGGCTACAAAATTTACCGAGATAAGGAACTTCATTACACATTACCCTTTCTAATTGTTTAACCTGTTCGATAGTAGCGTGACCATCAATTTCTAAAATATCGACAGGTTTGCCCATATCACGACTTAAACCCAAACGAATTGCTGCTCCCAGATGATTACCTTCATCACCGAGAATAGTATCTAACTCTGGATGAGGAATAGTTGGACGTAAAATTAAATTCGCATTGAGTAAAAGATTGTCATCGATATTTTTTGTCTCATCAGGAGGATAAAAAGTAACAATCATGTCTGCCCATTTGCGCTGAGGACGAATAAACGCTTCTGAATCTGGCTCTCTTTTGCGTAGTTGATCTAGAACTTGTTCTTCAGTGTATCCACGTTTACGAGTATCTCGTTTAACTTTCCAGGTTGAGCGTAAAGACTCTGGGGGAGCAAGATAAGTTTTAACATCATAACTATCTCGCATTCTTCGAGTTGAATATCCTAACAAACCTTCAACAATTACATATTGACGAGGCTCAATATATTCTGGTGGATCGAAAGCACCTGTGTTGTGATTATAAATAGGCTTAAGAATTGCCTGACCTGCACGTAATAGAGCTAAATGTTGTTCAATAATGTCTAAATAATTGCAGTCTGGATGCAGGGCGGAAATGCCCATTTCGGCTCTTTGAACGCGATCATAACGATGATAATCGTCGGTACAGATAATAGTGACATTTTCCTCTCCCAATACCTGAGCGATTCCCTTGGTTAAAGTTGTTTTACCTGCTGCACTGTCACCAACTATACCTAGAATAATAGGTCTTTCGTTCATATATTTCATTTCTCCTTCCAAGGAATAATCGCTCACACTAAGAATAGATCGGATAAGTAACACTTGTAAACCCGACTATAGCAGCTTTTACACAGTAAAAGAGACAAAGTTTTCACCTACTACCCACTACCTACTACCTAAAAGAAACTTGCTACTTTGATAAATAGGCGATCGCTACTAATATTATGTTAATCAAATAAAAGATACCGACAACCTGAGTTTCGCCCCAGCCACTAAGCTCTAAATGATGATGAATCGGAGCCATTTTAAACAAGCGTTTGCCTTTACCTTCGGAGTTTTTAGTTGCCTTGTAGTAACTTACCTGAGCAATCACTGATAAAGATTCGACAAAAAACAGACCACTAATTACAAACAATGCCCAAAGGTTACTAGTACTGAGTCCAATTGCTGCTAACGCTCCTCCCAAAGCTAATGAACCAGTATCTCCCATAAACACCTTAGCAGGGTTACGATTATGAACCAAAAAGCCCAAACAGCCACCGCTTAGACAGGCACAAAAAACTGCTAAATCTGGAGTATTTAGACTGACAATTGCTCCCAACCCCAAAAAAGCGATCGCTCCTGTCCCCGCAGCTAATCCGTCTACTCCATCAGTTAAATTAGTAGCATTGCTTTCAGCAGTCAGCACAAATAAGGCTAAAGGCAGAAATAACCATCCCAAAGATAAATTTAAGCCTCCAGGGAGACTAACTTGAGTAACTGAAGCAGATTCATGCCAGAATAGCCACACAGTAAATATTGCCCCAAATAAAACTTGTAAAGTTAGCTTCATACGGGGAGATATGCCTTTATTTGATTTTTGACGCAATACTTGCCAATCATCAATCCAACCAATCAAGCCGTAGCTTAAAGTTAACAAACATACCGCAATTAATTTGGGAGAGATAGATATAGCTGACTGCTCAAAGTTCACCCAAATCAAAGAGACAATAACAGCTACTGGAACAAAAAAAATACCTCCCATCGTGGGAGTGCCAGCTTTGAATAAATGAGTTTGAGGGCCATCTTCCTGGACGATTTGACCAGTTTTTAATTTGTTGAGTATCGGCACAACCGAGATCCCCAATAATGCAGTCAGTACACTACAAGTTAGTAAAGGAAATAATAATAAACCCGATTGTTTACCTAAGAAACTAGCAGTAAATTCTAGAGCGATCGCTCCCAAAGTTAAAATACAAATCAAAGAAATTAATAAGCTTTTACCCGTAGGAGCGATTATCTTGGCTGTAGAAAGTGATTTTGCATTCACCATTCAATTACGTCAAATTTTTCAAAGATTACTCAACAGCATCATAAATAATGTAGTTAGGAAAAACAAATTGTGCTTTTTTTCTTTACAGTTATTATTTATCTAACTTTAATCGTCGTCAGCATCATCAATGAAATCGTCATCGTCGTCGTCGTCATCAGTTTCCATTAATACATCTAAATCATCTTCAGCTTTAACTTTTTCTGTTTCTAATGATTCACGAGCAATGAGGCGATTATTAGCTTTCAGCCAGTCTATGAGAGAAGCTTCTTGCTTGAGGGGGATAACAATAGCAGGTTCGTAACGCGGTTCTTGCACTAAAGCAGGGTTTTTATTTTCCATAGTTTAATAACTTAGATTATGACAGTGACTTAAAAATTGTATCTGCTTAAATCAGATTAACCAATAGTTGAATTTGGGATTAATTTCATTAACATCAGTTAGGGTCATATTTAGTCTAGCTTACGAAATTATTCTTGGTCTTGATTACAACAATTAACCAAGATAGTTCAGGAAGAATTTATAAACACAGCAAATAGTGTTCAAGAAATTGTATTTTTAAATATTTCTCCCAAGGACTGCAAAAGAGATGTATTACTGCTAGGCAGCTTTTGCAATTGCTGACTTTGACGAGAGGATGATAAACTTTGTCTAGCGTTTTGAGGGCTGAACCCATTCCAGTCATAGCTAGATTGAAAAACTTCTTTGACTAATCCCACTGAAATTAAACGAAAAGCAGTGATTTGTACTATTGACAAAGATTGTCCTGTTGATTTCGCTATATTCAATAAGGACATTTTACCATCAGCCACATCCCATAATCGATGTTCAGATGCCGTTAGTTTGAGATGTGGTTGAGCAACTATTCGTTGCAAAGCTAGATTGGGTTCTGGCAGTTGGGGGGTAAAATGTGACCAATTTTCCATGAGTCTTAAAGCGTACATCGTAACTTCAGTAGTTTTGATGCGATGTCCAGTCATTTCCAACCAAGGAATAGTTAAAATTCGATCTTGCATTTCCGAAAAGTCATCAAATCTAAACCGACCACCAGTCAGTTGAAACAAGCGATAAACTTGGTGTAACTGTAGTTGAAAAATTAGGCTAAGTTTTTGTTGGTCTAATAACTTCATTTTACGAAGATAAATCCCCAACGGTAAAGTAGTAGGACACAAAGTTCTGAGTCTAGAGATAATTAGGGGGCTTAACCATCCCCTAGCTGCAATAAGATTAATTAACCCTTTCTGATTAAGGCGATCGCTAATAGCAATTAAATGACCTTCTTGAAACCAAATATAGTAAATCCCCTCTCGTTTGGCAGTTCTATTAGAAATTGGAGTTTCTATAATCAAGCGACCTGATTTAGAGTTATTTTCAATTAATTTAAATAACTCTGGTAGTGAAAATGATTCGAGAGAGCGAATAATACTCATTGGCAATTAGCTTTTTTAATTAAAATTTTGCGGTTAATGTTTTAGACATTATCTTGAAGCAATTAAATAATTATTCAGAAAAATCTTGGGTAAGATTTCCTGAAAGTTAGCTATTGAACAAAATTTTAGCTTTAATTGCAAACAACTAAACGTAGACAGCTTAGTTGAGAAAAATCTAATTAATTTTAATGCTTAAATTCAATATCCGCAAATATACGTATAAGTATGTGATTTACAGTCATAATCCTTAGACAAAATTTATAGTCCTTAATTTGGTACAAGCGGGTTGCTTTTGTATTATCCCTTCCATCTTATTTTCTAATTTACCTAAGTTTCAGATTTTCAGATTCTCAGTTTAGGAATTAGGAATTCTGCTGCTCAGAAAAATATAATTTAGAAAGGTTATTATTTTTTAATGACTACCCAATCTCTTGCTATAGAGGCTATGTGCTTATGACCGACAAAGAAGAAAATCCCATAGTTGAATTGTTAAAAACCTTGGTTTCTGCTGGTATTTTAGCGATTGGTATTCGTGCTTGTGTTGCTGAGGCTCGTTTTATCCCTTCCGAATCAATGCTACCTACTTTGGCGGTAGATGATCGTTTGATAGTTGAAAAAGTTAGCTATCGTTTTCGTGAACCAGAACGTGGAGATGTAGTAGTTTTTTCTCCCACAGAGGCTTTAAAGGAACAAAATTACAAAGAAGCTTTTATTAAACGCATCATTGGGTTGCCAGGAGATGTGGTACAAGTTAGAAATGGCGAAGTATATGTTAATAACCAAAGGTTAACTGAGAAATATATTTTAAATCCCCCGAGTTATCAATATGGCCCGATCAAAGTCCCTCAAGAGCAGTATCTTGTTTTAGGAGATAATCGCAATAATAGTTACGACTCACATTATTGGGGTTTTGTGCCTCGGGAGAATTTAATTGGGAAAGCTGCGGTTCGTTTTTGGCCTCCTAATCGACTTGGTTCTCTTGATCAAAAACCTATTTATTCTGAACCTAAAAAAAATTAGACGTTGCTGATTTGAAGTATGAAACCGATGAGTAAATTGTTCGTAGTTTTTAGCTGTTAGCCGTTAGCTATTAGCTTTTAAAATTTTCTACTTGATAACAAGAAAGTGAAATTTTTACCTCTGCGAATTTTAATTATCGAAGACGATCCCATCATGGGTGTGGGTTTAAAACAACTACTCTCATCCCAACCTCATAAGTTGGTTGTGGGAGTGGCAGAAGATGGATATCGCGGAGTAGAAGCAGCATTATCTTTGAAACCAGATTTGGCAATCATCGATGTGGGAATGCCTCATTTGGATGGAATTGCAGCAACTCAACAGATTAAAGCAGCTTTACCCGATATCAAAATAATTATGTTAACTTCCCATACAATAGACACTGAGATTGTTGCTTCTCTCTCTAGTGGTGCTGATGCTTATTGTATTAGAGGTATTAGAGTTAATTGTCGAGGGTTATAGTAATCCTGAAATCGCCGAAGAACTTAATTTGAGTGTGAATACAGTAAAAACTTATGTTCGTAGTATTATGAATAAGTTGCAAGTTAGCGATCGCGTTCAAGCTGCCGTGACTGCCTTACGAAGTGGAATAGTACAATAAACAACACCAATGCGATTACCCTACGGGTACGCTACGCGATTGGCTACGCCACGCCGAAGGCGATTACCCTTCGGGTACGCTTCGCGATCGCAATCTTTGTTTAAACGGTCAGTTTTTCATTAATTCGTGCTATTGCTTCTGACCAACTGGGAATATGTTCTGTCTTCCAGGTACAAGATTTATTAAAACCCAGCTTATCGGAATCCTGCATAGCTTTAAGATGGGCTTTGGAATTACGAAAAGCTTTCATGTTTTCCATGTTTTCCCACACGGTTAAAGTTCTCAAATCCCTCACCCGAATTTTAATAGCAACCAGACCTTGAGAATTGTGAGCTTGATTTATTGATTTTAAGGATAAAATCGCAAACATCAAAAAAGCAGGAAGTTCTTTGAGAGTGTATTTAGTGCTTGAGGCAATCATTGTCAAATATTTTAAAGTCCTGCTTGTAATTTAACCTACTAGACTGACACGACTAAAATGATGAGTTACGGCGGATTGTTCAATCCAAATCATAGCAAAAGTTATCGCCTTCTAACCCATGCTACTTTATTGCACTATTTTAGCTGTGTCAGTCCACTACAGTTACGGGTGTTTCTGTAGCCAACTCAAAAGCAATTGATTAGTCTTGTCTGGTTGTTCGAGCATAAACCAATGTCCTGCCTGTTCGATATAAATATATTCCCACTCAGAAGTGACGTATTTACCAGAGTTTTTCATCTGTGACTCCCAAAGAAAATCGTCTTTTTCGCTCCAAATACCCAAAGTTGGAACATTAATAGGATTTGGTTCAGGTAATTGTCCAGTTAAAGCAGCCAAGAGATATTCTGGAACTGGATTAGCTCTTTCTAACTTTTCCATATTTTCCAAAATACCTGGTTTTAAAGCATTTTCGACAAGGCGATCGCGATCGGGATGGGAACGTAAAACTTCACGGAATAGATAACCATTATTGGCACGATACAGTTGGGGAGCAATGTCTTGAATGTTCAGAAAGTATAGCCATTGAACTTGCAAAGTTTCAAAAGATACAGTTAAAAATTCTGCTAAATATCCCACCGACATGGCGGTATAAGTTTTCAAGAGTTCTGTATTAGAAGCTAATTCCCAACCCAAAACAGCACCATAATCATGAGCTATACAATGAACTTTATTGAGATTGAGTTGTTGCAGTAAGGCTATTAAATCCCTAACTAAATTAGTTATCTGACATCTTTCTGTCTCTACAGGTGCTTGACTCAAACCATAACCAGGTAGATCTGGACAAACAACTCTGTACCCAGACTCAATTAGAGCAGGTATTTGGTGATGCCAAACTGTACCATCATCTGGCCAACCGTGAAGTAGAAGTATAGTTTCTTTACCTTGCTGAGAATCTCGAACATGATATTGAATTCCGTTTAATTCAATCTTGCTGCTATTTAAATTATCTAACATTGCTTTGAGTACCTCAATTAATTTGCTTATCAGGCAAAATAACTGAATTAACTAGCCAAATTCTTGCCTCTTCTTGCAATACAGAACACATTCTTGCTAATTTGTTATCGCGGTCAAAACTGGATATTAGCTAATGAGTAATTTAGTACCAAAGTTATCTCCAAAAGCAATTATTAGAAGTATTAGTTTAGTAGCTGGAGGTTTATTAGTAATAGGAGGCACTGCGATTACGCTGCGCGTACCCTATCGGAACGCTTTAAATTGGACTTTTTTAAGTCGTCTAGTTACTTATCCTGATAATTCAATTACTAATGTAGATTGGTACAAACCTTTAGCAAAGGTAAAAGGAAAACCTGTGGTGATACCAGTAGCAACTTCTAAGTCTATTCCTCAAGATAGCTTAAATAAAATTTCAGCTTACGCTAAGTCAAATAATTCTTCTGCTTTGTTAGTGCTACATAAAGGAGAAATTGTTTTGGAACGATACTGGAGAGGTTTTACTCCCACTTCCACTTCCAACTCGATGTCTTTATCCAAAACAGTTGTTGCTCTGTTGATTGGTATTGCGATTGAAGAGGGACACATTGATTCAGAATTGGATCCAGTGGCTAAATATATCCCAGAATGGTCTCAAGATGAGCGCAGTAAAATTACGCTGCAAGATTTAATGCATATGCAATCTGGGTTGCGAAATGAAGATAGCACTGATAGTTTAACCTCGGATTTAGTTCAAATGTATGCTAGTTCTGACGTTGATGCTGTAGCTCTTAAGATTCCTGCAATTAATTCTCCAGGAAAAGCTTTTGATTACAACAATGCCAATACTCAGATACTAGGATTAGTTTTAGAAAGAGCCACAGGGGAAAAATATATTGATTATTTATCGACTCGTCTCTGGCAACCTTTAAAAGCTAACAATGCAGCTATCTGGCTCGATCAACCCCAAGGACAGCCGAAAACCTTTTGTTGTCTGTTTGCTACTCCTCAAGACTGGGGTAAAGTTGGTCAATTATTTATCAATCGCGGTCAAGTTAACAATAAACAGGTTGTTACTTCTGCATGGTTAGATAAAATGATTCAACCATCTTCTGTAAAATCTAGCTATGGCTATCATATTTGGCTCAAAGCTAAAACTAAAGCCAACCCTGGAGGAATTGAGCGCAGGGCTTCTCAACCTTTTTTAGCCAAGGATACTATTTATCTAGATGGAAAATCTATTCAGCGAGTCTATGTTATTCCTTCTCAGGATTTGGTTATAGTCCGTATCGGTGAGCAAGCTGACAAATGGGATGATTCTGTAATTCCTAATACTTTAGTTAATAGCTTATCAAAACTAGCTACTTAACTTAACTATTGCAAAACTTTTGGGAGATGCAAAAAAAAATATTGCTATGCTTAAACATCAAATCGAGCCTTACAAAGAATTTGCTCAAAATTATTATATTGACCGAGATACTGCTCATGATTTTCGACACATAGAAAGAATTATTAATCGTCTCGAACTGCTATCACAAGAGATGTCACCATCACCAGACAAATCTTTGCTATATTTTCTCGCTTGTTTTCATGGTTTAGGAAAAAATATTTGTGATATCGAGTAGCGTTTATTACTCCAATGGGCAAACGTTTGGCAGAAGAAAAAATAGCTTATACCAAAGAATTTTTTAAGCAGCTACGAAGTGAACTATAAATTATTAAATATATTCTTGCTAATTATTCCGAAACTTTTGAGGAGAAATACCAACAATACGTTTAAAGTGACGGCTCAAATGACTTTGATGGGCAAATCCACAAGCTAAAGCTATTTCAACAATTGTCAGATCGGAATATTTAAGCAGTTCCTTAGCTCGTTCAATTCTACGCCTAACAACGTATTGATGAGGTGGAATTTGCATCGCTTGTTTGAATAAACGACAAAAATAATATTTACTAATTCCTGTAATCTTGGCTAAGTCTTCCAAGCGAATATCTGTATCGAGATAAGCTTCTATAAAATCTAGAACCTCTTGCTGTTTTTTGCTGGATAAAGCTTCTAAACGATCGCTCGTTAAAGAAACAATAGAGAAATTTTTAACTAGGTGAACCGCAAGAGATGCGCCGAATGATTCTCCATAAAGCTTACCTGCGGGACATTCGGCTGCTAAATCTGCTTTCAAGGCTTGTACAATTCCCTGAATAGTTGGATCGAATACTTGCCATTGAGGTCTTAATTCCAGGCGATCGCAATTATACATTTGTCGCGATACACGAGCGAATAGGTTTAACTCGAAAGTTATCACTGTAAAGCTTAATGGTTCATCCCACTTCGTCCAGTGGCTTGTATTGGCTGGACAAAAGCAAGTTTCTCCTCCTTGTAGTCGATAAGCAAGATGTTGTCCTTCTAAATAACGTTCGTGTGAAGATGCAAAACCAGAATCGATAATTTCTAATGCGTGTTGTCGAAAGATTGATTTAGGCGATTCACAACCAGGATGCTGTTGATAATATGCCAAGAAAAAATCTGACCAACCAGTTTGATGACTGGATAATTGAGGTGCAGAGGGCAAAATTTGAGCAAAAGCTTCTGTTTGGTTGAGGTTAATACTGCGATCGCTCATTATATTGATTGGCTATTTTGTGGAGAGACTCACTTTAAGTTTGTTGTCAAGAGAATATCATATCGGCAGAAAACAGAAATTTATTCTTCTAATGAAAAAAAATGATTGAGTTTAAGCAAGGCAACCTTCTAGAAGAGAATATTGAAGCCCTCGTAAACACAGTTAATTGTGTTGGCGTGATGGGTATTACTTTTGCTCAAGATTTCTTAGTCTTACCAGAAAATATTAGTTTTGCTGATTTGGAATTGATTCAAGGACAGGGAGATAACGCAGCTAATACTTTAGTTACTATTAATTCAAACACTCTAGCTATTTTGAATAACACTGATGCAGTAAATATTTCTCAATCAAACTTTGTTAGTTAACCAAACGGCATTGCTAATCGCAACAGGGTATTTTCTTTGAGTTTTGATTTTATTTAGATTATCAGTAATTAGGTAAACTTTAGCTTAATTTAATATATACGTTGGCATAATTTTTATTAATCTTCGGTATTTATAAAATTTATCGTTAAGAATCTTCTTGCTGTAATTCATCAAAATGAATAGATTAGCAATATATTTAGATTAACTTTATAAATAATTTAACAAGCGAATTTAATAAATGTTGAACTAGAAAATAGTAAAATATAATTATAGTTACTGAATACGATTTTTTTATAATGCCTTATCAGTTAAACATTGTCATTGAAGAGGATGAAAATGGTTTCTATGCCTATTGTCCAGAACTGGCAGAATGTCAAAGTCAGGGCGATTCTTTAGAAGAAATCAAAAATAACATCCATCAAGAAGTTGAGCATTGTCTAGAAACACTATCCGATCTAGAAAAGGAAAGACTACTGGAAAAAAAAGTCACAACCATGACTCTAGATGTTTTAGTTAGCTAATTTATCAGGGCAATAACTGAAACAAGCGATCGCGGTATTAAGCGATCGCTTGTTTATTTTCAGACAAGAATTAATATCAATTCCAATAATTAGGAATCAAGCCAAAGTTTCAGGACAATAGCCAAGTCCTTTAGTGAATTGCTGGCGAAATGCTTCTATTTCTTTAGTATCAGGTTTGCCGTGAGAAACCACCGCCACTTGATAACGGCGCATCACTTCGACAGAAGACTGTCCAGTCTCTAAACTCCAAAACACCATCTTCAGACGCATTTCTGGTTCATAAGCAATTCCCAATTCAGACATAAAAGCTCGAAAATCTCCGTGTAGTTTGGGTTCAAGAGCTTGAGGGAAGCGAATTTTTACAATCCAACCATCAATTTGATGAATTACAGTCAAACAAGCATTAACTGTATGCTCCATGTTGCGGAGATAATCAATTGTTCTTAAAGTGACACTGGCATTTGCCAAAAAATAAAGATAGTCCATAAACACCATTTTTCAGGAAGCTTACTATATAGTCTGACAGGAAACGCAACACTTGCGCTTGGGGAAAAGCACCCGATCTTTTAAATTTGCTATAGGGGATACTACCCAAAAGCGATCGTCCAATATGAACTTATAACTTAGAATGAACTCAGATTTTTTACTTGCTAGCTACAATTATCAATTACCTCAACAGCTTATTGCTCAAGCTCCCGCAGAGCCTAGAGATAGTTCTCGTCTACTGATCGTAGATTCACAGACTACTTGTACGCACGGTGTATTTCGTGATTTGGGTAATTGGCTTAAACCAGGCGATCTACTAGTTCTTAACGATACCCGTGTAATCCCTGCACGTCTTTATGGTCATAAAACCACAGGTTCTCAGGTAGAAATTTTGCTGCTAGAAGAAAAGTTAGATAATTGTTGGTTGGCTTTAGTTAAACCAGGGAAGCGTTTTATTCCAGGGGCGAAAATTAGCTTTGATTTAGTTGATCCCAGTCAGGATTTAGGTGATTTTTCACTACAAGCTACTGTCGTCAGAAAAGATGAAGCAACAGGAGGCAGAATTTTACAATTTGAACTCCCAGTCGGAAAATCCTTGTGGCAATTTTTAGAATATTATGGGCAGTTGCCTTTGCCTCCCTACATTACTAACCAGGACTCGGCTGATAATCGCTATCAAACTGTTTATGCCCAACAACCAGGGGCGATCGCTGCTCCCACCGCAGGCTTACACTTTACTCCTGAATTGTTATCTCAATTACAGCAACAGGGAATTGAACAAACTTATATTACTTTGCACGTCGGAGTTGGTACTTTTCGTCCTGTAGAATCAGCAGAAATTACTAACCACACTATGCACCAAGAATGGATTGAAGTTAATCAAGAGACAGTAGATAAAATTATGGCTACCAAAGCCAACGGCGGTAGAGTAATTGCGGTAGGGACAACTGCTACTAGGGCTTTAGAAGGCGCAGCTAAAGAAGCTAGTAAATCAGGTAAAACTTTAGCAGCTTTTCGAGGTAAAACGGATTTGTTTATTTATCCTGGTTATCAATGGCAAATAATAGACGGCTTAATTACTAATTTCCATTTACCTGGTTCAAGTTTATTAATGTTAGTGAGTGCTTTAATTGGTAGACAACGCCTGTTAGACATTTATCACGATGCGATCGCTCTTAATTATCGTTTTTATTCTTTTGGAGATGCAATGTTGATTTTACCAACAGCCAAAGAATAATAACCTTAAAACTTCTAAACTTAAACATTCTGAATTCGAGCATATCTAGCCAGTGCTTGCAGGGGGAAATATTGCTGATAAAGATGATATTTAAGATAAAAATGACAAGGGAAACCAGTACCAGTAAATTGAGCTTCATCCCAAGTACCATCTGCTTGTTGGGTATTAAGTAAATATTCAATCCCTCTGGTAATGGCTCTATGCCCTGTAAATTTAGTTGCTTCCATCGCTGCCATGATGCCCATTAACGCCCAAGCAGTCTGAGAAGCGGTACTAACTCCTGTGCCTTTCAAACTAGGATCATCATAACTAGCACAGGTTTCGCCCCAACCGCCATCTTCATTTTGGCAGTTAACTAACCATGCAGACCCTTTTTGTATTTGTGAGTAACAACGGGAGGGGGCAATTAAACTTAAAGCAGAAAGTACTCCGCTAGTACCATAAATATAATTTACGCCCCAACGTCCAAACCAACTGCCATCTGCTTCTTGTTCCGAAATCAAATAGGCGATCGCTCTTTGAACCCGTCTTTCATCCATTGTTAAACCACATTCACCTAACATTTCTAGGACTCTAGCGGTAACATCGGCAGTATTAGGGTCGATCATTGCTTTTAAATCCCCGTAAGGAATTAAATTAATCCAATCTTGGTCATTATCAAGATCGAAAGCTGCCCAGCCTCCAGGTTTGCATTGCATAGATGCCATCCAATTAAGACAACGAGCGATCGCTTGTCCTTTGGCTGCCTCATTGCTCAGTTTTACTTGTGACAAGCCCATTACCACCACGGCTGAGTCGTCTAAATCGGGGTAAAAGCGATTATCAAATTCAAATGCCCAACCTCCAGGAGTAGTACCTTTATTTTTAACTGCCCAATCTCCATAGTCGAGAATTTGCTTATTTAGTAACCATTCTCCTGCTTTAACTAAGGCAGGATGATCTGGGGCAATACCTGATTCAACTAAAGCCCGTAAACACCAGGCTGTATCCCATACAGGCGAAACACAAGCTTGAAGACGATAATGCTCTTTAGTTTCGATAGCGAAATTATCAATAGCAGTTAAACCACGTTGAATAATTGGATCATGGACATCGTAATTAAGAGTACGCAAAGCCAAAAGAGAGTTAAGCATGGCAGGAATAATTCCGCCCCAATCACCTGTAGCTTCTTGTCTTTCTAATACCCATTTTTCCGCAGCAGCAATACCTGCTTCTCGCAACGGTACTAAGTTAAGATTCTCTGCTAATTTAAAAGCCTGATCGAGAGTTAAAAAGATATCTGTCCAGTCATGGTTGCGAGGTAATTCATAACGAACATTGGTTATTCCTTCTGCATATAACTCATCTAATCTAATCGGATTATCCAGCTTAAATACAGGTTGACGCTCAAAGACAATCAATAAAGGAACAGTACTACCTCTTGCCCAGCTAGACATTTCGTAAATAGTGAAGGGAAAATCTTCTGGTAGCAACATAATCGAGGGCGGAATTGAAGGTAATCCTCGCCAGTCATAGCAACCAATTAAAGCAAGATGAAGTTTAGTAAAAATACGAGTTTTGCTAATTCCACCCCTTTGACAGATAAACTGCTGGGCTTTTAGCATGGCTGGATCTGTTACCGAAACACCCAAGAGGCGTAATGCCATATAAGCTTCTACTGAGGTCGAAAGTTCGCCACCATCACCATAATATAGTTCCCAACCTCCATGTTCGCGCTGTTGCGATCGCAAATAAGCTTCCGCTTTTGCTAAAGGTCTAGTTTTATCTGTCTGCCAGATTTTGTGTAACAAAACTACTTCAGCCGTAATTGTAACGTTCGATTCTAATTCTCCCCACCAATAACCATCAGGATACTGAATATTTAGTAAATGCTCTTGACTACGAGCGATCGCTTTATGGAGACTTTGCTCTATCGACTGTTCTGATTTTGACTTGATTGCCTGATTTTCCGTCGAAATTACCATGTAAAATGCTCACAACCTAGCTTTTTTTTAGATACACTAGCATATTATTAAAAATTTTGTAGTTTACTATATTGAGAATTGGATACTAGACAATCGAGAGGAGATAAACCCCGCCATTCAATTAATGGTTCGCGCAACCATCTTTTACTTATTACTTAAACTCACTTCTTGTCTTTACGGGGAAAGCTTTCCAAAAGTGCGATCGCGCAATTGGAGCGAGCTTTAGCGATCGCTTTAGATTTACCAGGACAAGATTAGAAAATAAATATAATTTAACCAATTCTGCCACTGATGTAGGCTTCAGTTTGCTTATGGGTTGGTTTATTAAAAATATCTTTAGTTCTACCAAACTCAATTAATTCCCCTAAATACATGAAAGCAGTGTAATCAGAAATACGGGCTGCTTGTTGCATACTGTGAGTGACAATCAAAATAGTGACTTGCGCTTTTAATTTTGTTACTAATTCTTCAATGCTAGCAGTGGCAATAGGATCTAGAGCGGAGGTTGGTTCATCAAATAGCACAATTTCAGGCTCGGCAACTAGAGCGCGGGCAATACATAAACGCTGTTGTTGTCCTCCAGAAAGATTATATGCCGACTCATTAAGACGATCTTTCACTTCATCCCATAAGGCTGCATTTCTTAAGGCAAGTTCTACTTTTTCATCCATTGAGCGACGATTATTTGCGCCTCTGACTCGTAAACCATAAGCAACATTCTCATAAATTGATTTAGGAAAGGGATTAGGCTTTTGGAAAACCATGCTAATCCGCATTCGCACTTCAATCGGATCGATTTTACGTCCCAGAATATTAGTATCTTTATCAAGCCAGATAGAGCCACCGTAGCGATTGCCAGGATAAAGATCGTGCATTCGATTAAAACAGCGTAACAAGGTAGTTTTACCGCAACCAGAAGGCCCAATTAATGCCGTAACGCTATGTTCAGCAACAGTCATATTAATGCCTTTGAGTGCATGAAAAGCACCGTAGTAAAAATCGAGTTCGGCGACTTCGGCTTTGGGGATAGAAGTTACTTGTTCGTAAGAATTATCTGTTACCATTTGATACCTTTGCGTAATTGATAGCGGAGATAAATAGCGATCGCATTAATGCCTAAAGTCATACAAATCAGTACTGTACCTGCTGCTGCTGCATTGATTTCAAAGTCTGCTTGGGGACGAGATACCCAGTTGAACATCTGAATTGGCATGACGGTAAAAGGGGCTTGCAACCATTCAAAAGAAATAAAGGGAAATTCGGCACTCAAGGGAGCTTTGGGTAAAAAAGCAATAAAAGTCAACGCTCCAATTGTAATAATCGGTGCAGTTTCCCCAATTGCTCTTGATAAACCAATAATGATGCCTGTCAAAATGCTACCGAAAGAGTAAGGGAGAATATGATCCCAAATTGTTTGCCACTTACTTGCACCCAAGGCATAGGAAGCTTCCCGTAAACTATTGGGTATGGCTCTAATTGCCTCTCTAGTTGTCACAATAACCACAGGTAAAATCAGCAAGGCTAAAGTTAAACCTGCCGATAAAATGCTTTCTCCTAGCCGTAATTGATAGACAAATAAACCCAAGGCTAATAAACCGTAAATAATCGAAGGGACTCCTGCTAAGTTAGTCACATTGATTTCAATTAAATCAGCTAACCAATTTTTCTTAGAATATTCTTCCAGATAAATTCCTGAAGCTACACCCAAAGGAATAGCAGCAAAAGCAGTTACTAGCATTACCAGGCAAGTTCCTACCCAAGCCGAGAGAATTCCTGCCCTAGAAGCTCGACGACTGGCAAAAGAAGTAAAAAAGTCTGGGGTAATCCTTTCTGCCCCTTGGGACGCCATTTTGAGCGTCAATCCCAATAAGATAATCATGGCAACAGCAATGACTATAATGCCTACCAAAGCAAATAGAGAATTGATCAGCTTACGGCGATTAATTTCTGCCCGTATTTTGGTTAAATTAGGTTTACTCATTTAATAAATCTCACGATATTTTTTGGCGAGAAAGTGACCAATTATATTCAGCAGTAAAGTCATCAAAACCAAAGTCAAACCAGCAGCAAAGATAGTTTCATAGGCAATAGTACCGTGGGGTAGATCTCCCAAACTTACCTGAACAATATAGGCAGTAATAGTTGCAGCCTGATCTAAGGGATTCCAAGTCAAATTAGGACGTAACCCAGCAGCGATCGCCACAATCATAGTTTCACCAACCGCCCTAGAAGTCCCTAAGATGTAAGAAGAACCAATACCTGAAATAGCAGCAGGAAATATCACTTTTAACGCTGTCTCTAATTTTGTTGCTCCCATTGCATATGAACCTTCTCGCAAACCCACAGGTACAGCACTCATCGCATCTTCACTAATCGAACTGATAAAAGGAATAATCATTAAACCCATTACCAAACCTGCGGACAAGAGATTAAAACCTGGCAAGTCGGGGAAAAAGTTTTGTAACCAAGGAGTGACATACAACAGAGCAAAATAGCCATAAACCACAGTGGGAATAGCAGCCAATAATTCTAGGGCAGGTTTTGCTATTTCTCGCACTTGTTTAGAAGCAAATTCACTCAAATAAATAGCAGCGATCGTCCCTAAAGGAATAGCAACGAAGAGTGCTACTACTGAACTAGTTAAAGTACCTGAAAGTAAAGGTAAAATACCGTATTCGGGATTAACAAATAAAGGTGTCCATTTCGTTCCTGTTAAAAACTCTATTATCGAAATTTGTCGGAAAAATAAGAAGGATTCATTAATTAAGATATATAAAATTGCAACTGTGGTGGCGACAGAAGAAAATGCAGCCAAAAATAAAATAAATTCAATAATTTTTTCTTTAACTTGCCGAACTACGTTGGGTTGGTATCGTTGTCTTGTGGTTGATTTTAAAGTTGTTTGAGCCATAAAGTAACCTGTGGGCATAGCCAGGCTACGCCCTATTTGAAAATGATTAATTTCTCTTAGAAAGTTAAGTTTACTAGCTTATAGCTATTTAGCAGCAGCAGTTGTACCAGTTTCTTTATTTTGGAAACGAGCAATTCCCTCTTGATAACCTTCGGGAGTTAGAGGTACAGAACCAACTTCAGGTACTAAAGTTTCCGCATTAGTCAAATAAAATTCCACAAACTCAGCAACTTCAGGTTTGTCAGCAGCAGCAGCATTGACATAAATATAGACCTGACGAGATAAAGGTTGATAAGAACCATCTCTTACAGTTTCTACCGTAGGAGTGACAGCACCTTCGCCATTATCGATCGCGATCGCTTTTAATTGGTCTTGGTTTTCTTGATAATAGGAATAGCCAAAATAACCTAAAGCATTAGGATCGCTACTTACACCCTGAACTAAAACGTTATCATCTTCGCTAGGAGTATAGTCTGTACGGCTAAGACCTTCATCACCATTGATTTTATCCGTAAAGCTATCAAATGTACCAGAATCAGCACCAGGGCCAAATAAAGAAAATTCTCCATCAGGCCATTCAGGATTTACTTGATTCCAATTAGTAATCTTGCCTTCAGATTCAGGCCCCCAAATTTTATTAAGTTCCTCGACAGTCATACTTTCAATGGGGTTTTCGGGATTAGCCACCACAGTAATTGCATCATAAGCAACAGGAATTTCTATATATTCCACACCAGCAGCTTTACACGCAGCTATCTCGTCTTCTTCTATCTGACGCGAAGCATTGGAAATATCTGTACGAACAGCTTGATCTTCAGAACAGAATTTTTTAAAACCACCACCAGTCCCAGATACACCCACCGTTACTTGTGTTGCACCTTGCTTTTCAATTTGAAATTCTTCGGCTACAGCCTCAGTAATCGGGTATACGGTACTAGAACCGTCTATTTTAACAGTAGGAGTACTTTGAGATTTCACTGCGGGTACTACTAAAGCTACAGACGCAGCAGTAGCAGCCAAGATACCTACCGCTTTCCAGCCTTTTTGCTTATACATTGATTTGGATAATTAATTCTTGAAATTATGTTTAATGTTTAATCGTGAGACTTAAGCCACTCCGAAATCTTACTGGTAGACAATTAGCGGTAAGTAAAGCTGGGGTTAATTTCTGATTATGAAAATATAAATTTCTAGGCTAAAGTATATTAGATATCTAAATCAGAACTTACGCACTAAAAGCTTATCTATAACTAAATATAAACATTGACAAACCACTAGATTTTAAAGATGTTCAACTCATAACATTGCATAGATAAAAAATCCCTCTGAATAATTTCTATGGCTTTTGTCTGACTATCTTGATCGCGTGCTATTAATTGGGCTGTGCCATCGCCTTGTGAACCTATTCCCTTGCCACCGTAGATATAAGGTTGTAGCTAGTAGGTTGGGTTAGCGACAGCGTAACCCAACGAAACCTTATGCTGTGTTGGGTTGAAGAATGAAACCCAACCTACATTTTAGAAATCTTGAATGCGATCTCTGAAGAATTCTAGCAATATTGCATTAGATAAAAATGTTCAGATTATTTGTAGTCAGCTTTTTAAGCTATGACTTTTAGCTTAGACATCAGAAGAAGTTTCTTCCCAATAATAAAAATCAGTAGATAAGCTGAGATCGGGATTATCAACTACTAAACCGATCGCTTCTTCTTGATAGAAAATGCCTACGGCGTTGCCATCTTCTAACTCTATAGGAACTAGCTCGTAGTCCTCAGCAGTACCATAAACAAAAATCAAGTCTCCTTCTTCTGCACTATAGTCAGAGATTATTCCAAAGTCATCAGCACCCTCTTCAATATAAAAAGCTTGATCTGAGGTTCCCAGACCAAAGCCATCTGCTCCTGCTCCACCGCTTAAATAGTCAATTTCCCCTGCGCCAAAAACAGTTAAATCCACACCTATCAACTGATCATTACCGTCTTCGCCATATAAATAATCATCACCAGCATATCCACTGATTCCATCGTCCCCAGCAGTGCCTACTAATTCTTCAGAAGTTTCGCCTCCGTCTATGTAATTAAGTTCAGAATCGGTACTGTCATCTGAGCTAGTATCTGTATCGGAGTTGTCGTAATTGTAATACCCTGTGAAAGAACCATAACCAGTAGAGTAAGGGTAAGCGTAAGTGTCGCTCGACATTGTTGTAATTCCTTTTTTCTATTTGAGTTGACAAATTGAAACTTGCTTGTATGTCTTTCAAGTTTGTATTATTGTATGAGATATGTTGATGCTAAATACCAGGATAAACGTTTATTTCAATAACTTAATACAAGTTAATTTAGTTGTTTATGTAATGCTAAAAACTAACGAATCACTAAGTTTTGGCAATATTTAATTCATAACATTGCATAGATAAAAAATCTCTCTGAATAATTTCTATGGCTTTTATTTGACTATCTCGATCGCGTGCTACTAATTGGGCTGTGCCATCTCCTTGTGAACCTACTCCTTTGCCACCATGAATATAAGGTTGTAGTGGTGGATGATTGAGTAATTGATGTAATTTAGGCGCATTAAGCTGCGATGGACAAGCAGAAATTAAATAGCGATCAAATTCGGTTTGTGCTTGACGCATTAACTTACCAAGTTGGGCTGCATTTCCCTGTTGTATTGCTAGGGTAGCTTGTTGAACCAGATCAGCGTTTATTTTGCCCAGATAATTATGAACTTGAGCTTGTAATGGGTTTTGAGGGATAGGATAACACTGATTGAGTTGAGCTAAAATTTTTGTAGTATCTTTTGACCCAGCCAAATCAACAATAATTAAATAAAGATCTTGACCGACAATTAAAGGTTTGACAGTATGGTAATCCCTATCAAAAGTCATTAATATTGGTTGATTACCATAGGCACAAGCTTGATCGAGTCTGCCACATTGACTAGAAGTAGTTCTTTCCCCCCAATAAGCTAAATCCATTTCTGCTGCGATCGCCAAGCCCAAATTATAAAGCTGATTAAAAGCCCTCGCTACCAAGACACAAATCGCTGCACTAGAAGACAAACCTTTTTTGAGAGGTAAATCCATTAAATAATTATCAATGGCTAAACCACCAACCTGATAACGAATTAAAGCCTGATAAGCTACCCCTGCAATATAGCTATAAAAATTCTCACCCTTTGCTATCTGTAATAGTAAATCTTCAGCCATCGGTACTTCCAAGACTTGAGGATAATTAACAGTCTTAAAAACTAATTTATTCTCAACTTCAACTTCTGCATAAATACCCTGATTTGTACCCACGACGATCGCGTAACCAATCTCGATCTTAGGGTTAACTGTACGATACCCTGCTGCCCAATCACTATGTTCTCCAAACAAACAAAGACGACCAGGAATAAATAAATCCATGTTTATAATCAGCAATGAATAGTGAGCAGTTACCAGTAAATAATGAAATCTGACACACAATGCTATTGTTTTTTCCAATCTTGGGAATAATCTTGTTAGATGTTGCGTCACAACTTAAAATTATTAAATAAATATTAACTTTAAGTTAGCAATTCACAACAAAGTAACTGAAGCTCAATCAGCAATTGTTCAGTAGCAAAAGGAAAAATATGGTATTTAAGATGCGTAGAATTACAAAAAAGTCTTTACTAGAAAATAATTTGAAACCTACGCTCAAGCCAACAATAGCTTCTCTAGCTACTAGGAACAACTCAAATAATCAAAAAAAGATTCTCACCAAAACTACTCTAGGATTAATTACAACCCTAGCAACTACTGTAGCTTGGTTAAATCCACTCGGAATGAAACCAGCGGAGTCTGCTGGAGGCCCTTACTGTCAATTTACCCCTCAAGAAGTGGAAACTAAAGAGAAACTCCTCAAAGCCTCTCTAGAAGATCCCAACGCCACTCCAGCCTATAATGCTATTGTCCAGAAACATACTCAGGTGCTACAGTTGTGCCGTAGTCAAACTTGGCCTTCAGATCAAGCAATTTGGTTACGTCTTTATCCCTGTGATATTAGTGCTGGCTCAATCGATTATGTCTTAGACCGTATTGTCAACTTAGGTTACAACAAAATACATTTAGAAGTCTTTTACGATAGTCAAGTTCTTTTGCCCCCTGGAGATAACCCGACTCCCTGGACACCAGTAGTGCGATCGCCTGGAGGAGAAAATATTGATTTACTTCAACAAACAATAGATAAAGCACACCAGCGAGGTTTAAAAGTTTACGCCTGGTTATTTACTATGAACTTTGGCTACACTTATGCCCAGCGTGCCGATCGCCAAGAAGCCCTAGCTCGTAACGGTACAGGTCAAAATAGTCTCACTTTTGTTCAAGATCGCGCTCAAGCGTTTGTCGATCCCTATTCTCCTCAAGCACAAGCAGATTATTATAATTTGGTACAAGCAGTTTTAAAACGCCAGCCAGATGGTATTTTATTTGACTATGTGCGTTATCCTCGTGGCACTGGTGGCAATTCTTCCGTTAATAGTGTCCGTAATCTTTGGATCTACGGGAAGTCATCCCTTAATGCTATGTATAATCGCGCTGGCAACCAAAAAGGTTTAGCTTTAATTAAAAAATATCTCGATACAGGGAATCTCACTCTACAAGATCTCAAAGCTATCAATCAACAATATCCCAAAGAAGGTCAACCTCAATGGCAAGGTAGTCGTAAAATCGACTCTAAAGCAACAATTGAATCTCTTCATAGTAGTGTAAAAGAAGATTTATGGTTTTTCTCGGTTGCTCATGCAGCCCAAGGCGTAATTGATTTTCTTTCTATGGCTGCTAAACCTGCACAAAATCAAGGTCTACCTGCTGGGGCGGTGTTTTTTCCAGAAGCTAATCGTTTGGTAGGTAAATCTGGGTTTGATTCTCGTCTACAAGCTTGGGATAAATTTCCTACTAATTTAGAATGGCATCCAATGGCTTATGCAGTTTGTGGAGAATCAAGCGATTGTATTGTCGATCAAGTAGAAACGGTGTTAAAAGCTGCCTCTAAAGATACTACTGTAGTTCCTGCTTTAGCTGGTGCTTGGGGCAAAGTTTATCGTAATCATCCTTCTCTAGAAGCTCAAATGGAAGCCTTGCGTAAAATAAACCCCCAGATTAATTCCGTCAGTCATTTTGGTTATTCTTGGCAAGAGCCAGGTGTTGACCGTCAACGTCAAACTTGTAATTTTTTATAAATACTTGATTTATTGACTATATCTGTTATTATATGTAGGTTGTCAAATTTGCGGATGTGGCGGAATTGGTAGACGCGCTAGATTTAGGTTCTAGTGCCTTCGGGCGTGAAGGTTCAAGTCCTTTCATCCGCATTATATTTGTTACCAATTACTTACGTTTAGATAGTTATTAGAGTCAAGACTTTAATATATTTATAAATAGTCTTGATATGGAAAAAATTTAACGTGAGTGATAAATCAACTGGGAGAATGTTACTCTCTCACAACTTTCATCTGAACAATAACCAACTGCCTGCCTTCAATCGAGAAGAGTTTGCCCAAGTATTTATCGATGGACTGAAAGACCAAAGCCAAATTAGCTGTAGCTTAATTAAAAATCCTCATTGGGTAGTAGAAATTCTTTTCCCAACTGACAAGTTTACTGCTCAAGATATTGGTCAAATGTGTGGCGAAATTTTAATTAATAAAAGAAAAGGTCAGAAACCTGATTTTAAGTTAACTACTGATACTCTAATTCTGGGTGGTAAAAAAACTACTCCCGTTACCAATACTTCTCCGACTTCTTTACAACCTGGAGAATGGGGAGTGGATGTAGTAGAAGCGGAACAAGCTGATGTTTTTCTAACTGAAATTAATTGGAAAGTTTTGACTGCTTCCAAGTCCAGCGATCGCGTTTTTAAAATTGAATTTCTTGGTAACTATTTATGATTAGTTCTGTATTTGAAGAGTTTTTTGCTGACTGTGTTGGCAATTGGCAATCTGATCGCACCTATCATTATTTAACTCATAAAGAAATAGAGAGATCGCAAACTACTTTTCAGGTAGAACCGCTAACCAACACTCAGAAAAATAAAGTCTTAACTGATAATACTTATGGACACCGAGATGATCTAGAATTAGCATCTTTACCTGGTTTTAATTTAGGGTTTTATACAATCTCGGAAAAAGGTGAAGAAGTTAGACAAAATCTAAATCTGATATTTGTACCTCAATCAGCATCTGGTTCAATTTTAGAAGGAGATTATTTGCGCGATCGCGCCTACGAAGAAGCTAGACCAATTGTTTCTCATTTTCGCTTTGACTCCCAAACTCGCGAATTATTAATGACTACTAACTACACTCGTGTAGTCTCTGTTGATTCGATTACCTTAACCAACCCCACTCTCCGCATCCGTAAAATTCTTAACTATGCCAAACCACCAGCAGGAGAACCACTCAAAACTGTATTACTAGTGGGCTTTGGCGTAGAACAAAAAGTACTGACCTAATCTCATTTGCTCTGTCAACTTAACAATTGTTAATATTATTCTCATTAAGTTTTACAAAACTTGATAAGAACCGTTCAGACAGCATTGTATAAATAGACTGTGTACTGAGATCTGGAGTTAACTTAACCAAGGTTTACGTACATTTACTGTTAGGTGTTATATAAGATCAATTTATATGCGTCTGACTCAGACAACACTCGATCAAACACCTTTAAAAAAACTGCACTATTAATTCAAAGTGCGCCGATATGAGGGTTGAAGCCACTCGTTAGAGCAGCTAAAGCCCAGAATATTTGTAATTAAACTAGATTGGAGTTAATTAGACTGTAGTAATCGTGGGGTAGTGAAATATTCAGCACAAATACTTGTTGGTATCTCGCTACATTGCGTTTGCCTTTTAATTAACCGTTGGAGTTGCCTAGTAATAGGACAATTACACTATGACAAGTAATAGCTAAGAATAAGTATTTCCACTTTAAACTTGCTTTACTTGTTGAGTTTGTGTATTTACATACAACTCATCCAAAAGGTTTGTATAACAGACAACAAAGTCAATCAAGAACAACCAATTCTTTCTTGAACTAATTAGCTTTAAAAACATCTGTAACGTACATCCTTATGAAAATTCAATTCCTAATTAGGGAGATTTTTAGATGACATTTGGACCAGCATCAGAATTAGGTGTCGCTCTATTTGAAGATACCGCCCCTTTTGAATATGTACCAGGTCGCTCAGAAGAAGAGGTAGAAAGCATTATTCGTGCAGTCTACAGACAGGTACTAGGTAACGCTTACATTATGGAAAGCGAGAGAGCCACTGTTCCTGAGTCGCAATTTCGACTAGGACAATTAAGTGTCAGAGAATTTGTGCGAGAAATTGGTAAGTCTAATGCTTATATTTCTCGTTTCTTTGAAACTTGCCCTCGTTACCGTTTTATTGAACTAAACTTTAAACATTTTCTTGGTCGTGCGCCCAATGGCTATGATGAGATGAAAGCCCACAGTGCCATCCTGGATGCAGGTGGTTGGGAAGCAGAAATTGACTCTTATCTTGATAGCGATGAATATCAAGAAGCTTATGGAGAGAATTTTGTACCTTTTTATCGTGGCTATAAGAGTCGCCCTGGTCAAACTATGGTGGAATTTACCCATATGTTTGCCTTAGCTCGTGGTGCTTCTTCCAGTGATTTCAAAGGAAGTTTAGCAGGTAAAACTCCTGTACTGAATAAAAATGTGATTCAAGGTACTCCCATAACAGTAATTCCTCCTTCTGGTGGTGCTGCTGGTGATGGCTGGTCTTTCCAAGAACCTGCTTTGAGTTCGCGCACTCGTCAAGGTTCTGGTGCAGGAGAAAACGGCAAGATCTATCGTATCGAGGTGACTGGTTACGCTTCTCTTGCAGTTAATCGTGTATCTAAATTCCGCCGTAGCAATAAAGTCTATTTAGTACCTTACGATAAGCTATCTCAAGAATATCAACGTATTCATAAACAAGGTGGAAAAATAGCGAGTATTACCCCAGTGAACTAGCTCTAAATTACATAATTGCTAATTGGGACTAGAAACTGCTGTGTTTACTGCTCTCAATTAGCAAAGTATGAGATAAAAAATTTATTCAGGAGAAATATAAAATGACCGCTGTAGTAGATGCACCAGTCGAAATTCGTTCTAATAGTACTGCTGATGACAAGGCAGTAGCTATCCGTGCAGTATATAAACAAGTGTTAGGTAATCCTCACATAATGGAAAGCGAACGCTTGGTAAGTGCTGAATCTCAGTTTTGTAATAACAGCATAAGCTTAAGAGAGTTTGTACGTGCTGTAGCTAAATCTGACTTTTATCGCGCTCGTTACTTTGAAACCTGCGCTCCCTATCGCTTTGTGGAACTTAACTTTAAACATCTTTTAGGACGCGCTCCTGAAGATCAAGCGGAACTTTCAGAACATATTCGCCGTTGTATTGGGCAAGGCTATGAAGCTGAAATAGATTCTTATATTGATAGTGTTGAATACTCTGAAAAGTTTGGTGAAAATATTGTTCCTTATTACACTGGAGCAAAAAGCCAAGTAGGTAAGAAGCAAGCTAACTACAATCGCACTTTAACTTTGCTTCAAGGGATTGCTGGGGTAGACAGTGCTAATAAAAACTCGCGTTTAGTAAACAGCGTTGCTACTAATAGTGCCACTGCTGCCAAAACTCCGTCTGTGGGTGGACGTATTTCTCCTTATCCAGATGCGACTGCTAAACGGTTCAAAATCGTAGTTAAAGGTTCAAAATTCGATAGTCCTCGTCGTGTTAGTACTACTGAATATATCGTGCCTGGCGATCGCATGACTCCTCAGATTCAGCGTATCCATCGTACAGGAGCGAAAATTGTCAGTATTACTGAAATCAATTGATTTTTTAAAACGCCAATTAATTTAAATTTAGGAGCAATCTCTTATGTCTTTATGGATAACTGATGTACGTCCTACTGAATTGCGCGAACGTCAAGCTGCTCAAGATTTGGATGTAATTATTCGCACTGCCTATAAACAAGTTTTAGGTAATGCATATTTACTAGAAGGCGATCGCTTAGATAATGCGGAGTCTTTGTTAAGAAATGGTGACATTACTGTACGTGGTTTTGTAAGAGCGATCGGTCAATCTGAACTGTATCGCTCTAAATTTTTTGAGCGTTCTTCCCAATATCGCTTTATTGAAATGAACTGCAAGCATTTTTTGGGACGCGCTCCTTTAGATCAGGCTGAAATATCCAAGCACGTACAGATTTATAACAATCTTGGTTACGAAGCAGAGATTGATTCCTATATTGATAGCGATGAATATCTCAATGCTTTTGGCGAAAATACTGTTCCCTGTCCGCGCACAGAAAGTAATCAGCGTACTTTGATGAACGTTGGTTTTAATCGTACTTACGCTCTTTATCGTGGTTACGCCAGCAGTGACACTACTACTAATAAAGCTAAACTAATTTCGGATTTAGCAGCTAACCAGCCTACTCCGATTGTCTTTCCTAGCAAAAGCTCTGGTAAAACTCCTGGCACTAATAATAAACGTTTTCGCATTAAAGCCACTAAAGCTAGCATTGGTTCTTTAAACCGTTTGAGCAATCAAACTTATGACGTTGATTACAACCAATTAAACGCCAAAATTAAGAATTTACATCGCACTGGCGCAAAAATTCTTAGCATTACTGAAGTTTAAAGCCAAAGTAGAGTAAAACAGATTGGGGGTATTTATCCATTGATAATTATCAATTATTGAATACCCTCATGAAATTTAAGGCTTTGAAAATTATGTTAGGAATGATCAACACTGGAGATACCAACATTAGTGAATATTGTAGTCGTACTGTTGCTATAGAGGTAACAGGTATATGTCGTCAAAGTATGGCGCGTACTAGCAACTACACAATAAAAGTTCCCTATAGTCGGATGTCTCAAACTATTCAAAACATTAATCGTATGGGAGGAAAAATAGCCAGTGTTTCTTTAGTAGGAACTCCTTCTGTTACTGAAACTCCTAGGAAAACGGTTGCTCAACCAGAACCCAAACGTTCAGGCAGCAGGAAGCACCGTAATCGGAAATAAATCTTCAGAGGCTTTAGGCTCTAGGAAGAAATAAAAGCAGAACAATTATTTTCTAGCAGCTAGAAATATGCTGCTAGGATCAAGACTAAAATAGTTGGCTTTAGCACTAATAAACACTAAAAGCTAAAAGCTAAAAGTTAATAGCTAATAGCTAATAATAAACACATTATTTATATATCTTTTATTTCAATCCCATGAATATCGATGAATTTGTAGAGCGTTCTTTGGGAAAATGGCGATCGCAGCGCAGCGCGCATCATCTGGCTTTTCATCATTTTGAAGAAGTTAACTCTGATATTGAAATTCTTCCCTTGGAAAACAATGACGAACAAGTGATTGAACTTTGTAAGGCTAATAAAGTTGATCCTCATTTAGTTTCTAGTCCTTTTTACATGACTTGGGAAGGAGAATCTGATTGGGATGAAGATGAAGTGCTGGCTGGTTCAACAGTTTTAGTTCCTGTTCCCGACTCTGAAAATCCAGCTAGAGGCAGATTATTAAGAGAACAAGGTTATGCGGAAACTATACCTGCGATCGGTTACTATCAGCTAGTTGAAGATGGTTCATTTATTTTGACCACTCAATATGAAAGAGCTTGTGCTGAGGAAAAAATCTGGTTTGCTACACCTCACTTGCGCCTGCGTGTTTCTTTGATTAAAACAGGGGATGGTCAAGGAGTAACCACAGCCTCTTTTTCTTCGGAGATTCGAGTTTTAAATTTGGAGCAATAAGCGATTATTGATTTGTCTTGAATTACTGATTGTTTATCTCTGCTTTTTAAAATATTATTTTTTGATCATTTATTTCTTTAAAAATTTCATATCCACAAGATAATGTTGACCAGCAACAATAATTCAACCGAGCCGAAAAACAGTCTAATCAATGAATTAGCTTATTTGATGGCGGGAGATTTCTGTAATCGCCAACAATCTGATGCTGACCCCAAAAACTATGCTCATATTCGTATTTTTTTTCGTCCTCTACCTTGGGAGTTTTTTTCAGGGATTGGATTTTATTCTGAGCAAGTTTATGATTATGATCTTTGGAGTCCCTACCGCCAAGGAGTGCATCGTCTAGTAGCTCAGGGCGATCGCATTTATATAGAGAATTATAGTCTGAAAGAAGCGGAAAATTTTGCTGGTTCTGGTCATAATCGCGATATTTTATTGACTATTCCTGCTGATGGAATTGAACGCCGTCACAACTGTTCTATGGTCTTTCGTAAAGAAGGGAATCTATTTCGGGGAAGCGTTGAGCCTGGAAATAAATGTCTAATCCATCGCCAAGGTGTAAATACATATTTGGTTAGTGATGTTGAACTGACAGAAACAACTTGGATCAGTTGGGATCGAGGTATGGATATCAATACCCATCAGCAGATTTGGGGATCGACGGTAGGAGCGTTGAAATTTAAGAAACGAACTAGCTTTGCTGAAGAACTCCCTTATCGGGTTTAATCTCACTGTCATCTTGACCTTGAAGAAGACCGACTTGTTATTTGATTACATCAACTTATTGCAATTAATTTTGAATTAAAACAAAAAAAAGATGATTACATCGGAGCAAATAATCAGAAGTATGTTGCCACCTGTAGCTAGCAAAAAAATGCAAGCTTGGATTAGAAGCCGTCATCTAATTTGTTCGGGTAACTTTTATATCTTTGAAACTTTGGAATATTCTACAGTTGAGAGATTTGAAGAGTGTGTTAAGGGATTAGGAGGAACGTTTATTTCGGTTGAACCGATTCGCAAAGTTTGGATCGGTAATCATCGCCAAGTAATTTTATATCAGGCAAAAGCTAGTTTACATACTCCTCATCATGATTTAAAACAATATTGGATTAAATATGGAGGTTTCTATACTAGATTTGATGAGCGTTCTTGTTGATAATATTTAGTTTTTTAACAACTGAAAATTTAAAAGCTGAGACTTTAATTAATTGTGAAATAATTTTAAATTTACATTTCGCAACCTAAGAGTCATTATTGTTTGACAAAGTTAATAGTGAGTAACAATAAATTAGGATATTTGTGTTTTACAATACTAATTACTGATCTACACTAGATAGCTAGAGTTTAATACCTTTGTGTTGATTGATTGAAATGTACTTAACGAATTTGAGAATTGCTATATTTTTTTTTCAAAATCCAGCTAACAAATAAATAGCTATACTTTATTAAAGATTATATTTAAAATCATCAAAAATAAAGTGTAAAATTTTACAAAAAATCTAATTTAATCTCAGCTAACAAAATTAGAGAAATATATTAGTTTACATAGTTCTATAACTAATTATCATTATCGCAGTTTTCAAATAAGCTAGAGTTCAACATCGGAGATTAGAGAAAAATATGGTGCGTAAAAAAACTAAGTCTGCTGCTAGACCACCCAAGAAAACTAGTTTTTTGGAAAAGTCTCAATTAGGAATTTCTTTGAGTCAATTAGCCTTGAGCAACTTAAATGAGATTGTTGAGGGGACAGGATTAACTAAATCAAAAATTATCGAGGACTTGGTTACAGGTAATTTAGCGATCGCTAGTCAGAGAGCCGAAAAAACTATCTCCATCGAATCAACAGAAGTTGACGAGAATTCACCAGAAAATTCAGAGATTAAAATACAGATACTAGACGGTATAACTGCCAGCACAAATCAACACGAAGCGGTAAAATCTTCTGAGGAAGTAGACACAGCCGAAGAGTCTTCTATCTTGGCAGAATTTAAAGCCAAAATACAAGAACATAAAGCTGAATATCAAGCTCTGAAAAAACGTTCGCAAGAGCAAGAAGCGTTAATTACGAAACTGCAACAACAAATAGAAGAAGTTAATAATTCTTCTACTTCTGAAGATACTCAAGCAGATGATAATTTAGCAGATCAGTTTAAGCAAGAAATTGAGCAATTAAAAGCACAGCTAGCACAACAAGAATCTGCTAGCCAAGCAGCACAAGCAACTATTGAAGATTTAGAACAGCAACTATCTACTCAACAAGATAATGATAGTAACGCTCAACAACAGGTAACTGAGAAAGAAGAGGCTCTAGCACAGTTACAGCAACAGTTAGCAGATAAGCAAAGTGAAATAGAAAGTTTAAATAGCGCTCGCACCAACGCTCAACAACAAGTAGCTGAGAAAGAAGAAGCTTTATCTCAACTACAACAACAGTTAGCAGACAAGCAAAGTGAAATTGAGAGTTTAAATAGCGCTCGCACCAACGCTCAACAACAGCTAGCTGAGAAAGAAGAAGCTTTATCTCAACTACAACAACAGTTAGCAGACAAGCAAAGTGAAATTGAGAGTTTAAATAGCGCTCGCACTAACGCTCAACAACAAGTAACTGAGAAAGAAGAAGCTTTAACACAACTACAACAACAGTTAGCAGATAAGCAAAATGAAATTGAGAGTTTAAATAGCGCTCGCCAACAACAAGTAACTGAGAAAGAAGAAGCTTTAACACAACTACAACAACAGTTAGCAGATAAGCAAAGTGAAGTCGAAAGTTTAAATAGCGCTCGCACCAATGCTCAACAACAGGTAGCTGAAATAACTGCTCAAAATCAAAATCTTCAGACGGAGTTAACTGAAGTCCAACAGCAAGTTAGTAATTTAAACAACGAAATTCAACAAAAACAAGGAGAAATAGATCGCCTCGCTGGAGAGAATAAAACAAATCTCAAGCAAATAAATAGCAAACAAGAGCAAATAAAAAGTCTCGAACAAGAAAATGCACAACAAAAAGCTCAAATACAATCACAAAATCAAGCTGCTCAAAAATTACAACAACAAATTAGTCAACAAGAGCAACAAATCAAAGATTTAAATCAACAAAAAACTGCTCAAGAACAAAACATCAGTCAGATCCAAAGACAATTAGAGCAAGAAAAAGCGCAAAAAGTAGAGCAAACCAATAAGTTTCAACAAGAAACAGCAAAAAATAGCGAATTTCAGAGTCAAATAAATGCTCGCTCTACCTTAATTGAACAGCTAAATCAGCAGCTAGAAGAACAACAGCAAATATATAGCTTATTAGACACCAAAGGTAGCGAACAGAATAGTCTCATTGAAGACTTGCGATCGCAACTAGATGAACAAAAATCTTTATTAACCCAAAAAACTGCTTCTGGTACTTATAAAACTTGGACAATCATTCTTTTGGGAATTTTATTAACTCTAACTTCGCTTTTATCAGTTAGGTCTTATCTATTTTAGATAACTTCCAGACAATTAAACTAAATATCCCTGGTGGGACTCAATCCTGGGATATTTAGATATATAGCTAAAAAAACAAATGAAAATTTTACCTCTTATTCCAAACTAGGCATAAGTAGCCAAGCTAATATAGAGTACTAACAAAACGCTTACTCTTAAGCTCATTGATTAATTTATTAGCATACCAAGTGTCTGATTTTCCTGGATATCTGCTTTTTTCCCAACTAATCATACTTTGAGCGACATCTTCTCGATCATCGACTAAACTAACAAGTTCACGAAAACTCTTAGTGAAGTCTACCGTGTTACGATAACTTTCCCACCAAGTATTTGAAATATTTGTAGCCATTTGATTTTGTTTCTAAATCATCCTTAGACAATCCCCTTTAATATAACTATTTACACTGTAAATGTCATAGCAAATTCTTCACAAATTTAACTAAAGTTATTTTTTTTGACAAAGCAATAACCCAAACCATTGTTGTTGATCGGTGTAAGTTTGAATTAAGTTTAAATTGCGCTCACGGTTGCGGAGCAAGTCTGTAGGACTCAGTGTATCCGTTTGCGGAGCAAGTCCGTAGGACTCAGGGTAACTGCTCAAATACTCTTTCATTTGCTGTAAATTAAATTTACGGGATATTTCAGTTAAAATTCTTTCTTTTTGGGCTAATTCGACAGTTAAGTCAAGATTTGCAAAAGTAACTGACTGAGCTTGTTGATTAATTAAGTACATCTCGATTTGATGTGCAGTTGAATTATAAATTGCCTGATGTTTAAATAAATCCAGGTTAAAATTCCCTTGAAAGCGATTATTGAGGTGCTGCAACATATTGAGGTTGAAGGCTGCGGTAACTTCTTGAGCATCATTATAGGCTGCTACTAAGATCTCAACAGGTTTTTGTAAATCAATACCAAGTAGAAAATAGTCCCCTGGATTTAAGGCTGTGGTAATCTGAGAAATAAAGCGATCGCATTCTACAGAATCAAAATTACCAATACTACTTCCTAAAAAAACAATTATTCTTCTACCTAAAGAGTAAGATTTTAACTGCTGTAATGCTTGACTATAAGTAGCAACTTTACCTTGTATTTTTAACTGAGGATAATCTGTTAATAAACTATCGGCACTTGTTTTCAAAATACTATCACTAACATCAACAGGAGTATAATACAAAGGACTATTGGAGTTTTGATAAGCATCGAAAAGATAACGAGTTTTTGTCGAGCTACCGCTACCTAACTCAACTAATTCAACCGCTTGAGTTCGTTTAACAATGTCTGAGGCATATTGCTCAAGAATACTAGCTTCAGTACGAGTTGGATAATATTCTGGTAACAAGCAAATCTGCTCAAATAATTGTGAACCCCGACTATCATAAAAATAACGAGCAGGAAGAGATTTTTGCTTTTTTTGTAACCCCTTAATCACATCTTCAGCATCAGCTTTTTCTACGGCTTTAACATCTAATAAATAATCAATTTTTAATCTCGCTTCCATCATGTTGCGATTTTCATTAGTGAACTGAGAAAAAGTTGACATTATAATATACTTTTACTTTTTTACTTGTTATTTTTTGTTTCTTCCTTACTACTTTCCCACAACAGCGTTAATATCAAATTAAAAAAATTCCGTTTATAGAAAAACTGCTGATTTATTTACAAGCCTTAAACTTTAGAAAAAACTTGAAATACTGACTGTATTAATAAGCTAAAATTTTCGTGGCTATATTAATCAGGAAATATTGAGCATGGATGTCAAAGCAGCCGTAGCTTTTGGTTCAAGTCAACCTTTAAGAATTGAAACAGTACAGTTAGAAGCACCACAACCAGGGGAGGTTTTAGTCGAAATCAAGGCAACAGGAGTTTGTCATACAGATGCCTATACTCTTTCTGGTGCTGATCCTGAAGGTTTGTTCCCTACTATTCTAGGACACGAAGGGGCAGGAATTGTTGCCGAGGTGGGAGAAGGTGTCACGAGTGTTAAACCTGGAGATAAAGTCATTCCTTTATACACTCCTGAATGTCGTCAGTGTGAATATTGTCTGAGTCAGAAAACTAATCTTTGTCAAGCAATAAGGGCTACTCAAGGAAAAGGAGTAATGCCCAATGGCACTAGTCGATTTTCCCTCAACGGCGAAAAGCTTTATCATTACATGGGAACATCAACTTTTGCTAACTATACAGTTTTACCAGAAATTGCTGTCGCCAAAATTCGCGATGATGCGCCTCTAGACAAAGTGTGTTTAATTGGCTGTGGGGTAACTACTGGCTTGGGTGCAGTTATTAATACAGCTAAAGTTGAACCTGGGGCAAATGTCGTGGTATTTGGCTTAGGTGGTATTGGTTTAAATGTAATTCAAGGCGCGAAAATGGTTGGTGCTAATAAAATTATTGGTGTAGATCTCAACCCCGATAAACGTGCTTTAGCAGAGGCTTATGGTATGACTGATTTTGTCAACCCAAAAGAGATTGAGGGAGATTTGGTTACTTATTTAGTAGAGTTAACTGGCGGTGGTGCAGATTATAGTTTTGAGTGTATTGGTAATGTTGAAGTGATGCGCCAAGCTTTAGAATGTTGTCATAAAGGTTGGGGTGTTTCTACGATTATTGGTGTTGCAGGTGCAGGACAAGAAATTAGTACTCGTCCTTTTCAATTAGTTACAGGAAGAGTCTGGAAAGGTAGTGCTTTTGGTGGGGCAAGAGGACGTACTGATGTACCTAAAATTGTTGATTGGTATATGAATGGGAAAATTAATATTGATGATTTAGTTACTCACACTATGCCCATCGATCAAATCAACGATGCTTTTGATTTAATGCACAAGGGAGAATCAATTCGGAGTGTAGTTACGTTTTAAGTAGTCGTTGCATCAGTTAATTTCTTAGTTGAGACGGGGAAAAGGGAAAAGGGAAAAGGAAAAAGAGAAATCCATAATGTGTAATTACTTTTGTTTAGGCATTTAGTTATCAATCAATAGTTTGTAATTAAGTTATTGAGAACTAGTAATTGATGTTGCTGCTGGATTAGTTTGGTTTTTAGCTTCTACAAATTTCAAGTATTTATGACCCAAAATTCCAAAGAAAATAAAAATAAAAATACTCGAAAAGATAGTAGCACGTTCAAACATTGTCTTAAACATCTGGTTGACAATTTTAGATTAATTAACTTCATTGTCGGCCAAAGAAAATAGTTTGACATGAGTTTATTTACAGAAACTTGCTGATGTAAAATTTAAGTATTTCAGGATTTATATCTAGTTATAGTTATTAATACGTAATTTACTGCTTTGCAGAAGTAATGACTAATGACTAATGACTAATAACGCTAAAGACTAGCAATTTTCACAACTCAAATAGGATTGCTATATGACATTTAACTTGTTAGCACACTTAAAAGTTTGTACTGAGCAAAATTGGTTATGGTCTTATGAAAATAATCAAGATAATAATCTGAAAATAATTGAACCAAAAAATATTAGTCAAGAATTATATCAATTAACCCAAGAAAGATTAGCGCAAATAGCATCATTAAAAATTAAATCATCAGTAAAATTACAAATAGCTGTAGTTGAAACTAATCCAATTCAGTTTTTAGCTACTTTTTTCGCAGGAGTAATGGCTGAGGTAGATTTATTTCTTGTCGATCCTGCTTGGCAACAACAAGAATGGCAACAGGTGTTAAGTTTAGTGAAGTTTGATTTAATATTTAGTGGCGATCGCTCTAACCAAGATTTAATTACTCAAATTCAAGCTAAAACTACTTATTTATTACCTCAGAAACCTGATTGTTCTCAGCAATCTTTAATTATGATTCCCACTGGTGGGAGTTTAGGTAAAATTCGTTTTACTATACATAATTGGTCAACTTTGACAGCTTCAGTAGTGGGATTTAAAAATTATTTTAGTTGTCAAAAGATTAATTCATTTTGCACTTTACCGCTCTATCATGTCAGTGGTTTAATGCAGTTTATGCGTTCTTTTCTTACTCAAGGTAATTTAATTATTTGTCCCTATAATATTCTGAAAACTAAACAGCTTCATTGCCAGCAGCAGGAATATTTTATCTCTTTAGTACCAACACAACTAGAACATTTAATTAAATTAATACCTGACTGGTTAAGACAATTTAAAATAATATTACTGGGTGGTGCGCCAGCAACGCGATCGCTCTTGAATTTAGCCAGACAATATCAGCTTCCCTTAGCACCTACCTATGGAATGACCGAAACCGCTTCTCAAATTGTTACCCTAAAATCAGCAGATTTTTTAGCTGGTAATGATAGTAGTGGTCAAGTTTTACCTCATGCCAAAATTGAAATTGAACCGACAGACAATACATTTTCAAATCAGCAAATTGGGTTTATTAAAATTAGTTGTACTTCTCTTTGTTTAGGATATTATCCGCAGTTTTTTGAGCCAGGAAAACTATTTACAACTGATGATTTAGGTTATCTTGATCGTGCAGGTTACTTATATATAATTGGTCGTAATAGTCAAAAAATCATTACAGGCGGAGAAAATGTATTTCCCACAGAAGTTGAAGCTGTGATTTGGTCAACTAAACTAGTAAAAGATATATGTGTTGTTGGTGTAGCCAATCAACAATGGGGAGAAGTAGTTACCGCAATTTATGTTCCTTTAGAATCAAACCCTAATTTAGATTTAATTAAAACTAAAATTAAGTCACAATTAGCAAAATACAAACAACCTAAAAACTGGATCGAACTTGAGAAATTACCTCGTAATAATCGCGGTAAAATAAACTATCAAAAAGTAAAAGCGATCGCTGAAGAAATAAATAGAGCTATTTTAACTAAACGCGATCGCCTGATTGCCCAAATGGATGATGCTTTCAACTCTTATGATTAAAAATTCCTTAATTTACTCTCAATTAGAAGCAGAAGCAAAGAGCGAAAATACATCAGGCGATCGCTTGTGGGAATTAGCACAAAAAGATGACAATCTTGCTTTAATAGTCGCCCAAAATACAGTCGCACCAGAGAAAGTACTTAAAGAATTAAGTAAAAGTAACAATTCGGCGATTAGAAAAGCTGTCTGTGCTAATCCTAATACTGCGATCAATACTTTAAGTAAATTAGCCTCAGAGTTTTTCCAGCAAGTGTTAGAAAATCCAATTTTTGAATTATTAATTTTAGAAAATCCTAATTTTCTGGAAGATATACCTATTCGCGTTCGTCTTGCTGTGGCAGAAAATCCCAATACCAATAGCGATCTTCTTAACCAATTGGCAAGCGATAGAGACAGTCGGGTTCGTAGTACTGTGGCAAGCAATCCCAATGCCAGCGTCGATCTTCTCAAGCAATTGGCTGGGGATCAAAATTTTATAGTTCGTCTTGCTGTGGAAAGAAATCCTAATATCAGCGTCGATCTTCTCAAACAATTGGCAGGCGATAGAGACAGTCGGGTTCGTAGTGCTGTGGCAAGCAATCCCAATGCCAGCGCCGATCTTCTCAAGCAATTGGCTGGGGATCAAAATTTTATAGTTCGTCTTGCTGTGGAAAGAAATCCTAATATCAGCGTCGATCTTCTCAAACAATTGGCAGGCGATGGAGACAGTCGGGTTCGTAATGCTGTGGCAAGAAATCCCAATATCAGCGACGATCTTCTCAACCAATTGGCAGGCGATCAAAATTTTATAGTTCGTAGTACTGTGGTAAGAAATCTTAATACCAGCATAGATCTTCTCAACCAATTGGCTGACGATGGAAACAGTCGGGTTCGTAATGCTGTGGCTAAAAATCCTAATATCAGCGACGATCTTCTCAACCAATTGGCAGGCGATGGAGACAGTCGAGTTCGTCATGGTGTGGCTGAAAATCCGAATACCAGTGTCGATATTCTCAACAAATTGTCAAAAGATCAAGATTATTATGTTCGGTGTGCTGTGGCTAAAAATCCGAATACCAGTAGCGATATTCTCAACAAATTATTAGCTCGCGATCAAGTCAGTCGGGTTCGGCGTGCTGTGGCTAAAAATCCGAATACCAGTGTCGATATTCTCAACAAATTGTCAAAAGATCAAGATCGAGAGGTTCGTACTGCTGTGGCAAGAAATTTGAAATATCAATCTAAAAATTAAAAGTAATTAAACTTTTACATACAGCGATAGAGTTACCAGAATATTATTTAATAATGACTCAAAATTCCCTAATTTACTCTCAATTAGAAGCAGAAGCAAAGAGCGAAAATACATCAGGCGATCGCTTGTGGGAATTAGCACGAAAAGATGACAATCTTGCTTTAATAGTCGCCAAAAATATCGCTGCACCAGAGAAAGTACTTAAAGAATTAAGTAAAAATAACAATTCTGCAATTAGAAAAGCTGTCTGTGCTAATCCTAATACTGTGATCGATATTTTAAGGAAATTAGCCTTAAAGACTGTTTGTAAAAAGAAAGGTGCTGCTACTCGTATCAAATATCTTCAACACGAGCAACCATATTTATCTGCATTAGCGAAGCTTGGTTGGATTCCAGATTTTCTTATTTTATACTGGCAAAAATATTGGAATAAACAAGAAATTTTTTCTACCATAGCCAATTCTAGTTACACTCCTCCTAGCATTTTAGCTGAACTTGGAAAAAGTAACAATTCTTTGATTAAAAGGATTGTTGCTAAAAACCCTAATACTCCAGTCTCAACTTTAGAAAATCTCGCTAAAGATAATACAGAACAAAATAAATTAAGTGATGGATGTCTATGTAATATTAAAGTAAATCTCTCTATGAATCCCAATTCATCATCAATTGTTTTAGAGCAACTAATACCATATGATAATTTTAGTTTTACAATACGTAAAGAAATTGCAGAACATCCTAATTGTTCTATTAAAGTTTTAGAAAAACTATTTGAAAAAGAAAATAGTGAAGTTCTTCATAGAGTTGCAAAGAATTTAAATACACCTACATTTATATTAAACAAGTTAATAAAAAATTACGATTATAGATATAATTCTATCGGCAAAAAAGCTTTAGAATTATTGAAAAAGAGAGAAGCGTATCTATTAGATAGCGTTCATAGTTACATCAAAAGGTTATTTATTTGTATTCCAGAGAACAATAAATTTTTTTTGCGAGAACAATGGACTTGTACTAAAGATGATGACAATAAAAGTCTAGGTAATTTACAACAATATCGGGAACAAGACAAATTTATAGAAGGAGATCTGCCAAATCATCTAAAAACTGATTATTTAATAGTTCGCATAATTATTTTACTAAATAAACAAACTCCTGCTAAATTCTTAAAAAACAAATCATTTTCTATATTCTGGACTGAAAGATACGCGATCGCCCAAAATCCTAATACTCCTTTAGACATCATACAAAAACTAACTAATGATGCAAATAAAGTAGTTCGTGCTGCTGCTAAAGATAATTTAGAGAACCAACAAATTCTAGAAAACAAACAAAAAGCTAATATTTAAATATTGCGATCGCTCTTCCATTCAAATAATCTATAGCAACGAGGAATAATCCATAAGAAAATTAATTACTAAACTTTGCGCCTTTGCGTCTTTGCGCGAGCTAAAAAATGGACACAACCAAAACTTCCAATCAAAAAGCAATCAGTGCCTCACTACTTCGCCTGAGAATGCGATCGCCTTTTTTTGCGACTTTAGCTTTATTTGCTAGTTTTATTCCAACTCAATACTGCCCTACTGCTGCAACTGACGGAAAAAATATTTACTATAACCCCGATTTTTTACTCTCCCTTCCACCATCTCAGCTAGACGGGTTACTTTTGCACGAAGTTTTACACGCTGCTTTGCTTCATGTATTGAGAAGAGGAGTAAGAGATGCACTGCTATGGAATATTGCAGCCGATATTCTGGTTAACGGTATTATTCACGAACAGGATTGTTTTGAACTGCCACCTGGAGGTATTCGCGATCAACAACTAGAACATCTCAGCGTTGAAGAAATATATGAGCTATTACAGAAGCAAGTAAAATGTCCCCATTGTTTGAATGATTTAGATTTATTAGATAATGCACCAGGAGACAATGTAGGAGTGCAAGGCTTGCGCCCAGAAAATTTAGATAGCCTATCAGAAGCTAAAAAAGCCGAATTAGAATCTCATTGGCGAAATGCAATGGATCAAGCAACAGTAATCGCCCGTACTACCAACCAGGGAAAACTCCCCGCAGGAATGGCAAGAGAATTAGGGGCATTAGATCGATCGCAACTAGATTGGCGTAGTTACTTATGGCGATATTTAGTGAAAACTCCTACAGACTATACCGAATTTGATCGCCGTTTTATCGGACGAGGTTTATATTTAGAAACCTTACAAGGAGAATCAGTAAAAGTATACGTAGCAGTAGATACTAGTGGTTCAATTGATAACCAACAATTAAAAATGTTCCTGAGTGAAGTCCAGGGAATTTTAAACTCCTATCCTCATTTAGAATGTGAATTCTACTATGCTGATGCCGAAGTTTATGGTGCTTATGAACTAAATCCTGACAGTGATATTCCTCAACCCCAAGGTGGCGGTGGAACATCTTTTGTACCTTTCTTTGAGCGGATAAGCGATCGCTGGGATGGGATAACTACAGGAGTTTGTGTTTACCTTACCGATGGTTATGGTACGTTTCCCGATCAAAGTCCAGGATTACCCGTGTTGTGGGTAGTTACTCCTGGGGGTTTAGATTTGTCACAATTTCCTTTTGGTGAGACAGTACGTTTGCTATAGCCGTACAAAATTAGCTTAGGACATTAGGGTGATTAGCCCGAAGGGCTACGTCTTAGGTAGTAGGCTGACTGCCTGACAATTTGCTGTGTTGACTTAGCAAACCGAACAGTTGATTATAAAGTTGGGTAGAGATAGACATGAAACATTGGCTTAAAAACTTCTATTTTTAGCTAACCATGAATACTCGCCCTTTTCTTCTCCATAACCACGTATCAATACTTTCACCTACTTGTGTCAGGCAGTCAGGGTAATAGGTAATAGGTAATAGGTAATAAGTTCTATGAATATTTGGCAAGCTGATTTTTATTATCTGCCGTCTCAACCAACAAACTCAGAAAAACAATGGGAGTTAGTAATTTGTAATGCTAATAATATTAACCCTGATAATTATCCAAAACAACCAATATATACAGCACAGTGTTCTTCAAAAGATGCTAATGCTGACTGGCTAGAACAACAAATAATAGCAGCAGCCAAAGAAAAATTACCTGAGAAAATTCAAATATTTCGTCCTCAAGCACTAGGTTTATTAACTGTTGCAGCCGAAAAATTAGGTATTCAAACTGAAGCTACTAGAAATACTGAAATTTTAAAACAAGTTTTAACCAACAGATACAAACAGCAATTTCCTAACTATAATCCCCTGGCATTAGACAAACCTCCACCTCAAGCTTTACCTGAAAATATTTGGGGAGAAGAATGGCAAATAGCTAGTATAGTGGCAGGGCAAATTGTCGATTTGTTTCGCGATCGCCCTTTACCAATTTATAGTTTACCAGACCAGTTTTTAGCAATTAATTTAGGAATTGCTTCTGATATTTTTATCCCTGGGATAGTAGTTTATGGAGGTAAAAAATCAATGCAACTTGCCCGTTGGATAGAACAACAAAGACCAGCTTATATTAACTATATTCCCACTGAAGTTGATCAGTCTGGGGGCTTTATTTTAGAAACAGGTTTAGTAGACAGGTGGGTATTTAATACTTTTGAATCAACACAAGCTGCCTCAATTGCCAAAAGTTATGAACAGAAAAAACAAGCAGCAAAAGGATTACATTTTTTATTAATTCAACCTGATGATTCAGGTATGACCTATACAGCTTTTTGGTTATTAAAAGATGCTGATATTATGCTCTAGAATCAAAGAATCTCACTTAAATCTAAACTAAATCCAGGTAAAACATCTTCTCCTGATAGGGTTCGAGGATTATTTAATATTTCTACTGTCTGTCCAGGGCGATATATTTCTACTGTTTTCGCGTTAGGCTCAATTAACCAACCTAACTGAACTCCATTATCTAGATACTCTTGCATTTTTGCTTGTAAATCCTCATATCGCTGATTTTTTAAATCACTTGGACTTATTAATTCAATGACAAAATCGGGACTAATCGGAGGAAATCCATCTTGTTGCGCTTGAGACAATTGATTCCATCGCTCTAATCTAATCCAGCTAACATCAGGACTTCTTCTTGCACCGTTAGGCAATACAAAGATTGTAGAAGAGTCAAAAGCTTCTCCCGTACCATTTCTGTCCGTCCAAATTCCCATTTGTTGTGTTAGACGGCGATTTTTTCTACCTGCTGTACCACCTGTAGGACTCATGACAATTAATTCTCCATTCTCAGTCAACTCTAAGCGTGCCAGTTGTTCGGCATCAGCCAACTGCTCAAATTGTTCTGGAGTTACCCGAAATCCTTTAGGAATAGCAACTGCTTCCATAATTTCCAACAATAAATATCTTTGTTTACTATTTTAATTAACAAAAATCTCACTTAAATCTAAACTAAATCCAGGTAAAACATCTTCTCCTGATAGGGTTTGAGGATTATTTAATATTTCTACTGTCTGTCCAGGGCGATATATTTCTACTGTTTTCGCTTTAGGCTCAATTAACCAACCTAACTGAACTCCATTATCTAGATACTCTTGCATCTTTGCTTGTAAATCCTCATATCGCTGATTTTTTAGATCGCTTGGACTTACCAATTCAATGACAAAATCGGGACTAATCGGAGGAAATCCATCTTGTTGTGCTAAAGTCAATTGATTCCATCGCTCTAGTTTAATCCAACTAACATCAGGGCTTCTTCTTGCACCACTGGGTAAAATAAATACCGTAGACGAATCAAAAACTTCTCCTGTACCATCTTGATCCGCCCAATTTCTTACCCGTTGTGTCAAACGACTATTTTTTCTACCTGCTGTACCACCTGTAGGACTCATAACAATTAATTCTCCATTCTCAGTCAATTCCAAGCGTGCCAGTTGTTCGGCATCAGCCAACTGCTCAAATTGTTCTGGAGTTACTCGAAATCCTTTGGGAATAGCAACTGCTTCCATTTCTTTTCTCAACTGATGTATTTAATTACCATTTTTTGACGCTCCCACGGCTCTTTCGCGCGTGGGATTCCTAAGAGATAGTTAATCTTAGAGGGTTCGCCAAAAACCCGCTACTCACTCGCTGAAAATTCAGTCCGTGCATACATTTAGCCAAAATATTGGCACTACCATTGATATCTGAGTTAACCAAATGTCTATCTTTTGTCCGATACAAACCTCGCTTAACCCTATTGCCAGAAAATTTTCTCTTACGAGGGTTGTCGGCATTGTAGACAGGTATTTCATCTCGGTCGTAAAAACTAGCTTTAGATGTATAGCTTTCTTCTTGTTCAATGTATTTAATTCCATATTTAGAACAGAGTGCTTCAAGCTTACGTCTTAATTGCCAAAACGGTATCTGAACGAAATTCTGATTGTTAGATTTGCCGATATTAATTTCTTGCTTGATACCTGGATTGTAACCAACTATCAGTTTACCTATTTGATGTTCGAGGCAGTGATTAACTATCAACCTTGCTGCTTTGTTCAAATAATCTCTAACAGAATTATTGCGACATTGATAAAGTCTAGCTTGTTTGTTTGTAAACGATTTAATACCTTGCTTGTCTTTCTGAGATTGCAGTTGAGAATTGCGTTTGTTGTACCACTGATTAATGCTTTTGAGTCGTTTTCCATCAATCAAAAATTGATGCCCGATACTATCGATACAAGCGCACAAATTATCAACTCCCAAATCAACAGCAATAGCCTTATTAGGATCGACAGATGTTTCTATTTTTTCATCTTCATAAATATATTCAATCTCAAACCACCGAGCCGAGTACTTTGGATGTATTCGTACCTCCTTAATTTTCTTGTTATGAAGTCTTTCTGGCAGTTGGATTTTTACCTCGCCATATTCCTTTTTAAACTCACGAGACATTGGTACTGCAAAGTAACCCTCTTTAAGTCTGATTCTAGGAATAATCAAAGGGAAGTATCCTTCTTTGTCCAGGTATTTTGGAAGCTGTGGTTTTTGGTCACAACGTCCAATAGATATTGCTTGAAGCAAACCCAAAAAAGACCGCATACTTCTATCTACTACTTTCATAGTCTGTTGAGCTATATCAGTGTTAAGCATCTGATAGTTCTCGTTGGACTTGCAGATATGGTAGTTAGACTCATAAGTCAGACGCTTTCTTTCTTGGAAGAAATATTGTCTGCACTCGTACAGTGCCACGTTAAAAAGATTTTTACTTAAGCGACACAAAGCAGTCAGGAAACCAAATTCCTGTTTGCTAAGTCGTCTAAGCTGGTTTTTTTGAGTGGCGTACATAACGAAGTGTATCCTTGTAGTAAAATTATGTATTTCACGTATATTTTAAATCTTCTAAATCTTCAATCCTCAATCTACAATTGTTTGACTTTTGACTTACACAGGCGGTAACTCTAGGGGAATTGCACCCATGTTACCTGTACGAAAATCATGGAGAATTTGACGAGCAACTCTTTCTTTGTCTCCTTGGTAAAGGCGATCGCTTGCTAATTGAATAAAAGCTTCCCCTGTCATAGCAGTAGGATCAAGATGAAAACGAGATTGTAATGCTTGGTTAAAGTTCAATTTCACCAGTAAATCAACTGCTTCGGCTGCCACAATTTGATTATCATAGGATGCCTGCCCAATATCCTCACAAATAGCTAATTTTACCGCATCGTGTTGATTCTCTAGTCGCCAAGGAATTACCCCAGGAGCATCCAATAGTTCAATTTGATCGTCAATTCTCACCCAGCGCAGCTCACGAGTTACTCCTGCACGACGCTCGCTGGCGACAGCTTTTTTACCCACTAAACGATTAATCAAAGCCGACTTACCGACATTGGGAAAACCTATAACTACTGCCCTTACAGGACGAGGACGCATACCGCGATCGCGCCGACGTTGATTCATTGCTTTTCCTGTTTTTTGGGCTGTGCTTTTAACTTCTTTAACCCCCTTTCCTTGTTTAGCGTTAGTAAAATGAGGTTGTTCTCCCTGTAATTGAAACCATTTTGACCATCCCTGTTTAATAGATTCTGGAATCATATCCATGCGGTTTAACACCACAATTTTTGGCTTATCACCAATCCAGCGAGCGATTTGAGGATGATGAGAAGCCAGAGGAATCCGCGCATCCAGTATTTCTAAAACTACATCAACCCGCTTAAGTTGTTCTTGAAGTTGTTTTTCAGCTTTAGCAATATGACCTGGATACCATTGAATAGGAGGAGCAGACATAGGCAAGTAATAGGTAATAGGTAATAGGGTTTAAGTCTAATTATCTAATTAAAAGTGTGAATCAAAAATAAAACCCCATAGATCAATAAGTCTAGGGGTTATTATTATCAATTAACAAAAAATATATTAATAACTTTTGAAATAACTATAAGCAGACAAAAAGCTTATAGCTTACAGCTTATAGCTATGTTAAGGATTAACAATATATTCAGATTCTAGAGGCTTTACTTTACCAGTTGTCACTAAAGCTTGGTAGATCATAGCTGCTACTTCAGCGCGAGTTGCCGATTGATTAGGATTGAGAAAATTTTTATCCATTCCAGGAGGATTAACAATTAATCCTGCTTCTGCTGCTGCTGCTACATTTTCTTTTGCCCAATCTGGTATACCTGCTCCGTCGTCAAATTTTTGTAGAATTTTATTTGCGTCTTGGGATGGTTTTAAACCTAATCCCGTGGCTAGAGTAACTAATACTTGATAGCGAGGAATATCTTCTAAAGGACGAAATTCATTGTCAGAATACCCTTGCATAAAGCCAATCCCTACTGCTTTATCAACATCGGCTGGAATGGCATTATTACTAGTTACATCTTTAAATTTCTTAATTTTTTGAGTTTCAGGCTGCATATTAAAAGCTTGACTGATTAAAGTCGCCATACCTGCTCTAGTAATTAGCTTGTTGGGATTAAAATCTTGATCTTTCTGAAAGTCAGGCACTAATCCCTGTTCGCTCATCTGCTTGACAAATGGATAAGCCCAATAGCTAGGGGTTACATCATTAGGCACTTTAGTCGCTTCAGGAGTAGATTTCGAGGGGGCTTTTTCAGTCGTGCCAGAATTAGCTTTATCTATATTGCCCTGGGGATTAACATTAGATCTAGGCAGGGTGGCTACCCCAGCTAGAGGCGCAAGCTTAGTTCCCAAATTAGCTTTGTTTGATTGAGATTGTTGAGGAACAGAGCGATTTGGTGGGGACTTAGCAGGAACAGTTGATGATTGAGGCTGAAGAAATTCTCTTCTTGATGAGTGATTATCTTCTTTCTCGTTCATACCAAGTTCCGAGTTATTGGCTGTGATTTCTCTATTACCAACACCTAAACCAATTGCTGGAGTTTTATCCGCAGAAAGCCAGTTAGCATTTTTACCGAAGCCAAAATTATTAGCAAATCTGCCTTGGGTGTCACCCAAAGCCCAAAATAATATTGCTCCAATGGTAGTAAAGGCAACAATTATGGCAATCATTTCATCGAACGTCACTCCACCAACAGCTCTTTGTCTATCCTCTGGAGGAGGATTCTGTGGTTCTTGAGGAGATGAATTTGTCATAAGCTAGGCTCCAAATTCTACAATAATATTTTAGAAAATAAACCAAGTTACGGATATCCTGCAAAAAATAAGTTTATATTTTTAGGTTTCAAGTATCTAAGCAAAATTATATTTCCTCTTGCTACTTGCTACTTCTAGAGATTAGGGACTAGGGATTACCTTTTGAGTTTACCTACTACCCACTACCTACTACTTTCTACCTAAAAGAAACTTGCTACTTTGTCTATGTTCCAGGTAAAGAACGCAAAGATTCATCCATATAGGAGCGATCGCCTAATTGTTTTAACATTGGCCCATATTTATCGAATTTTACTACACTAATGGAAGCTGCTGGCATATCAATGCGATCGCGATATCTTCCTAAATCGATACCCAAAAGACTGCAAAGAATAATCCGAACGGTCGCTTTATGAGAAACCACTAAAACATTCCCGTCTTTATATTTTTCTTCAATTTCAGCAATCACCAGAGAAGCACGACTAGCAATTTCAACCGCCGTCTCCCCACCTGTAGGCGCATTCCAGGCTGGCTCTGTTAACCAATTTACGTAATCTTCTGAATAATTTTGTTGGACATATTCCAGGGTTTTTCCCTCCCACTTACCGTAACGAATCTCTTTCAATCCATCTCGCAGTTGCATATCTATACCCACAAGATCACATAAAGGTTTAGCAGTGGCGATCGTTCTTTTCATGGGACTGACATATATTGCTTGCCAAGGTAGCTGATAATAAGCATCAGCAAAGGCTTTTGCCATTTGTAACCCTACGGAGGTTAATTCGGGATCGAGGTCTCCACAATAACCACCGCTACGGCTATAAGTCGTCTCGCCGTGTCGCATTAAATAAAGAGTTAAGGTCATCTATAAATATCCGTGCAAAATTAATTTAATGTTTGATTAGGTAGCAAGTAAAGAGTAACGATCAGCAAAACTGAAAAAAATAAGGGCAACTGTATTTTTACGATAACAATTACCCTTAGCTAGAAGAAGTTATAAATATTAAATGAGCAAGTTGAAATTATACAGAAGTCAAAGCTTTAGTTATTTCTGCACCTGCTTCAGCACTATCCGCTTCCGATGGTGGTACTACCTGCCAGAATTTACCGAGATAGTTTGCCCAATCACTCAGAATAGCTTTACCTTTAGGACTTCCTGTTTTGGCTACGTGCTGTTCAATCATCTCTTGCAGTTGTTTTTCCCCTGCGAGAGAAGTTACTCGTTGAATTTTGACAATTTCTGGATTAACTTTAATGGGGAAAGTATTGTTTTCATCCAGGAAATAGCCTAAACCGCCTGTCATTCCAGCACCGACGTTACGTCCAACTTTACCCAAGACGACGATAACTCCCCCTGTCATGTATTCACAACAGTGATCGCCAGCACCTTCAATTACAGCTTTCCCTAGTGAATTACGCACCGCAAATCTTTCTCCTGCTCGTCCATTGGCATAGAGGAAGCCCCCAGTTGCACCATACAGGCAAGTATTGCCGATAATTACATTACTAGCAAATTCATAGGTTGAATCTTTGGGTGGAGTAATAATAATTTCTCCCCCGTGCATTCCCTTACCCACATAATCGTTAGCTTCTCCAGCCAGAATCAGGTTCATTCCAGGTAAATTAAATGCGCCAAAACTTTGACCAGCAGCACCTTGGAAGTGGAGGTTAAGTTCTCCTGTAAAACCAATATTGCCATATTTAGAAGCGATCGCGCCAGAGATTCTCGCCCCGACACTACGGTCAGTGTTGATAATAGTTACATCTTTAGTAATTTTACCTTGATTGGCGATCGCAGCACTGATTGCTTCATCAGCTAAGATTTCGTCATCTAATACATGACCATTAGTATGAACGTCTCCGTGTTGTAGCCAGCTACGGTCTGTTTTAACATTGGGTAAATTGATTAAGCAGCTTAAATCTAAGTCTTTAGTTTTAGCAATCTGCATCTGCGAGTTTTGTACTAATAAGTCAGCACGCCCAATAATCTCATCTAAAGAACGATAACCCAATTTTGCCAACAGCGATCGCACTTCTTCGGCGACAAAATAGAAGAAGTTAACTACGTGTTCAGGAATACCTTTAAAACGTTCTCTTAGGTGTTGTTGTTGAGTTGCCACACCCACAGGACAAGTATTCATGTGACAAACTCTTGCCATAATACAGCCTTCGGCAATCATCGCAATTGAACCAAAGCCATATTCTTCCGCTCCCATTAAAGCTGCCATCAGAACATCCCAACCTGTTTTTAAGCCTCCATCAGCCCGTAATAAAACGCGATCGCGCAATTTATTTTCTAGTAAGACTCGATGTACCTCGGTCAAACCTAATTCCCAAGGAACTCCTGCGTGTTTAATTGAACTTAAAGGTGATGCACCAGTACCACCATCATGACCAGAAATCTGAATGACATCAGAATCAGCTTTAGCTACCCCTGCTGCAATTGTACCAATCCCAATCTCGGCTACTAGTTTGACGGAGACTTTAGCTTGAGGATTGATTTGATGCAGATCGTAAATTAACTGGGCTAAATCTTCAATCGAATAAATATCATGGTGTGGAGGGGGAGAAATCAAAGTTACTCCAGGTTTGGAACGTCTGAGGGAAGCAATATAAGGACTAACTTTTTTCCCTGGTAACTGTCCTCCTTCTCCTGGTTTTGCTCCTTGTGCTACTTTAATTTCCAGTTGTTTAGCACTCATTAAATACTCTGGTGTCACCCCAAAGCGTCCTGATGCCACTTGTTTAATAGCGGAACTTGCAGTATCACCGTTTTGTAACCCATTAAGATGGGGTAAAGTAGGAGACTTGCCATTAGCATCAACATCATCCAAAACTTTAAAACGGACAGCATCTTCACCCCCTTCTCCCGAATTAGATTTACCACCAATCCGATTCATAGCGATCGCCAGCGTCTCATGTGCTTCTCGTGATAAAGAGCCTAATGACATTCCGCCAGTACAGAAGCGTTTGACAATATTAGCTACTGACTCTACCTCTTCTACTGGAATAGATGCACGATCTGGTTCAAAGTCTAATAAATCGCGTAAAGCTGTTGCTGGTCGTCCTTGGAGATATTGTTGATAAACCTCGTAATGGTCATATTCTTTGGTTGCTACAGCTTTGTGTAAGGCTTTAGACATTTCAGGCGAATTCATGTGATATTCTCCGCCTTTTTTATATTTCACAAAACCGTAGTTTTCTAGCTTTTTAGTCTGAATTTCAGGAAAAGCTTTGTGATGAAAAGCAATAACTTCGTGAGCGAGTTCAGATATAGTTAAACCACCCAAACGAGAAGTTGTACCAGCAAAAGCTAAGTCAATTAAATCCATTCCCAACCCTAAAGCTTCAAAAATCTGCGCTCCATGATAAGAAGAAAGTAGGGAAATTCCCATTTTCGAGAGGATTTTCAGTAATCCTGCTTCGATAGATTGACTATAATTGCTCTGAGCTTGTTCTAAAGTAATATACTCAATCCGCTCATTTTGCATTAAATTCTGAGTTTTGGGGTCATTCCACCACTGACGCACGCTTTCTAAAGTTAGATAAGGACAGACAGCAGAAGCACCGTAACCAATCAAACAAGCAAAATGATGAGTACTCCAACATTGAGCCGTATCAACTACCAGGGAGGCTCTTAAACGTAACCCTTGACGAATTAAATGATGATGGACTGCCCCAACTGCCAGTAAAGGAGGAATATAACTATATTCTGTGCCTATATCTTGCTTACCAGGACGATCAGTTAAAACAATAATTTCGACTCCGCTTTGTACTGCTGCGATCGCTGCTTGGCATAAGTTGGCTACAGCATCTTTTAAACCATCTGGCCCTGTAGAAATTTTATACAGTGTAGATAATTCTTGGGTTTGGAAATCAGTAGCCTTGATACTAGCTAATTCCCCTTCATTTAAAATAGGAGATTCCAATTTAAGTAATCTAGCATCTTCAGCTTTTAAGTTGAGGATATTACCCTTTGCTCCTAACTGCATAGACAAAGACATCACCAAGCTTTCTCGCAGAGGATCGATCGCTGGGTTAGTTACCTGAGCAAATCTTTGTTTAAAGTAGTCATAAAGTAATCGAGGCTTATTAGAAAGCACCGCTAAAGGAATATCATCTCCCATGCAAAAAGTTGGTTCTTTGCCGTTAATTGCCATCGACTGAATAATCAACTCGACATCTTCAGCCGTATAGCCAAAAGCAGTTTGTTGTTGTAACAACGCCTCTGGAGTTAATAAGTTAGCTTTTTCAAACTCTTGAGTTTCAATGGTTTGACGATATTGTTTTACCCACTCTCCGTAGGGATTAGCTTGAGCTACACGTTGTTTAATTTCCCAATTCCGTAGTATTTCTTTGGTTTTTAAATCAACTACAATAGTTTGTCCAGGCCCTAATCTACCCTTCTCTACTATTTCTGCCTCGGGTAAATCAACTACTCCTGTTTCTGAACCTACAACTACATAGCCATCCTTAGTAATGGTATAGCGAGCAGGACGTAATCCATTACGATCTAAAGTTGCTCCCACAGTTTTGCCATCACTAAACACTAATAGTGCTGGGCCATCCCAAGGCTCTTGTTGACCACTATGATATTCATAAAAATCGACAATCTCAGGATATGCTTGCAAAGCAGGTTGATTTTGATAGGCTTCTGGGACAAGCATCATTGCTGCTTCGGAAATACTGTGTCCAGTCCGCACCAGTAATTCCATAGTACTATCTAAGTTATAGGAATCACTATTGTCGTTATTAACAATAGGTGTCAGTCCAGCAAGTTCATCTGAACTCCAGCCTGGCAAAGAAACATCGCTAAAGTCAGAAACTAGTTCTTTTTCCCGATTAGACATCCAATTGATGTTACCCAAAAGAGTATTTATTTCGCCGTTATGACCAAGAATCCGCATTGGTTGAGCAAAGGGCCATTTGGGCATCGTATTGGTACTGAAGCGACGATGATAAACAGCAAAAGTGCTTTCATAGTCAGGGTTTGCTAAATCCTGATAAAATTCTCCCAAAACAACCGATCGCACCAATCCTTTGTAGACAATAGTACGACAGGAAAAAGAGCAAATATAAAAATCATCTGATAATTGCTTCCCGACTCGCGATCGCGCTATGTAAAGTTTTCGTTCTAAATCTTCGCCTACCAAGTTTGCAGGCGAACTGACAATAATTTGTTTAATATAAGGCTGATTAGCCCTTGCTTGTTCTCCTAAGACTTCTGGGCTAACTGGCACTTCTCGCCATCCCAAAACTGTCAGATTTTCCGCTTTGACTGTATCTTCTATAAACTTTTGAGACTCCTCAGCCTGTTGCACTTCTTGAGGTAGAAAGACCATCCCGACTCCCCAGGCTTCTGGTTGTGGCTGAGGTATATTATTTTCGGCAAACCAAGCAGCAAATATTTTTTGTGGTAATGATGTCATCACCCCTGCGCCATCTCCCGAATCGCGATCGGCACTACATCCCCCACGATGTTCCATACACCCCAAAGCTTTAAGAGCCTGTTTAACTAGCTTATTACTTTCTCGACCATCCTGATAGGCAATAAATCCTACTCCACAAGCATCTCTTTCTTCTACTAACCAACGTTGTCCTTGAAAAGTCCTGGTATTAGACTGAGTTTTTAATTCATGTTGAATCATTGTTTTACTTATAACTTCTTTTGATTTCATCTCTTGCTCGCTCATATTTATGTAATCAATTATTTTAGATAACTTTTTAACAGTTAATTTTTATTCTCAACTGGCTTTTAAAGCTAAAAATATAAACATACATGACAATCTCAGAGACTTACTGGCTATATTGCTTGCCTAACATATCCAGGAAGAACTCTCTAGCTACTTAATCTTAATAATGTTTGGCGACACCAAGCAAAGAAACTATAACTATCTACTAGAGATTAATTAGCACTCTTCACGACTCAATCCCACAAAAAACTTATAATTTCAGTCTTCTATACAAATTTGAAGTGCTGAACAACTGGTACATTTTATACAGCAGTTCTATGTAATAGCAACAAAACACAAATTAGAGGTTTTTTGTCAATCCTTTAGATTTACTTACGGAATTTTATTGTAACTGAAGTTTTCAAGATAGAAAGCATGAAATTATACCAGTTTCTTGACAAACTTATTAGTAAGCAATATCTTTACGAATTAAAGTCTCTATTTTTTGCTACTTCTTTAGATCGAATCTATCCAACTTTAATTTGCAAGTCTTAATCATCCTATTATCTCATAGAACTTTATGAAGATTTTGTATAGATATCTTGATGTACCTGTATTGTGTTTAGATTTTTGACTATTGTTTGTTATCTTTTGGTTAGGTTGAATCAAAATACCTCGGATATCCAACAAAACAATTAAAGCTACTCCTTAACTTAAGCTCATATACTTGTTGTTAACAAATTTATTAATTATGTCTCAGTCTACAAAAACCAAAACCAATCTCAGCAATCAAATTGCAGCGATCGCTTCACCATCTAATAAACCAGAAATCGCTGCAACAGAAATTCGTCCTTGGGGATCCTTTACTACTCTAGAAGAAGGATCAGGTTACAAAATCAAACGGATAGAAGTAAATCCAGGTCATCGTCTTAGCCTACAGATGCACCACCATCGCAGTGAACATTGGACTGTAGTTTCTGGCACTGCAAAAGTAGTTTGTGGCGAACAAGAAATGATTCTTACTAGTAATCAATCAACCTATGTCCCTCAATGTACTGCTCACCGCCTAGAAAATCCAGGTGTTATTAAACTAATTTTAATCGAAGTACAAATTGGTCAATACACAGGAGAGGATGACATCATTCGCTTTAACGATGATTATGCTCGTCAATAAAATTTAAAATTGCAACATTGGGTCTAAATCTCGCTATTAAGATACTTAATAGCAAAATGTTTTGTTGTAGCATGGTTTTACATCAAATTGCTTGATACCTAAGTATAGAATTTACCATGCTTGAAATTAGTCCAATTGCAGCCAAAGAAATAGAACGGCTTAAATTAAATAGCAGTATGCCAGACAGCATTTTACGACTAGCGGTTAAGTCAGGAGGCTGTTCTGGTTTTTTTTATGATTTAAAACTGGAACATTTAGCAGCAACTCAAGATGATCACCATCCCAATCAATCAGTTGTTTCCCAGGATCTTAGGCTAGAAATCAGTACCATTTCCCTAGTCGTCGATTCAGAATCCTGGAAATACATTGAGCATTTAAAAATAGACTATTCAGAAGATTTGATGGGAGGAGGTTTTCGCTTTCACAATCCCCAAGTCAAAAATGTTTGTGGTTGTGGCATATCTTTTACTCAAGCAGATACAAATTGAAATAAAAGATATACACAAACAATCTCTTATTTTTATTGACGTGTCAATTAGCTTTGATATATAATCAGAATTTGTCTGCTATTTAGTTAGCTTCTTTTGACATTAAATATCAAGAGGATTTTAAACCACACAAGCTAAGAACTCATGCCCACTATTCAGCAACTCATTCGTAGCGAAAGATCAAAATTAAAAAAGAAAACTAAATCTCCTGCCCTGAAGGAATGCCCTCAGCGTCGCGGAGTTTGTACCAGAGTATATACAACTACCCCCAAAAAACCCAACTCAGCCCTAAGAAAAGTAGCTAGGGTACGCTTAACTTCAGGATTTGAAGTAACTGCTTACATTCCAGGAATTGGACATAATCTCCAGGAGCATTCAGTGGTTTTGATCCGAGGGGGTCGGGTAAAAGACTTACCAGGGGTAAGATACCACATCGTTAGGGGAACTTTAGATACAACTGGAGTAAAAGACAGATCTCAAGGACGCTCCAAATACGGTACAAAACGTCCTAAAAAAGCTTAAAAGCTTGTGTTACTTAAATTATCGCAACAATCAAGCGAATAAAACGCATCCTAATCTCAAGAGTTGCTATAGCAGACAAGGATGCTCTTTTTAATGAGTAGGCTAATCACAAGTTGCCTTTATGTCCCAAACAGTTAAAGTAAGCAAAATTGCTACTACTGTTTGGCAAACTAAACCCTAATAAAAATCAACTAAGACACCAACAAGTTTTGGTTTCTGGTGATCATATTCAAGGCAATAGCATATTAATATTGATCACAGACAAATTATAGTTCCATATTCTTTAACTTAAGTAATAAGCAAATGTCTCGTCGTTCAACCAAGAAAAAACGTCCTGTTCCACCAGACCCAGTATACAATAGTCGTCTCCTCAGCATGACTATTAGAAGAATCATGCGTAGTGGTAAACAATCTCTTGCAGCTCGCATAATTTATGATGCGATGAATATCATTGGTGAGAGAACAGGAAATGAGCCTATTGAGGTATTTGAACAAGCTATTAAAAATCTTACTCCTCTAGTAGAAGTCAAAGCACGTAGAGTTGGTGGTGCTACTTATCAAGTTCCAATGGAAGTTAGACAAGGTAGAGGGACTACGTTGGCTTTACGTTGGTTGATTCAATTTGCTCGTTCCAGAGGCGGACGTACTATGTCAGCCAAGTTGGCTAGTGAAATCATGGATGCTGCGAACGAAACTGGAGGGGCAATGAAAAAAAGAGAAGAAACTCATCGTATGGCTGAAGCCAATAAAGCTTTTGCTCATTATCGCTATTAAGACTTTTCATTGCTAGTTCTATAGCTATTGTAAAGATAGTCAGCTTCTAATCTTGAACTACTTAATTAAAATAGAATTAGGTAGGTAAAAGTATAGAATTATGAGCAGTGTTTAATAAAATAAACATTTAGCGATTTAATTTCATCCTGCAAGACGCAAGGAGGTGTTTGTGGCACGTACCATCCCGCTTGAGCGAGTACGAAATATAGGTATCGCAGCTCACATAGATGCGGGTAAAACAACAACAACAGAACGTATTCTTTTCTATACTGGCATCGCCTACAAAATGGGCGAAGTTCATGATGGCGCAGCTACTATGGATTGGATGCAACAGGAGCAGGAAAGAGGAATTACTATCACTGCTGCTGCTATCAGTACTAGTTGGAAAGAACACAAAATTAACATCATTGACACTCCAGGACACGTCGATTTTACAATTGAAGTTGAACGTTCCATGCGGGTACTTGATGGTGTGATTGCTGTGTTTTGTTCCGTAGGTGGTGTGCAACCCCAATCTGAGACGGTCTGGAGACAAGCAAATAGATACAATGTTCCGAGAATTGCCTTTGTCAACAAAATGGATCGTACAGGGGCAAACTTTTATAAAGTTTACGAACAAATCAAAGAGCGTCTTCAGGCAAATGCAGTACCTATTCAAATTCCGATTGGTAGCGAAGCAGAATTCCAAGGTGTTGTTGACCTTGTGAGAATGAGAGCCATTATTTATAAAGATGATTTAGGCAAAGAAATAGAAGATGTAGAAATTCCCGAACAACTTCGAGAGCAAGCTCAAGAATTTCGGAATAAATTGATTGAATCAATTGCAGAAACCGATGAAAATCTTTTAGAAAAATTCTTGATGGAAGAGGAGTTTAGCGAAGCAGAGATTAAAACTGCAATTCGCCAAGGGACAATCAATAATTCGATTATGCCTATGCTGTGTGGTTCAGCATTTAAAAATAAAGGAGTTCAAATTCTTTTAGATGCTGTAGTTGACTATTTGCCTGCTCCAACTGAAGTACCTCCAATTGCAGGAGAGTTGCCCAATGGAGAAGAGGCGGTTAGACATTCTAGCGATGAAGAACCTTTTTCAGCCTTGGCATTTAAGATTGCTACTGATAAATTTGGTCGTTTAACATTCGTAAGAGTTTATTCGGGAGTTTTAAGCAAAGGCAGTTATGTATATAACGCTACTAAGCAGAAAAAAGAACGTGTTTCTCGTTTAGTAGTTTTAAAATCTAACGATCGCATTGAAGTAGATGAGCTTAGGGCTGGTGATTTAGGGGCAATAGTTGGTCTAAAATTGGCAACTACAGGCGACACTTTGTGTGACGATAAAAATCCAATTATATTAGAATCTCTGTTTGTCCCTGAACCAGTCATTTCTGTGGCTGTAGAACCTCAAACTAAGAGCGATGTAGAAAAGCTGGCTAAGGCTTTACAGGCTCTTTCAGATGAAGATCCGACGTTTCGAGTTAGTACTAATCCTGAAACCAATCAAACTGTGATTGCAGGAATGGGCGAGCTACACTTAGAAATCCTGGTTGATCGAATGCTGAGAGAGTTTAACGTCGAAGCTACAGTGGGCAACCCTCAAGTAGCCTATCGTGAAACAATTCGTCAAAGCAGTCGAGGAGAGGGCAAATACATCAAACAAAGTGGTGGTAAAGGTCAATATGGTCATGCTGTATTGGAAATTGAACCTGTAGAACCATCAACAGGGTTTGAATTTGTCTCCAAAATTGTGGGAGGGACTATTCCTAAAGAGTATATTCCTGCAATTGAAGAGGGGGTGAAACAAACTTGCGAATCTGGTATCTTGTCAGGATATCCTTTGATAGATATCAAAGTCACTTTGGTTGATGGCTCATATCACGATGTAGACTCTAACGAGATGGCTTTCAAAGTAGCTGGCTCTATGGCAGTCAGAGAAGCAGTTAAAAATGCTGCTCCTGTAGTTCTAGAACCGATGATGAAAGTCGAAGTCGAAGTTCCTGAAGATTTCTTAGGAGATGTAATAGGGGACTTAAACTCACGTCGGGGCAACATTGAAGGTATGAACTCCGAAGCTGGTATAGCTAAAATAGATGCTCAAGTTCCTTTGGCAAAAATGTTCGGCTATGCTACAGATATCCGCTCCAAAACTCAAGGGCGCGGTATATTTTCTATGGAGTTCAGTGAATACAGCGAAGTTCCTCGCAACGAAGCCGAGGAAATTATCGCGAAAAATAAAGGCAACACTCAAATTTAAATAAGGAATAAATAAATTAATGGCACGCGCAAAGTTTGAACGTACTAAAGACCACGCTAACATTGGTACTGTTGGTCATGTTGACCACGGTAAAACAACTTTAACAGCAGCTATTACTATGGCTTTGTCTGCTCTGGACACAGCTAATAAAGCCAGAAAATACGAAGATATTGATGCTGCTCCTGAAGAAAAAGCGCGTGGTATTACTATCAATACTGCTCACGTAGAATATGAAACTGCAAATCGTCACTACGCTCACGTAGACTGCCCTGGACACGCTGATTATGTAAAAAACATGATCACTGGTGCAGCGCAAATGGATGGCGGTATTTTGGTAGTATCTGCTGCTGATGGCCCTATGCCTCAAACTCGTGAACATATTCTGTTGGCGAAACAAGTTGGTGTTCCTACCTTGGTAGTATTTATGAATAAAGAAGACCAAGTAGATGATGAAGAGTTATTAGAGTTGGTTGAATTAGAAATTCGTGAACTATTGAGCGAGTATGATTTTCCTGGAGATGATATTCCTATTGTTTCTGGTTCGGCATTAAAAGCTGTAGAAGCTTTGACTGCTAATCCTACCACTAAAAAAGGCGAAGACAAATGGGTAGATAAAATCTATGACTTAATGGATCAAGTCGATTCCTATATCCCAACTCCTGAGCGTGAAATAGACAAACCCTTCTTGATGGCAGTAGAAGACGTATTCTCTATTACTGGTCGTGGTACTGTAGCGACTGGTCGTATTGAACGTGGGGAAGTAAAAGTGGGTGAAACTATCGAGATTGTCGGTATCAGAGACACTCGTAGCACTACTGTTACTGGGGTAGAAATGTTCCAAAAAGTCTTGGATAAAGGGATGGCTGGAGATAACGTAGGTGTACTACTACGTGGTGTGCAAAAAGATGACATTGAACGGGGTATGGTTTTGGCAAAACCTGGTTCAATTACTCCTCACACCGAATTTGAAGGAGAAGTATACGTACTAACTAAAGAAGAAGGTGGTCGTCACACTCCTTTCTTCAAAAATTACCGTCCTCAATTCTATGTTCGTACAACTGATGTAACTGGTACAATCAAAGACTATACTGCTGATGATGGCAGTGCAGTAGAAATGGTTATGCCTGGCGATCGCATTAAAATGAATGTGGAACTTATTAACCCCATTGCTATTGAGCAGGGAATGCGCTTTGCGATTCGTGAAGGTGGTCGTACTATTGGTGCTGGAGTAGTTTCCAAAATCATTAAGTAGTCCGTAGGACAACTAACATAGAACGAACAACCTAACCTATGAGAGTAGACTGTGCCAGTCAAACAATCTAGCTTGCATTGTCTGCTCTCTTAGTTTTTCTGAGAGAATAGCCATTGGGATTCAACCTCAACCCTTAACCCTCAGTTCATATCTAAATTAAATATCTGTACCTCGATAATTAAACAAGATGGCAACGATACAACAACAAAAAATACGCATTCGTTTAAAAGCTTTCGACCAACGCTTATTGGATACTTCCTGTGAAAAAATTGTGGACACAGCTAACAGAACTAATGCTTCCGCTGTCGGCCCAATTCCTTTACCTACAAAAAGAAGAATTTATTGTGTTTTGCGATCGCCCCACGTAGATAAAGACTCTCGCGAACATTTTGAAACTCGTACTCACCGTCGTATTATTGATATCTATAAACCTTCCTCTAAAACAATTGATGCTTTGATGAAGTTAGATTTACCTGCTGGTGTTGACATTGAGGTTAAGCTTTAGTTATCTGAGTTTGTAAACTTAGAGATATTTATTACTTTCCAACCCTTTAGATTTTAATTCTAGAGGGTTATTGAGATATATACGTTCTGGAGGAAAATCCGCTAAAGTAAAGAATAAATAGTAATAATTTTATAGCTAGACATAAATTTTAAATGGCATCTTCTTCAATTGCAGTGAAAGAATTACCTTTATTTCCCCTTCCCGAAGTAGTTTTGTTTCCTAGCCGTCCTTTACCGCTTCACATCTTTGAATATCGTTACAGAATTATGATGAACACAATTCTGGAAAATGATCGGCGTTTTGGAGTGTTATCCATCGATCCTGCAACGGGGGAAATTGCTGAATATGGTTGCTGTGCTGAAATTTTGCATTTCCAAAGACTACCTGATGATCGCATGAAAATGTTAACCTTTGGACAGCAAAGATTTAGAGTGCTGGAATATGTTCGAGAAAAACCTTATCGTGTGGGTTTGGTAGAATGGATTGAAGATCAGCCTCCTAGCCAAGATTTAAGACCAATGGCAACGGAAGTTGAAGAACTATTGCGAGATGTTGTTCATTTATCAGCCAAGTTAACTAGTCAGAAGATTGAACTTCCTGATGATCTGCCTAGTTCACCGACAGAATTATCTTACTGGGTAGCCAGTAATTTATATGGTGTGGCATCAGAACAGCAAGCCTTATTAGAAATGCAAGATACTTTGGAACGTTTGCAGCGAGAACAAGAAATTCTTAGTTCTACTCGTAATCATTTAGCTGCACGTACTGCTCTTAAAGATGCTTTGGATACTTAAAGCTTACTTAGCTGTATTTCAAACTAATGAGCGATAAGAAAATACAATATACAACTCGTCCTGCAACGGATCTAGACTACCAATACTGCTACGAACTGACTAAAGAAAATATTTGAGTTCTCCGCGCATTAAAATGACGCGGATTCTATAATGTTGTTACGAAGCGGTCTGAAGACACGCTTCTTCACTTCTTATTCTATATAATTTACTCAAATCTTGGAATAGATTATATCGATGCGGGCGACTCAAAACGCCTCTAGTTACCTTGGCTAGAGATACATTATCTAGCTGTGTCATTACTTTTTTACGGATGATATTTGCTGCACCCAAGCAATCAGAATTAATCCAAATTCCGTCATCTGTTAAATAACCTCCACGACCAAGATTATTTAATTTACCTTTAATTTTCTTACCTCTTTTTCCAGTAAATCTAGGCTTCCTTTCGGATTTTTCACCAAAGGTCGGAAGCTCATCATTAGCCAAAAAATTGGACTTTGAAGTATAGCTTTCTTCAGTAGTTATAAACTCGATACCATATTGAATTGCTAGTTGTTCAATCCTGTCTTTAATCGCTGCATTAGGAATAGTTACAAATTCTTGATTCTCTTTTTTGCGCATCTGAGAACCATTTTTTATGCCCTGATTCCAGCCGTGGACAATAGTTCCAATATTGTTAGTCAAGCACCAATTAATTATGAATCTAGCAACTTTATTTCGGATATCCTTAAATTGCCTATTTCTTTTTTCAGATAAAGCTGCTAGTTCATCATCCCAATAATTTTGAGCCTTACCTTTTTTGATTTTAGCTACTTTTTTGTTATACCATTGGTTCATTGATTTGATTTGTTTACCATCAATAATAAAAGATTTTCCAGTAGTACTAACTCCTGTCAAGAGATTATTTAAGCCAGGGTCTAATCCTAAGACATTAATAGCATTGGTTGAGTTATTAATTTCTTTTTGCTTGTAAACAAATTCAGCGTAAAAACATTTATTGCGTGGTAATATTCTTATTTCTTTAATATTTTTGAAGTCAAGATTAGATGGCATTGGTAAAGTAAAGTTATCAATACCAAACCAAGCTTTTACTTGTAGCCCAAGAGTAAACTTTATCTGGTTATTTTCTAGCTTCAACCATCTAGCAGGATAACTTGTAGCCGTTAACCCTTGACGTTTTCTGTAATGAGGAAGAGAAGGCTTATCTTTTAACTTTCCTTCTCGATATAACTTAGCTAATTTGCGATAAGATTTAAACGATTCTGCTACTTTGTGACAAGCTTGTTGAGCTACTGCCGAACGCAAAGCTTTAAAGTGCAAATTACTTTTCATTTCTTCATCAAGCTGATAACTCGATACATATTTATGAGCTTTAAAAAACATTTGACGGCAATAATAAATCGCACAGTTAGTTAATTTATTTGCTTCAGAACAAATAAATTCTAATACCGCAACCGTATTACTATCAGTATGAATCAATTGTTGCTGACAACCGTATGTCATAAAACCTCCTTCAAACACCATCTAGCAACGGTAATTGCTCTGTGCAAAGAAAGAATGCAACCCGAATCATCTAAAGCTTTCGCAGAGCTATGAGCAGAAGGATCAAATTTTAACGCTCCTGGGACAAATTTTCTTTTGCTATGAAATCTAAAAATCTGACCATCAATATCTATTTCATAAGCAAAAAATTGAATAGGAGTTTCCCAAGGCAAATCTTCATATAAATCATCACAATAATAGATTCGACGAATAAATTGTGCGCTAATTACTGCGCTTTTTATCCGCTTACTGTTAATTTCTAGCCATTTATCTTTAATTTCGTAAACTTCTTGCGTAATATCATATTTAGCTTCTCTTCTTTCTCTGTCGCTAAAGCGTTTAATATAACTATTCAAATATTGAATTAACTCTGCAATAGCGATAGCATCGCTAGAGTATTGATTTCTCCATTCTTGCCAATCAAGAATTCTCTGCTGAATTTTAGCTTTTTGTCTTTCTTGCTTAAGTCTTTGCTGTGTTGCAGCAAAGTTTGGGATATTTTTCTTATGCCCATAATAAGGAATCCTTAATATTTCTGACTTTTGTGCGCCTAGCTTAGAAGATTCACGAGATTTTGCACGACCATATCTTTGGATTCTTTTGATTTTTCCCTTCTCAAAATCAACGTCAACTATCCAAAAATAAGCATTTTCTCGAATTATACAACGATGAGGCAAGTTACTTTCTTTAGTGCCTTTAACAACCTTTGTATTCATTTGGCTATTATCTTAAATATTGATACAATATATTGATTATACAATACGCATCTACAAAAATGATTAAAGATTATATGAAGAAAGAGCCTGACGAATATAGGCGTAATCCCCATTCAGTAACGCTTATTAACTATCATTTTGTCTTTTGTCCTAAGCGAAGAAAAAAAGTCTTGACTGGCAAGATAGCTCATCGGTTGCAAGAGATTATTTTTGAACTTTGCACAGAGAATAACTGGCGATTAATAGCTTTAGAAATAATGCCAGATCATGTCCATCTTTTTCTGAATACCGATCCTACTTTTGCTCCTTCTGTAATCATGAAACGGGTTAAAGGAAGAGCATCCCATCACTTAAGAAAAGAATTTCCTGAACTACTTAAATTACCAACACTATGGACTCCTAGTTATTTTTTAGCGACTACTGGTAATGCTTGTACCGAGACAATTAAACGTTATATTGAAAATCAAAAGAGTAAATAAGATACAGGAGGATAAATCCTCCGTATCGGCATTCATCCAGCCGTTAAAACGTGCTGGCTAACTGCCGCTCGTATTACTCAGGTTTGCTCTTTTTAGTCGTCATTGGGGTGGATGGGTTTCTTCAGCTTTTCGCCATGACTTTAATGCAGATGAAACAACTATGATTCTCTGTAATGCTCAAACAATTGGTTACTATAGTCTTAAAGAAAATTGTGAGGGAGTATATCTTCAGAACTTACAGTTATCTTCTGTCGTGCAGGGAAAAGGAATTGGAACAGAGGTACTCAAAAATATTTTAAATAGCAATAAATTAAAATCAATACGTCTTACTACATTTTTAGATAATCCAGCTATACATCTTTATCAAAGGCTTGGTTTTATAATAACTAAGCACAATGGAGCTACGGTTAATATGACAAGATATCCACAGTAGTCCGACTTCTGACTAATGTAAACCTACTTAGGTAATTTCTAGCAAAGATGGGATTTTGCTTGGTGATAGGCTTGACTAATAATTTGCATCATTTTTTTGGATTTGTTGGAAGTATTAATATCAGGATGATATTGTCGAGCTAAATTATAATAAGCAGTTTTAATTTCAGTTATATTTGCATTTTGTTCTACCCCTAACACCATCCACCATTGTTTATTTGTTTCGCTGTCGTCTATTAATTGATTATTTACACTTATTCTTTGCCAAATATCAATCTGGTTTTTACTATTTCCTGTAATTAAAAGAATTATTGTAAATATTAAAAGTTAAAACAAGTTTTTTCTTGGCTTTTATTTGGCTTTTCAGTATTTCTAATTCCTCTTCAAATTCTAATTCAGCAAATTTTTGTTTCCAGACAAGTTCTGCTAAGGTTGGGTCTAACTCCATCATTACTTGATAGTAAGCTTCCTCATAAGTAATTCTTTCTTCCATGCGATTAAAAGTTTCGGCAATAGGTTCAGGATTAGTGGCAGAACTAAACATTTTTGCTAATCCATAAACACCTAAGCCAAATATGCCACCCATAGTAGCCATCGAACCCATTCCAATACCAAATACACTTCATCCGAAACTTACACCAATGCCACCAATAGTCGCAGAAACTCCTGCACCCCCAATTGCACCTAATCCTATTGCTGCAAATGCGGTAGCATCTCCATCTTCTATTCCTTGAAAAGCACCATAAACAGCAGCACCTAGCACTGTTCCTGCTGCCGTCATTCCAGTCATGCCGATACCAACACCGCCAAATCCTCCTACTATACCGATACCGCCAATAGTAGAATATACTGACGAGCCAGCAATTCCACCACTAAGAGGAAAAATTATATTTTCTTTCATTTGCTTTTTTGTCGATTATTTAAACCGATTTTAAGCTTAGTTGCCTTGTCATCATGGTGATATCAATCATGACAAAGATCTAGTAAATTTTTATAAATTAGCTATATAGATATTGGCAAAAGATTATAATTACCAAATATTTTTAAAACTTCTGTACAACTAGACAACTCCGTTAAAGCTTCCTTAATTGGCGGATCTTGAGAATTTCCTTCTAGATCAATAAAAAATATATATTCTCCCAAAGAACGTTTAGTAGGGCGAGACTCAATTTTACTTAGATTAATTTCTCTTTTAGCAAAAATTTCCAGTGCCTTAACCAATGCTCCAGGGGCATTTTTAGGAAGACTAAAGGCTAAAGACAGGTGACTACCGCGATCGCTTTGATTAATAGATAAAGAGCGATCGCTTGAGCTTACAATCCAAAAACGTGTAGAGTTGTCAGGACTATCTTTAATATCTGGTTTGAGAAGTGGTACTTGATATAGTTCTGCTGCTCTAGGAGAAGCAATAGCTGCTGTTGTTAGATTATCTTTAAGTAACTGAATTCCTTCGGTAGTAGATCTGGTAGGAATAAGCTGCACTTGAGGTAAATAATTCTCTAGCCATTTTTGACATTGAGCCAAAGCTTGGGGATGAGAATAAACTGTTTTAATTTCTTCTAAAGATTGACTATAGGACAACAACCCATGAAAAATAGGAATAGTCAATTCTTGTTGAACTTGTAAATTAGTTGACTGCCACATGGTATCTAGAACCACTGTGACACTGCCTTCAATGGAATTTTCTATAGGTACTACTGCCTGAGTAACTTGACCCTTAGCTACGGATTGTAAAGCCAACGCAATACTTGGATAAGGACAGAGGGTGGCTGTTAGTTTTTGGGTACTAGCCAACCAGTCTGAATAGACTACGGCAGCAGTCTCCGAGTTAGTTCCAGTAGGGCCAAGATAGGCAAGAGAAAGATTCATGGAAATTATGTTTTTTCAATACAAAAATTTAATAATGGTATTAATTGTTTAACATTTAGATAACTTTTGAAGAAATGTAACTTAAAATTAATAATTAGTAGCAACTTCGGTAGTTTCACTTATGTACGTCAGTTTTAAAGCCTCAGAATCAGTTCAAATAGCAGTAGCTAACCAAGAAACACCCATACAACATTACTTACGTCAACCTCAAAGGTTGGTTAAAGCGATCGCCGATCCGCAATTAATCAAGCAAGTAACTGACGACGTATATGAATTGAAAATGCGACCGATTAATTTTATGGAAATGTATCACTTTCAACCAATTGTACTGCTGAAAGTGTGGTCTGGCTCGAATGGCAGTGTATATTTGCAGTCTGAAGGCTGTCAAATTAAAGGAATTGATTATATCAATCGACGTTTTGCCTTAAAACTCAAAGGTATTTTATATCCCCAAGTATCGGCAGGACAGACAACTTTAGAAGGTCAAGCTGATTTAGAAGTAAAAGTAGAACTACCTACAGCTTTGATGCTTACTCCTAAGCCATTGTTAGAAGTAGCTGGTAATAGACTGCTCAAAAGCGTTTTAGTTAGAATTAAACAAAAATTAGTTACACAATTAATCCAAGATTATCGCACCTGGGCATCTCAAGAAACTCAGTCAGAAACACAAACTACAGCTAAATTATCGCCCGATCTAGGATTTTAAGTTATTTCAGGTTGACAGGACTTAAATGAACGACGATGTTCAGGAGAAATGCCATACTGCTTAATTGCCTGACGATGTTGGGCAGTAGGATAGCCTTTATTAAGAGCTAAATGATATTGGGGATATTGATCTGCTAAACCAACAATCAACTGATCTCGCCAGACTTTAGCTAGGATGCTGGCAGCAGCAATAACAGGCGATCGCCAATCTCCTTGAACTACAGTTTTTTGAGCAAAAGGTAAATTGGGAATAGGTATTTTTCCATCCACCAAGCAGATATCTGGATTGACCTGTAATCCCATTACACTTCGATTCATAGCCAGAAGAGAAGCTTGTAAAATATTGAGGCTGTCGATCTCGGCAACGCTAGCATAGCCAATATCCCAAGCAATAACTATTTCTTTGATTGGTTGTACTAGCTGCTGACGTTGGAGTGGAGATAATTTTTTACTGTCTTTAACTCCAAGGGCAATTAGTTTCGGCACATCTGATACAGGTAAAACTACTGTTGCTGCCACTACCGAACCAAACAAAGCTCCTCTGCCAACTTCGTCAACTCCTGCTACGAAGGTGCTGGGCTGATGAGAAATATCCGACAACAAAGAATTATCAAAACCAGAATATTTTTTCACCCTATTTTTAATTAACTGTTTTCTGTGGCAACAGATGAACGACGGCGACGACGACGACCAGTAGTAGGAAGATCCTCCTGAACTGATAGTTCTGACTCGGTTTCAGATTCTTTAGACATCTCAAGCTCAAGTTTTATTTCATCAATTTCAGGCACATCTGGCGTAGATTTAGCTGAACTACTGGTTCTTCTAGTTCTAATTGGAAGTTGTAACTCTGGTTTGGCTGGCTCTGCTTCGCTAGACGTAGCTGTTGAGCTTGGTTCAACTAGTTCTTCTCCAGGTTGTTTGACATAAACCAAAACTGATCTGGAATCTTTCGATTCCTTTTGAGCGTAAACTAGAGGTGAAATTCCCATCAAGGCATAAATTTCTTGTTCTAAAGCTGGCATCTCTACCGTCACTTTTTCGAGGTTAGCTTCTTCTCGACGGGGCGATCGCAATTGGGAACGAGTTTTTCTTTCTTCATTATTATCGAGTTCTGGAACTACGCTGATAGCGATCGCTTCTGTACCTTCTTGTTCAATTAAATCATCTTTAATTAAAAGATCGTTACGACGACTTCGACGACGGCGACGATTCCCGTTATTTGTTCCTGCCTGCTCTTGATAGTTAGGGTGATTGAGTAAATCTAGCTGACGATTAGCAGACTCGTATCCCAACTCAGGAATTAAACTGCTAGCTATTTCTAATTTTTCCTGTCTTTCAATTGGCGCAGGAATTACGGGACGGACACTGCTCACAGGTTCACGAATTGCTGCGGGGGGAACTATGGGGGCTGTTTCTAACGCCTCTGCCTCTGATTTCCCTGGTAAATGAGCTATTTGACCTAAACCACCACAAGTAGGACAAGTTTGACCAAATAGTTCATAAATATTTTTACCCTGACGTTTACGAGTTAGTTCTACTAATCCTAATTCCGATAGTTGAGCAATTTGGGGACGTGCTTTATCTCCTTTTAAACTCTTATTAAAATGCTCTAAAAGTTTGATTTTATCTCGATGGGAATCCATATCGATAAAGTCAACCACAATCACTCCACCAATATTACGCAATCTTAGCTGACGAGCAATTTCCGTTGCAGCTTCGGTATTTGTCCAAAGTACTGTTTCTCTAGCGGTTGCCGAACGAGTGAAAGAGCCTGAATTTACATCGATTACTGTCAAGGCTTCGGTTGGTTCGATAATAATATATCCTCCAGAGGGCAATTCAACTCTTGGTTTGAGAGCTTCCCGTACCGCAGCACTAACCCGATAGTAATCTAAAATTGGCTGTTGTTCTCGATGGTAATCAATAAACACTCCTTGAGGAGAACGACCACCACTCCAGTTCATTAACTGTTGTTTGACTCGTTTTACTCCTGCTGCTGAATCGACTACAATTGTGTTTACTTCTCCTGAGAAGGTATCTCGTAGGACACGTTGAATAAAATCATCATCGCGATTGAGTAAAACAGGTGGTCTAGCATAGTTTGCTTGATACTGAATAGATTCCCACTGTTTTTGTAAGAATTCTAAGTCCTCCATGATTGCCTCTTCGGCTTTACCATCTGCCTCGGTTCTAATTAATAAACCCATACCTGGAGGTTTAATTAAAATTGCTAAGGCACGCAGACGACTACGTTCATTTTCGTCGGCGATACGACGGGAGAGTTTAACACCTTTACCATAGGGCATCAAAACTAAATAGCGTCCAGGTAAAGTTATGTTGCCTGTAAGTCTTGGGCCTTTGTTCCCAGTCGGCTCTTTCATCACCTGCACTAAGGCTTTTTGTTGAGGCAGTAAAAGTTCGGTGATCGCTGCTGCACTTTTTTTGAGACGTAGCGGGCCTAAATCTGTAACGTGAATAAATCCGTTGCGTTCGCTGTTACCTATATTAATAAAAGCAGCGTCGATACCTGGGATAACATTTTCGACTGTACCAAGGTAGATATCACTTACTTGTTGATGACCAGTGGCAACGATTAATTCTTGTATTTGTTCTTCCCAGAAAACAGCAGCTATATGATGTTGTTCTGCAATAATAATCTGTTTTGGCATTAATTTTCCTCAAAATTTTGATGGCTGATTAACAATTAGCCTGTCGTAAAACCATAAAATGCATTGATTGAGAACTGCTCAATCTTTTTTCAGTGTTTCTAAATTCAAAAAAATTATGAAATATAAATTCGGTAAATTTTACATATATACCTATCGCGTTTGGATATTACCAAATAATTTTTTTGAGTAGTCTTGATTATTTGGTTGGTGCTTGAGAGTTAATGTTTGTCTCTGGTAAAATTAGCTTTCTACTTATTTGCTCTGAAAAAACAGAAGCCAATGAAAGAAAGATTCGACAGTCGAAAGTAATAAGGATAAATAGCTACAACTAAGACTTTATTAAGATTAGTAAAGACTTAGGGAACTGATGTAATTTCTGGGCGATTAGAGTAATTCCAATGGCTCAAAATTAGCGACTAGCTCGGCGATTATCGCTAGGTCTAATTGGGCTATTCCCTCTGCACAAGGTGCGATTGCTTCCAGCATCGTCTTCTAGAAAATTGGGCAAGCTCATAGCCAAAGGCGATCACTAGATGAACTTACATTCTTTTGACTAGGATTACTAAGCGACCACGAAGTTGCTGAGACGTTACTCTACCAAATTTTAACCTGAATATAACCTTGAAGCACAATTTTTGGCAAGGAAACCAGGCAGGCTATATAACTAATATAGCCGAATATAGCTCACTATTTAAATAGTTTGGGTTAAATATTAAGTTTTAGTTATTTTTTGCTTAATTATATCTGCGATCTTTTGGGTTGCACCAGTACTACCCCTGACAGCTATTAGCTGTTCACGCATTTTTTGCATTTTACTTGGATCGGCAAGATAATTTAACACTAATTGGGCGATCGCTTCAGGCTGTAATTTACCGACTAATTCTGGCACAATCTCTTCCCCCGCCCAAATATTGGGCCAAGCAAACAAGCGTCCTTGTTTTAAGACCAGCCAATTTATTAACTTGGCAAATACTGTTCCTAAACCAGGTAGATTGGCGAGAATTCCTGGCAGTCCATCCCAAGAGCGCATCGCATCTAGCTGTTGAGTCGGTAATAAAACGATCATGGGTATGCCCAAAGCTGTAAGTTCAGCAGTATTTGCACCGACGGTAGTTAGGCATATTTGACAGTTGAGCAGAGTTTGATAAGCGGGAAACTCAGTAACTAGATTGATTTTAGTCTTTCCAGAAGTCATCAAATAAGCCTGATCATCTAAGTTGATTAACTGCGCTTCTACATTGCCTAAAGAAGTCACAAGAGGATTGAAGCGAGAATTAGCATAGTAGCTCAGAGTATCTAAATCTAGAGTTGGTGCAACTGGAATTACAAATTTTACCTGGGGTTGCATTGATTGAATTTTTTCGGCGATCGCTAAAAACAAAGGTACTCCCTGAGAAAGTTTGGCAGGTTTTGAACCTACTAATAGTCCGATTACAGGCTGTTGGGGATCTGGTTGGGGAGATTGACTGGTAATTTCTAAAGCGGTATCTGCCATTAAATCTCCGACTAAGGAAAACTTATCTTGATAAGTAGTGGGAATTGCTGCAATCACTTTTTGATTCATGGCTGCAAAAAGGTCAACAAAGCGATACCAACGAGCATCCCATTCGGCATAAATCAAGCTAGAGTAGCCCAAACGTTTACTAATGACGACGGTATAAAACTGATCACCTCCCAAAAACACTACCATGCCTTTTTTATGCCATTGCCAGTTATCTGGAGTTTTGCCCCAAAGTAAAAAAGCCCAAAAATCCGAGGCAGCTAACACTCGATCTACTTCAGGAAAACTTAAAGCGATCGCAGCTTCTTTACCTGTGCTGTGAGGGCAGGGAGAAAGTATAACGGAAATTCTGACCTGATTTTCTGTATTTGCCAAAGTACGACGCAAACATTTCACCACAGGACGCACCCATGTTGTTATTTCTCCTGGGCCATTAGACAAAATAACAAGATCAGTTGGTTGCATAAATACTTTTAAAGATTTGTTAATTGTTGCTTACTGATTGTTGATTGTTAAAAACTACTACTTCCTATTTCCTATTTCCTATTTCCTATTTCCTATTTCCTATTTCCTATTTCCTATTTCCTACTTTCCTCAAGCATTTACTACTTCATAAACAAAACTGAGAGTTGCCCAACAATTGACATCTAAGGCATAAACATCGCTACTGGGTAATAGTTCACTAGAAACTGAACTAGCAGCGTGTAGATCTTGCATTACGGCTTGGAGAACTACTTGAGGATTAACTACATTTAAAACTTGCTGCTGATCGAGTTTAATGTTTTGCTGTGTTGCTAAAGCTTTGAGAGTTTGTTCAAAAGGTTTAACGGCAAAAATAGCATATAAAGTATTAATACCTACTGTATCAGACACTTTCCATTTCCAAGAACTGTCTGTTTGAGGAATCACTAGTTCGTTTTGGGGAGCGATCGCTATATTTTTTAGTTTTGCTTCTGTTTCAACAGTTGTGGGTTGAGTAGGAGTATAGAGGGCGAAAATCTCACTGTCAGAATCAACACCTAAGAGTATGACGTATAATTCCTGAGCGTCTGTATTACTCAAAGTCAGTTGTATTTCTGAGCCTTGAATTAAAATTGGGATAGCACTACCCAGATTTAGGTTGTAACTATTGTTAGAGAAAGCTGATTTTTTAGTAGGTGATGATTGCTCAGAAATAAATGTAGCTGCTTGCAAGTTGATAGCCGATTTCTTTTCTCCTGTAGTTAGATCAGCATTCACTTTTAACCTCGAAGAAAATTCATTGCTAGTCAGTCCTAACCATTTAGCTGCTAATAAATTATTAAATTGAGGTTTAAGACGTTCAATAGCAATTTTGACTGCTTCTTCTTCTAATCCTGTTGTTTGACCAATTAACATACCTCCTTGAGTATATAAACCATAGCTAAAAGTTTTGACTTCGCTGTTGGTATCGCTCTTAGCTGCGTCTGGACTAGACTCATGGTGAACTTTACCCAAGAGACAGTCAGCATTTTGCTCTCCTGAGACGATCGCCAAATTTACCGCAGCAATATTAGCGATCGCACTAGTAGCATCAACTCGTTCAATTCTTTGTAAGTCTGGATCTAACGCCAGAGTTAAACGTAGGTTAGGTTCTAGTATCCTTATTTTTTCCTGAACCAATTGTCCCACTTGTGGAATATTTTCGGTTGCTGGTGATAATAGTTGAGCTTTACTCACTAAACCTTCTTTAGATTTGATCTGCAATTGCAGATTATTACTAGCTATCAAACTCAAACAAGAATGAACTCCGTAACAGTCAAGAATATTAGCTGGTAAACCCAAGAGTTTTATTTCAATATTGCCGTTACTATTAATTTTGCTAATTACTCCGATCCCGTTAGGGGCATCACTAGTCGCCAAATAATAAGCAATAGTTGATTTGTCGGGATTATTTAGAGTCGGCTGCTGTTGTTTACCCATAACTTGCTCTACGGTGGCTGCGGTTTTAACTAACACCGTCTGGACTTTGCTGCTAGGGGTAATTTGCCATAGATGCTGGGTGAGAGCTTGGCTAAATAAACCAGCACTAAAACCATGCCAATGTCTTTCTGCTGCTACTTGATTATTACCACTCGCAGAAAGAACTATTCCTGGCAAAGACAATAATCTTTTACTGGGTTTAAGTCCTTTAGCAGCTAAATCAGTCTCTAATTCTGCTAAAAAAGCTAATTCTTGGGAACTAGGACTGTCAGCAATTTCTGCTATTGAACGAATTTTGAGACTACTATGTCGGCTGCGGGGGGTAGTGTTAAAACTAGTGTCTAAAATAAAAGTACACTTGGTAGTAGACAAACTCTGTGCCAGCACTAACAAGGTTTCTTGTAAGATGCTATTGGCGATCAAGGTTTTTTTAGCAGGAACTACTCCATCTACTGGTACAAAGCTATTAACTAGTCGAAAAGCCTCTTCATTATTTAAATTTTTGTCTGTGCCTATTTCGGAAGTCAAAGGCATTTTAATTTGACCACCGTAGCCACTAAAATGAAAGACCACCACATCATCAGCTTGTGCCTGTTGTCCTAAATGCTCGATAAAAGCAGTTTCAATATTTTCTCTAGTAGCCTGGCGATCGCTCAAACTGAGGATATCTTGTGGCTGGAAACCAAAACGATGAATTAAAAGCTCTCGTTGCAGTTCAATATCTGTCAGACAACCATCAAGCTTATCGTTATGAGGATAGCGATTGATCCCCACCAGTAAAGCTAGCTTGCGATTAGTAGGTGTTGCTAAAGTTTGTTGATAATTTTTAACTAAGGCTGCTAGGTGGTTATTGTTTCCCCAAGCAGTAATTCCTGCTTCGGCTGCCCCCCAAGTAAACCAAGCCAATCCAGCTTGCTGTAGAAAAGTTCGGCGATCAAATCCCATATCAACTATTAGCTTTTAATGTCAGCTATCAGCCTATCAGTAATAGCTGCGAAAATGTCGGTTAAAACCGCTATGCGGTTAGCTATAAGCTTACATAACAGTGAGGACAGTAAGGATGATTGCTCTAACTGCTCTAACTTTTAAACCTGGCTTATAGCTTATAGCTTATAGCTGGTTAAAACTATAAAGGTTACGGATTCAGACTAATTTAATAGCCTCAATCTGTAACCAATTATAGTGTTTTGCTTTGGTAATTAATAATTACTCTTCAACTTTCATTGCCCTAGCTAATTCTTCTGCCACTTTGGGACGTGAAAATTGTGGAGGGGGAGTTTTTCCTTCTCTCAGCATTGCCCGCACCTTAGTACCTGATAAATGAATTCGCTCTTCTTTAGTAGCAGGACTGGTTTTAGCGGTCGCCATTTGCTCTGTACGAGTGCAATAAAAAGCGTGTTCAAATTTGAGGGGAGTAATACCTAATTCTTCAGGTTTAAATTCATCAAAAATTTCTTGAGCATCGTAAGTACCATAATAGTCACCTACGCCAGCGTGGTCACGACCAACGATAAAGTGAGTACAACCATAGTTTTTACGAATTAAGGCGTGGAAAATAGCTTCTCTCGGCCCTGCATAACGCATTGCGGAAGGATTAATAGCTAAAATTACCCGCTCTTGAGGGAAATAGTTTTCCACCATAATCTCATAACAACGCATCCGCACATCGGCAGGGATATCATCACTTTTGGTTGCTCCAACTAACGGATGAAGGAATAAACCATCCACGATTTCTAAAGCGCATTTGATGATATATTCATGGGCGCGGTGAATTGGGTTACGAGTTTGAAAACCAACTACAGTTTTCCAGCCTCTTTCTTTGAACATTGACCTGGAAGCAGCAGGATCGATTTGGTATTCAGGGAATTGAGGATGAGCTTCTCGCTCTAGTAACCAGATTGGCCCTGCTAGGTTAACATTCCCCTGTTCATAAATTACTTTAACCCCTGGATGTTGCTCTTCATCGGTGCGGTAAACATTGATTGCTTCTAGCTTTTTGTCATAGCTATATTTTTCAGTTAATTGTAAAACGCCAATGAATTTGCCTTCGGGATTATCCAAACGAATCAAACTGCCTTCATTTAGAGGCTCGGCTTCTGCTTCAGTGACAGAGAGAGTCACGGGTACAGACCAGGGTAAACCATTGGCTAACCGCATCTCTTTGACTACACCTAAATAGTCATTCTGTTCCATAAACCCATTTAAAGGGCTGAAACCACCAATAGCGATCATTACTAGATCGGAGGTAGCTCTTTCGTCTAATTGAACTCTGGGTAGAGAGTCTGCTTTGGCTAAAAAGTTTTGTTTTTCATCAGAGGTAGCTAGGCGGTTTATTAGCTCACCACCGTGAGGTGGAATTAAATCGGTACTCATAATTTTTATTTTTAGTTACTACGCTTGGTTTTAAGCAACAACATTAACAAATAATTTTGAAACTGTATTGGCTTTAAGCCTCCACAAACCAACAGGTTAAACGCTCGTATTAATTTTTTGTTATGGTCTAAGCATTACTTGTAATCTTATGTTAAGTAAATCATATTTTTGTGGATTATGAAACGTTTAATTTCAATTCAATTTTGGTTAGCTGTTGCTTTGTCTTTATTATTTTCTGGATTGATAGTATCTAATGCTTGGGCAATGGGAGGCAAACAACCACCCGTCAACGAACCTGCTCCAGAATTTATTTTGCCTACTAATACAGGAGATGGTGCCATCGCTTTAAAAGATTATCGTGGACATTGGGTTGTGTTGTATTTTTATCCCCAAGATTTTACTTCAGGTTGTACTTTAGAAGCTCGACGTTTTCAACAAGATTTAGCAAAATATGAAGCAAGAAATACTCAAATTTTAGGAGTAAGTGTAGACGATGTTGATTCTCATGCTGAGTTTTGTGACTCTGAAGGACTCAAATTTCCTTTATTAGCAGATACAGATGGTAGTGTTAGTAAAGCCTATGGATCTTGGCTAGGAGCAATGTCTTTAAGACATACTTATTTAATCGACCCTGAAGGAATTTTACGCGCAACTTTTTTAGGAGTTAGACCAAGTATTCATAGTCAAGAAGTTATCGTCCGTTTGGATGAATTAAAAAAGGAACTATCTAGCTAAAATAAAGTTCTAGTTAGTAATAATAATTTTATATTTATTTGCAATCGTAAATTTAACTGGACTTGCATGGAGTCAATAGTTGGTAAGATATTGTGCGATCGCTATCGTATTCTTCAAGAACTAAGTCAAGATGATTTTAGTACAGTTTATGTAGCAGAAGATCTTGGACAGACAGGGAAACCAAAATGTCAGATTGAAAGGCTACAACCTCGATATGACAGTGAAGTCTTGGGTACTAAATCTTGGCAGCAAATTCTACAGGCATTTATCGCTGAAGGAAATGTACTGAAGAATATTAGTCAGCATCCGCAAATTCCTCAGTTATTGACATTTTTTGAATGCGATCGCCATTTTTATTTGGTTCAAGAATTTATTCCAGGTGAAAGTTTAGCTCAAAAATTAACAAATTCTACAATTAATGAGGCTGAAGCAATTGAGTGGTTACAAGAAATTTTGAGGGTTTTAGAATTTATTCATCAAGCAGGGGTAATTCATCTTAATATTCAACCTGCTAGTTTATTTCAGGAGCAAGCAGGGAAAAAGTTTTTAACTAATTTTGCTAAGATTAAAAACGCTGTTGTATTTAATAAGCAATTTACTCAAACTGTAACTAATTTGGATTTTGCGCCTTTAGAACAACAGAGAGGAAAACCTGATTTTAGTAGTGATATTTATGCTTTAGGTAAAACAATTATTTATGCTTTAACTGGTCAAGTTGCTGATTTTATTCAGGTTAAATCTTCTAATTCAGAAACAAATCAAACAGCTTTAAAAATTCAGAATATAGCTACAGCTAATATTAGACCTGAGTTGGTCGATATACTCAATACAATGGTTGGAGAACGTCCTTCTCAACGCTATCAATCAGCCTCGGAAGTTTTAGCTAAACTTGATTTTGAGCGTCAAAATGTGGTCATTTTCCCTCCAGCATTTTCCAATACCCCAGGAGTTTATGCTCGTTCTAGTAGGACAAAAAATCAAGTTGATTTTCAACGTCAAGCTAAGGAACGTTCTAAATTCTGGCGAGTAATTCTTTGGTCATTATTAACTTTGCCTTTTATAGTTGCTTCAGTTATTATTTTTATTGGAATTAATAAAAATGCTTACAAAGATTTTGATAGTTATGTTAATGATGATTATCAATTTCAATTAAAGTATCCTCAAGATTGGTCGAATCAGGAATTAAGCGATCCAATCACAGGGGGAGTAGCAGTCTTTGCTTCTCCTTTAGAAACTGATGCTGATTTGTTTCAAGAAAAAGTATACATTACAGTAGAATATTTAGCCTCTGAACCTACTACCTTAGAAGAGTATACTAATACTGTTTTAGAACGTATTAAACAACAAAAAGGTAACGAAATTGAAGTTTACCAAGACCGTAAAACTACAATTGCTAAATTGCCTGCGCGGATGGTAATTTATTCCCGTAAAGAAGATGGATTACAGTTAAGACAAATGGAAGTTTTTACAATCCAAAATAATCAGGTTTATATTGCTATTTATACGGCTGAAAGAGCTAAATTTTCTAAGTTTTTAGATACGGCTGAAAAGATAATTAATTCTTGGGAAATTGAGTAAACGAAGGCAGAAGGCAGAAGGCAGAAGGCAGAAGGCAGAAGGCAGAAGGATTATAAGTTCAAGTTTTATGGACTGTCAAATTAAGAGTTAAACGCTAATGAAACTTAAAGAAGTTGTGCCTTGGGGTAGGACATTAGAGGAATATAAGTTAATGTTTGCTCTTTCAGAAGCAGATTTAAACACTCGTATTCTCGGTTGTGGAGATGGGCCTGCCAGTTTTAATGCTGAAATGTCAGAATTGGGCTACTTTGTTCAGTCTATCGACCCAATTTATCAATTTTCTGCTGCACAAATAAAAACGCGAGTACAAGAAAATTATGATCTATTGATTTCACAAGTAAAACAAAATAGCGATCGCTACATTTGGAAAAACTTTCAGAATGCGGATGAATTAGGTCAAGCTCGTCTGATGGCAATGGAAAAGTTTTTAAGGGATTATGAGACAGGTAAGCTAGCAGGACGTTATCTACCTCAATCCTTACCAAGTTTAGGGTTCAGTGACCATCAATTTAAATTGTGTTTATGCTCTCATTTTCTTTTTTTATATTCAGATCAGTTATCTTGGGATTTTCATCTCGATTCTATGTATGAATTGCTAAGAGTCTCTCAAGAAGTTCGTATTTTTCCTTTATTGAAGTTGAATTGCGAGCGATCGCCCTATCTTGATCCAATTATGCAAGATTTAGTTAAGCAAAATTTTAACGTCCAGGTTGTCACTGTTCCTTACGAGTTTCAAAAAGGAGGTAATCAGATGTTAAAAGTTAGTCGATTTGGTTGATAATTAAGGCACTTGAGCTAGATCGCGAGAGCGAGGCTTAGGATCGTTGTACTCTAGCTGGTCTGAATAAAAAGAACTGCGATACTTCAAGCGATAGTACAACATCGGAATTATACCGATGGAAAGCGCAGCGAGCGTCCATCCAGCCACTTCTAAACCCAACTGTGGCAACTGTACGAGGGCGATCACAAACAGAGCGATCGCCGAGCCAACTGACCATACCCCTTGTCCTAAAAATGTACGCCAATTGTTGCGCATGGTTTTGCGATAGTACCAAGCACAAGCCAACCCAACCGCACCGTAGTAAAATGACACCATCACACCGATCGCGCTAATTAAGTTCGTCATAATCGCGCTAATACTCTCATTTGCACTCGATAGTACCAACAAAAATAGTCCTAGAACTACGATCGTCAATCCAGCCAGCCAAGGGGTTTTAAAATGGGGATGCACCTCTTCAAAACGGCGAGAGATCGCCCGATCTCGACCCATAGAAAACAACATTCGCGAACATTGAGTTAATTGGGTTTCGGTAGTACCAACCGTACTGACAAGAACTGCTAAAACGGCGATTGTTCCCCAAGGGCGAGGAAAAATGGCATTGCCCAACGCTGCAAATAAATTAGCACTATTTTTCTCGATTACGTCTGCTCCCAGTCCCATTTGCGTCATGATTTGTACCAAGACTAGTAGCAAAAATACGCCAATCATCCCAATTACACCACTGTTTCCAGGCGTTTCCTGGGAATGTTGCGTTTCCTCTGCTACGTTGGAAGTGATATCCCAGCCAAAGTAGTAGAAGGCAGCGATCGTCATGCCTGCAACAAATGTTTGAAAACTAACAAAGGCAGTTGGCGAAAACCATGCCCAAGAAAATGACTGCACTGGAGCTTGCGAAAATTTAATAAATCCGCCGATTATCAGTGCCAATAAACTAAAAACTTCGATCGCGGTCATGATGCGTTGAAATCTTGTCGCCAAATCCACCCCTAAAATCGTCAGCATTCCCACTCCCGACAGCCAGATGCCAGCAACGATTGTCGCGATCGTGACATTATCTTGATACTGGGGAGCAAGCAAAGCCAAGGTTGTTACTCCAATCGGCAAAGCAGCAGTCACCAGAAATGCCGTACTCAAAGTCAAAAACGTCCAACCTGCCATAAATCCAAGATAGGGATTGAGCGAGCGACCAACCCAAGCGTATCCTGCCCCTGCATCTGCTCGCCAACGATTTAAATACATAAAGGCAAAGGCAATCCCAAACATGGGAATCGCGCCATATAGTAACGCACCTGGAGCAGCTACACCTACTGCTGCAACTAACGGTGCGGTTGTAGCATTGAGGGAATAGGAAGGAGCAGATCCAGCCACAGCTAAAGTAATGGTGTCGAAAAGCGATAAGGCATTCTGCTTAAGTGTATTTATCATGAGAAATAGATTGGATAAAGAACCAAATTTCTAGTATCATCATGAACAAAGTTGCCAATAATTTGCTGTATCGTAGAGTGCTATTCGTGACAACAATGTGATTTTGCGATCAAAGGTGGCACATCAAGGGCAGGATTGCGATCAAAAAAGCCGACTGGCTTGAGTGTGAAGCCCGTGTAGGCAACAGGCATGATCGGATAATCTTCAGGACGAGGAATGTGATGATGTCCAAAGGTATACCAAACCACGAGATCCGTATTTTCGATATTGCGATCGGCTTCTGTCCATTTGGGTAAGCCTTCGTTACCAATATGCTGATTGGGATAATCGCCGGCGGAATACTTCTCTTTTGCTTGGTAGGGTGTCACCCAAAGATGTTTGGTCATAAATCCTGCCCGCCTGAGAATTGGCGACTGAGGATGAGCGAAGGGGAGAATATTGTCTCCAGGCATCAGCTTAAAGCCGACAGGCTGCCCTAGGCCATTCAGCCGAGTTGGATTGATTACTTTCCAGTAGCGCGCTTTGAGCGGATCGACAATGCGCTGTGCTGCTTGCTCGGTGGCTAACAAGGTTGATCGAGCATAAAAGGCATTGCCATAGGGATTATCATCACCCATTGGCTCTGCATGACTATCAACCTCGTAGATCGAATTATTTACGCCATCAACATCGAAATCAAGTCGCATGGAAAAGAAATGCTGATGCACGATCGCATTCAGTTCGGGAGCGACGATCGTTCCATATTTTGTCGTTCCCGCAGCAGTGCCACAGAGCAAAATTCCAGTCAGCTTGACTTCATATTGAATCGTTCCATCTTGATAGAAGTACCAGAAAAAGCCGTATTCATAGTTATCGACAGTTGTGATGAAGGAGACAACCAAGCGTCGCGATCGCCGCACATCTACCTTATCCAACCGCCAATCTGAATGCTTCCAGAGAATGCCGAAATCTTCTTCGTGCATACAGACTGCATTCTTGGTAATCGAAACATCGCCGCGACTGTTGGTTAGAACTGCATCAAAGTAATAAATTTCACCCAAACAATCACAGCCCAAGGTCAGCGAATTTGCCAACATGCCAACGCCATGTTCGCCTACATCGAAGGCATTTTTGCGGAAATGTTACGGTCGCGGATCGCCATAGGGTACAACCATTTCAGCCAGCGATGCTCGATATAAAATGGGGCGGAGTTGCCCTTGATCTTCATAGCCGATCGTATACAGGACTAACCCTTCTCTGGGGGTAAATCCAATCCGAAAATCCCAGTTCTGCCATCGAACATGATGCCCTTCAACCTGAAAACTTGGGCCTTCTGGCTGGGTAATCTGGAGTGGTTTGATATCCTCTCGAAACTTGGGCATAAACGCCTGAGCGTATTCTCCTGGTTCGGGTGGCACAGGCACAACACCACGATCTTCGATGCGAATTACCTGCATTTTGTTGAGATCCACTACTGGAACTAAGCCATCGATCGGGCGACCGTAGAAATTACCTTGAGGATGCGATCTCAAATAGCATAATCCTCGCGAGATTCGCACTCCTTCTTCATCAGCAAAGCCAAAATGACCGATTGCCCACGGATCGACAACGACCAAATCTAAATCTGTGATCCCTCGTCGCTTTAGTGCTGCAATAAATTCTGGATGGGCTTTGACAACGGCTTCGCATTCACCCAATTCATCTGCCATAATATTTGGCTGCACATTGGGGATTTCTTGCCAGCGAGTGACCTGACCTGCATTGAGTGAGACAATTGCTTCGTAAGTTGCTCCTGTTTCGTTATCGAGCAAAATCAAAAATGCCGATCGCTCGACCGCATTTCCTGGCTGAAAGTTTAATACTTCAGATTTTGGCGGTTCATCCAGCGTCACACAAGGAAAGCGAAAACGCTGTTTAGCATTCGGCAAAGTACTCATCCAAGAACTTTCTCGCGCGATCGCGACTGCCGTTTCAACTTCTGATTCGCTAAGGGGTTCTAGGGGATGCAGAGCTTGGTTTGTAACTCTATTGTAGATAGCAGTCATCGCAATACTTCCTTGGTATGGAGATCTGGTAAGAGCTTCGGTTTAATTTAGAGATTACATCATGCAGAATAGAAACAATGTAGAGGCGAACACAAATTGGCGGTCAACCAATGCAACTAAGAATGCGATTAGTCCGAAGGGCTACGCTTCGCGATTACGCTAGTCGCGATCGCGAAAGCGATTACGCTTGGTTTTCTGAAGTTAAAATTTATCTTTCATACCTCGAATACGTCCAAATACTCTCGCTGGCTCGGTCATTTTAGCCGTAGCTTGCAAAGCAGGAGTATCCCAACGTAAGAAAGGATTGGTTTGTTTTTCTATACCTAAAAGCGAAGGAACAGTAGCAATTCCCTCACTACGAGCTTGTTTAACCGTTTGATATCGAGTTTGTAAATCGGCATTTTCCTGATCCACAGTTAAAGCAAATTTTAAATTATTCAGGGTATATTCGTGAGCGCACCAAACACGAGTATTATCAGGAAGTTGACGTAGTTTATTAATAGATTCAACCATTTGAGCAGGAGTTCCTTCAAAAAGTCTACCGCAGCCTCCAGCAAAGATAGTATCCCCACAGAATAATTCGCCTGTATCTTTTGGTGTTATGGGTGGAAAATAGTAGGCAATATGACCACGGGTATGTCCAGGCACAAAGAACACTTGACCTGTTCTCTCAGCAAACTGAACTGTATCTCCTTCATTGAGAAATACTTTTTGATAGGGAATTCTACCTCGATCTGCTGCACTACCATAAACACAAAGATTAGGAAAAGATTGAATTAATTTTTGGTTGCCACCAACATGATCGAAATGATGATGGGTATTAAAAATAGCAATTAATTGTGCATCGATTTCTGCTAAATAGTCTAAAACTGGTTCGGCTACGGCTGGATCGACTACAGCAGCTACTTTTTGTTGCGGATCGAATAAAACAAAAACATAATTATCTGTTAAAACGGGAAGACGTTTAATTTCCATGTTGTGATGATTTTCTGAGGATTATACTCTCGACGTTCTAAAAAAATGTATTCCATCATATTAGGGAAATATGTCTAAATTTTACCTTGATTTAGACTTTTAATAGTTTTGGTTAAATTTCAAATATGCTCCATAGCTCTGCTAGTAAGTTTTTATTTAATCTTGTCAAAGAGAAACCTATATATATTTTAGGTTCTTTAATTTTTAGTTTAGCTAGTGTAATTTTGGATGTACTAGGAACTATTTTATTAATGATCGTTTTAGTCGTTTTTTTAGGAGGTGAACAGCAGAGTTTTTTAATTATTCAATTAGAAGTTATTAAGTATTTTATTTCTTTTTTACTATTTCTAAAAGAAGAGCAGCAACTAATAACAATAATATTTGGAATAAGTTTAGTATTTATTTTAAAAAATATTATTGGTTATTTTAATACAATATTAAATAATAAACAAGTTAAATATTTAAGCTGTCGAATGCGATCGCAAGGAATTAATTTACTTGGTCAAGTAAATTTAGATTATTATCAGCAAAATAAAATTGGAGATATTTTATTTAAGATCAATCGAGAAATAGATCGAACTGTTTTAGTGATTAAAAGTGGTCAATATCTTATAATTACTGCTGTTACTATTTTTATATTAGCAAGCTTACTAGTTTTAGTTTCTTGGCAGTTGAGTCTAGTCACTTTGTTGTTCGTAGGATTAATTCTATTTATTAATAATTTATTAGTTGATTATCTCAAAAATATCAAAATTGAGATCGCTCAAAAATCACAAAAATATACTCACCATATTGTTAATTTTTTAACAGGAATTCGATTAATAAAAACTGTTGCTAATGAGTCACAAGAATATCAAACTTTGATGCAATTAATTGAGGATAAAAGTAAAACTCAGTTTAAGGCACAGTCGATCGCAGCTATGATTAATCCTGTAAATGAGATAATCAGCATTCTGATGATTAGTGTATTGATTATCACTGGTTATTATTTATACGAGCAACAGTTCCAAGAATTTGCTCCTGTTCTCTTAACTTATTTAATTATTTTATTAAAACTTTCCCCTTTTATTAGCCAATTAACCAACACTTATAGACAATTTGTTAATAATCGCCCTAGTGCAGAAATAGTTACTAAATTTTTAGATACAGTAAATAAACCAACTACTAAATCAGGGAATATTTCTTTTGCTAAACTATCTTCAGGTATTGAATTTCAATCCGTAACTTTTGCTTATCCTCGTGATGCTAAAATAGTTTTAGATAAAATTAATCTCTGGATTCCTCAAGGTAAAACTATTGCCTTGATAGGTAATTCTGGAGCAGGTAAATCCACAATTGCTAGTTTATTACCTAGATTTTATGAGCCAATTGAAGGAAACATTGTAATTGATGGTAAAAATATCAAAGATTATAATCTCACTAGTTTAAGGCGAGCAATAGGAATAATTAACCAAGATATTTTCTTGTTTAATAATACTCTGCTTTATAATCTTACTTATGGTTTAAATAATATTAGTCAAACTGATATTAATCTGGCTATCAAAAAAGCTCATGCCGATGAATTTATTAAGAATTTACCTCAAGGATTAGAAACAGAAATAGGTGACCGAGGTATTATACTTTCTGGGGGACAAAAACTAAGAATTGCTATTGCTAGAGCTATACTACGCAATCCTGAACTAGTAATAATAGATGAAGGGGCTACTATCTTTGATAGTATAACTGAAAAATTAATCACAGCAGCAATTACAGAATTATGTCGCGATCGCGCCATGCGCGGTGGGCTAAAGCCCAATCGCACGACTTTAATTATTACTAATCGACTACCTATTCTTAAACAAGCTGATCAAATTGTGGTCTTAAATCAAGGTCAGATTATGGAAACTGGTACTCATCAAGAATTACTCGAAAAAGGAGATTTTTATCATCGTTTTTACTCTACGCAGTTTAAATCTAGTCGTCAATCTTCCAAACCACCAATAGCTCAAAAAATTGCTAAGAAACTAGCTCATCAAACTAACAATAATTTATCCACTGAAATTCGTAATAATATTGATTCTCTTTTAAATTATTTACATTTAGTTAATGAAGGTTTATTTGCTAACGATCAAGAAGAAAATAAAATTTTAGATGCATCTTACCAATCAGCTAAAAATATGTTAGCTAGTCTTCAAGAATACGAGCGTCAAATTAATAATATGCCTGATATAAATTAGGTATGCTTAGGGTTATTAGTTATTAGTTATTAGTTTATCGATCTCCCTAATTCTTCCTTCATACTTCTTCCTGGGCGCAAGCCCTTCGGATTCGACAGTTTGCTTATGTCGGTGAAACCGCCCACCGCAACTGTCTCACCTTGCGCCCCTACTTCTTACTTACCAACAAAAACTCTAATTTATTGTTGATTAACATGGTAATTGCTGATAATAGCCAAATTAATAAAAAGGCGATCGCGAGAGTTGAGAGTGTCCAAATATCTAATAAATCTTGCCCAATTTTTAAAATCACTTCATCTGGTTTGGTTACTAAATCCCAACTATTAAATCGTTCAAACCGACCTAAATAAATACCAATAACGCATAGGAAGTGAGCGATCGCTTGAACTAAAATTGTATATTTTTTGGCTATCAGATTAGTTAAATATTTCTTTAGTAAACTCAAAGAAATTACATAAGCTTCAAATCCCACAATAATAAACAAAATATACTGCGGAATTAAAATTAAGATAATTGCCCACCAAGGATAATTTTTCTGACTTAATTCAATAATATGAATCGAGTCAGTTAATATATATAGCGCGTTGGGTAAAAACGCCAAAAAAATAATAATAATTAGCCACCAAATAAAGTTACGAGTAGCTGTTAGACGAAAGAGATAAAAACTAAGTGTAAGAGGAATAAAAGCTAAAAATAGATTCCAAGTAAGGCGATCGCTACTTTGATTAAATAAATTCCATGATATTTCTAGCCAGTCAATTAATTGACTTGTCATTTACTGTCTGGTTTGCTTATTTTGTGAAGTTAAATGTTCATTTTTGTCCCTATCTTGAGTTAGATTATTACTATTTTCACAATCTACACAATCACAATTATGAGAGTCTACTAATACCGCTTCATGACTATTTTCGGCTTCTGGGTTACATTCATAAAATGGATACTCCGTTTCTCTAGTGGGAATTTCCACCAATTCTTGATTACTTTCTGAAGGCGCACTAAAAACATACTCTCTGGGATTAGCTTGAACTGTATTAGTTGTCAATAAGATTAAGGCTATCATTCCCGAACCTTGTAAACTAGACAGTAATTTATAAACCATAATTAACTAATCTTTGGTTGCAACTACAGCAGAGAAATCAACTCAAAAAAACTCAATGCTTGATTTTCTCTAAGCATATTTAAACACAATATTTTTAGATGTCTAATAGCTTTAATTTACAAAAATTAGTTTAAATTTAATAATAATAATAATACTTGTAAAAAATAAATATTAAAACTGAGGGAGATTTCGTATTAATTACGAAGTCTCCCAGGTTCTCAAACAGGTTCTCAAAATTACTTAGTTTATGTCAAATTTTTAAGACATTAATTTTTATCTAAGCCTAATCCGTGTTCTTCTGCGTATTGATTCATAAAACGAATAAAACGTTCCCATTCATCTGCTGACTTCATAATCAGTACAGCTTCAATTGCTCTAGCTTCGCCATTAACAAATTTACCTTTTACTTCGCGACTAACAATTTCTCCTTCGTCGTCAATGAGATACATCCCTGTAATCTCGTCAGTGCTATCTTTACTCAAAATTTTGGGATCTTCAAAATAAAAAGTTGCTGTACCGCTATTTCCACTTTTAGAACGCGTAACTTTAATATCGGGAACTACTTCTTCCGCTACACCTCTAGCAAATTCAATTTTTGCCATATTTTAACTCCTATATTTAAACAATCTGTTAATAACTCTTAATCATCTCATAGATGAAGTCAGAAGTCAGTTAGGACAGTTAGAACAGTTAGGGCAGTTAGGACAGTTAAAACGAATTTAATCAGTTGGATGCTAAAGTTCACCAAAGTAATAATCTAACTACGCAATTGCCAGTTTATCAGATTAAAATTTTAGACTGGACGAGATAGAGATCCCAATGATTCAAACTGGCGTTATTGAAATCCCAACAGAGGTAAATAAATGGCTACTAGTAATCCACATAGCCTGACTACCCATCATAGACCAATAGCTGTAGATCTATTTGCAGGTGCAGGCGGAATGACTCTGGGTTTTGAACAAGCAGGGTTTGATGTTTTGGCAGCAGTAGAATTAGATCCAATTCATGCTAGTGTCCATGAATACAACTTTCCTTTTTGGACAACTATTTGCCAGAGTGTTACCGAAACTACTGCTAAAGATATTAGAGAATTATCGGCAATTGGCGATCGCGATATTGATGTGGTTTTTGGTGGCCCTCCCTGTCAAGGTTTTTCCCTGATGGGTAAACGCAACTTTAATGATGAGCGTAATTCTTTAGTCTGGCATTTCTTGCGCTTGGTTTTAGATCTCCACCCAAAGTTTTTTGTACTAGAAAATGTACGGGGTATTACCATCGGCAAACACCAAAACATTTTACACAAGATAATTGCCGAATTTAAAAGCAATGGCTACCAAGTACAAGAAAACTATCAGGTTTTAAATGCTGCCAACTATGGAGTTCCCCAAAATCGTCACAGATTGTTCTTAATTGGCTGTCGTCCAGATTTTAGTTTACCTAATTACCCTCAACCCACAACTCAGCCTTCCAGTTACCAATTACCAGCTACCAACTCATCAATGATCACTGTTCACTGTTCACTGAAAACTGTCTTGCCTTCTACGCCTACAGTCCAAGAAGCTATTGGTGATCTTCCTGAAGTTAATAATTATCCTGAATTAAAGGTGCGAGATTGGGTAGTAGTTAATTATGGTCAACCTAGCGACTATGCTAGTAAATTACGTAATCTCAGCCTAACTGATGATGATTATGCCTATGAACGAGAATATAACCTCGAACTCTTAACCTGTAGTAGACATACCAAACACACTCCAGAAACCATCGCCAGATTTGCAACCACTTCTCCAGGTAAAAGCGATCGCATTAGTCATTTTCATCGTTTAGATCTTGATGGTCTTTGTAGTACTCTGAGGGCAGGTACAGCTAGTAATCGTGGGGCTTTTACTTCTCCTCGCCCAATTCATCCCATTACTCCTCGTTGTATTACCGTCAGAGAGGCTGCCAGACTCCATTCCTACCCTGATTGGTTTAGGTTTCACGCTACTAAATGGCATGGTTTTCGACAAATTGGTAATTCTGTTCCACCATTATTAGCCAAAGCAGTAGCCAAAGAAATTATTCGTGTCTTAGAGATTACACCCCTTAAACCCCAACAAAAATACCATTTAAATCAAATAGAACTCTTGCAATTTAAAATGTCTGAAGCCGAAAAGTATCATCATTTAGAAAAATGTGCGATCGCCAAGCGTATCCGAAGGTAATCGCCAAGCGCATTCGTAAAGTAGCAAGTAGCAAGTAGGCAATAGAAAGTAATTAGAGTAGTGGAGTAGTGGAGTTATTGGAGTATTACCTCATACTAAATCCGATTACCAAAGTATACTTTTCAGTCAAGAATTTAAATATGACTTAAACCCTCCTACCTCCTGCCTCCTGCCCTCTGACTTTACACAACTTTTGTGTTGTTTGTAAACAGGATTTAGTATCACTACCCAGTACCCACTACCTACTACCTACTACCTACTACCTTTGAGCCTGTGTTATTTTGTTCTAACCTATTAACATACTGCGATAATTCCGCTACCTCTGCCATATTGAGAGATTGCATTTGATTTTGGACGTTGAGTTGTTGATAAAATTGCAAGATTTTGCTCAAAAAATTGATATTTTCGGTTAAATTGACTCCAAAATTATGAGGATGCCACCACAAATGATCAACTTGATTGTGATTAGCAGCATATTGTAAACCTGATGTAATTCTACGTAAACGCAAACCATCTAAATACCTTAATTTTGCAGAATAAGGGCGTAGAAAACGACTGGAAGGAATATTAACAGGATAGCTGGACTTTAATTCCGACCAAGAATAACAATTTTGACCGCTAATATTTACATAAGTATCCAGAAGACGTAAAAGACGTTTAGTAGAACTGTTGCCATCTCCTGCTTCCGAGTTATAAATGCGATGCGTTTCATTACCTCGATAGCAAGCAATACCGCAATGTTCAATAATTGCTAAATAATCTTGATTGTATTGATTTCTAGGAAAAACTAAGCTTTTAGTAGCAACATTGGCTTTCTGGGCTGTTTTAATAGCTGCCTCAAGATCAGCTTGAAATTCTTGTTGGCTTTGTCCTGTTTCCAAACAATAATAGTGAGAAAAAGTATGAGTACCAATTTCTTGTCCTGGGTATTGCTTGATTAACTCGATTAATTCGGGACAAAAATGTAGTTCCTTACTTAACTCTGATCCTGAATCTTTAATATATTTATAGGGAGATAGTTCCGACAGATGATAACTAGGTAATTGTTGAGGTAAGTTTTCTTGTAATTGTCTCTGGTTAGCATAATAAAGAAACCCAACAGTTGCCCAAGTAGCATGAATCTTATATTGCTCAAATAATTCTAAGATTGCTGGCACAGCCTGGCGAACACCTTTTAAATGCTGCTGATAATCTTCCACGGACACAACATCTCGCATTCCCCAATAAAGCTCAAAATCCAAGGAAATAGTCAAAGTCCCCTGCTCAAGTTGATTTTTATTTACAGTCATTTAAGTTAGGCTAACTATTACGAGTAATTAATATATTTACTAAAAGAAATAATTTTATCATTAAAAAGCTTATAGCTTATAGCCTAAAGCTTAGAGCTTTCTTCTCAGTTTTTGTGGTAATTTAGCTAATATTTTTTGGATCTTCAATCTAGTAATTCGTTTACTATTTAAACTGGGTATATTGGCTGGATAAGGCGATCGCCAATCAAAGAAACTATTGATCTCTGTTAAAATTACCCTTAATCTGCCTAGTAAATTTTCACGGCGATATTCAGCCAAAAACGATTCTGATATTTGGCGAAGTTGGTCTTGTTGCAACACATGAGTGATTTTAGTTAAATCGTATTCTAGGCTATAGCCTGCAATTTTATGACAATTAAATCCAGGATCGAGATAATCTGCAAGTCCGTGATTAAGACTAGAAAATACTTCACAACCACAGGCTAAAGCTTCTAATGGCGGTAAACCAAATCCTTCCGTCACACCACTTACTGTCCAGTATTCTGCGGAGTCATAAAGATATATTTTGCTGCGATTAAATAACCCTGCTAAATCTTCCACATAGCCATCAATAATTTCGACTCGACAACGAGACTGTAAAGCAGGAATTAACCGCTTGAGTAAATACTCCGAAGACTTGCGTGTCTGTACCAAGACATCAATATCCCGTACTTGATTTAAATTGCGAAATTCATCGCCAATTTGATTAGGTAGATAGTAAATTAAGCCATTGGCAGCTTGTTGTCCCCAATAGCCCATTGTATTGCGACTGACAGTAATAATCGGAATGCTTGCAGGGATGCTAAAGCCATAATTGCTACTGTGGGCATGATAGATAATATTTTGTCCCTGAAGTTTAGCGATGATTTTGGGGACATCAAAACCCCAACCAATCAGAAAAATAGACTCTTGAGGCTTATTAACCGCTAATATATCAGCTAAAAAAGGATGTTCCACTTCCCTTTGTCGATAAGTAACTATCTCGGCTGTACAAATTTCCTGTGCTAAAGCGTAGGTATTCAATTCTGCCCATAGTCCTCCTCCGCCAAACTTACCTTTTGTTCCTGGTAGCAAAAAATATAATTTCCGCATCAATTGATTGTTACTTCCTACTTCCTACTTCCTACTTCCTACTTCCTACTTCCTACTTCCTACTTTATACTTGCAGCAGGTAGCCAAACAATAAAAGTAGTTCCTGGACTATCTGGAGATAGATTATTGGGACTAATCAATTCAATTTCTCCCTGCATTCTCTTAACCAATTCTTGAGCGATCGCCAGTCCCAAACCTGTACCAGGAATAGTGCTTTCAGCTTGGATACCTCGGTAATGTCGTTCAAAAATACGCCCTTGATCGTTAATGGGAATTCCATAGCCTGTGTCTTCAATTGCTACTCCCAACATTTTTGACTTAGTATTTAGTTTGGTCAACTGTTTGTTAATAATATCAAGCTGCACCTGTCCGCCTGGGGGAGTGTACTTTAAAGCATTATCAATTAAATTACTAAAAATTTCTCGTAAAGCTGAAAAATCACCCATGATCTCGGGAATATCTTCAGGGATATAACTTTTTAACTCAATATTTCTTTCATTAGCGATCGCCGAGGCTGTGTCAACTAAAGGTTCTAGAATTAGCTTCAAATTAACTGAATTTAATGTTGTTTCCGAACTAGGTAACAAAAAGTTACTTTGAGGCGTAGTATTTTTACTGACTTCCAGCAAAGGCATAGAAGTATTAACAGTAGTGACTGGCTCTGATTCTGCCTCAAACTGTTCTAATAGTTCTTGAAAGCGATCGCTTTGAGCCAGAAGATTTTGAGCAAGCTGATGTTTCGGATCTTCTGGTAAAAGGCGTTTTAGCAATAATTTACCAAATGTGCGTAAAGCAGTCAAAGGGTTACGTAACTGATGGAATAAATCATCTAAGCGATCATGTTCAACACGTCTGAGATTTTGTTCTCGGATTAATTCTCCTTGTGTCCAATGATACTGCAATTCTAAAAAACGAGCGATCGCTATAGTACGGGCAATCTCCTCTACCTGTTTTAATTCCGCTGGTTGCCATTGGCGATCTTCGCGCCCTGTAACTAATAAACCGATAAAGGTTTCTTGATGAATCAAAGGTAAAATTAGTTGCTTGTTTTTAGTTGAATTTGATTTCCAGGTAGACTTTGCAGATTTAGTTTGATTATTGGTTACAAAGTTAGTAGGGAGTAATTGAGCTAATGACTGAGATTGCAAATGTTGCCAACTTTTAGGTAAGCGCACAATAGGCAAATCAAACAAACTTTGATTGTTAGTTTGAGGATAAATTGCAAACGGAAAAAGTTGTGGTTGTTCCCCTGCACTTATTTCTTCAGTTAAATAAACAACACTCCAAACTGCCCCCAGACTTTTTGATAATAAAGTTATCTGAGACTGACATATCGTTGCAAATTCAGTACTAGCAATATAATTGTCGGACATTAATGCTCCAGAGACAGAGATTTCCAGAAAGTCTGATGGAAACTAATAAATAGCTAACCATTAATTTAATCTGTATCTCTAATTTTTATTTTTTCTATTTAATTTACTTAATTTTTTCCATCATAAGTAATTAAATAATCTGTTTTTAGCAAGTATTGCATCAGAATTTTCTCGTAGAACTGTTTACTAAAGATAGTTGATTTTTTTTGTTCATTACGATACAATCGATAACAAATTAGTAACTAATAACACAGTATTCCATAAGTAAATATTAGGAGGTAAAAGGGTTGGCAAGGAAACGCAAACGTAAAAGCCGTCGTCGCCAAGAAGGTCGTAAAATTTTAGAACTCGTTCCTCAATATCATATCGAAAGCGGTGACGATAAGCCAGTAACCGCAGCTCGTAACTACATAGCCTCCCTGGGTATTGAACCTCCAGCAGTTCTAGTGGTTAAAAGAAACGAACATACAACTGACCGTTATTTTTGGGCAGAAAAAGGATTGTTTGGGGCGCAATATGTAGAGGAAAATCACTTTTTATTCCCCAGCTTGCAGTCTATCGATCTTCAAGAATGGGAAAATGGCAAAGCTGTAGCCACTGTTGCTACTCGTTGAAAGCCAAATTATCAGATAGCAAACGTTTACAAAATAAACAAAATACATTTTAAAACTGCGAAGGGGGTGGTATTTTATACATCCCCTTTAGCATATCAGCTTTCACTCAGTTATTAGTAATCAGTTACCAGTGATAAGGTGTGAGTTTTTAGTTTAATCTATTGTTTGTAGAGATAAATTTGCTTGTAACTGAATTAATTCGTCTCGATGAGCAGTAACACTAATCAAGTTAGGACTATCTGGTTTAGCAATTACTTGGAGTAAAATTTCTTCCCAACGTCCTGCTTTACGCCAATAGAAAATTCCTGCTAAGGGAGCAAGCAAAACCAATAACCAAAATACGCTTGGGCTTTTGGGAAATAAAAGCAGTAAAACCAAAGCTAAACAAGATAAACCAACAACTGCCAAAATAGTTAATAACACTGCCAAAAACAAGCTAGGTTGGACAAAACCACGAAATGTAATTTGTTTATTTTCTGCATCTACCGCAGTTAGCTGATAAGCTCTGGCTTCAAAATATTCTTGTAATTTTTTCAGCAAAACATCTTCAGATTCAGTAGTAAGAAGTTTAATTTGCTTAGTTCGGTCTTTAACTGAGGCACGAATAAAGAAAAATAACCCAATCATCATTAACAGGGTTAAAAAAAAAGTCGAAGAAACTATTGGCAGATTCACTATAATTACCTGTTTAAGCTATCACTCTAATTTGACAATCTTTCACAATCTCTAACCTGTTACGCATTTAAACTGCATATTATTTGTATAAGAAAAAAACTCTTAAACTCTCTCCCAGTCTCAAAGTCACTCAGTCTCCCAGTCAGTCATAACAAGCAAATCAAATGATTAACAGCTTATTTTCGTTCAGCGTAATAATGACTGTAGTAATGGTAAGAATTTGTGGTGCGATTAGCTTGGTTAGCGACTATGCCTAAAATTGGGACATTAGACATTCTAATATTATCGATATTTTGTTTGACCAAAGAGCGATCGGTTTTACCGATTCTTACCACTAATACTACCCCATCTGTGTGAGTCGAGAGGATTCGACCATCAGCAAAGCCCAATATAGGAGGAGTATCATAAATAATTAAATCATATTTACCACTGCTTCTAATATCTTCCATTAATCCGTACATCTTTTGGGAAGAAAGTAAGCGTGTTGGATCTGGAGGAATGTCTCCTGCTGTAATTACCGACAAGTTTTCCCACTCAGGAACTCTGATAATTGCCTCTTCAACATCCAAACCAGTGGCGAGAATATTACTCAAACCTTCTTGATTTTCAATCCCAACCCACCGATGAACTTGGGGACGACGCAAATCAGCATCTACTAATAAGACCTTTTGACCCATAGCAGCAGCAGCCTGAGCTAAGTGACAAGAAATAGTTGACTTACCTTCAGAGGGAATAGAAGAACTAATGACAAAAGACAAACTGGAAGTGTCAGAACCTAAAAGCTTTAAGTTGGTATTGAGAGAACGAAATGACTCTAGGAAAGGAGTAGATCCCGACCATTGTTGTTTGCTGTTTAAGGTAGCTGTTGAAGATGATTGAGGTTCTTTAGGGGAGCTAGTAAGATTTAAGGGAGCATTGCCAATTTGCAATTGAGGTAAACCCATTTTTTCTTTTTTGGGTTTGGTTCCTACTAATTCGTTTAGAGGTTTTAGGTCTTTTTGGATAGGAATTAGACCTAAGATTGGTAATTTGACACTTTCTTTTAACTCTTCAGAAGAGTGGAATACTGGATCTAGACGTTCTGCTAATAAAGCAGCACTAATACCTAACAACAGTCCAGAAAATAGACTCAAGGCTAAATTACGAACTGGATTAGGAGATACAGGATCTTCTAAAAGCTTTGGTTGAAATATTGTTTGCCAAGGTAAAGCATTTTGCGCTCCTTGAAGTTGTAATTCTTTCTCAGCAGTTAAAAAACGGGTTAAACTTTCGGTAGCCACTGTTAATTCCCGCATCAAATCGGTATATTGACGGGCAATTACAGGCATTTGTTTAGTCCAATTTTTTATTTGAGCTAATCCCTCTTCTAAAGCTTTTTCTCTAATATTTAAAATCTCAAGTTCGTTAGCAGCTTCAATATATTTTTGATTAAGCCCTAAACGTAAAGAACTGGGGGAAGTTAAGTTGGGGGTATCGTCTACAGCGTTGGATAAGTTTCCTGTCAAAACTCCGTTAGCTTCTCGCTGTAAAAGAGTTAGCAATTTCGCCCTTTTATCTTCTAGACTTTGAACAACAGGATTATCGGGTAAAAAGCGAGTTGATTCTTGAGCTAACTCTACCTCTACTTTTTGTAGTTCATTGAGTAGATTTTGATAGCGTGGTGATTCACTCAAATAGCTAGCTGCCACTGCTTGTTGTGGTTCTAATCCTAATTGTTGTTGTAATAAAGTATATAAAGATTTTGTTTCTTTGATTCGGGCTTGGGTATCAAATAACTTTTGCTCAAAGCTTACTTGCTGGGTTGCCAACAGTCCTGATTGCTGTTGTGGATCGAGCAAGTTGTGTTTTTGACGAAATTTTTGGACTTTATCCTGCCACAAAGCAACTTGTCTTCTTTGTTCTGGTAACTGACTTTGAACGAAATCAATACCTTGCTTGGCTTTAGCACGTTTTTCTTCTAAAGAATATTTTAAATAGGCTTGGTTTAAATGATTTAAAACAAATTGGATTTTTTGCGGATCGGGATCAATGTAAGATACTTTTATAATCTTAGTTTCATCTAATTGTTCAATTTTAAGAGGAGATCTTTTGGGCTTGATTAGTTCTTCATACTCAATTTCGGGATACTTGCTAATAAGTTTAGCAATTACAGGATTAAGGACACGAGGACTACTTAGTACTTCTACTTGAGTTTCATAATCCAGACCACCTAAATCTTGTTGTAATAAAGCTAAGGGGCTTTCTTGTTCTTCTGCTACTGGCTCAACTAAAAGTTGAAAGCTACCTTCGTATTTTGGTTCTTGAATAAAGGTTAAAACTGCTGTGATTGCAGTTACGCCAATAGTTATGGCACTAATTAATCGTAGGCGATGCTTGACTACGCTTGTGAGTTGTCGCAGATCGATACTATCTCCATCAGCTTCACTACTTGGTTGATTAACAGGAGCTAAGGAATAAACATAATTTTCATTCCCATTTCTGTTAATTCCATTGCCGTTCTGATTTTTTAAAGGTAGATAGGTAGAATGATCTGAGCTTCTATCGGGCATTATTATATCAATCCTCACAACACGGATTATTTGGGTAAATTATTCGCATAGTAACCCATTGCTACTAAACAATAAAGTCGAGCAATGGGTCGGGTTGGTTGGTGTTAAAGTTAAAGTCTATTTAATTAAAACAAGACGTTAAATAAGCCAAATAACCCTCCAAGAGGACTAGTAACTGTACCTACGCTATCGAAGGTAGCGGTTGAGCCTGAGCGACCGACGACAACTACATCGTTTTGTCCCAGAATCGGGTTAGTTTCATCATTGACTTCGGATGCAAAATCTACTTCAATTTTGCGCTTTTCTACTGTACCATCGGGTTTTAGACTGACTAATTCAACTTCTTTAGTGTTGGCACGTTGAGCATCAAAGCCACCAGCAGCTAAAATTGCTTGGTTAAGTGGAGTATTGGGTTCTACTTGTTGTGGGCCAGGAGTTTTGACCTCTCCGACAACATTAACTGTAATTGATTCTGGTGAAATAGTACCTGATGCGATCGCCCGACTTTCTTCTTTGCTGATTTTGTCGGCTTTAGGGATAATGACTTTATCGCCTTCTTGCAAAATTAGATCTTGGCTAGTGTCTCCAGAACTTACAAGATCCCAAAGGTTGACAGCAATAACTTTTTCTGACCCATCCCAGGTAGTACGTCTTACTTCTACTTGTTTAACATTAGCCAGAGGTTTAATCCCTTTGGCGATGCTAATCGCCTGAGTTAGTCTGGGTGGTATTGATTCTTGTCGTTCTTCACCACCAACATTGTTTCTACTTAATAGTTCTGGTTGTACAAAATGAGTTCCTGGTCTATACACTTCCCCAACAACAGCTACTTGAATAGGTTTATCTGTTTGTAGACCATAACTTGCCTTAGCTAGTCGATTTAACTCGGCAGTATTAATTTTCTCAGCGGTAGGTACAAAGATAGTATCTCCATCTCTCAAGGAGATATTTTGGTTAATTTGACGTCTAGTCAATAAATCCCAAAGATTAGCATTGTAAACTGTTTCTTTGCCTTTGATGGTTCTAGTTACCCTAACATTACGTACATCGGCAATAGTAGTAATCCCTCCTGCCTGTTCTAACATACTAGTAACAGTGGGAAATTGAGGCTCTTCAGGGGTCAGGGGAATTTCATAAGCTCCAGGATTGTCTACCTCTCCTGAGACACCGATCTTTAAAGGACGAGGAGCTACTAATCCAACCGTAATAATAGGTCGCTTGAGGTAAGTGGCATATTCTTTGGCAACTACATCAGATGTTTCTTTTAAACTCAAACCTCGTACATCAACACTGCCTACTAAAGGTAAACTGATAGTACCATCAACTAATACAGGATATTCTCCACTATACTCTTCTACTTGAAAAATATTGAGGTTAATCTTGTCTCCCGCACCGAGAGTATAATTAGTTTCTTCTGTAGAAAATTCGGTACTGGCTGGGGGAGGAGGAGAAATACTTGAGTCAGAACCCGATTGATTTTCTAATGGTGGTAATTCTCTATAGTTAACTGCTCCTGGTTGTTTGTTAGGAGATTCAGTGTTAGTAGGTGATTGACTGGGACTAGCATCCTGCAATTCTATAGTGCTTTCTTGAGCGATCGCTGGAGCAGTTGTAAGAGCTAAACATAAGGATAAGGTGATCGGCTTAGTCACGCCTTTAGCGATCGCAGTATAGCTATTAATTCGTTCTAAAAATAATTGATACAAAATGGGTGTAGTTTTCATAAAAATATCACAATCAAAAAGTAAATTATTGCGACTAGACTAACATTATTATCTTTTGAAGTTAAAATGTCGAAAAATCAAAAACAAAAGTTTCCTTATTTAGTTGGTTCAAAATGGACTGCAAAACAAAAAAATTGGGGTTGGAGACATTTTCAGGTGATTAGCCGTAAGAACCAAGGTAGATGGATCTTTGCCGAAATGGTAGCATCTTGTGACCCTCAGACGCGCTTCTGGCTGAATGCTAACCAACTTAAAGACGATTCTCTCTGGCTACCTGGATGGAAAACTCTCCAAGAGATAGAACAAGTAGAGAACAGTAATGATGATAATTATTCTAGCTATTAAGCTTGTTTATATGTTTAAAGATTAAATCAAGTTCTTGCTAACAACATCTTAATAAAAAGGTTTGAAAAAATAATAACATCATCTTTGGTTAATTATTTTTTAGTTTTTGTATAAAATCCTAATTAGATATAAAGTATAGATGAATAATATCTCTGTAACCTTATAAAATGTCCACAAAATATACAATCATGTTTCTCTAATTGATAATTTTATCTAGTTATTGAGAAAGAAAAAATTTTTGGTATAGAGCCTTAAGCTTATAGTCTTATTTCTTAATACTGAAATGTTATAGTACTCCACGTAAAAATAACCTATGGATGTCCGAGAAATCAAAAATAAATCAATATTTCAGTCAGCAATCTCCGCTGTAGAAGCTTTATCTATTGAAGAGCAAGCTATGTTAATTGAGATTGTTCAGAAACGTCTGCAACAGCAAAAGCGCGATGAATTAAAACAAGAAATAGAACAAGTACGTCAAGAATATTCCGAAGGAAAACTTAAATTTGGTTCAGTTGAAGAGTTTTTAGCTGAATTAGACGAGGAATGAAAATTGCTTGGACTTCAATCTACTCGCGCATTTAAACGCCTGTTACGCAAGAATCCACAATTGCGTCCTCTAGTAGAAAAAACTTTGAAACAGCTAGCTGAAGATTGTTTTCATCCTAGTTTACGTACCCATAAATTAACAGGAGATTTAGCTGATATTTGGTCTTGTTCAATCGATCATCAATTTCGAGTATTGTTTGAATTTGTCAAAAATCCTGAAACGAAAGAAACTGCTATACTACTGCTGAATATAGGTTCTCATGATGAAGTCTATTAAGCCACAAGTAATAGAATAAGTGAGAATATTTAGTAAGAACTTAGCAACTGAAAAAGCTAATATCTGACAGCCAAAAATAATTCATGCTTTTTATTTGAAAAATTAATTACTGAATCAATGATTCAAGCACTAAGAGGAACAAGAGATATTTTGCCAGAGGAAGTTGGTTACTGGCAGTTGATTGAAGACACAGCAAGAAAGATATTAGGTCGAGCGGTATATCAAGAGATTCGTCCGCCGATTTTTGAACAGACAGATTTATTTGAGCGCGGTATTGGTGAGGCTACCGATGTCGTTGGTAAAGAAATGTATACCTTTAAGGATCGAGGCGATCGCTCTTTAACTCTACGTCCTGAAGGTACAGCAGGAGTCGTACGAGCTTACATTCAAAATAAACTTCATGCTCAAGGAGGTGTGCAGCGTCTTTGGTATACGGGAGCTATGTTTCGTTATGAACGTCCTCAAGCTGGTCGTCAAAGACAATTTCATCAGGTAGGGTTAGAGTTATTGGGTAGTAATGCTCCCCGTGCGGACGTGGAAGTTATTGCATTAGGTGTAGATATTTTACAAACTTTGGGTCTAAAAAATTTGGAGTTAGAAATCAACTCTATTGGTAATGGTAGCGATCGCGCTCAATATCGTGAGGCATTAATAAGTTATCTTGAACCTTATAAGGATGATTTGGATGAAGATAGCAAAGACCGTTTAACCCGTAACCCTTTACGAATTTTAGATAGTAAAGATCCTAAAACTCAAGTAATTGCCCAAAATGCGCCTAAAATTACTGAATATCTGAGTGTAGATTCTCAAAAACACTTTGATACGGTGTTGCAGCTACTTACTGATTTAGACATCAAGTATCACATTAATCACTGTTTGGTTAGAGGGTTGGATTACTATACCCACACCGCTTTTGAAATTAAATCAAGCGATTTAGGCGCACAAGCAACTGTCTGTGGTGGTGGACGTTACGATGGTTTAGTTGCTGAATTAGGAGGTGCTGAAACTCCAGCCGTAGGTTGGGCAATTGGTATGGAAAGATTGGTCTTATTGCTGCAAAAGTTACAAGCTAATCCTATTATTACTCCTGATTTGTATCTGGTATCTCGTGGAGAAGTTGCAGAAGCTCAAGGATTATTATTGGCGCAAAAACTACGCAATGCTGGTTTGGGTGTAGAACTTGATTTAAGTGGGAGTGCTTTTGGTAAACAGTTTAAACGAGCCGATCGCAGTGGCGCAGTTGCTTGCTTAGTTATAGGCGATGCCGAAGCAGAAAACCAAACAGTTAACTTAAAATGGTTAGCTTCAGGAGAACAACAAGCGATCGCTCAGAGTGATTTATTGGCAATGACTGAAGAACTTAAAACTAAAATTGCCGAACTAAAATAAACCGCATCTAAATCTGGAATCTCTATAAACCCGACGAGCGTGAGATGTTCGTGGTAGGTTAAAATCCCTTACTAATTGTGCCTTCTGCCTCCTGCCCCCCGAAGCGCGGGGTAAACCTCCGAACTCCTGCCTTCTTCAAAGGATTGTAATTTGCTAATCTTTCCAAGATGGCTTTAATATATTCTGAAATTGATCGTCATTGAATTTATTATGAGCAATTTACAAGAAAAACTTAAAAAAGATGTTGCAGAGATTACCTGGAAAGATTTGCAGCCCCATGCCCGAAGAGATGCAATTATCGTAGTTAAAGACGAACTAGAATTGTCTGAAGTAGCAGTAGCGATCGCAGAAGATAATACTACTTCGGTTCAAAGTTGGATCGGCGAGCAATCAATTGCTAAACCTACTGCTCAACAACTAACTGAGTGGAATAATAAACCCGAAAAGTCATTTACTACTTTAATTGTGCAACCTTTTGTAATTGTGCAAGAAGCTACTTGACCTATAACCTATAATGGTTTTAGTAATGACTCCTGACTCCTGACTCCTGACTTCTTGCTCAACCAGTAATTTAAATGCCTAACAGTTTAAACTTTTTTCATTTGATTCTTCCCCAATAAGCCATTTGGTCTTAAGGCTAAAGCCAAAATGACTAGAGTAAAACCAATAATTTCTCGATAGCTACCGCCTAAATATCCTGCTGCTAAAGATTCACCAATACCATATAGTACCCCAGCGATCGCAATCCCCCAAGGGCTATTTAACCCACCAATAATGGCTGTCGCAAAGGCTTTTAAACCGAGTAATGTTCCCATCCCTGCCGACACATTATAAATTGGGGCAATTAAAATCCCTGCAATTCCTGCTAAAACTGTAGATAAGGCATAGGAAAAAGCGATCGCACCTTCAACATTAATACCCATAATTTTGGCTGTATCTGGATTTTCACTGACAGCTAAAAAGGCTTTACCCCATAAAGTATGAGTAAACGTCCAACGGATTAAAACCGCGATCGCCAAGACAATTAAAGGTATCAACAGTTCTAGGGGATAAACACCAAAATCAAAAATTTTAATCGGTTGTTGGGCTAAAACAGAAGGATAAGCTCGAACTTCCTTTCCAAAAGTGAGCATTGCTAAGTTTTCGCCGATAATCCCCACTGCAATTGTAGTCAATAACCAAGAATTAGAACCACCAACCGCAAAAGGACGTACAGCTAACCTTTCAATCAGTAAACCACAGATAGCACAAACTATGACAGACAAGGGAAGAGCGATCGCCAGATGCCAACCCCAGGTAATATTTAATACATAACAAATAACTGCCCCCAACATTACTGAAGCACCTTGAGAAAAATTCATAGTCTGCGAGACAGAATAAGTAATCTGAAAACCCAAGGCAATTAAGCTATAGACGCTGCCGATGGCAATACCAGAAATAATAAATTGCTCCAGCATAAGTATATTTCTCAGTCAGTTGTCATTATCAATTATCTTAAAAGCTATTAAGAGCGATCGCAATTGATAAAATAAGTAAATAAAATAATCAAATAATTAATTTATCTAGGGGCTATTTTATTTTCTAAATACTATTAATGATTAATTGACTTTCAACTCTACCCAAGTATACTGATTAGAAAAATATGAACATTATGGAGACTATTGCCCAAATAAAGTCTCAGTTGGAGCAAGTTGAACTACAAGAACAAACAAATCAGCAAGAACAAGCCAAAATTAATCAACGTCTAGTAGAGTTAGAAACTGAGCTTCAGCAACAACAACAACGTCGTAATCAATTAGATCAAGAAGCCTTGAGGCTTTATACTCAAGCGGAGGAATTAAAATTCAAATTGGGTAAACTGGAACGTATCGCCAGTTTATCAAAAGAGTTTTTGGAATTACACGAAGAGTGTCAAGATAATCAAGATTTATTAAATACTTTATATTCTTCTGTCTCAACTAAACAAGAAGACAACCAGCAAACTAGTAATTTTTCAATCTTCAATCAGAATCCCGTTGAGTCAAATTTTTCAGAAGTTAAGGAAAATAATGAAGATGATGTTCGATATACCATCACTATCGATGAAATCAAACAAGCTTTACCCAATGCAGAAAAAATATATCAACAGCTAGTTGCTGGCTATCTAGAAGAGTATAAAACCTATCAAAATTTTATTGTCGATGGCTTAGATTTAATTTGGTATGCGGTGGCTTTTATTGCCTTTGGGCGTACTTCTTATCGTAAAATGAGCTTTAAATATCATCCTGATCTAGATGGCTCAGAACGAGCAATGCAGTTAATCAATACAGCTTGGTCTATTTCGCAAAACTTTGTCAATAATCCGACTACAGCAAATAATACAATTAATACTCTTTGAAATTACCAGATAGATTGGAGGTCGAGCCTAAACTTAGGCAATATATCCTCTCCCGATAAACTGTTAGGACAATCTAATACTTCCACTTCTTTTCCTTGACGATAAATCTCTACTTGTTGATTTTGACGATTGATTAACCAGCCTAATTTCATGCCATTATTTAGATATTCTTGCATTTTCTCCTGAGTTTTAGCTAACTTATCGCTGGGAGAAAGTAGTTCAATGGCAAAATCAGGACACAAAGGCAAAAATTTTTGTTTCTGTTCATCAGTTAGAGCATCCCATTTAGCTAAGGGTATCCAAGCAGCATCAGGAGATCTATTTGCATTATTAGGTAATTTAAATCCAGTAGAAGAATCAAAAGTCAGTCCCGATTTATCTTGGCGACTCCAAGCTTGAAGTTGATAAGCTATTTCAATGTTGCGATTACCTGTCTCTCCGCCAGTGGGTGGCATAATCAATAAATCTCCATTAGCATTTCTTTCAAAGCGCAAGTCACGATTATTATTACTCAGTTGATAGAATTGCTCGTCCGTTAATTCAATTGATTGGCAATCAAGGATTAGAGTATCCATAGGCTAATTAAAATTTTAGGTAGTTATATTTTAATTATAGAAAACTTAAATTATCATTTTACTTCCTTCAATTAATAAAGAAGTTCATCTGAAAATGGTTAAGATCATATTCTCTTCAAGTAAATTGCCTGAAATTCATCGTAACTTCATTCAAAAATCAGTGTCTTTACCAATTTACAGTCTTTAATTATGACCATTATATTGGGACGGTAATAGTATAAATGGCGATAATTGTAGGTATTTTTATTCGTATATTACCTATCAGAATTGCTTAAATACTGAACGAATATTGTTAGTTTTATATATAAAAATTTTTCGCTATATGAAAAGTAAAAAGTTACAAAAACTTTTAAAAAAAAACAAATCTCATGCTGGTTTTACCCTAACTGAATTGTTAGTTGGTTTGTTTATGAGTATTTTTGTTATTGGTGCATTGGGCTTTGGTTTGATGCAGGTATTACAAGCTACTCAAACTGAAGGTTCTAAAACAGCAGCACGTAACGAGACAGGAAGGGCTTTAGATTTTATCTCTGACGAATTAAGACGCGCCCAAGCAGTTGAAGTGAATCTGAGCGAAGCTAATATAAGTGCTGTAGCACCTGATTATGACGATAATCCTCTAACAGGGGGGACTGTAAGACTTGCCTTAGAAATACCTGACGTGGATCAAAGAGTAATTTATTCTGTTGCACCTCCGCAATCTGGCTCTCCTTGGAAAGGGCCTTTAGTAATCTATCGTTGGGGCCCAGAATTAAGAGCCGATGGTAGTTATGTAACAAACCCTACTAGCTCTGGGCGAGTTGATAATCCCGACGGTTGGACTAACGAAGCATTAATTGACAAGATTGATGATGCTGAACAAACCGAACGTTGTGGTGGAACAGACACAATTTTCTACGGTTTCTTTGGTTGTGTAATAGATGATGATGGTGATGGTTTCACTGAAGATGCAACAGATGTGGATGGAAATGGTGAAATTAATAGTGATGATCTAGGGGTAACAGATAAAAATAGTGACGGTAAAGTAAACAACGAAGATGGCGCAGATATAGACGGTCAAGCTATTACAGCGCAGCTTTATTTTACTGGCGAAACAATAACAGTCACGGGAGCAAGTGGTTATTCCGCAGACACACAAACTGTAGCTAGAGCTAGAATTGCTCCAGAAAATAACTCTGAAGATTTGAACTCTTATACCATGAGCTTTAGAACATTAAATCCTAGTTTTGCTTGTAATAGTGATCCTGTTGACTGGAAAATGAGAACAGATTTTGGTGAAAGCTTAACTAATCCTGGAAGTATTATCAACTGGGATCACAAAAAAAATCGACAACCACAGCCAATTAGTATACCTGGTGATACACTAGTTATTTCTTCTATTCCCATAGATCCTAGAAAAGATCACACAGATCCTTTAAGTCCATTAGCTTCTGATTGTAATAATCGTCGTAGCAACAACGGTCGCGAATCAACTAATCCAAGTGATCGTAGGGACTTTTCTGGCAATATTGAATTAGGACAAAACGATCCTGAATACGATCCTGTAAACGCTCCTTGGGTAGATAAAGATGATGTAGTAGCAATATCCCATTTTATTGACTTTAAAGACCCTACGACATTTAATGGTGATAAACAAGGTACTTGCGATGGTAATAACATTTGTGCTGGAAGTAATGGAGGTAAAGTTAATACTAAAAAATCTGATGGCAATAAAGAACCTAATACATTTGTAGCAATGCTTAAAAGGGGAAGTATTGTTCCCAATACTCCTGGCAATGTACATGAAGGTCAATTATCGTTAGGAGAATTTTTATACACGCAAAGTCCTTCGCTAGCTACCAAAACAAAAACGGGAGTAGATGCAAATGGAAATGATGTGTTTGAATATAGAATAACTAATGAACTTCAACCTGATGAACGCATCATTGGTTTTGAAATTGGAAAAGATACTCCAGGTGAAAAAGGTTTCGATCTTCAAGACAACATTTTTATAGTTAAATCTGAAGCTTTCTCTAAAGAATATGATGATGGTTACATACCCTTACAATAACAACTATCAAGGTCTGAAAAAGAGACAAATAAAGGTGCAATTAAGGCTGTCAAGGAATTTTTAGTAAATGCTGATATAAAACCTGAAGATTATTAATTTGGATTAATTTGAATATTGGCTATGAAGTATAAAGGATACACAGCCCAAGTTGAAATAGACGAAATAGCAGGAATTTAGTAGTGGGCAAGCGGGCAAAATTCTTGGGGTTTCTCGTCTAGAAATTCTAGAAAAAATGGGAAAATGGGGGATGTCTGTTTTTGATGATTCACAAGATTTAGAAGAATTAAGTCAAGAAGGTGATTAAGCCAAACACTAATAAATAGAGTCGGTCAATAAAACTTAGATAATCGTAAGGCAGTAAAAGCTAGAATTATTATAGTTTGCTTGTTTGATTATGGTTGGAACAAACGTCAATATCAGTAAAAAAGCTCAAGAACTTTTAATTAAAGCTGCTGCCGAAAGAAAAGTATCTGTAGAAACCCTTGCTTCAGAAATATTAAATGAAAGTATTCAAAATAAGTTTTCTCAAATCAACACTAATGTAGCAGTGGAAAAAAAATATAGCTCTAATCCTTTGGTGAATATGCAACCCTACGCCTATTATGCTGATCCCGAACAGCCTGCTATTCCTTTAGAAGATTGGGACATGGAAAACTACGATGAAGATATTTGATGATTGTACTGGATACTCATATTTTTGTGTGGTTGAATCAAAACGATTCTAGATTGACAAATCATCATCGTCAGGTTATTGAAAAAGAAAGAGAACATGGACTAGGAATTTCTACCATCAGCCTGATTGAGATAGCCAGACTGGTTAATACTAACAGAATTATTCTCCCTTTGCCTATTCAAGAATGGTTTGAAATTGCCTTGTCACAAGAAGGAATAATTTTAATTAGTATTACTCCTGCGATCGCAATTGATGCACAAACTTTACCAGGTGATTTTCATAAAGATCCAGCAGATAGAATAATTGTGGCAACAGCAAGAGTATCTGATATTCCCGTTGTAACAGTTGACAAAAAAATACTTGACTATTCTTTTGTCAAGACTATTGCACCTAATATAAGCTAATTGTCATTTAAAATTTTTTGAGTAGCGCGATCGCACAGCTAGCCGAAGGCATCGCACTGATTTTGAAAAAAGGAACAAGATGGATAAAATTAAGTATCAAATGATTATTCAGTGGAGTGATGAGGATAATTGTTTTCTGGTAGCTCTACTTGATTTCCCAGGACAACATTGGCGCACTCACGGCGATACTTATGAAGAGGCGGTAACTAACGGCAAGGAAGCTCTGGAATCTTTGATTGTTTCTTATGAAGCGGATGGCGAACCATTACCAGAACCTAGTGTGACCTCTGCTGCTTAAAATTTAATGGTAACGTGGGTAATGCACACCCTACTTACTTTGTGAGCAACGGTCTTATTCTTTCTTACAGTTGCTTGGAGACACAGAGCCGTTTTTGCTACCAGTGTAATTTCCAGTTCTCATAATACCTAAACCTAACGAGATAACAAAGCATTTCTGAGTATCAGTAAAGTTTGAAGATAAAACAATTGTTCCCATCTTCGTAGTGTTTCCTTTGTAAGAAAAAGATATATTTGGAGTTGCACCAGAAAGATTAGTCCGAATAATTACATTTTTGTCTATGGTTCTATTATTTAATAAACAACCACTAGGATTACCACTGAGAAGATGGGTGTTGGGATTAATATTTATACGGCAACGTTTACCTTGTCGCATTGCCTGTCTTTGAGTTTCTCTGATTGCTCCTAAAAGCTTGTCTAATGAACTATCTACTCGAATACGATTTAATAAGCCAAGAAAATTAGGAGAAACAATTGCTGCTATTATGCCAACAATAATAAGAACAATCATCAATTCTGCCAAAGTAAAACCGCGATCTCTTTTCTTTTTTATCTTATTATTCATTCAGATAAACTTTTTTTACTAGCATTGCGATCTATTTAACTGACTTTGCAGCTAGAGGTTGCACTGTCATAGTCACCAGTTAAAATATTTCCTAACAATCCTTCTATTTGCAAGCATTTTACGGTAGTAGTTTGTGGATGAGATATTTTAATTATTCCGTCGCTATCGCTGTCAGTATTTCCCTTAACCGTAAAAGTTATTTTTGTAATACCACTTGGGTCTAAAAGTACGCCTGTTGGTAAAATTCTTTCATTTAGTAAGCAGCCATTATAAAAATCAGAAGGTACAGTTTCTGTAATATCGTTAGCACTTGTAACAACAGTAATTGCTTGTCGAGATTCCCCCCCTACAGTCCGAGCTTCAAATTTAATTTTGCAAGTTTTTCCTCGGCGTATTGCTTGTCTTTGTGCTTCTTTAATTGCACCTTCAACTTGTGCTAAACCATCTTTGACACGACTTTGATTAAGCAAACCCAGAAAATTAGGAGCAGCAAGAGCAGCAATTACACCAACAATAATTACTGTAGTTATCATTTCGATAAGAGTAAAACCCTTATTACTTTTTCTACGGGCATTGTAAAGCAACATCAGGAACTACCTCCACATAACGTTCTGCAATAACGATCGGATTGCCAGTATCATCAACAATTGCATTACCAGAATCATCTAATTCTTGTACTTGATAATTAATTTTTAAAGTTCGATGAGGAAAAGTAGAACTAACTTCACTTACATGATTTCGAGTTAAGACAAATGTTTTTCCTGCTGTAGTTCCATCAGCCATCTTTAATAGTTGTACTGTTGGTTGTGTACTTCCTGCTGGCTCAACTGTGTCCCATAATTCTTTCGCATATCCATCTACATAGGCAGTAGGATTGCATTTAGCGTCATGATCTACAGCAATATTACTAGCTAAAACGTTAGTCCGTTCCAAGTCTTCCTGAATTAGCTGATTAGCTCTTTGTTTCCCCTGTGCTTGGACTTTCATACCCATTGCCAGTACAAAAGATTGCATAGCAACACCGACAAAAGCTAAGGCAATAATAATAGAGACTAAAATTTCTAGAGTCGTAAAACCCTGATTTAGAGATTTTCTTAGTTTGAATTTCAATAGTTTGTTCATTAGTCTATTGCACCTCCTCTCTTACCCAATTAGTTGGAGTGCTAGTTAAAGGTCTGGGTGTCATAGTTGAGCTAGTTGTATAAAATTTATAAGCACGTTCAGAACCACTAGTAGTACTTGTTTTATCACTTCTAATATTGACAGTTGCACCAGTATTATTGAAATTGTTTACCCATACAGCACCGTTAATATTTACTGTGCCACCTCCAGTTATGTTGAGAGTTGCTTCAGGAGCATGAATAAAAGCTTCTATATTTACAGTTCCACCGCCAGGATTAATATTAATTGTTTGATTACCAGCGACATAGATTTCTAAATTATGAGAAGAGACATTAGTATTACTTGTACTGCTATTGGTAAAGTTAGCAAAGTTACCACCATTAGAGATGGCTGCGTTACTGTTTCCTATCGTCATGGTATGACCCGCACCCACAGTATTATTAATAGTAATATCGTCTGTAGCATATAAAGTAACTTTAGCAGTACCATCTGTTACAAGATTATTATTTACTACATTTATAGTTGTAACTTCATATAAAAATCGACCCTGATCATCCTTATTGTCTTGAGGAGAAACAGGTCGAGGTAAAAGTTGCTCTGAAGCTGTTGTATCTATACTACCGATATTATTTTTTTTGTTAGTTGCTATTCCTATTGGATCTGGAATAATGGCAGGTAAATTACGAGAATCGCTAATGACATTACTATTGCCAGCTATTGCAGCAGGTGGAGGACAGTCATTAGCAGTACCAGCACTGCTTAATACTATATTGTCATCAGGATTAGGAATATTTAAAGTTCCTGGAGTGGAAATTGCACCACTTCCTACCCACAATATAGGAGCAAAATTTACTAAGTCATTGATACGTAAAGGGATTTCCACTTCAATTTGCGCCACGCTAATACTATTTGCAGGATTAGCAGGATCAGGAATTCGACCTTGAACAGTTAAAATTCCTTTAGCATCACTTTCTCCATCATCATTTCTATCATTTTCGTCAGTAATACTATTTGCAGCGACACCAGAAGCAAGTGTTGCTGGATCATCATCTCTATCAGCATCGCTAATAACACTAAAAACGCCGTTATCGTCAATGTCATCTAAAATACCATTATTGTTAGCATCACCAGTATTACCGTCAATATCATATTCGTAGCTAATTAGACGATACTCGCCAATAGTTTCATCTCCAGCATTTCCATCAATATTTTCTTTTATTTCCCACCATTTACCTGTGTTGTTGGGCGCAGAAGCTCCCCCTCCCCCTCCGTCTTCCCAGCCTGTAGGAGTGGTAGTAATATTATTGCAAGTTTGTCCAACAACATTGACATTTTTAATTACACCATTACCCAAAAAATCTACTGGCACATTATTGTTAGTCCATTGATCCTGGTTGTATACAGTTAATATACGATTTTGATTCAATAATTCTCGATATTTAGAGATACCAACTTCAGCCACAGCTAAAGCATCGGAAGAACTATTTTGAGATATAGCACTTATATTCTCTTCACTCGATTTAACAATATTGACTGTACCTAACAGAAGCATGACTAATCCTAGAGCGATTACCATCGGCAAGGTAAATCCTTCATCTCTAGCACGACGATGTAGTAAGACTTTAAATAATAAAAGTTTCATGTAAAGCTAAAAATACAAAAGTAAATCAACCAAGGCACAAAATACCTCGCCACAAGTATTACTTAAAGTACCCAGAACAAGTGCGATCGCGATCAGTGACAGCCAAAAAAATTTATTAAGTTTCAAAATGTTATCTATTGATGAGTAACGAGTAACGAAGTGTACGCGAATAGCGTAATCGTCATAACTTGTCGATAATTAAATTATGAGTGGTTCTTACAGTTTTTTTGAAGACTCAGACTGCTATTGTAGTTTCACTTATTACTTCCTTATGCACAGAGATACACTTGAACAGTGGCAACATTCACATGATTTTTCGGTCAACGGGGAGCGCGCTGAGAAAAATACTAAGATAGTCATGTGGCTTACCGCCGTAACTATGGTGGTGGAAATTATCACGGGAAGTTTCTTTGGCTCAATGGCTTTGCTAGCCGACGGTTGGCACATGGCAACTCATGTAGCAGCATTTGGTATTGCTGTGTTTGCTTATCAATATGCTCGCCGTCATGTAAATAATCCTCAATATACCTTCGGTACAGGCAAAGTGACAGTTCTTGGAGGTTATACCAGTGCTGTTGCTCTAGCAGTAACAGCTTTAACTATTGCTGTTGAGTCTGTAACTCGTTTTTTTCAACCTCAAACTATCCAATTCAATGAAGCGATCGCAGTTGCTATTCTAGGGTTAGTTATTAATTTAATCAGTGCTGGGTTATTACAAGATCACGATCATCATGAGCATCATCACCACGATCATGATCATCACCATCATCAAGATAGTAATCTTAAGGCTGCTTATATTCACGTTATTACCGATGCCCTAACTTCGATTTTGGCAATTATTGCTTTATTCGCTGGCAAGTATTTGAATTGGATTTGGTTAGATGCAGTTATGGGATTAGTTGGTGCAGGAGTTATCACTAAATGGTCTTATGGTTTAGTAAAAGATACAGGCGCGATTTTGCTCGATGGCGCAACTGATAAGCAAACTAAACTAGAGATTATGACTGCTATTGAAGCTGATGCCGATAATCGTGTTAGCGACTTACACGTTTGGTATGTCAGTCAAAATAGTTTAGCTGCTACTATTTCCGTCGTTACCCATTATCCGCGATCGCCTCAACATTATAAAAGCTTGCTTAATAATATATCTTCTCTTTCCCATGTGCTGGTTGAAGTTAATCCCTGTCATGGTCAAGCTTGTGAGAGTTAAAAGTCAACTCTTGGTAATCCAGTAAGGTAACTTTATTAAGTTGTCTAAGAAAAAAAGTTTTTTAACATCATCCAATTTAGAGACAATTGATGAAATAATTCTTAAGGATGTTCTACAGCAATTTAGTAAGTAGAAAAATTTCTTGATTGCTAAATAAATTTGGAATTCAGAGAAATGCTTGTTGTGTCAAAGGAGAACTAAAAATGATTGCTAATTTTAAAAAACTTTTTATTTCTGGAGTGCAATACATTAACACTAATCTGGAGTGCAATACATTAACACTAAAACCATAGCAGATGGGTATTTTAAATGGCTTAATTTTGCTAATGCTGGAATGTTAAACAAAGGAAATGTCTATGCTATAAATTTTGTCTTTGAGAATCTTATTTCAAACAATCCTATATTAGAAATTGGTAGTTTTTGTGGTCTATCTACTAATGCAATCAGCTATTTGCTACAAAAAAATGGCAAAAAGAACAAAATTTTTACTTGCGATAAATAGCTCTTTGAAGGTGCAGATGAAAATAAAAAACTGGGTGACAGCCAAATTTCTCACCAACAATACCGTGAATTTGTTAAATCTTCTTTTATCAAAAATGTTGAATTTTTCTCTTCAAACAATAAGCCTTATACCATAGAAAGCACTTCGGATGAGTTTTTTGAACTTTGGCAACAAGGCAAAACAACTAATGACGTTTTTGGTCGAACAATTCAATTGGGTGGAGCAATAAGTTTTGGCTATATAGACGGTAATCATACCTATGAATTTGCTAAAAGGGATTTTGAAAACTTAGATAGATATTTAGAATCTGGTGGATATGTGTTGTTTGATTATTCATCTGATCGAGATCCCTTTGGTTTGACCAAACTGATGAAGGAGATAGTCAATCGTAAAGATTATCAATTAATCATGAAAAATCCGAATTACCTTTTTCAAAAAATCGCTGCATAATTTAGTCAATTTCAAGTTAATTGTTTTGGCAGTCTAATAAGACTAAAAGATTTAACAGTACAATTGCCTTGATATTTATCTGTAGAAATATTTTGAAAGTTCTAATTTTAAGCTCTAAAGATCTAGGGGGAGGTGCTGCTCGCTCTGCCTATAGACAACATCAAGGCTTATTGTCAGCAGGTGTTGACTCCCAAATGTTGGTGCAAAATAAGCAAAGTGTCGATAACACAGTTATTGCCCCTAAAAGTAAAGTGCAACGAGGTATCGCAGCTATAAAACCTGCTATAGATCAATTTCCTCTAGCTCTATATCCCAATCGCGATCGCACAATCAATATCTTTTCTTCTCAATGGCTACCTAGCAACATTATTAGCAAAATTGAGCGAATAAACCCTGATATTATTAATCTTCAGTGGGTATGTGGTGGTTTCGTGCCAATTGAGGCATTAGCTAAGTTTAAGCGACCTATAGTTTGGACTTTACACGATATGTGGGCATTTACAGGAGGATGTCACTATAGCGGAGAATGCGATCGCTATCAGCAGTCTTGTGGCTCTTGTCCGCAGTTGGGTAGTCATCGCGCTTGGGATTTATCTCGCTGGAATTGGCAACGCAAGGTGAAAGCTTGGCAAAATTTAAACATGACTATTGTTACCCCTAGTAATTGGCTAGCTAAGTGCGCCAAAAATAGCTCTTTATTTAAAAACTTACCAGTTAAAGTTATTGGTTATGGCATTAATCCGCAAATTTATCAACCTCATCCTACCCAATTAGCCAGAAAAATTTTAAATCTACCACAAGATAAAAAAATTATTTTGTTTGGGGCATTAAATAGTACTCAAGATCAACGTAAGGGTTTTCCACTATTACTTTCAGCCTTAAAAAATCTGCAACAGTTAGAATCTCCCGAACAAATAGAGTTGGTAATTTTTGGAGCTTCTGCCCCTGTAAATCCAGTGGATTTTGGCTTTAAAACTCATTACGTTGGCAAATTTAACGATGATATCTCTTTATCTTTGCTGTATGCAGCAGCAGATGTATTTGTCGCTCCCTCACTCCAAGATAATTTACCCAATACTGTCTTAGAATCGATTTTTTGTGGTATTCCTTGTGTGGCTTTTAATATTGGTGGGATGCCAGATATGATTGAACATCAAAAAAATGGCTATTTAGCCCAAGCTTTTGTCCCAGAAGATTTAGCCCAAGGGATTCACTGGGTTTTAGGTGATGCAAATAGATATCAACAGCTAGCAGATAATAGTAGAGCCAAAGCGATCGCTGAATTTAATTTAGAACAGCAAACTCAACAATACTTACGAGTTTTTAATGATTTATGTAGTAAGCTGGCACTATGAATCGTTCACAATTGACAATTAATAGCGATGAGTAATGACGAAAAGTATATCTATCGATATAGTAACAATTACCAACCAAATTGATACTGCTTTATTTACTACCCTTAACAATGTCAGCCAACAATCCTATGAAGCCATAAATCATATTATTATTTATCGCGCCTGTACTAAAACAGAACTAAATCAACTTCAAAGTTTTGTCCATACTAAGAATTTTTGGTTTTATCCCCAAGTAGGAACAGGTATTGCTTCCGCTTTTAATAATGGTATCAATCGCGGTCAAGGAGAAATAATTTTATTTCTTAATTCAGGAGATACTCTAGTCGCTGATGATGTCATAGCTAAAGTAATAGCATCTTACTCTCAAGATCAATGGCTCTGGGGAACAGGAGAAACTATATCCGTCAGCAAAAATAAATATCTCAAAAAATATCGGCAACAATATCGAACTTGGACAAATAGTCTTTTTTGGTATGGTAATCCTGTCTGCCATCAATCAACATTCTATTCCAGTAGATTAATCAGCCAGGTTGGTTTATATAACGAATCTTTGTCTATGGGTATGGACTACGAATATAACGTTAGGGCAAATCTCCTATCCAGCCCGACTTTATTCTATTTTCCCATTGCTTATTACGATACCACAGGTGTATCTTCCATTCGAGTTTGGCAACAGTTTACCAATCATCGGCGTATACGCGATCGCTATTTTCAGTTATCTAGGTTGAATCGGCTGAAAGTTGATACCTACTGCTTACTTAAATCTATTTTGAGGCTAGCAATGGTTCCAGCCAAACTTTGGTTATAGACCAAAACTAAACAACCAATGCACAAGTTAAGCAATACTATATATTGATATTGAGGCTAACTATCAATGACCAGCAACAACAAGAGAATTGAACGAGAACAAAAAGTAAGCAAGTTTTATAGCCTTACTGGTTCAATTACTAAAGCCTATCAGTACAAAATTCTAAATAATAGTCAAGATGCTAAAGTTATTGAATACGGTTGTGGGAAAGGTAGTTACGCTTGTACAATAGCCAAGAATCAAGCGCGATTAGTTACAAGCATTAATATTTTATCCTTAGCAATTAAAGTTGCTCAACAACAAACAGTCAAGGAAAATCTTCTGGACAATAGTGCTTTGGAGATAATGGATACAGAAAATTTAGTAATTACAGCTAGCTCTCAAAATTTTATTTTTTGAAGTGTTTTTGCAGTATTTGACCATAAATTCACCAAGCTAATGCTAAAAATATAAACTACCCTAGACCAAAATCAACATGAGTGTGAGCAAAAATCCTTCTGTTTCAATTATCATCCCCACTTACAATGAAGTAGACAACATTGAAGCAGTTGTAATTAAGTTTTTGGCTTCTGAGTATCCTAATATATTAGAAATACTTATTGTAGATGGGCTGAGTACAGATGGAACACAGGATAAGGTCATAGGTTTATCTCGTATCTATCCACAAGTCAAGCTCTTAGAAAATCCCAGACGTATTCAATCAGCAGCCTTGAACATTGGTTTAGAGGCTTGTGGAGGGGATATTTATTTACGAGCCGATGCTCATTGTAATTATGCGCCAGACTATATAGAACAATGTGTGATAGCTTTGCAAAAATCTCAAGCAGTTAATGTCGGGGGAGCGCAACGTTTTATCGCTGCTAATACTTTTCAAGCTGGTGTATCCTTAGCTTCTCGCAGTCTTTTGGGTAGTGGAGGGGCAAGATATCGCGATCCTCACTATAATGGCTATGCAGAAACAGTATTTCTCGGATGTTTTTGGCGATCTGTGTTACAGGACATTGGTGGCTATGAAGTTACTCGAAAAGAAGATTCTGAGCTAAATTTTCGCTTACTCAAAGCCAAGGGCGATCTCTCTATTTATATTAGTTCCAATATCAAGGTTTGGTATTTTCCTCGTCGTAATTGGTTAAGCTTGTGGCGACAGTATGTTAAGTATGGTCGTGGTAGCTGTATTATGTCGGCTAGATATGCCGATAAATTACCCTTAAGAAATAAAATTCCTTTTTTTGGGGTCATGTTGCTAACTATTGCTTTAATTATCGATCTAACTGTCCTGGGAGGCAAACTACATACTATTACCTTGATTTTATTGGGTTTATGCCTAATATCTTTGGAAGCAGTTAGAATTACTTTAAAATACAAAAATAGATTTTGTGAAGAATTCTGGTATAACTCCAAAAAACCAGTACCAAGTTTGATTGGTCGGTGGCTTTGTTGTACGATCGCGATCGCAACAATGCCCATAGCTCATTTTACAGGTTTTGGTTATCAACTTTATCTCAGAAATGTTTTAAAAGACAAAAATAATTGCTTTTTTGAGTCACGAGCTAGTATTCCTAGACATAATTCTCCTGTAAAAGAAAAAATAGAGGCGTAAAGTTTGGTTAAATAATCGTAGGTTGCGATTGTCACAATTCAACCTGGAACAGCATCGTTTAATTATGAATTTTATAGTTGGGAGTAAAATATGAAAGTTATCATTTTAGGAGGAGACGGTTTTTGTGGTTGGCCCACGTCACTCCATTTATCGAACCTTGGCTTTGAAGTTGTGATTGTTGATAATTTATCGAGACGCAACATTGACAATGAGCTAGAAATTAGTTCTCTAACCCCCATTGCACCTATTGGACAGCGACTTAGTACCTGGAAAGAAATTACAGGTAAAAATATTAAATTTTACAATATAAATATTGCGGAAGAGTATGACCGCTTATTAAATCTAATTTTGGCAGAAAAACCCGATGCCATAGTGCATTTTGCTGAACAAAGGGCTGCTCCTTATTCCATGAAGTCTTCTAAGCACAAACGCTATACAGTTAGCAATAATCTTAACGCTACTAACAATTTACTCTGTGCGATCGTTGACTCGGGTTTGGATATTCACCTGGTTCACTTGGGTACAATGGGGGTTTATGGCTATGGTACTGCGGGGATGAAAATTCCCGAAGGTTATCTAGATGTGGAAGTTGTTACTGATAAGGGCGATCGCATTCAACAGGAAATTCTTTATCCTGCTAACCCTGGTAGTGTTTATCACATGACCAAAACCCAGGATCAATTATTTTTCTATTACTACAACAAAAACGACAATATTCGCGTTACCGACTTACACCAGGGGATTGTCTGGGGAACAAATACTCCTGAAACTCTGATGGATGACAAGCTAGTTAACCGTTTTGACTATGATGGTGATTATGGTACAGTTCTTAATCGTTTCTTGATGCAAGCAGCTATTGGTTATCCTTTGACTGTACATGGTACTGGTGGACAAACTAGGGCGTTTATTCATATCAAAGATACTGTACGCTGTGTTCAACTGGCGATCGCAAATCCTCCTAGTCAAGGAGAACGAGTCAGAATTCTCAACCAAATGACTGAAACTCATCGTGTTCGAGATTTAGCGAAGATGGTTGCCGAAATGACTGGGGTAGAAGTTGCTTATTTAGAAAATCCTCGCAATGAAGCACCAGAGAACGAACTTTTTGTTAAAAATCAACGTTTTCTTGATCTAGGATTAGAACCGACAACCCTTAGTCAAGGACTTCTCAAGGAAGTAACTGAAGTAGCCAAGAAATATGCTCACCGTTGCGACAGAAGTAAAATCCCCTGTACTTCTTTATGGATTCAAAAACACGAAACTAAGCTCGAAAACAATGGTGTTAAATCTGTTGAAGCTACCAAGGTCTAATGATAAAAGGGTGTTGCATCATTATGGGATGCTTTAGGTCGACTGGGAGACTAAGAGACTAGGGGAATGATTAACTGATGTTACGCACTCACTTTTTGGTGGGGGGTTAAAATAGAGTAGGGTGGGCAATACTTAAGTTTAACTTCATAAAATGTTCAAAAACACTTTTGCCCACCTTATCAGGTATAGCCATACTAAGTTAAATTAGGAAACAAAGATTATCTGCTCGAAAGTAGCAAATAGCAGATAGCAATTTTTAAAATGTTTTAACGTTATTATGTATTATCCTTGAATACTACAATCAGATTGATAAGCTGCCGATGCACTTAAATTGTGTATGATTCCATCAGACAAAAAATTATCAAATGTTAGAACGATTAAACATCAAAATGATATCTTACTGCTCCTGTTTCTTCATCATTATCAATGTGAGCCAGACCTTGTTTAAGTGCTTGTTTGAGTAAACTTTCTACTTTGTCAAGGGGGAATTCGGTAGCAATCATTGCCTGACCTATAGATAAAACATTATTATGGGCAGCAGCAGCCTTTAATAATACCAACATAGGATCGGATTCTTCTTTTTTAACCAAAGTAACCTTGGGGTTGTTGTTATGAGCATTAACTGTTGCTTCGTATAACAAAAAGAGATTTCTTTCTCTAGTCATGTTAGGAATGAGAAACAAATCAACAAATTGACCAATGCCAAGAAAACCCCAAGTAAATAAATAAAGCAAACCGCTAGTCACTTTTCCATTATAAAAGCGGTGAATGCCACAAAATCCTAATAATCCGAATGCCCAAAGCACATAAGCAACTCCAGGATCGACTTCTTGTTTTTGCTGGTTCATGTTTAAAATCAGACAAACGCTATCAACGATATTTTTATTATAGACATTTCATTAGAAGCGACGGGTTAAAGTACTATTTTTTGTATAGATTTGGTTCATTATTAATTTTAAAGAATTTTAAAGTAAACCCAGTCAAGTAGTATAGCAGTCCTAAATCATTCATAAAAAAACAAATGACTAATGACAAATGACGCTAAAGACTAGCAATTTTCACAACTCAAATAGGATTGCTATAGGTTGGGTTAGATGAAGATATTTAGAAATTTATGGTAAAAAAAACTGTTGCCGTAACCCAACACAATAACACTTTCGGATTATCTTAGATTAATTATCTTTTTTATTATCAAGCAGCTAATTTAACTAACATTAATAATTGGATTTTATCTTAATATTAGATTTGTAGTTATTTTAGCCAGAACAATTTATTAAAACACAGAAACAAAATATCTGTAGCTATTCTATTTCTTTTATTGTTGATTCTTGTTCTTTTTGAGCTTCCTCTTCCAGAGCTTCCTTAATAAATAACTTAGCCAACTTATCGTAAATACCTGCACCAATATATTGAGGATATTTATGAGAACGGCTATAAATCCAGATTAAATTATCTCCATAATAAATACGTACATCTTGAAAAAGACTTTTGCAGCTAGGTATAAGAGAATTAGCTTGGTTTAAGGCATCTGTCCAGCGAGCATATTCTGCTTCAAATCCAGGAGTAATAACACGAAACATTTATATCTAATAATTAAGTATAAAAATAACAGATAATACTTTTAGTATTCTATATTCAATTTAAAAAAGCAAATGGAAAACAGTAATTGGATAGATTTAATATTTGGTGGAATTGCTCTGTTGATTGTCATTAGTGGTTTATTCATGTTATTTCAAGGAATTGATGTTATGAATAAAAAAGATTAAACTAACGGCAAATAGCTGTAAATATTCTAATTTTTAAGCCAAAAATCAACAATAATGGTTCAAGCTCAACCTTCGCTAGAATTTATTCCACCAGCTTACAATCCTTTAGTCTGGCAAATAACTAAAAAAATATTACCTCTGTGGTTACGTTACAACCAGGATATTATTAGCGTTAAGATTGACAATGCTGAGGAATTAATTGAGCTATATGATCAATTTAACGCAGGAAAAACAAGGTTTATGCTGGCATTTCGTCATCCTGCCGTTACTGATCCGCCTTGTATTGCTCAATTATTATGGAATCAATTACCCCAAATAGCCAAACAGCAAGGTAAAGCTTTAAAATCACCTGTTCATGCTCATTTTATTTACGATCGCGGTATTCCTCTCTGGGCAGGAAAACAGATTGGCTGGATAATATCTCATTTAGGTGGTACTCCCATTCGTCGAGGTTCTATAGATCGGGTGGGTTTACGTTCTATAAGAGATCTATTTGTGAATGGCTGTATGCCCATGGCTGCTGCACCTGAAGGGGCAACTAATGGTCATAATGAAATCGTTAGTCCTTTAGAACCTGGTATTGCTCAATTTGGTTTTTGGTGTCAAGAAGATTTACAGAAAGCACAACGTTCCGAAGCAGTCGCGATCGCACCGCTAGGAGTAAGATATTTTTACCAAACTGCACCCTGGCAATATTTGGAAGAGTTATTATCGCAGTTGGAAATTGATAGCGGATTTAAAAATAAGCCTACAAACTCTCTGGGTTTAGTTAATGGCGCATCTCCCACTGCCAAGCAAGAAGAAGATTTTTATCAACGACTTTCTGCTTTAGCAGAATATCTTTTAACTCTCATGGAGGAATTTTATAGTAAATATTATCAACAAACATTAGTAACAGAAAATCAAACCTTACCTAGTCGTCTTCAAGCTTTATTAGATGCTGCTTTGAAGGTTGCAGAAATGTCTTTAGGAGTTAAGCCTCATGGTAATATTAGCGATCGCTGTCGTCGTGTCGAACAAGCTGGCTGGAATCGGATTTATCGTGATGATTTGTCGGCATTAAACACTCTTGCCCCCGCCATTAGAGGATTAGCTAATTTAGTTGCTTCCGAAGCTGAGTTACGTTTATGGCATATGCGCTTGGTTGAGAATTTTGTGAGCGTTACAGGACAATATATAGCTGAAAAACCTAGTTTTGAAAGATTTGCTGATACGATTTTACTACTGTGGAAAATGATTGCCCAACTAAAGGGAGAATCTAACCTTAAACTCCCATATCTAGGGAAAAAATGGGTACAACTTACAGCTAGGTCACCATTATTTATTTCCGATTATTGGCAACTATATCAAACCAATCGTCGTCAAGCAGTTGCTGATCTTACTCAAGATTTACAAACATCTTTAGAACAAGCAATTTTGCAATCATACAGTAGTTCTTAATCGAATGACTACGCTTATGATTAGCTGGTTGTTAGCTATTAGCTATTAGCCAATTATTAAATTTAATCTGTATAGTCTACTTATTAGACTAATAGTTTCTTCTATGTTTTACTATCAGTCATCTCTAATAACTAAACAGCAAAACGTTATTGTTTAATCTTTAAGTAAGGCTATTGTAATTATTGTCAAATACAGGTTACTTTTTTAAAAGTTTAATTTAACAATCTTTATGAATTGTGATCTAAAAGACATTATTTTTTACAAAAATTAATATATGATTGTTTTTATGAACAATTAAATTTTAAAAAAAATTAACAATGGTAGCTCAATTTCCCTGGCTTACCACGATCATCCTTTTACCTTTGTTCGCTGCCCTAGCGATCCCTTTAATCCCCGACAAAGAAGGTAAAACCGTGCGTTGGTATGCCCTAAGTATCGGTATTGCAGATTTCATCTTAATGGGCTATGCGTTTTGGAATAATTATGATCCCAACAACGCTCAGTTTCAATTAACAGAAAATTATGCTTGGATTCCACAGTTGGGTGTTAGTTGGGCGGTGTCAGTAGATGGCATTTCTGCACCTTTAGTATTGTTGGCAGGATTTGTCACTACTTTAGCAATGCTTTCTGCTTGGCAGGTAGATAGGAAACCTCGTCTGTTTTATTTTTTAATGCTGGTGCTATATGCAGCCCAAATTGGTGTTTTTGTAGCTCAAGATTTATTATTGTTTTTCATCATGTGGGAGCTAGAATTAGTTCCTGTATACTTATTAGTATCTATTTGGGGTGGCTCAAAAAGACGCTATGCAGCTACAAAATTTTTACTCTACACCGCAGCAGCGTCAATATTTATCCTAGTAGCAGGACTAGGTATGGCTTTTTATGGTGATAATTTCACCTTTAATCTAGCTGCTTTAGCTTTAAAAGATTATCCTCTAGCCTTAGAATTACCTCTTTATGCTGGACTACTAATTGCCTTTGGAGTCAAATTAGCAATTTTTCCTTTACATACTTGGTTGCCCGATGCTCATGGTGAAGCCTCTGCCCCTGTATCGATGATTTTGGCAGGAGTACTCTTAAAAATGGGTGGTTATGGCTTAATTCGCTTCAATATGGAATTATTGACCGATGCACATATTTACTTTGCTCCCTTATTAGCAACATTAGGAGTAATTAACATTATCTATGGTGGCTTTAGTTCCTTTGGTCAAACGAATATGAAGCGTCGTTTAGCATATTCCTCAGTTTCTCACATGGGATTTGTCTTATTGGGTATAGCCTCTTTTACAGATATTGGTACAAGTGGCGCGATGTTGCAAATGTTATCTCATGGTTTGATTGCTGCTGTACTTTTCTTCTTAACAGGAGTAACTTACGATCGCACTCACACTCTGTTTATGGATCGAATGGACGGACTAGCTTTAGTAATGCCTAAAGTTTTTGCTCTCTTTACCGCAGGCGCAATGGCTTCTCTAGCTCTACCTGGAATGAGTGGCTTTGCTAGTGAGATCGCAGTATTTGTCGGCATAACCAGCAATGATATCTATAGTCCAGCTTTTTCAACTGTAATTGTTTTTCTAGCTGCGATCGGACTTATTATGACTCCGATCTATTTATTATCCATGCTTAGATTGGTATTTTACAATTCCAATGAAGCCTTGGCTTGTGATATCGATAAAGCCAAAATGAAAAAACCTACTAACGAACCCGCAGTTTGTTTCGGAAACAGTTGTGTGTTACCTGGAGAAGCTCCTTTTGAAGATGCCAACCCCAGAGAAATCTTTATTGCAGCCTGTTTTCTGGTTTTAATCTTGGGTATTGGTATTTATCCCAAACTTACCACTCAAATGTATGATGCCAAGACAGTGGCTATTAATACCGAGGTGCGTCATTCTCAAATGGTAATTGCTCAACAAAAGCAGTCAGCTTTAACTCAAGTAGCAGTAATCAATCAAACAACTAAATAAATTCTGATCACTCTAAACAATTCAAGAACTCAAGAGACTTATAGGCTGAAACAACAGTTTATTTAAGTCTCTTTCTATTTAACTGTGGTTAAACACTAGCTTGTAAGATACTTAAAGCAAATAAAGTCCAAGCAGCCAGAGAGCCAATTGCAAACATTAGCGATCGCCCAATTGGTATATTTAAAATATAAAATACAGAATATAAAGAACGGGAAATAATAAAAGCAAATGCCGAAATTTTCGCCCAATCTGAATCAACTCCTGTAGCATAAGCCATTAAGGCAGCTAAACCATAAATAGTTAGAGCTTCAAAGCTGTTTTGGTGCGCCCAAGTTGCTCTTTGAGCGTAAGGGGGCAGCTTATCAAACATGGCGCGAGGAGCGGATTGATCATATCCTGTTTGTAAACGTCCCCAAGCCACCACCAGAAAAGGTGCATAAGCCAAAATTACTGCCCCTGCTACCGAGTAAAGAAGCACCATACTAACAGCTAAATTCATATATTCAATATCTAGTCAAAATAGAAAAGAGTCACTATTTTACGTTGATCTTCCGCTTCTCGACAGGTTTGTAAAAGAGTATGGCTGTCATGAAAAGCAAAGCAAATTAATTGATCACAACGGGAAATAATTTCGCTATTGCACAAAGCACTCGCTTCTCCTAAAGATAAATGATCGTTTTTAGAGTTTTCGATTAAATGAACCACTTTTTCAAGTTGATTTCTTGACTCTTGAGGTTGACGAGATAAACTTTGAGGCAAAATTACCGTCAACAAGTTGGAATCAGCGCGCATCGCACCTTTAATAGCTGCTGAATTAGTCCCAATCGCTCCAGAAGTAACTAAACGATTACCGCCTAAAACTAAAGCATAGCTCATCATTTCGATTAGCTGTTGGTGCATAATCGGCACATGGCGAGAACCTAAGAGCGCGATTCGTCTAGAACTAATTTGCTGAATAGCAGCTAGCTCTTGAGTCAATGTATCGAGACTGGGATCACTAATAGTTACTGTATCTAATGATTGTTGGCTCAATGAAGAAATGTTTTACATCTTAACTTTATCGCCAGTAATTGTAACAAATGATTGTTAATTAAAGCGAGAGCTTGTGTTAAATCTTTATTCTTTAAATTAGCTATAAGCTCTAAGCCATAAGCTATAAGCTCTCAAGTAGATTTAGACTATTTGGCAGAAGAAATTTAAACGGTGTTGCTGAATGAGGATATGATGAGCAAAAATCTTTAATAGCAACCAAAGATTATTTCCAAAAAGCGATCGCTTTTGAGCAGGCGATCGCTTGATCAAACTAGCGAAAGACTAAAAAAAGTTATTGTTCAATAAACCAAGACTTTAATTGTTCGGGAGTCAAATTTTCAACTGGTATATCAGGGTTATCACAATCAAAAACACCAACATTGGCTCCAAGACAGTATTTTGTGTTGGGCAATTTGATTTTATAGCCAGTATTATTATTTACCATTAATATTTCCCATTTTCTGGCTTCTTCTTGAGAATCACACCTATACTTTGCCAATCGTACTTTGGCTAGATCTTGATTTTCTTTTAATCCCAAACATGTTCCTGATGTATTGTTGGCTAGGGAGTCAAATAAACTGGTGGTTAAGCTAGATAAAAAGCCTTCTTTTTTAACGAACCAAGTGTAATAGCCATCATCTCTTTTAATAAATTCTGTTTTTGTATTCGTCCCTTTATGTTCAAGAGTGAGTTTAATTGAGTCAGGCATCCTAACTGTATTAGTCTTTTGGCTAACTGTTGAGTTATACTGTTCTGCATTCTGAATAGATGGCTCACTAGCCATTGAGCGAGCAATATCAATTAGTTCTGTCTTCCAACGCTTGTATTCTTCCTCAATCCATCCAGGCCCTCTAACACTGTAAACAAATCCATCTTGTTCCCAAATAACCGCTCCACCAGATGGAGTCGATGCTCCTGCGCTGTTCCGCACAATATAATGTCCTTCAACCCCTGGGGCAAGAGTAATTTTCTCTCTACTCAGAACTGCCATTTCTGATTCCATCATTAGTTGCATCTCAGCCTCTGTTCGTGTTTCATACGGTTTTTCTCTCGCTTGCCACACTTGCTTAAGCTTTTCGATAGAGAAAATTGGTGAAGTTAACAAATTCTCGTTGTACTCGTCATGTTCCTTAGCCATAGTAATATTCCCAAAATAGCAAGCTCTTGCCTCGCAGTTAGGCTGGGTATCTAAAAAAATTGCAACACCGTTGTCAAATTGATTTTCAAATCTTGGATAGATCTCCACTCGGTTTCCCTGATAGTCTGTCATATAAAGCGTCGATGGCAATCGCATAGACCATCCTTTTGGTAGCTGTCTTTGAATATCTCCCAAAATTGGTTTAAGGGCAGGATCTGGATCAGCTTTTACTAATTTTGTTTGTGTTGATGCAGTATTCTGAGTCGGCAAAGAAGCAGTACATCCAGCTTGTTTATATGCTTGAAGAAGTGAGCTAGGGTACAAGATTTCGTCTATATATTTGTCGGATGGAGAAGGCTCTGTAGGAACTGTAGGATTGTTTAAAGGTAAGTCGCTACTTAGTTGATTTTGAAATGATGTAACTCCTAAATATTTACCTTCAGGAAAAATAACTGAACCTGACGACAGATGAATATTGCCATTATTTATCTTGCCAACGTAAAGTTCAGCAAATCCATCTATAACCTTTACAACACAAACTTGATGCTTAACAGTAGAAGGATTAATAGACCAACTACCTTCATAATCTCCCCAACTACCTAAAAAAGGTGCGATTCCTGGCTCTACTTGTTGCCAAGCACTAACAAATTTTTCCCTATTTTGTATTTGCTCTGGAGTTCGACCATCTTCTATATAATTACCTAAACCACGATTCTTTACTGACTGTACCTGCTGACGGAGATTAACTTTTGCTTGTTGAATTTGCGCTTCTGTTGGATACTTCTGTTGAGCTAAAGCGGATGAATTACTTAATCCCAATAAAATTGCACAAGCACTAAGACTAAATAGCAGTTTATTTTTAACGTAGTTATTTTGCATATATTTTTCTTCAAATATTGATATTGTTTAAAATTTATTAGAGCTAATAGACTATTTTTTCTATTGCAAGACTTACGCATAGCTCCCAAATGTAGTGTGGGCAATGCCCACACTACTCACAATTAATCAATTTAATTAGAGAGCATACTTCGATTAAGCCTGAAGAATAAAATCACTAGCACTCAAAGTAGGAATTCCGCTTAGAACAGCAAATTGATCCCCCGAACCCAAACCAGTAGTAGCTCCATTTTCGTTGTAGAATAAGTTGCCAGTACTACTGCTATAGACAATCAATGCTTTGCTAGTAATCACCGCAGCATCACTAGTAACAACAGCAAACTCGCTAGCGACATTGAATCCGCTACCTACAACACTAGTTAGCGCTTTAAAAGTAGTTTTGTCCAACACAATTTTGTCAGAGAGGTGGGCAAAATCATTAATTCGATTCAAATAGTTATATTTATTTTGTACTTCGGTTTAACTACTAAAACTATAGTATTTATTTTTTATTGTTAAAATAAAATATATTACTAATAATTAGTGATTTAAAATATTGACACTTTGATTAAATATTTGTTAAACAAAGCTATATGTAAAAATATGTATTATATAAATATAAACAGGAAAAAATATTATAAATAATTTTTATAAACATTTAAAAATAGTAATAAACATTAATGCAGATTAGTAACTACAGTGTAATTATATAAAAAACAAAATACATAGATTAAATTATTGCTTTATAAATATCAAACAACTACTTTTCGGTTGTAACTTAAATATAAAGATCTTGTGAAGTTGCCTAAAAAAACAATATTCAACTGGTTGAATGGGCTACTAGTTGAATATTAAATAAAAATTATTATTTGATATTTTGTTACGAAATTTATCATTAAATATCCTAGAAGAAAGACCAAAGGGAGTTATAAATAGTGAGTAAAATCTATCCTAACTTGTACAATCTCTGTTTTTAAAAATATCCAAGTGACCAATCACAACCGCGATCGCATTGCCGAAGCTTTCAAACAGTTATTGATTAAATCTAATATAAATGCCTATCGAATCGCCAAAGAAACAGGAATTGATAAAACCTATCTCAGCAAACTTGCCAGTGGTGCGATCGCCAAACCAGGCAACGATAAACTAACTAAAATTGCCACAGTTTTAAACATAGAAGTCGAGCAGTTAGAGAAAGTTTTTTCCACTCCCGAAATTGCCGTTGCAGAACTAGATTTAACTAATATTAATTTTAATCAGCCTCAGATTATTAAACGACAGCACGATTGGGGTACTGCACCTGATGGAATTATTTGTTATGAAAGGAAAACAGAAATAAATACGATTAAGCAATGGATTAATGGAGAACGTTCTCGGATTGTTACGCTTTTTGGCTTGGGAGGAATTGGTAAAACCACCCTCGCTATGGAAACTGCCAAACAATTAGAATTAGGATTCGATTATCTACTTTGGCGTAATCTCAATAATATTTTTTTACCAGAAATATTAATTCAAGATGCCCTGAAACTATTTGAAAAGCCTAAGCTAGGAATAAGTATTGTCCAGCAAATAACCAGATTAATTAACTATTTACGTACCCATCGCTGTCTTTTGATCTTGGATCATATTGAAGAAATTTTAGCAACAGGAAGCTCTTTTCAATCTTATCAAAACGGATGTGAAATATATGGTGAATTATTCAGACAAATAGCAGAGTCTAGTCATCAAAGTTGTTTACTGTTAGTTAGTACCGAAAAACCCAGAGATCTAGCAGTGAGGGAAAGTGTCTCTGCTTCAGTTCATTCTTTACAATTAAAGGGTTCAAGTACTGTCTGTTATCAAATTTTAAAAGATAAAAAACTATCAAAATCACCAGCCTGGAATGAACTCATAGAAGCTTATCAAGGACATCCCTTAGCTTTAAAAATAGTTGCCACGATGATCAAAGAACTATTTAGCGGTGATGTTCGTGAGTTTTTGCGCCAAAACACTTTATTTTTGGGTGATTTACAGTTTATTCTGCACCAGCAATATCAATGTCTTTCGGCTGCCGAAAAAAATATCCTGATTACCATTGCCAAAATAGATCAACCTCTATCTCTACAAGAATTAATCACCCATTACGATACACACCTAAGATGTTCAGAAATAATGGATTGTCTTAATAATCTTAAAAGGCGATCGCTTGTAGATACAGTCTCTTATCAAACCAATTCCAAAAACATGGCTATGTCAATTTTAGACCAAGACGAAAATAGTCAAATTAACTTTTACAGTATTCAACCTGTAGTGCGAAAATATATCAAGTCTCAAATTTGATTTTTTCATGAGCTATTGTTTGAATCCCCACTGTCTTGAGCCAAATAACGAAGATCGGCAAGATAAGTGCAATGGTTGTGCTAGCAACTTACTCTTAAACGATCGCTGATGCTCTAGTCAAGGTTGAGCAGTTTCCTGATCAACCATTAGCCCAATTACCTTCAAAATTAAAATTATCTTCTCCCATCTGGTTGGGAGTTTTATTTTTGCCTTTGTCTATTTTAGGTTTATTTAGTTTAGGGAATAACTTAAAGCAAGAAGTAGCTGCTAACAAAGTTGCTAATACCCCCCTGTGTAATTATCTTACTTGTGTTAACCGCGACCCAATTGATAATAAATGCGATCGCGACTCACAAACTATTACTTCCAATATTGGTAATTATATTTTAGGCAAGGAACTAATCGCATATCGGTTAGAGATTCGTTATTCTCCCAAATGTAATGCTGTTTGGGCAAGAACTGAAGCTCCTTACCGTTCCAGTCACTACATAGAAGATAATCAAGGCAATATCTATGGTCAGGCAAAAGTTCCTAGAGATGGCTGGAATAGGCATTACGCAGATATGGCTCCTGGAAAAGATATTAAAATCCGCGCCTGTGCCGAACCACCTTTGAGAAAGAAAGAATGTACTAGTTTTGTGCAGTTGTAATATAATCCACGCTTTAGAAGTGGAGGAATTAAACTAGGCTTATAGCTTATAGCTTATAGCTTTTGTTAAACGTTATCTAAGCAATACTGCCTCGTTTACGAGCTTCTTTGTAGGAAGTGCCGACATTGCGTAAACCAGCTTTAATTAGCTGTTGTTCCAAAAGAGCAAAAAAACGAGCGCGATCGCTTCCTCTAACTACTGCCTGATTATGAGCTTCTGCCAGGGCTACAGGATAACCATAACCTTTTTGTACTTGAGCTATTACAATGCTTAAAGATTGCTCAAATAAAGCACTATCTTCGACTACCCAAGCAGGGATTTCTAGGCGAGCTATTTCAGCACCGACATTGACATAGCAAAAGTAAATTTTTTGCGGATCTTCGTAAAGGTCAAGAATACGTAGATTACTACGATACAAGGGGCTTCTTTGCCCTGGTTGCAATTGACCTGCCCAAAAAGTTGAGTCTCGCAAGGATTCGAGTTTCTGACAGGGATATTTATCAACTAAATCGCTACAATTAACAACACAGTTAGGATGTTCATGGGTACAGGTTTGTAAGCGCAAAAAATTCAAACCTTCAGTACTTCGAGAAGCACTAACATAACCCATCATCGGGATTTTAGTCTTTCTGAGTCTTTCACTAGCAGCTAAAATCGGTGGTAGAATTTTATCCCTCGCCTCAATAGGTAAACCATCTAAAAACCAGTAAATTAAAGAACCATCTACCAAGGCTAGATTGGGAATATCATGGTGTTCTCCTGGAGGTAATACCCAATTACAAGCCATTTCCGCCAAGGTTTCAGCTTCCGAAACAGTACGTAGATAGCCCATCCATTCTTCTAAACGAATACCCCATTGCTTAGAAATATAAAGATCTTCAGTTTTATAAAATACCTCTGGCACACTGTCTAATAAAGGGTGCAAACTCTGCCCGTAGTGGAGCATAATCTGACCAATATTAATTAAATAACAGTAAGCAATTTCGTGGTGAGAAGGAGAAATTTGTGAACCATCGGTGGCAAAAACACTATGGCTATAAGGGGCTGACTGAATAGGAAAACAACGATCTAAAGGTTCGACGGGAGTAGCAGCAGCAAATAAAAAGCGATCGCGAAAATCCTCTTGAGTTTGAATTAATTCTGCCTGTCGGCTAGCTGCTTGTTGTTGCAGTTTTTGGGCAGACTCCAATCTCTGACGAGAAGCGATCGCTTCTTTATGTAAATGTTGACTAATACCAGGAATTTGTCCTGCTATTTTGGCTAAATCAAGCATTTGTGTAAGTAATTAATTACTGATTACTGATAATTAGGGACTGGTGACTGGTGATTGGTGAATAGTGAAAGCATGACTGGGAAAAATTATTTACTCATTATTTATTACCCACTTCTTACTTCCTATTTCCTATTTCTTACATTGTCCCCGAATGGGGATTTCCTATTTCCTACTACCCAATGCCCAATCCCTAATCCCCAATCCCTAATCACTGATGACTGTTCACTGATTAATCGATCGAGTACACATTGCACAAGAACAACCTAAATGTTGTAACAAGGTATTATTAGACTGATTTGTTAATTCTAGAGCAGGACTAATAACGTTTAAGTTAACTAGCTGTAATTCTGGCTGATTTACAGTTTGGAGTACAAAGTTATCTGTGCTAGCAGCTACTGCGGTGTTAGCAAATAATAATAAAGCAACCAAACTAGTAGAAGCAGCTAGCAAGCGTAATAAATGTTTAAGCATTAATTTATATATAGTCGATAATCGAACCGAAAGTTATTTAGGCAATTATAGCGTTAGTCACCAATTGTTGTTACTATTCTGTTCAACAGAAAAGCGCAGTAAATCATCACTTTTAATAAATATTGAAAAGCTTATAGCTTATAGCTTATAGCTACGAACAATAATACTATCGGGCTTAAACATTAAACCACCAACGTCCTATGATGCATGGCTTTATTCCCCCTCAACGCTATTTTCCTTATTTAACTTGGAAAGCAATAGAACAAATGCCCAATAAAGAAAATGTGGTTATTATTCAACCAGTTGGGGCAATTGAACAACATGGTCTGCATTTACCTATTGCAGTAGATTCGGCAATTAGTTTAGGGGTACTAGGAAAAGCTTTAGAGCAATTAGAGCCAGCTATTCCTGCTTATGCTTTACCCTGTCTTTATTACGGTAAATCTAATGAACACGTTGGGTTTCCTGGGACTATTACCCTTAGTGCCACTACTTTATTAACGGTAATCAAAGAAATGGCAGCTAGTATTTATCGCTCAGGTTTCCGTAAGCTAGTGTTAATGAATTCCCACGGTGGACAACCGCAGATTATGGAAATAGCTGCTAGAGATCTACATCAAGAATATCCAGATTTTGCTGTTTTTCCTTTATTTACTTGGCGTGTGCCTCATATGGTTGGTGATTTGCTTACTAAACAAGAACAAGAATACGGTATTCATGCAGGTGATGCAGAAACCAGTCTAATGCTCTCTCTGCTACCAAAGCAAGTAAAAATGGATTTAGCAGTCAAAGAATATCCTCAAGGTTTACCAGTCAATAGCTTATTAGACATGGAGGGGAATTTACCATTTGCTTGGTTAACTAAAGAATTGAGTCAAAGTGGAGTTATGGGAGATGCCACTGTAGCAACCAAAGAAAAAGGCGATCGCATTTTGCAATCTCTTGCCGATGGTTGGGTTCAAGTAATTCAAGATATATATAAATTTCAGCAACCAGTAAACATTAAACATTGAACATTCAACATTAAACATTCAACATTTGATCAATATCAGCATCACAGTGTTCTTGGATTATTGCATAACATTCTGCTACAGAAGCTCTTTGTTTCATAGCCTCAACTAGAGCCTCATAAGATTTTTGATGTCTGGTTAAAAGATTAGTTGCTTGTAATTGCGCCCAACGTTCTTTTTGAGGATAACCAACTTCAGGTAATCCTGCCATTTTCAAAGCCTGTTGTAGTTGTTGTCGATCTTCTACACCACCTTGGGCATTACCATAAACTATTTTTTCCGCAGCTATGCCAGCCATCCAAACAGTACAGAAACGATCTAAGGTTAAACGCATTTTTTCTAATTGCAGAGGTTGGGCAGTTAAAGCTTGAGTATCAAAACTTACACCACCTCCTGCCAGTTGTCCTTGTTTTATGGCTTCCCAAGTGGTAAGAGTGTAACCTGCGATCGGAATACCTAAAAAATAAGCAGTCAAAAAATGTCCTGCTTCATGATTAATTACACGCTGCCGTTGTTCAGCCGAGGCAAATAAATCTAATAGTAAAGAAACTCCCCTACTCTTCCAAGTTAGGGTATCTACCGTAGCTAAACTTAAAATACCAAAAGTAATAGCAGCAGGTACGATAGGAGAAAGATTAAATAATGGCCCTAACAAGGATGCCATAGTCATAATAAAAATTCCTACTGCAACCAAATTTAAAGCAGCTTGAGACATTGTAAATATGTGTATTGTTATATTGAGATTTATTTATATTTAAGTATATTGATTTTAGCGAACCAAAATGATTCTCGCTAATTAACACTAAATTCAATTCTGAAAACCCAAATAAAAAATAACCCCCTTGTCATTACAAAAGAGGGCTTTTTCGCTAATTTACTGTCCACATCATTTCAAACCAAGAAATAATAAGTTTTAAGTTTTAATAAGTTCTTTGGCTTTTTGAGCTTTGCTTGCAGGTTTTGCAGCTTTACCAGCAGCTTTACCACCCTGTTTACCCAGTTTATTTAAGCCCAAGATTGACCAAAAGATTCGTCTTCGCATCAATAACACTAATCCCCCAACAGCTATTACTCCATAGGCGCGTATATGATCCAGAATTTCCATCTTGAACTCTGCCATATAGTGAGGGCCAACTAGTACTGTGTGTAAAACAGCTAACGCTAAGGCAGGTACAGTAAGTAAATGAATTTGTCGCCATTTTTTGCCCAATTTGCGTTGTAGAAACTGAAAGCTAGTGACCGCAGCAGGAGTCATTATTGCTAAAGAGATAACGCCTGTCCAAATTCCCACTTGATTTTTGAGTGACATTGCCAAAACCATTTCTGGATGAGAATCTAAGACATGTGTAGTAGCGTAAATAGCATGAGCTAATGCAGCAGCAAAAGCAAAGATTCCGATCGCCCGACGATGTTTAAGAGGTTCATCCCACCAAAAGCGAATTGGGCGAGCAATTAAGGCCAACATCAGGCAAAAAAGTCCTGCGTGTGCCAAATGATGTCCCATGCCGTTTGTATGGGATAGGATAACTACTCCCAAAACCAGGGTAATCCAATCGCCATGCTGGAATAAGGCTTTTTCGCCTTTGGATTTAGCAGCTTTTTTAGGTGCTTTGGAAGCAGTAGCAGCAGCTTTAGCTTTTACAGGTTGAGCTTTGACTGGGGGGGAACTAACAGCTTCTTTATTATCGATGCTACCTGCTTTGCGAGGAACTATACCGTTTTTACTTGTATCTGAATTAGGAAGAGCAGATTTAGCTAGAGTGTCAATAATTCCAGGGGCAAAATGCGAAGCTCCCCGATTAACTGAGCGGATTGCTGCTGCTAAATCCTCAGCCATCATATTTTTTAGTAAATAACCTTTTGCTCCTGCTGCGATCGCTTCTAAAATAACTGGATCGTCTTCAAAACTACTTAAAACGATTACATTAACTTCAGGAAATTGTTTACTGATTTCTTTAGTAGCCTCTATCCCACCCATCACGGGCATTAATACGTCAATTAAGACTACATCTGGTTTTTCTTGGGCAATTTGTTTAATTGCTTCTTTACCGTTGTGAGCGAAGCCTACTATCTCAATGTCTGGCTCGGATACAAACATTGCTTTGAGACCTCTACAAATTAGCTTTAGGTCATCAACAACTAATACACGAATCATTATTTAAAGCTCTGTACCTCTGTGTAAGGTTAGTGAGACGGTTATCAAGCCAAGTTTCTTTTAAAATCATCTCATTTTCATTTCATAATATTTCACAATATGACGATAATGTAAAGAGACTATAAAGTTTATTTATCTGATGTATAGATATTTTATGTCCTGAAAATTTTTTCCTTGCCTCTAGCATAAACGGGTCAGCATCAAATTTTACGAGAAAACCTGTCGTTTAAGTTTGCATAGCAAGTTTGAAAGACTAAACAACTTCTTTAAACTCGGGTTTCTTGGTAATGCAGGATCGCCTGAGTTATCGGCCGAGGCTGCTGGAAAGATATGGAGATGGGTATATTTCATAAAAATCAGTATTTTTACTTCAGTAATCAACTTAAAGAAAAAATCTATTTATTTCTACCCTAACTTTACAAAAAAACACTTTTTATTGCCGATTGCCCTCATTCTTTACTAAAAATTAACCATTGATTGATAGTAAAAAACTAGTTTTATAAAGTCAATTTTTTAAAAATCTGAGTTCGACAAAGGATATGTATGAGACATTTTTAGAAGCTCAAGCTTAATTGCCTTAATTTACTTAAAACTGACTTACCGTAATCCTTGGGACGGTTTTTACCCTACTAGGGAAGATAAACTTATGTTTACGCTTCGTTACAATTTAAATAATTTATATAGCAAGCAAAAATATTAAAGCTTCATATTTAACAATAGTGAAATATTATTGCGTCATTCAAAGTAGGAGTATGCCATGAACGGCAACATTCGGATCGGTAATTTATTTGGGATTCCTTTTTTTATTAACCCTTCTTGGTTTTTTGTGTTGGGTTTAGTAACTTGGAGTTATGGTTCTAACTTGACTCAGTTTCCTGAGCTTACAGGATTAATGCCTTGGATTTTGGGCTTAATTGCTGCGTTATTACTATTTTCCTCAGTGTTAGCTCATGAGTTAGGTCATAGCTTTGTGGCGATCGCTCAAGGAATTCCCGTTAAGTCAATTACGTTATTTATCTTTGGTGGATTGGCTACCCTAGAAAAAGAATCAGAAACACCATTACAGGCGTTTTTAGTCGCGATCGCAGGCCCTTTAGTAAGTGTCTTACTATTTGGTCTTTTCTCTATAATGGTAGTTACTTTACCCCTTACCGCCCCACTCACGGCAATTCTTTCTTTGTTGGCTTATATTAATTTAGTCTTAGCATTATTTAATATGATTCCTGGTCTGCCTCTTGATGGTGGTAATGTCCTTAAATCAATTGTTTGGAAAATTACAGGAAATCCTAACAAAGGAGTAATTTTTGCTGGTCGAGTTGGTCAAGTAATTGGTTGGATAGCAATCTCTACAGGGATTTTATCCATCTTAAATATCAGTCAAGTAGGTAGTTTCTGGACTCTTTTAATCGGTGTATTTTTATTACAGAATGCAGGCTTTGCAGCCCAATCAGCGGTGGTACAGGATAAATTAAGCCAGTATCAAGCCCAAGACGCAGTAATTGCCGATAGTCCGATAGTTAGCAGTCAGCTTACAATCCGAGAGTTTGTTAACGATTATGTGATTGGTAAAGAGCGTTGGAAAAAGTTTTTAGTGGTAGATGAAAATCAACAATTACTGGGTGCAATTATTACAGAAGCTTTAAAACAAATTCCTACTTCTCAGTGGAATGAAATTTACCTTAACGAGTTAGTTAAACCTGTACCTGAAGATGATATTATTCTTGCTGACACTTCTTTATTGGAGGTGGCAAAAACAATTGAAACTAAAGATGCTCGTGAGCTAGTCGTAGTTAGCGAAACAGGAGAAGTATTAGGTTTACTAGAAAAAGCTTCAATTATTAACTTAATGACACAGCAACAACTCAAATCGAATCGTACTAATGTCTTACAAGCTCAAGATTCTAATGAAATCCTGTTAGAAAAGAAAGGTTAAAATCGCTCCGCGATTAGCTGTAAGCTGTAAGCTATAAGCTTTGTTAAAATGCTCAGTACGATATGCACTCATATTCTTTAATTGCGCCAGCGAAAATAAATCTTTATCTGGAAATAATTGGCGATCACGTAGTGGAGGCTGCGCCTCATCGCCCTGATGGTTTCCACGAACTGGTCATGATTCTACAAAGTGTGGAATTAGCAGACCAGATAGATATCCAGTCTAGTGATACCCAAAAGATTTATATTGCTTGCGATCATCCCCAAGTTCCCACGGATGAAACTAATCTTGCCTATCGTGCTGCCCAGTTAATGTGCGATGTTTTTCCTGACGTACACGCTAATTATGGCGGAGTGAGTATTAAAATTCACAAGCGTATCCCAGTGGCAGCAGGTTTAGCAGGAGGTTCAGGTAATGCAGCAGCAGTTTTGGTCGGGATTAATCTGATGTGGAATTTGGGATTAACTCAACCTGAATTACAGGAATTAGCTGCTAAATTAGGTTCAGATATTCCTTTCTGTATTTCTGGAGGCACAGCGATCGCGACTGGTAGAGGTGAAAAATTAAGCGCACTTCAGGATTTAGATAATATTTGGGTAGTTTTGGCGAAATATAATCATATTAGTGTTTCTACCCCTTGGGCATATAAAACCTATCGTCAGCAATACAGTGATTCTTATATTACCGACGCAGCAGGTATTAAATCTCGCACTGCTCAAGTTCGCTCTAGTCCCCTTGTTAGAGCTATTACCCATAAAAATAGCACAGAAATTGGCAAACTTATTTATAACGATCTAGAAAAAGTAGTTCTACCTGAATATCCGCAAGTTGCAGCTTTAAAAGAGGCTTTTGCTGCCCAAAATGTTTTAGGGATAATGATGTCTGGTTCGGGGCCTACAGTGTTTGCTCTCTGTGCTTCTCAAGAACAAGCGATCGCTGTTAAACAACAGGTAAGAAATCAAATTCCTGATTCACAGCTAAATTTCTGGGTGACTAAACTTACCAGTCACGGCATTCAAATTAAATAGTTAAACTCAGTTTAGGTTAAGAATACATACAAAACTGTCTGTTGTTGAGAATTGCCTCACCGTGATCAGGTACCCAAGCCACCCATTCTGATTCGGAATATTTACACAAAATCAGTGCTTCATCATGACTATAGGGATTAGGTAATTCCAGCAGCTTAACCCAAGTATTAGTAAGGTGCTGCTCGATTGCTATATCAACCGATAAGTTAGATTGTAAAGAACACCATTGAGGAATAGTAGAAGAAGAATTTAAAACTGTATTTGCCATTTTTCTTAGGGGTGAAAATAATTGCCATTCCCTGAGAGAAGTTGCTGCTAAATTGTTAGTCAATTAATTCTGTCTTTGCCTCCGACGGCAATAATTAGTAGGTCATTTGAAAAAAGCAGCATTTTTCTAGAGAAATAATCAAATTGTCTGTATATAAAACTACAAAATATTAGATTTCTGTATATAAAGCTACAAAAATTTGAGCGAGTTCGTCAAGAAAATGTATGAGAAATTTACACACTCCAGTTTTCGGTTTATGTATCATTCAACCTGGTGGATCTCTGCGTGATCAAGACGTAATTACTGCTTGTGATGAATATGGTATGGTGATGTTATTTTCAGGACTGAGACTTTTTCATCATTAATTTGCACAATTGATAGACATGATTTTACAGCCAAAGAAAGTTGCACTGGTAACTGGAGCTAATAAAGGACTAGGCTTTGAGATTAGTCGGCAACTGGCTGAACAAGGAATTAAAGTTGTCATGGGAGTTCGGGATATTAATAAAGGAAAAATTGCTCTCAACCAATTGCTTCAAGTCGGCTTAGATGCAGAATTACAATACTTAGATGTAACTAATACTGAAAGCATTAAAGCTGTTGATAGCTATATAGATAAAAATTACAATAAATTAGATATCTTGGTTAATAATGCGGGAATTTGTCTTGAAACCATACAAAAACCTAGTCAAGTTAGCTTAGATATTATTAGACAAACATTGGAAACAAACTTCATTGGTGCGATCGCCGTTACACAAATATTACTTCCCTTAATTTATAAAAGCGAAGCAGGTAGAATTGTTAATATTAGCAGTGGTCGAGGTTCGTTGACTCAACATAGCGATACTCAATGTAACTACGCCAAGACTTTAGCATACAACTCATCTAAAACTGCGCTAAATGCCTTTACGGTTATGTTGGCAGCAGAACTTAAAAATACAGCTATTAAAGTCAACTCAGCCGATCCTGATTGGTGTCGTACAGATATGGGATCACAAGCAGCTACTTACTCTGCTGAACGAGGAGCGGATACTCCAGTCTGGTTGGCTACATTACCTGCTGATGGTGTGACAGGTGGATTTTTCAATTCTCGCAAATCTATGTCATGGTAATTCAAATAAATTTCTCCCAGTCTAGACCAAAATATTAATTAGCTTCAAACATAAACCATAGAGCGAGAATTGAATGGCAATAATCGTTAAAATCCCTACAGTAACTACAAAATAACCATGATTCCAATTAATCTGCACATTCTTCAACCAGAAACTAGCAGCTAAGATACCTAAACCAGGGAAGATAATATGAGCAAATAAGCTTAAGACTGATAATTCTCCAGCAATTAATTGTAAAATGCCGAGAAACAAAGCTGTTAAATAAATTGTTTGAGAATGCTTGACTTGAAGACCTAAATTAAACCGAGAAGCGATCGCAATACCCACAGCACTAAATATTGTATATAAACCTAAATTAATAAAGTGAGTATAAATACCAAGAGCAAGATGAGATTGAAATTGAGTTTGTTTTTGATAAGGTTCTGAAGGCCAATTAAGAGGTATAATATCGGCAGCTAAAAGTTTCGGCGATCGCTCTGTTTGTCCCGCAGTATAAACACATCCGACTCTGACATCTCCAGGTTGCTGGAATTTTTTTTGTCTCGCTTCTACTACATAAATATGGGAAAAAATCTTTTCTCCGTGACTGGATATTACAGGAGTTTGCTGAGGATTAAGATTACCTGCAATACCAGCTTTTAAGTTGGCGTATCGCTGACAACCAAAAATAGCAGCTTGTGTAGTTTTTGGGGTGAGGGGAAATATACTCTGAGGTGATTGTTTGATGGTGTTTGACCCTGCCAAATTGACAGCTAAACGACAGTAGTTAGGAGAACCAACAGTGTTTTTGCACACCGAGGGAATTTGTGATGAAGTAATCCCTGTATTAGAGTAAACGCCCAAAATCAACAACAATACTGTCGCCGATGTCCATAACAGAGGGAGGATAAACTTTTGAACATCAGAAGGTAGGGAAAATTTTCTGAAATGTAACTTATCTGGTTGTTTTCGAGCTGAGAAACTTTCTTGAGTATTGATATTAGGGAATGTAAAACTATATTCTGTCTGGCTAGGTTTAGCTTTTTTAGCTATGTTGGTAATCTCAGCCTGCTTTTCGGCAATAACTTTCAATTCCGTTATGGTTGCATTACTATCAAAACAGTAACGACTTAGCCAAAGAGCAACGGTACGCCCATCATCATAGTTTAACTCGGTAATTTGTTGAAACCACTTTTGCACTCCGACAGATAACTTATCAAGGTTGGAAATTTTACTAGATTGAAAATAAGTATCTAAAACGGGTAGTATCTTTTTTTTGTTATTTTCAGACAGATGGTGAAAAAATTTGACCAGGCGAATAGTTTCTTTATCAGGTAAGATTATCTCGCTAGTTAATAATTTCTTATTAGTGATAAAACAATATTGAGTTAAGTCTAGACTGTTCTCACCCACATTATTAGCTGTTGTAACTTCTGTCTCGATTGAGTGTTTCACAAAGGGGTTAATGGCTCTATCTTGAAGCGGTTGCTCGTGAATTTTGTCTGTATTATGGAGCAAGTCTGCATCCTTCAGGCTTTTATTGATTGAGTCACTCCAAGGATCTGAAAAAAATTGAGATTCCGTAAATTCTTGAGAATTATCATCAGACTCATTTGTCTCGGTTAACTGAGAAGTAAAAGTATTAATTGACGCTTCTTGAAAAGGTTTACTATGCACCATACCTGTATCTTGGAGTAAACCTGTATCACCTGTGCTGTGATTAGCTGAGTCATCGAGAGCATCGGCAATATTATGAGAATTAGCTAAAGTATCAAGATAATCTGTATTATTAGCTGTCGATAATTCCACCCAAGCCTGCCAATCTGGTTCAATTTCACCTAGCTTACGGCTATATAACCACATACTGTCGAGAGAATCTAAATTCAAACTAGCGATCGCCTGTATGATCAGATCAGTCAAAAAATCATAGTCTGGTTTTAATTCTGCTTTGCGGTTGATATAAATATGTAGCTGGGAATCTTGAACAATGACCTGAAAGCGAAAGTTTTTATTACCACAGGCACTTTTTAAAGCTTGAAGGATTGACTCTTGATCCATAACCAAATTTGGAAAAATAAAAGCATTGAGCCTATGATTCCCAAAAATGATGGATAATTACTGATTGGTGATTGGTGATTGGTGATTGGTGATTGGTGATTGCTAATTATTAAAACCTACCTATTACTTCACACTTCCTAATTCCCACTTTCTAGATTTCCTAACTGCCCTAACTGCCCTAACTGTCCTAACTGTCCTAACTGTCCTAACTGCTCTAACTGTTATTCTCAGTATCCAAGGTAATCCTGCCGTCTTCCAACTCCACAATGCGATCTGCCACATCTAGGATACGGTTATCGTGAGTCACAATTAAAATCGTACAGCCTTGTTCTCTGGCTAATTTTTGCATCAATTCCACAACATCTCGACCAGATTTACTATCTAAAGCTGCCGTAGGTTCGTCTGCTAGCACCATTTTAGGATGAGAAACCAGAGCGCGAGCGATCGCTACCCGTTGTTTTTGTCCTCCCGATAGATTTTGGGGATGGTAGTTAATACGTTCTCCCAAGCCAACAGCTTCTAGTAAAGCGATCGTTCTTTGTTCAATTTCTGCACTATTTATTCCAGAATGTAATTCTAAAGACATCTGGACATTTTGTTTGGCAGTTAAAGAACCAAGTAAATTATGAGCTTGAAAAATATAGCCGATATTTCTTCTAGTATTAACTAACTTGTTTTTCTTTGCTTCCACTAACTCTTGACCAAAGACTTGAAGACTGCCTGATTGTGGTGAACGTAGTCCCCCCATCAGAGTTAGCAGAGTAGTTTTGCCTGAACCAGAAGGGCCTTTTAAAATAATTACTTCTCCCGAATTGAGAACTAAATTAATATCAAATAAAATTTGCTTTTTTAACTTACCTTCCCCAAAAAAATGATTGAGATTTTGAATATTTACAACTTTATTAGTTGTTAATTGTTGATTGTTGATTGTTGATTGTTGATTGTTCATAGCTAATGGCTAGTCTTTACAAGAGAATTTAAATAAGCATTAACAATTAACTAAAAAATATCTGCTGGATCGGCTGCACTTAATTTTTTGACAGCAATAGTACCTGAAATACAACACATGATCACTGTGAGAATTAAAACCACAATAGCGCGATTAGCGGTCATAAATAAAGGTAAATTTGTCGCTCCTGCTGCTAAAGCGTATAAACTTGTTGCGATCGCATAACCTGGAAGAAATCCTAATATTGCTAAAATTACTGCTTCTTGAAATACTAAAACTATAAAATAACCATCTTTATAACCCATAGCTTTCAGGGTAGCGTATTCTGATAAATGATTGGCAACATCGGTATAGAGAATTTGATAAACAATTACTGTTCCCACTACAAAACCAATACCTGCACCCAAAGTAAAAATAAAACCGATCGCAGTAGACTCCTGCCAGTATTTTATTTCTTCTTGAATAAATTGTTCCTTGGAAAAAACTTCGACATCTTGAGGTAACTTATCTTTGAGATTAACTAAAGCTAATTCCAGGTTAGCTCCTGGTTTAAGATTAATAATACCAATATCAATTAATCCTTTTTGGCGATCGGGGTACAAACGTAAAAAATTAATATCACTCGTAATAATATTACCATCAGCAGAAAAAGATGCTCCTAAAGAAAACAATCCACCGACAGTTACTTTACGAGCAGATAACTCTGCTTGGACAGTTTTATTTTTGGTTAGTAATTCAGGAATAGGCCCAAATTCTAGGCGAGATTTATCATCAAATAACACCACATCAGGTAGTTTTACTTGCTCAATATTTTCTTTAATTCCTGGTAGGTTTAAAGTGTTTTTAGCAGGATTAAAACCAATAGTTAAAATAGTGCGTGTATTACCTTTAAGAGGGTTTTTCCAAGAACCAAAATTAAGATATACAGGACTTACAGATTCTACCTGATCAACTGCTACAGATTCATACAAACGTCGTTCCGAAAAAGGTTCAGTAAATCCCAAAGCATCAGACTGAGGACTCATTAAAAATACATCCCCCTCTAAAGCTTTATGTAAAGTAACAGCACTATCAAACAAAGCCGTCTGAAATCCTAACTGAATAAACATCAGCATATCTGCAAAACCAATCCCAGCCAAAGCAATTAATAATCGAGCTTTTTCGTGAGTTAACTGCAACCAAGCCAGAGGAGTTTTCATTGTTTTGTTACTTGTTAAATTGCTTCTGATAATTCATCAGTTATAGCAGTTGCAATTTGAAAATCTCAGAAAAGAGGCTTATTAAAAACTAAGAAGCTAAGAGCTAATAGCTACAAACAGTATTGCTTTCGGTTTTATCCCTTAAATCACCAAAGCCATTAAACTTTAACGATCGCTGATTTTTTGCTCTCTAGAATTGGAATACGTACTAAAAAGCAAGTACCAATATTAAGCTCACTAGTAACTGAAATTTTACCTCCATGACGTTTAGCGATCGCTTGAGAAATAGCCAACCCTAAACCAGTACCACCTTTACGATGGGAGCGAGCTTTACTTGCTCGCCAAAAACGGTCAAAAACCTTAGATATTTGATCGGGGGCAATTCCAATACCCGTATCACGGACACTCACCACAGCCATCCGATTTTGCTTATACAAATCCAAACTTACTCTTCCTTCTTCGGGAGTGTATTGAAGCGCGTTTTCTAATAGATTAGAGAATAAGCGAGAAAGCTGTGCAGTATCACCTGAAACAATAAGATCATCTCGAAATTTAGACTGAAAAACAATTTGTCTATCGTTAGCCAAGGGTTCAAGAAGTACAAAGCAGTTTTGTAAAATTTGATTAAGGGAAACTGGAGCTAATTGGCGAGCCTCCGTTGGCATATTCGGATCAGCATCAGTACGCGCTAAAAATAACAGATCTTCCAAAGTTTGGTTCATTTGAAGGGTTGCACCAGCGATCGCTTCGAGCTTTTTAGCATCTTTGGGATGAATACGTTCTGGATGATTACGCATTACATCTACCGAAGCTTTAATTGCCGTTAGAGGGCTACGTAACTCATGGGAAGCATCAGCAGTAAATTGCTTAAGTTGCCAAAAACTAGCTTCAATCGGTTCAATCGCCTTTTGAGTAAGCCAAAAACCACCCAAGCCAATTAAAATCAGAGTGAACATTCCCCCGAGAACTAATATACGTAATAGCTCTTCTTGCGCTGCTTCAATTTCCTCTAAAGATTGACTAGCTCGAACATAGCCGATTCTAGTTCCTGGCTGATTAGGCAGGCTAAGAATACCACTTACTGTATGGGTACGAGCGATAGCATCTGAGCCAACCTGGCGTAGATTTTTGGTTTTAGTCTCAGGCTTCTCGTCTTCCAAGCGAATCAATCCTTTGCGTGCAATTATATTACCCTTAGCATCAAACCATTCTAAACTCTGTTGATCTCGGTTAAAAATGTCACGCCAAGCTGCGACTGTTTCCTGAGAATCAAGATGTTTCTGACCGTTTTCTTGAACATCGGGAAGAGATTGTGCTGCAAATTGAGCTAGGGTTAACAATCTCTTGTCTAGTTGTCTATTTAAATTATTACTAAACAGGACATAAATTCCTGCACTAAAAACACTTAAGATCGTTGCCATAACGATGAGATAGTACAACAACAATTGCGATCGCAAACTTTGATACATGACTTATACCTGTTGAGGTTCTTCCTTGAGACGATATCCTAAACCATAGACAGTCTCAATTAAGTCGTGAGGCGCACCAGCAGCCTCTAATTTTTGTCTTAAGCCTCTGATGTGAGCTTTGACGGTGGCTTCTTCTGGTACTTGCTCAAAAGACCAAAGATGTTCCAAAATTTGAGCGCGACTAAAAACACGGCGACCATTACGCAAGAAAAATTCTAACAGCTTGTATTCTTTAGGACTTAGAGGTAGAAGTTCATCTTGATAATATACTTCGCAGCTACTAGGGTCGAGACTTAATTTTTCCCAGGTTAAAACAGGCGGTAAACTACTTGTTCCTCGACGTAACAAAGCCCGAATCCTTGCCGATAATTCATCGAGTTCAAAAGGCTTGACTAAGTAATCATCTGCACCAGCATCCAAACCTTCAATTTTATTGTCTAAGGTATCTTTGGCGGTCAACATCAAAATAGGAATATCACAACCTTTCTTGCGTAGTCTTTGACAAAGAGTAATGCCATCAACCTCTGGCAACATTACATCTAACAACACCAAGTCATAAGAAAAGACATCCAACAAATCCCAAGCACTTTGACCATCATAAACTGCTTCGACAGCATAATGTAAATCAGAAAGATATTCAACTACAGCGTCGCTAATACGCTCGTCATCTTCTACTACTAAAATTTTCATAAATCTTTCCTAACTAAAATATTTTGTTCAACTCAAATTAGTAAAAATAACAGCACTTTGGTTATAGTATCGTATGCAAATAAGGAACAACAATCAAGTTTTCCTCTTGACCACTTAATTTAGATACTTATATCTTTAGACAACAACGGCTTTGATTTTTTCTAATGAATGATTGATTGTCTTGATCTGCTCACTAGTAGTGCGTCAAAATTGTTTTGCGGACGGGCGCGGTTTTGGGGAGGCAGTGCGTTGCGGTGAAGCAGTTGCGGTGGTGAGGCATTGCGGTCTTGGGGGTTTCCCCCCCCGAAGCACATGCCGAAAAGGTTCCCTGGCATAAGCAAACTGCTGTAGGCGTTGGCGTAGCCCGTCCTTTGGACGTAGCCTTCTCGAAGATTACCCGAAGGGGGGTTTCCCCCGTTGTAGCGACTGCCGTGGTTTCCCCCATGAGCGACCCGTTCAAGAAGAGGAATAGTTAGTATAAAAGTCAATTCGGATTGTTATGTAAATTACTACATTTATCCAGACAAATCTTCAATTCTTGAGCTAGGGTTGCTACACAAGGCTCTCGTAAAATACCTAAATGATCTCCAGGAACATCAATAATATCCAATCCTCCAGCAGCCAAAGCTCCCCAGCCTAATTGAGCATCAAAGTCTCCTGATTCTACCATTTTAGTGGTTTCCATCGACTTAAATAGGGTAATTTTACCTGAATAAGCTTTGGGAACATAATTTTCTCTGGCTTTTAAATACGTTTGAGTAACTTGGCTTAATTGTCGATTGTTTTTACCAGAACTATTTGACATCAAATTCAGTTGAAATTGGGCTTTAACCTTACGAGATTTATTACTTCGATTGTATTGAGAAAAATATTTCAATCCTGATTGAGCAAATCGACGCAAATGAATTAATAATTTTTTGTGTAGAGGATGCGATACATAAGCCTTAGACTTCCAAGTATCAAACAAAGCCAATAAAGCAACTTGTTCACCCTCTGCTAAAAGTTGTTGAGCAGCTTCTAAGGCAATCATCCCACCAAAAGATATACCCCCAAAATAATAAGGACCTTGAGGTTGAACAGTTTTAATCTCTTTGATATACAGAGCTACTAACTCTTCAATCCGATCAAACCAATGTGTTGAATCATCAATCATTTCAATAGACAAGCCATAAACAGGTTGATCCTCTCCCAAATGAGATGATAAAGGATAATAAATGCCAACACCTTGAAATAAAAATAGAGGCGGTTTAGTTCCTTTTGACTGAATAGATGCAAGAGGAGACCACGATTTATTATTAGTCTGTTGCTCAAAGAAATTAGCCTGTTGTTCAATCGTTGGCATTTGAAATAACATTGCCAGAGGTAATTTATTCTTGAAAGTATGCTCCAACTTTGCTGACAGCGTAGCAGCTAATAAAGAATGACCACCCAATTCAAAAAAGTTGTCTTGAACACTGATTGCCTCAAGATTTAAAACTTCTTGCCAAATTAGAGCCAGCTTTTGCTCGAGTTCATTACGTGGAGCAATAAAATTCTCGGTCGATGTCTCTAGCTCTGGTGCAGGTAAAGCACGACGATCAATTTTGCCGTTAGGAGTTAAAGGAAAACGTTCTAAAATCACAAAATGACTGGGAATCATATACTGCGGTAAAGTTAATTCCAAAAACTGCCGTAATTCTTTGACAGTAGGTGCATGATTTTCAGCGACGATGTAAGCCACTAACCGTTTAT
>JBOFLX010000102.1:0-13552 GCA_051658085.1 Waterburya sp.
AGCTCCTAATAATATCGAAATTCAAGTATTGGAAGAAACTGCTAACATTACTTATCTTGTAATTCCCAAAAAGCCAGAAGGCTCTGAAGAATTATCTGAAGAAGCTTTGGAATCTGTAGCTGGTGGGGACGGATTTAGCATTGATACTCCATTGGGTGTATTTGGAGTTGATTGGTAATTAGTTATATTAAATAAGTTATACTAACTAATATTAGTTAATATAACTTATTTAATGAATTATTAATAGTAGAAAAAAATAGAAACAAACTGTCAGAAATAAGCTATTTTTTGTACCTAAAGCTCGAAATATAAAAACTAGATTAACAATAAATATATTAGGTGAAGATTGTAAAATGATTACTCCTTTCCAAGAATTAAATTTTGATTCCATAGAACTAGTGCGTCGTCTGTGGAACATAGAATCACATTCTCCAGGAAAACTAAGTCAAGATGACGTATCATACATAAGTCAAATAAGACATCTCCTAGCGAGGTGGGAGGCAGATCCCAATTTCCGAGAACAGATGTTGTTCAATCCAGAAGAAACTGTTAAAAGCCATAAAATTCAGCTAGACTCTGAAGCAATTAGACCGTTGTGGCAACTCAACTTTGCTGAAAAACTTGGCGAAGAGCATGTAATTACTAATAAATGGAAACATTGGCGAAAGTTTGCACAAGAAACGGAGTCAGATTTTGTTTTGATGAACCTTGTTGCTTCTCCAAAAAATCCTTATTTCAAAACTTGGCGAGAACGACAAATTGCTCGTGTTAGTAGTCAGTTCAAGAAATCGATTCAAGAAAAAGTAACTGTACATATGCCTCTGACCTTTGAACTCAGTAAAGGATGTTCTGTCGGATGCTCTTTTTGTGGTATTTCTGCACCCCGCTTGAGCGATATTTTCTTTTACAATCAAGAAAACTCCCAATTGTGGCATGAAGTACTTGGATTACTGAAGGAAATACTTGGTGCTGCTGCTGCTGGTGGTTTTTGCTATTGGGCAACAGATCCTCTGGACAATCCTGACTACGAAAAGTTCTGTAACGATTTTCACACAATATTGGGATTCTTCCCCCAAACTACTACGGCTCAACCTCTTAGAGATCCTGAACGTACCCGAAAGCTGCTGCAACTGTCAAGGGAAAAAGGATGTCACTTTAACCGTTTCTCCATTCTTTCATTAAAAATGCTCGATCAGGTTTATCAGGAATTTAGTGCTGAGGAGTTAGCGTTCGTCCAATTAGCACTACTGAATAAGGAAGCAAATAAAATTAAGGCAATAGCTGGGAGAGCTAGGGAAAAAAGTTTAAACCAAGAAAAGTCAGATAGCGAGTTGCCAGAACAAGGAACAATTGCTTGCGTTACGGGATTTTTATTCAACATGGTTGATCGCAGTGTGAAACTCATTAGTCCCTGCAATGCCAGTGAACGCTGGCCCGATGGTTACATAGTTTATGATCAAGGAACTTTCACCAACGCTGAAAATCTCAAGATTCTTCTTGAAAGAATGATTGATGATAATATGCCTTTGACAGTTCGACCACAACAGTTAATAAGTTTTCGTCCAGATCTTAAATACGAGAGCTTACCTAATGGGTTTCGACTCTCCAATCAGCTAAAAAGCTATAACTTTCAACAAGCTCCATATTTAAAAGAATTAGGTAATTTGATTAATAAAGGAGATAAAACTGCTCAAGAGATTGCTGTCATTTGCGAATCTTTTGGCATACTTCCTACTCTTACTTTCTATCATTTAAATCTTATGTTTGAAAAAGGAAATTTGGATGAAGAACCAAAACTTGAAGAATTTATAGCCTAGATTTTAAAAAGTAATATCGATATTTTTACTAGCTTTCCCTTCTTTAACCTTCTAAATTTGACTAATTTAGGAGGTTTTTATTTATGAAAAAATTTCTTAAATATTTTTTTAGCAATACAAGTAAAAAATGGCATGAATTAGCTAATTTTTTTCATTGTTTAGATCTATTTGATTTTATATAATTTTATTTATTGCCATATTAGTAATCTATCAAGCTAATTAATCTCTGTTTACACTACTTAAACTATACTATTCAAGTATTTATATAACCATAGGTTACTGTCTTATTTCTCATCAATAAACCAACAGCTAATTAAAATAAAGTTGAGAATTTTAAAGTGAAAAATAATCAGATTGAAGCAAACAATAATTCTATTAAACTTCCTTCATCGGATCATAATGTCTTACATGATCCCAATGTCTTGCCAGATGCCAATCTAGATTCGCCTAATATTCGAGTTTTGATTATTGATGACCAAAAATCTGTATGTCAGCAACTGCAACTTTGGCTTGAACCTGAAGCTGGGTTAGAAGTTGTGGGAACAACAACCAATGGTGCATCGGCAATTAACCTAATTGAATCCTTGCAGCCAGATGTGGTCTTAGTCGATCTCAAAATGCCTGTAATAGATGGATTTGAAACCATAGAAATTATTGTTGAACGCTTCCCTGAGTGTAGAATTTTAGTTCTAAGTTCTTCGGATAATAAAGATGATATCAAACGAGCCTTAAAAGCTGGAGCTAGAGGCTATTTACTCAAAAGCACCTCAATCAAAGAGATAGCAGATTCAATTCGTTCGGCTGGCAAGAGACACTTTCAACTTAGTCCAGGGTTATTTACTAAGATTTTCTTGCCTAAATTGAAGAAGGAAGTCCTAGAAAGTAGCAAAACTTCAGAATCAGCCAAGCCTCAAACATCTAAGCAACAAAAGAGTTCTTCATCCAAAAAAGAAAATAAACTGTTTCGGCAAGAATCGTTAGAGCGGTTATCTTCTCCCGAACGATTAGACCAACTAATGCGCGTGGTTAATCCTAAAAGCTGGATTTCTCTGGCGACACTAGGAGTCTTGGGAGTATCAGCTTTAACTTGGAGTATTTTTGGGCGTATTCCTATAACAGTTCAAGGATCAGGGGTACTGGTCTACCCCAGTACTGTTGTCCCAGTGCAGACGAACAGTTCGGGACAATTGATTGATTTAAAAGTAGAAAATGGTGATCTAGTCGAAAAAGGGGAGATCATCGCTAGGATTGATCGTAGTGATCTGCAAGAAGAATTAGAGTTGGCCTTAGCTAAACTAGCTCAATTAGAAAATCAAAACTCAGAAGCTGATGTAGTTCAAAATCAACGCCAAAATCTAGATTTACAAGCGAACTTAGAACAACGCCAAACCTTAGAGCAAAGACTACAGATTTTAGAAGATTTGACTCCTACCCTTAAAGAAAAAGGAGTATCAGCTATTCAAAGTCAACGCCAAAATTTGCAACAACGTCAGCAAACCCTAGAAGCGTTAAGACCTACTTATAAACAGCGATTTGAACTTCGGCAAATGTTATTTCAAAGAGGTGCAATCTCTGAAGATACTTTGCTCGAAGCCAGACAACAATACTCAGATAACATCAGTAATATTGATGAAATTGAAGCCCAGTTAAAAGATCTTGATGTTAAAGAGGCTGATGCTCTTCAGCAATATCTTTCCAATCTTAATGAAGTCAAGAATATTCAAGCCCAAATTCAAGAACTAGACAGCAAAAAAGCGGGTTTAGCTCAACAAGACTTGGAAAATTCCACAACTCGCGACAAAGAAATTCAAGAAGTTGAACGAGAAATTGCTCAAATCCAGCAAAAAATCGCCAGTGAAAGTCAGATCGTTAGCCCACATTCAGGTAAAATTCTCGAACTTACTGTTAATCAGGGGCAAGTAATTGAATCGGGAACTCGCCTAGCTAGTATCGACACTGACAACCAAGAGGGTAATTTGGTAGGCATGACATATTTTCCCGTCAAAGATGGTAAAAAAGTTCAGCCAGGCATGGAGGTTCAAATTACACCCCAAACTATTAAGCGAGAACGATTTGGTGGTATTGTCGGCACAGTTACTAAAGTTTCTCCCTTCCCTATTACTACCGAAGCTGCTGCTAGTGTTGTGGGTAATCCGCAAATAATTGCAGGTTTAGTCCCAGAAACCGAACCAGTAGTAATTCAAATAGCAGCAAAATTAGCATCAGATCCTGAGACCTTTAGTGGCTATAAGTGGTCTTCTTCTTCAGGGCCTCAATTGAAAATTTCTTCAGGCACAACCACATCTGTCAGAGTCAAAGTAGAAGAAAGATCTCCTATTTCTTTTGTCTTTCCAATTTTGAGGTCTATCAGTGGTATCTACTAATCTTTCCCAACCAACACTCCTCGATCTTTGGCGGTATCTACAAAAATTGTTGCTCAAACCCAACCAGCGAGTTAAAACACCCACAGTTTTACAGATGGAAGCAGTTGAATGTGGTGCAGCAGCATTAGGAATTATCCTTAGTCATTATGGGCGTATTGTTCCATTGCCTGAACTACGACAAGAATGTGGCGTTTCTCGTGATGGTAGTAAAGCTTCTAACGTTCTCAAAGCAGGAAGAAGATACGGATTAGAAGCAAAAGGACTAAAAAAAGCCATGGACAAATTGCAAGAGTTAGATCCACCCTATATCGTGTTTTGGCAGTTTAACCATTTCTTAGTAGTAGAAGGATTTAGCAAACAGAGAGTTTATCTCAACGATCCCGCTAGTGGGCCTCGCAGCGTCTCCTGGTCAGAGTTTGATCAAGGATATACAGGGGTAGTCTTGGTCATGAAACCGGGGCTTCAGTTTAATAAAGGAGGCAAAAAGCCTAACGTTTTTGTTTCTTTGCGATCGCGCTTACAAACAGTAGTAGGTGCTTTAGCTTACTGTACGGCTGCGGGATTTTTCCTGACCCTGATTAAGTTATTAATTCCTGTCTTTAGTCAAATATTTGTCGATGAAATTTTGGTTCAGGGAAGAATGCACTGGTTGCGTCCTTTAATTCTGGCGATGGCAATTACCGGAGTTTTTCAAGGGGTATTAACTCTGCTGCAATTACGCTATTTACGTCGCTTAAAAATTAAACTGGCAGTGGGGATGTCTGGTAGCTTTCTCTGGCATATTCTCCGTTTACCCATCGGATTTTACGCTCAAAGATTTGCAGGGGAAATAAGCGATCGCACTCGCTTAAATAACGATGTAGCAGAGATTCTTTCAGGACAACTGGCAACCACAATCATTGACACTGCCATGATTGTCTTTTTTGCGATCGTGATGTTTCAGTACGATGAAGTACTGACAATGATGGTGATTGGTTTTGCTGCGATTAATATTTTGACCCTCCGCTGGATTTATCGTCAGCGAGTCGATGCCAACCAAAAGTTAATGCAAGATTACGGTAAAGCTGCTGGAACTTCAATTGCTGGACTGCAATATATAGAAACTCTCAAAGCTTCGGGAGTAGAATCTGACTTTTTCTCTAAATGGTCTGGTTATTATGCTAAAGCTCTTAATTCCCAACAAGAACTGGGAGTAGCTAATCAATTTTTGTCAGGATTACCTGTGATGTTAACGGCTCTTTCCTCTGCGTTACTTTTGGTGATTGGGGGTTGGCGAGTTATTGATGGACACCTTAGTATCGGAATGTTGGTAGCTTTTCAGGCAATAGTTAAGAGTTTTCAAGAACCTGTTAACAATCTGGTCAACTTTGCGGGTACTTTGCAAGAACTTGAAGGTAATATCATTCGTCTAGATGATGTACTCGATAATCCTACCGACTCTTCTACTAACCATAAGGAAAAAATTTTCTTAACTCCGCGAGAAGATAATAGCCAAATAATTCCCCCTGTATCATCTCGCTTAAAAGGGTATATCGAATTAAATAATCTCACTTTTGGTTATAGTCGCCTCGATCCGCCCTTGATTGAAAACTTATCTCTATCAGTAAAACCAGGACAGCGAATTGCTTTTGTTGGGGGGAGTGGTTCTGGTAAATCGACGATCGCGAAATTGGTTGCTGGACTTTGCGAACCTTGGTCGGGAGAAATTCGCTTTGACGATCAACTCCGAGGCGAAATTCTCCATCAAATTTTAACTAGTTCAATCGCGATGGTGGAACAAGATATTTTTCTGTTTACAGGCACAGTCAAAGATAATCTGGCTCTCTGGGATACAACCATTACTGATAAAAATTTAAGACAAGCTTGCCGAGATGCTGCGATTGAGGATGTAGTTAACTCTCTTTCAGGGGCTTATAACTCGCAGTTACAAGAAGGAGGTGGCAATTTAAGTGGTGGTCAACGACAACGATTAGAAATTGCGCGGGCTTTAGTCAATAACCCTTCGATTCTGATTATGGATGAAGCCACCAGTGCTTTGGATGCCGAAACCGAAAAAATTATTGATGGGAATCTGCGACGACGAGGTTGTACTTGTTTGATTGTCGCCCATCGTCTGAGTACGATTCGTGACTGCGATGAAATTATTGTCTTAGAAAGAGGCAAAGTCGTCCAAAGAGGTACTCATGAGCAACTGTGGCAACAAGAAGGAGTGTATGCACAACTCATAAAAAGTGACGGTGGAGATTTAGGAAGTAGTTAAAAAACCGAAGCAGTCATTAAGAGTCCAAGTAATTTATGTGGTCGATCAAGGTAGCTAAACTATGAATAATTTTTTAAATCAAGAGCAATTTTCTGAAAAAATACATACTTTTAACAGTAATGAATCAATTCTGCTCAACAATCCCCAGACAGTGTGGCTAATTGAATCTGGTTCTGTCTCATTATTTTCTGTAACAGTTCAAGACGACATAACAGAGGAAAATCGCCGTTATCTTTTTAGTTGTGAATCTGGAGAAGCTCTTTTTAGTACTATTGCTCATCCTAATGCGATTGACTATCAAATGTTAGCAATTCCCATGGGGGAAGTGACTTTAATAAAACTAGACCGAGAATTACTAGAACAATTGCAGGCAGATCCAGATTTTAATTTGCCAAGTTTAATCGATCGCTGGTTAAAGCATTTTGATACCAACCTTTTTGGTTCTGTAGTTCCCCCTATTCAAGTAAAAGCAGCAGGACAAGAAAGCTTTTCTCTCAATAAAGGTCAAACTCTACAACCAATTCCTGATACTGTTATTTGGCTTCAAGTTCGCGAGGGACTAGTAAGGTTACTAGGAATTAAAGAATTAATTATTACCGAGGAAGTTGAAATTTTACCCATTCCTCATGACCTTTGGATCGAGGCGACTTACGATACTCAATTAACTACAGAAATTACCAATTCGTTATCAGATATAGATGTTTTACTAGCAGGGATATCTTTATTCCATCGGCACTTTCTGTTTTGTAATCGACTCATCCAAAAACAAGAGCAAAATGCAGAACTACAAAGACTAGCAAATCTAGATAATCTCAATCAACAAGTAACAGCAGAAGCTTTAGGTGAGTTAGCATCTCCTTTGGTATCTGAGGAAAACGACTTGATCTCAGGTAGTACACCTCTATTAATAGCTGCTGGAGCAGTGGGAAGAGCATTAGAAATGCCCATTAACCCTCCTGCCCAATCAGAGGATCTAGAAAGATTAGAAGATCCTTTACAAGCAGTTGCTAGAGCTTCTCGCTTACGAACGAGACAAGTTTTGTTACGAGATAATTGGTGGCAGCAGGATTGTGGGCCTTTGATTGGCTATATTCATTCAGAATCTAATAAACAACCAGTTGCCTTGCTGCCCAAAAATTCTCATAGTTATGAACTTTACGATTCTGATACTCACACTCGTATTCTAGTTGACAGCGATCGCGCCAAGCAAATCGAGCCAGTGGCTCATATGTTTTATCGTTCCTTTGTCGATAAAGCTCTTTCGGTCTTCGATATTCTCAAGTTTGCCTTAAAAGGCAGAGCCAAAGACATCCTGATTATTATCTTGACTAGTATTGCCGTTACCTTACTAGGAATGCTCATTCCTCAAGCTACGGCAATTATGATTGATAGTTCGATTCCCGACAGTGATCACTTTTCTTTAATTCAAATTGGCTTGGGATTAGTCATTGCTGCTTTGGCTACAGCTTTATTTCGTTTAGCTCAGGGATTCGCGCTTTTAAGAATCGAAACTACTTCTGATGCCACAACTCAATCTGCCATGTGGGATCGGCTGCTTAATTTACCAGTCTCTTTTTTCCGCCGATATACCACAGGCGATCTTTTATCTCGCACTAACTCCGTTAGTCAAATCCGACGACAACTGGGCAGTACCATTTTAGTCAAACTAGTTACCAGTTTTTTCGCCTTACTTAATTTAGGATTGCTCTTTTTCTATAGTGTACCCTTATCCTTTATTGCTATTGGTACGGCGATTGTAATCATGGCTGTCACTATTGTTTCTGGAGCAATTTTGGTACGTAAAGTTCATCCCTTACTAGAAATCGAAGGTAATATTTTTGGACAAGTGGTGCAGTTAATTAATGGGATATCAAAACTTAGGGTTTCTGGTGCAGAATCAAGAGCTTTTGCTTTCTGGAGTAAAGATTATAGTCAACAAATTAAACTCGAACTTAGTACTCAACTGATTGAAGATATTGTTGCTATCTTTAATACCGTGATGCCTCTGCTTACTTCTGGGATTCTCTTTTGGTTTACAGTCCATTTACTTACCAAGGCAGAAACGACTGGTCAACCAGGACTCACTATCGGCACTTTTTTGGCTTTTAATAGTGCTTTTGCTACTTTTCTTGGTGGGGCAACAGAAGTAAGTAATATAGCTACAGATATCTTACAGGTTATTCCTCAGTGGCAACGGGCGCAGCCCATCGTCCAAACCTTACCCGAAGTCGAACTCAGCAAAGCAGATCCAGGAAAACTTATCGGCAGAATTACCGTAGAGCGAGTATCTTTTCGCTATAGTCCCAATTCTCCTCTAACTCTAGATAATATCAGTATTCAAGCCGAGCCAGGAGCTTTTATTGCTTTGGTAGGTGGCTCTGGGAGTGGGAAGTCAACTATTTTCCGCCTCTTACTGGGATTTGAAACTCCCGAAGACGGCAGTATTTACTATGATGGGCAAGATTTATCAGGACTTGATGTCAGTGCTGTACGGCGACAATTAGGTGTGGTTTTACAGAATGGCGCAATCATGTCTGGTTCAATTTTTGAAAATCTAGCGGGAGGGGCGAGAATTACTCTCGATGAAGCTTGGCAAGCAGCGAGCATGGCTGGTTTTGACCATGATATTAATGCTATGCCCATGGGAATGCACACGGTTATTAGTGAGGGAGGAGGTAATCTTTCTGGAGGGCAACGACAGCGACTCCTAATTGCCAAAGCCTTAGTCTTAAAACCGCGTATTTTACTATTTGATGAAGCTACCAGTGCTTTAGATAATCGTACCCAAGCGATCGTCAGTGAGAATTTAGAACAATTGCAAGTAACTAGAATTGTTATCGCTCATAGACTGAGTACAATTCGTAATGCAGATTGCATATATGTACTAGATAAGGGCAGAATTATGCAGCATGGAAGCTTTGACGAACTGGCTGCTGAAGAAGGAATATTCTCTAACTTGATGAAAAGACAAACAGCTTAAATTAAAGTCAGAGAGCTGTGCGATCGCCAAGTCATTGATTATTATGGCAATCCTAATAATATTATTCCTCGTTGTTTTAGCGGTAATATTGCCAAAACTTAAATCAATATTTAGTTGATGCAAAATCCCAAAAATGCGATCGCCTTTAGGTTGACTTACTTATAAGTTATGTATTTAGGTATCTTCAATTAAGAATAAACAAAGTGTTTAAAGTAAATTATTTAATTACAGTTTTGCCCTTATTAGGGCTTTTAGCCTCCTGTACGGATGATTCTAATTTATCTTCTGTAAAGAATAATTTTAATGATTTTTCAGCTACGGAGACTATCTACGTGTCCTCCAAATCTAATCCGAATATCCGCAGCGTTTACACCGATATCGACCTTGATAACTGCGAGATTCTCGAGATTTTCCAAGAAGGTTATGGTTCGGAGAAACAAATTTATGGTTCAGAGAAAAGCTGCTCTGGCTATAATGACATTCCAGTATTTATAACAGAGCTAGATGGTCGCTACTTTGTTGATGTTGGACGTAAGGTCGATATCTCAAATCTACCTCTACCCTTCAATCACCTGGGAGAAAAAATGGAATGGCGATTACAGGATGACCAGGCATTTGCGGTTATCTATCGATATCATATAGATGATCCACAAGCATCATCATCATCTATTCTAGCGGTTAATAAAATCGCGACGGAGCAAGAAGATGGCTGTGTAATTGCTTTTATCTTTGGTACTATCCCCAATGCCAACGAAATTGCACGCCATTACGCCGATGAAAGGACGGCATCATTCAAATGTGGTATAGATCAAGCATTTTTACATATAAATGAATAAATTTAATCATGTTGACGATACCTTAGAAGCCAGTGAAATTCCCGTATTCTCAAGTCATACAGGCTTCTAAACAACATCGAACAGATTTTGGTTTTGATTATTCGACTTAAGTTTTAGCTCTATTAATTTTAACTAATTATTGGTAGTTGTATTGGGTTAATAATTGCTAGTTTTTTCCAAACTTAATTCATTGTAATTAGCTTTGGCTTTTTCTAAGATACTAACGTAAATAAACTCGACAACAACAAGAGAAGACATGAATGAACAAAATAAAATCTATCAGCAATTATCTGAGCAATTACTAACAGATATAAACTTTCAGAAACGGTTTTTAAGTAATCCTAAATCAATCCTAATTGAGATGGGTATTAATATTCCTGATTCAGTTCAAGTAGCGGTTCACGAAGATACAGCACGAGTCAAGAATATTGTGATTCCCGAAAGTCTACCAGAGTCAGATGAATCAACTGCTTCTAATCCTCTGTATAGACAGATAGTTACTAAAGCTTGTCAAGATTCAGGTTTCAAAACCCAATTGATGCAGAATCCTCTTGATGCGATCGCACAATTAACTGGTGAAAGTTTATCAGAGGATTTAGATATCTGCGTTTATGAAAATACTCCTTCTTTAATACACCTAGTTATCTATCTTGATTCTGCCAGCGAAGAGTTGAACGAGCAAGAACTAGAAACTGTTGCTGGAGGAAATACATCTGCACCAGCAAGAGCTTTATCGCTTCCTTCTACTGGTTATGGGATGATGTTTTAGACCACTAAGTACCTAAGAGGTTGTCTGAAAAGTAAATTTTGTCACCTAAAAGTTAGATTTCATACGTAGAAAATCAAGTTTTAACCCTACTAATTTCGTTAGGCTGAATTCATTTGAAAGTAGTCATTGAAACTTTTCAGATATCCTCTAAAAAATGAATTACAAATTTTATTTTTCCCTTTCCCTTTTACCTGTTCCCTATCTCAACTAAAAAATTAATTTTGCATACATACCCACTTGGGCTATCTTAGCAAAGGGTTAAGTCATGAAAAAAAAATCGTTACCCTCAAAAACTCAACACAGTTCAACTGAGTCTAAAAAAAGTACAAATAGCTTAGTCTCCTTAGCTCGACAAAGAGCCATTGAAGTACGCCAAAAGGCTAACTTGGGAAACTCAAGTTCTGGTTATGAATTTGGTGGCTGGAAGAGTATATTAGAAAATTATGTTGAATCTCCGAAATATAGTCCCAAAACTTCTTCTTTAAACGACTCGGCAAAGTCAAACTCTGAGCAAACTAATGTTATCAAAAAGCCTAAAAAGGCTACAGAAATAACTCTTTGTCCGAGTTCACAGGCAGACACAGATGATGCAGTGGTGTTTGGTGTGGTAGAAGGGACAATTGAATCCCCTCGCATAACTTATTTAGACAAATTTCAACCTTTTACTGAGGAAATTCAAGACTTGACTACCCCAGTTAAACCAACGGAAATGATGCGTATTGCTTCCTCTTGTCAAGAAAAAAAATGTCTGCATTTTGATGGTTCAGATTGTCGCTTGGCACAGCGAATTGTCCAACAATTGCCAAGTGTAACTGAAAATTTACCAGCTTGCCAAATCCGCTCTGACTGTCGTTGGTGGCAACAAGAAGGGAAATCAGCCTGTCTTCGTTGTCCTCAAGTTGTGACAAAAAACTACTATACTTCTCCCTTGTTTGAGCGAGTAGCAGAACCAAAGACTAGCTAAAGTAATACCATTTCTCAAAATGAAAAAAATCTTATCTTTTGTATTTCAGGCGAGTTTTGTGGCTTGCTGTTCTCTAATCACTCATAATACTGTAACAGCCCAGGGAATTACTAGTGATGGGACATTATCTCAACCGACTGAAGTTAGCCCTACTGATGCAGGAGTAGAAATTAATGGCGGAACAGTAAAAGGTGGTAATTTATTTCATAGTTTTGGCGATTTTTCTGTACCAGCAGGCTCAGAAGCTCATTTTAACAACAGTACCGATGTCGTTAATATTCTCAATCGGGTTACAGGGGGAAATGTTTCTCAGATTGATGGTTTGATTAGAGCTAATGGCGGAGCAAATTTATTTTTAATCAATCCTGCTGGAATTATCTTTGGTGAAGGTGCGCAGTTAGATATTGGTGGTTCGTTTTTTGGTACTACTGCCGATAGTTTGTTATTTGACAATGGTGGTGAATTTAGTGCCACAGATCCACAAGCAAAGCCAATATTAACTATTAATGCCCCGATTGGCTTAAATTTACGAGATAATCCCCAACCCATTAGCAATCAATCTACAGCTAATGGCGTAGGATTAGAGGTTCAGCCAGGAAAAAATATTACTTTAGTAGGTGGGGAGCTTAATTTTAATGGAGGAATCTTAACTGCACCAGGAGGCAGAATTGAACTAGGGGGATTATCTACACCAGGGAAAATTGATATTAGTTCGGATGGTAGTTTAACTTTTCCCGATGCTATATCGAGAGCGGATGTTACTTTTACTAATGGTGCGGAGGTTAATGTTGCTAGTGATGGAGGCGGTTTTATTAATGTTAATGCAGATAATTTAACCTTGTCCCAAGAAAGTCAATTCCTGGCAGGTATTGCTGAAAACCAAGGTGTAGCTAATGCTCAAGCAGGAGATACTGTAATTAACGTTACTGACAATTTGACTCTGGATGAAAGTCGCATTACTAATCAAGTTAATCAAGATGGAGTGGGTAATTCAGGAAATATTAATATTAATACTGGTTCTCTGACAGCGATAAATGGAGGAGAGTTTGATGCTAGTACATCAGGTCAAGGAGATGCAGGTTTAGTCGAGATTATCGCCAAGGGAGATGTTACTTTTGATGGTGTCAGTTTAGAGGGCGATCGCAGTGGTGCTATCAGCCGAGTTAATTCCGATGGAGAAGGAAATACTGGGGGGGTAACTATTTCTACTACTAATTTGACTTTAACTAATGGAGGAAGAGTTGATTCTAGTACGAAAGGTATAGGAAATGCTGGTTTAATCGAGATTGTCGCCAAGGGAGATGTTACTTTTGATGGTGCAACTTCCGAAGGCGATCTCAGTGGTGCGACTAGTCGGGTGGATTCCGATGGAGAAGGAAATGCTGGGGGGGTAACTATTTCTACTACTAATTTGACTTTAACTAATGGAGGAGAGTTTGATGCTAGTACATCAGGTCAAGGAGATGCAGGTTTAGTCGAGATTATCGCCAAGGGAGATGTTATTTTTGATGGTGTCAGTTTAGAGGGCGATCGCAGTGGTGC
>JBOFLX010000103.1:0-8679 GCA_051658085.1 Waterburya sp.
AGGAACTTTAGAGGTTGTCCGAACTAGGGAGATATTCGGAGGTCTGTACGATAATCAGGCCCTTGGTCTATTCAACATTTCAAGTCAACTGGGTCTGACATTCCCCTACCTCGCCTCAAGGCAGGTAGGGGTTATTGAAATTTAATGGCTCTGAAGCTCACAGCTAATAGCTAATAGCTTTAAAGTTATACTTAGCTTACGATAATTTACACAATACTTGTTTTATTAAATGTCTTTAGTTCAGGGAGAAACGATAGTCGCGATCGCTACTGCTATTGTGCCTCAACAGGGAAGCGTGGGCATAGTTCGTTTATCAGGAGCAACAGCCCTAGATATAGCTAAAACCTTGTTTGATGCTTCAGGTAAGCAGGATTGGTTATCTCATCGTATTCTCTATGGTTATGTTCGTCATCCCCTGACTAAACAAGTAATAGACGAAGCTTTATTATTATTAATGTTGCAACCGCGATCATATACTCGCGAAGATGTAGTTGAGTTTCACTGTCATGGCGGAATTATTGCTGTCCAAGAAGTGCTACAGTTATGTATTGCTCAGGGAGCAAGATTGGCACAGCCAGGAGAATTTACCCTCAGAGCTTTTCTTAATGGCAGAATTGATTTAACTCAAGCTGAAAGTATTGCGGAATTAGTTGCTTCTCAATCTCAAGCAGCTTCCCAAATTGCTTTAGCAGGGTTAGAAGGAAAGTTAGGTAGCCCTATTCGCCATCTCAGAGCAACTTGCTTAGATATTTTAGCTGAAGTTGAAGCACGTATTGATTTTGAAGACGATTTACCCGCGTTAAATGAAGCTGCAATTCAACAACAATTACAAGAAGTACTCACCGAAGTAAACCTGGTTTTAGCTACCGCAGAACAAGGAGAATTACTCAGAAACGGCTTAAAAGTAGCCATTGTGGGTTGCCCTAATGTTGGTAAATCTAGTTTACTTAATGCTTGGAGTCGCAGCGATCGCGCGATCGTTACACCTCTACCTGGCACAACCCGTGATGTGATTGAGTCTACCTTGGTAGTTGGTGGAATTCCTATTCAAGTTTTGGATACCGCAGGGATTAGAGAAACGGCTGATACAGTTGAACAAATTGGTGTCGAGCGATCGCGTAACGCTGCTGCTGCTGCTGATTTAATCTTGTTGACTATTGATGCCTCCCTTGGCTGGACTACGGCAGATCAGGAAATCTACACCCAAGTTCAAGATCGACCACTCATTTTAGTAATTAATAAAACCGATTTAGCACCATCACGATCTTTAATTTATCCGCCAGAAATTCCACAAGTGGTTAATACCAGTGCTGCCAATCATCAAGGAATAGATGCTCTAGAAACTGCAATTCTCGCCTTAGTCAGTAAAGGCGCAATTTCTGCTGCCAATTCCGCAGTGGCAGTCAATCAAAGACAAGCTTCTGTTTTAACTAGAGCAAAAGTAGCTTTAGAACAAGTGCAAGAAACTATTACTAATCAACTGCCGTTAGACTTTTGGACAATTGACCTGCGAGGCGCAATTCAGGCTTTGGGAGAAATTACAGGGGAAGAAGTAACTGAATCGGTCTTAGACCGTATATTTAGCCGTTTTTGCATTGGTAAGTAAAAAAACTCAGTTCAGGTTAAGGCGATTTAAGGGTTATGAAAACTCTTAGCTTTAAGCTTCTTAAAAATTTAAGGGAAATATTGGTATAACTTATTCAGCAAGCCTTAAATTAAAGCTTGGCATTGCAGTCAAATACATTTAGAATTTAATTAAAATTAAAATAGATTTAAATTTCAATATTTAACGAGTCTCGTCAAGTTGTAATCAATTATTTTCTTCTAAAATTTAGAAGGTTTAGTCCACTAGCAACTTTGTTTTGTTAAATTAAAACCAAGTAATATAATATATTTAATTTAGTAATATAAAGTTAAATTTTTATCTTCCTTTTCCTAGAACTACGACTCTTAAAGTTTTGAAAGCGATCGCCAAATCTAGAAAGAGAGAATAGTTTTTGATGTAATAAAGGTCATAAGCTACTTTTTGATAAGCATCTTCTACTGAAGCACCATAAGGATAACAAACCTGCGCCCAACCAGTAATACCTGGTTTAACTAAATAGCGAACATCGTAGTAAGGTATTTCTTCTCTTAATTGAAGATCAAATTCGGGACGTTCAGGACGAGGCCCTACTAAACTCATATCTCCTTTAAAAATGTTCCACAGTTGTGGTAATTCATCAATCCGAGTCAAGCGAATAAAAGCACCAACAGGAGTAATACGAGGGTCTTTTTCTTTTGTCCATTGAATACCTTTTGCTTCAGCATTTTGATACATTGAGCGAAACTTATATACCCGAAACTTTTTACCATTAAGTCCAGTTCTAACCTGAGAATAAAATATTGGGCCTGGGCTGTTGAGTTTTATAGCGATCGCCACTGGTATAGTAATGGGTAATGTAACAATTAGCATTACTCCTGCTACCAAAAAATCAATTATTTGTTTTAATTTTGCATTAATCCGATTATGTAAAATATTAAATCCAGAAGTAAAAGCAAACCAGTCATCTTGAATATATGCAGGCGGAATCTTTTGCCAAAATTGTTCACAAAAATCCGCTAGGTTATAGACGTATACCCCTTTAAGTCTCATATCCATTAATTCTCGGATCATTTTTTGTGATAGATGACGTTCTGTACCATCAATCAAAATCCCAGACCAGTCTTGCTGTTTCCAAGTTGAAGTTAAATTGTCTACCGTGTCTAAGACGACAGAATTTCCCCCAGTGGTTTTATGATGCTCTCGGCTACCATTGTTATGAGTAAATTTATCTGCTAAAGGGACAAATTCTGTATGAGAATTTAACTTGCGGTGTTCTCTACTAAACTCAACTACCTTTTTGTAATCACTCAAGACTAAAAAACGGCTATTTTGTTGATTGGCTTTGAACCATTGATCAGCAAGCATGCGGCTACTAACTGCCCAAATTGAAAATAAGCCGACACTAATCAGCAGTACTCCTCGACCAACAAGATGTTCACTACCCCATAAACCAGTAATATAGATTCCGCAAGTTACGGCGGTTACAGTGACTATAATTCCTAATACAGCTCGTTCTGAAAGTCGAACCCCTGATACCTGCCTGTTTAATTTGTAAGTATCAGTCAAATATAGCCCAAATAGATAGATTACAATCAAAGCATACAAAACAGGTGATTTGAAATCCAAGGATTCAGATAGGCGTAATCCCAAAGCTAGATGAAAGCACAATAGTAACCCTGTAATATCTCCGAGAATTAGTAACCACATAATCATCATCCGTGAAGTACGGCTATATACTAGCAGTGTTGCTAAAGACTTCGATGGTTGTTTACTGTAAAACATTGGTTATATAAGTATCAAAGTTCACGGGATTTTTATAATTAAAATTAATTTTACAGGACAAATCGTAAATCTACTGAATAAAACTTATTTTGTTTACTATCATTAACCGTAAATTCACGGCGATCTTTATGTCAAAACTGTAAACAAAAAAATATCAAACTACGGTTCTGAGATTTCAACCTTATAGCAATAGTAAAGATTTAAAAAAACTAAATAAAACTAAAGTCTAGAAATCAAAATCAAAGCCTATTAAAATTTAATGTCATTAATTTATAAGTAAATTTAAGACATATTGCTATAAGTTAAAATTGAGAATTATTCTTAATTGCAAATCATTAAAAAACTGCTTTTATGAATATAAATTTGAGCTTATAGTTTTCTTAAAACTAACAATAACAATTTGTAAATAAAGTGTAAACAAGATAAATTAATGATTAGACTGCGCGTAATCATTTGTCAAGCAAGTTCACAGAACTCAGGTATCTCTTGTCACTGAGATAATTAATTTTATTGACAATTTATTGTCCGTTATCGTGTTAAAACTACTAATATTCTTGATTTTGACATTTATTAGCGGTTGTCAAAGTAGCTTATTTATACAACCAGATGTTATTCCAGGAGGCATTAATAGTAACTCTATGGAAGAATATCCAGCCTATAGTGCCAATGGTCGTTATTTAGCTTTTGCCTCAGATCGTCGTGGTCAAAGAGACATTTTTTTGTATGATTTAGAAGCTAAACAATTAATATCTCTGCCCAATCTTAATCGTCGTGATTCTACTCAAGAGCAACCAGCTTTAAGTGCTAACGGACGCTACATTGCTTACGTTTCTACCGAACGAGGCAAGACAGATATTTTTGTTTACGATCGCCAAACACAAAGCTCAAAACTATTAACCGCCAATATCAAAGGCTCTTGTTCTCAGCCTACGATCAATGGTGATGGTAGTCAAATTGCTTTCCAGGCTAGTCAACTAGGACAATGGAAAATTTTTCAAATCAGACTGCAAAATTCAGATAGCCAAGGCTAAGATAAATTCCGTTATGAACACTCCTGGTCACTATATTCTTAACTTGGCTCTACTAGGGAAAACTATAGCTCCTAAGCATAATACAGCGATCGCTCTTGGTGCAATTCTCCCAGATATCCCCATTTTTGGGTTTTATTTTGTCGCTAAATTTATTTATCAAATTCCTGAAACTAAAATTTGGTCGGAAGTTTATTATGAACCTTTTTGGCAGAATCTAGTGGCTATATTTCATTCAATTCCCTTGGCTTTGATAGGTGCAATTATTTTTTACTATCTCAATTGGCAAACAGGAGTAATTTTATGTCTGAGCATGATTTGTCATTGTCTTTTGGATCTACCAGTACATCATCATGATGCCCATCGTCATTTCTTCCCAATTAGTAATTATCGTTTTATCAGCCCTTTTTCCTATTGGGACAAAAATTACCATGCTCAAATCGTTGCCTTAATTGAAATGGGTTTAGTGATTGCAGTTAATCCTATTGTACTCAGTTTGCTTAACTCCTTTTGGGCTAAAGGAATTGTGATTTTGATCGATTTATTCTACTTATTGGGTTACTATCGCTTTTATCTACAATAATTAATTAGGTTTGATAATCATTAAAAAATCTTTAAGACAAATAGCTAACTATTTATGTTATTTTTTTGATAATTAAAGTTAAAATCACCACCATGAATCGACAAAAGTTTTTGTTTTCAGTTAGACATACTTTATACTTATCAAATAGTAAATTCCCTTCAAAATTAGCTACTCAATAATAATCAAATTGGCTTTGCTTGCTTTTATTTTTGACATTGATACTAACTTTTTATTTATAACTAAATCAATATCCAAGCCCGTTTTAGCTGGTCAGCCCCAAATTAAAAACTGTGGTACTTTAATAAAAGTAAAGATAAGTAACAAAAATTAGAAACAGTCCACTCAACCAATATATTTATTCTGCTTGTGACATCTTCTACTAGTTCCGATTATTCTTCAACAACTTCCACCAATGTTTTCGACTTAACTCTGCAACAAAATTCAGAACGTCAAGCATGGCGAGTATTTTTTACTGCTTCTTTTTTAGTCTCAGTACCAGTATTTTTTCAAGCTCCAATTGTCAGGTTGTTTCCTGGTGTCAGCTTGCTACTGACAGGATTTTGGGTTGGGTTAGGCTATCTACTGTATCAAAGACCAAATCGCTGGTGGGGCGACATTATTTGTGGTTTTAGCTGGAGTTGGTTAGCTGGTTCAATATATTGGGGGTGGTTTAGAAGTGAACCTTTTATTCATATTCCCATCGAGTCCATTGGTCTTCCTTTTGCTCTCTGGTGTCTTTGGCGAGGATGGGGGAAAATCGGTCATTTTTTCTATCTCGGTTCACTTTTGGGAACAGCTATAACTGATCTATATTTTTATTTAACCAATGTAATTCCCTTCTGGCGACAGCTAATGACAGTAGATCTAGACCCCACCTTAGCCTCTCCTATACTTAAAGCAGCCCTAGCTCAAATTCAAACTCCTTGGGGTATCAGTTGGGCAATAGTGTTAGTCAATATTTTGTTGGCAGTTAGTTGGTGGTCTTTAAAAAAAAGGGAGCTACACTGGTGGGCGTTTGCAGGAGCAGTTTTAAGTACAATTTTAGTTGATAGTTTATTTGGGATTGCAGCCTATTTTGCTTAATTACTAAGCAGATATCGATATTATTAAATAGTTAATTTAAAAAGTCTATGGCTCAAAGCAATGATTTTATAGCTCGTTCTCCCTTATCACAACTACCACAGCTAGTTAAGAGTGAAACGACTTTATATATTCTCAAAAGATTACTACAGGCTGCTTTCACTTTACTCTTAGCCTCCGCTCTTTGCTTCGCCATAGTCCAGTTAGCACCAGGAAATTATCTCGATACCCTCAAAGGCAATCCCCAAATTTCTCCTGAACGTATTACCGAGCTTACAGAGCAATTCGGTTTAGATCAACCACCATTAATCCAATATTGTCGTTGGCTATGGCGAGTAGTTACTAGATTTGACTTTGGTGAAAGTTTTGTCTATTTTCGCTCAGTATCTTCTTTGCTGGTGGAACGTATTCCTGCTACTCTTGCATTGGCTATAGCGTCTATTATTATTACTTGGGCGATCGCTATTCCTCTAGGTATTCTTAGTGCTGTACAACAAGATAGTCGTGTTGATAAAGTTTTACGGGTGCTAAGTTATATAGGACAAGGCTTTCCTAGTTTTATTACTGCCTTACTATTTTTGGTAATTGCTCAGTTTTTGTCTCCTCTATTTCCTGTTGGTGGTATGACTAGCATCAATTATGCAGAACTACCTTGGTTAGGAAAAATTCTCGATATTAGCTGGCATATGTTTTTGCCGACTATAGCCTTAAGTATTACCAGTTTTGCAGGTCTTCAACGTTTGACCAGAGGGCAATTATTAGATGTATTACGACAAGATTATATTCAAACAGCCCGCGCCAAAGGTTTACCAGAAAACAAAGTTATTTATGTCCATGCCTTAAGAAATGCAATTAATCCTCTAATCACTCTCTTAGGCTTTGAATTTGCCAGTTTGCTGAGTGGTTCGTTTATTGCTGAATTCTTCTTTAATTGGCCAGGCTTAGGACGTTTGACTTTGCAAGCAGTTACCGCTCAAGATCAATATCTAGTCATGGCAAGTCTAATGATGGGAGCAACAATGCTGATCATTGGTAATCTACTAGCTGATTTACTCTTAAAAGCAGTTGATCCCAAGATTAAACTAGAAGACTTAAAGTAAATTAAGTAGAGAGTTAGAGGACTGGAGAAAGCCCTAATGTTATTACAAATTAATTATGTAATTCGGTCTAAAAAAGACGGTAAATATTTAATTGCTCGTTTACCAGAACTAAACGGACAAGAAGCTAGTTATTTATTAGTATTTCAGCAAGATTATGATGCTTTAACCTACATCAACACCCATGGTAAAGAATTTAGCGATCGCCTGACTGTCGAAACTGCATCTCCCACTCAACTTAAAGGCATGTTACAGCGTTGGAAATATGCTGGATTTGGTATTGTTAAAGATCCGTTAGTCCCAGATATTCAATTTGTTTCTTGATGTATAATCCCTAATTACAAATAGCTACAATATTCTCATGCTGATATCCAACCAAGGCGATCGCGTTATCGGCGCACTACTAGAAATATAATCAACTCCAGTTTCCGCTACAGCCCGAATATTTGTTAGGGTAACATTGCCTGATGCTTCAATTTTAACTTGAGCATTCCTATTACGAATCATCTTTACTGCCTGAGTCATAGTTTCCAAAGGCATATTATCCAACATAATAATATCTGCCCCATGTTCTAATGCTGCTTCTACCTCTTCCAAATTAGTAGTCTCTACCTCAATTTTAAGAGGATAAGGAATATTGTTTCTCAACAGGGCGATCGCTTTATCAATTCCTGCTGCTACTTGAATATGATTATCTTTAATCATTACCGCATCATCTAATCCCAAGCGATGATTAATTGCGCCTCCTACTCGTGTAGCGTATTTTTCTAACACTCTTAATCCAGGGGTAGTTTTGCGAGTGTCTACCAACTGGACTGGCAAATCTCTAATCTTTTCTGCATAACTACAGGTTGCTGTCGCAATTCCACTCAAACGCATTGCCAAATTTAAGGCGACTCTTTCTCCAGTTAACAAAGCTTCTTTGTTACCTTCAATGCTGGCTATCTGCATACCCGACTGACAAAAATCACCTTCTTTGACAGTTGGAGTAAATTTGCTTTTTTGATCCAATAATTCAAAAACTCTTGCAGCAATGGGTAATCCTGCAACCACACCATCTTCTTTTATAACCCAAACTGCTTGAGCCACTATAGTTTCCCCAGCCAACAATCCCTGAGTTGTCCAATCTCCCCTGCCAATATCTTCCAATAACCAATCTTGTAACAAGCGATCAATAATCAACCAAGAAGGCAATACCAGCATAAATTTCGTCAATATAAAAACATTAATGATCAGAATAATTTATCTTGAGCGACTATGGAAAACCTTTAACTTTTAGATATGCTTTTATTATTTAATTTTCAATTTTGGCTTTTGATAAAAAATTGAGTTTAAAAAGCTTTAGCTGTATAGGCTTAAAAAGCCTCCTAAAAAAAAGTTTCCGCCAGGGGGTTGACAATCGTGGGTTAAATGCCTATATTGGTAAATGCGCGGTTTGGAGCAGCAATGAGACAAACAACGCCTAGAACCTAGACAACACAATAGTTTGACAGAATTTTAAACCTCAATACTTTTTGGATAAAA
>JBOFLX010000104.1:0-25167 GCA_051658085.1 Waterburya sp.
GAATCCGAAATAAAATCTTCTCTCCTTTACAAGTCGGTAAAGATTGGTTTTATTCCCAACTTCAAAAAATAGCACCAGTTAAGCTAATTCAAGGTCACGAAACCGCAGAATTAAGAACTCAATTAGGGTTAAAGAAAAGCTCTCTCATATGAAAGGAAACATTATGAACAATACCTCAAGAACGAACTGGGCTAGAATTGATGCAATGTCAGATGATGAAATTGATACGTCTGATATTCCACCTCTTACCGATGAGTTTTTCTCAAAAGCAAAATTGCGAATGCCTTCTTCTTCGTTAGCCACTGTTACCGTTTGTGTTGATTCTGAGACTTTATCATGGTTTCAATCAAAAGGAGAAGAAGCGGAGCAACATATGGCTGCTGCCTTACGAATCTATGCAGAAGCGCAAAAAAATGCTGCTAGTATACGTAAATCAGCATAACAATTTAAACGCAGTGAAAGATTAGGAGTCTTTGGTGAATAGTTCGAGATGATCTGCGAGAATCACCAGGTTTAATTACTACTTAGAATAATTAACTGTCGCTTAAAAAGCGATCGCACTCCTGCCAGATCTAATTGACAATTAGCTAGTATTTCCTTGACCGTTTTTTCTTGGTTTTGTTCACAAGCAAGCATAAATTCATACTCTTCATCGGATAAATTTGCCATCTGGAATTCAAAATCAAAGAAGGTTTTACTAGGAAACCCTTGCATACAGGGATGACATTCGGGAATTGCTTGATTTAAAATTTCGTCACTTGACCAATCTTGTTTAGCTAGAGGCGGTTTAGCTAGAAAGAATTCGTAGTGAGTTAGACTGGGATCGAGTAGTTCAATTAAACGGTATAAAGAGCGATAGCTCAAGTTCTTTGCCCTTGACATCAACTCTGGTGATTTACCCATTAGTCTTTCTAACTGCCAATATTTAGGATTAGAAAAACCAACAAAATCTAAATCAGAAGCAGTAATTAAATCAAATAAAGTTTCGACATTATAGTCAATCTCTTGAGGATGAACATACATATCCGCAAAGGCTTCATCCCGATGATTTTCTAATGTCCATCTTTCTTTTTCTTGTTTTAGGATGCGGTTATTTTCAGGTAAATTAGCAAAGATCTCCCGACCAACTTTCACCCCATCACGATAATCGCCTCGTTTGTCTCCCTGAAGAAGAGCGATCGCTTTTTGCATCAGACTAATTTCCCAACGTCCTAATTCTGCATAGACAAATATATGTAAAATTCCTCCTGGTTTTAATTTTTGTGCCAACGCCTGAATACCTTTTTCTGGTTCAGGCAAATGATGTAACACTCCAACACAGTTGATAAAATCAAACTCGCCTTCTAGCTGGGTTGCTTCTTCTAACTTGAGATTATAGAAATTAACTGGTTTGGCGTGTTTAGCTATTACCCCTGAACGATGACAACGTTCTTTAGCAACCTCTAAAGCTTTTTCACTTAGATCGATCGCTGTTACTTCTGCTTGAGGATTTTGATGAATTAAATAATCTGTACCCGAACCTGTACCACAACCTGCATCTAAAATACGGATCTCCTGGGTACTTGGTTTCATACCTGTACAAAAACTGTAAGCTGCTGTCCAACTCCAACGCCAGTTATAGCCTGGAGGCTCAAGATCAGAAAGTGGGTCGGGTGGAAAAGGATAGGTGTTATAGAGATTAGCAACGGCTTGATTAATCGCTTGTGAATTAGACATGAAACAAATTTAATAAAAAAAATAATTATATTGACGTGGTTTAGATGGTTCGCTGTTAGTCATGAGCAATTAGCAACTTTGAAAACTTATGTAATTAATTCACGCTAAAAGTCTTTATTGTTATTGTCTATCACGAGGGGACATTTCAGACAACACTTAATAAGTGGTCTATCAATTTTTAACAAAAGCTGTAAGCTATAAGCTCAAGGGTTAAAATTGCTATACAAACAAGCAAATAAAGTCCCAAGATTATAAAGTCGTGTGAGCAAAAATTAGCTAGCACGGTTTGTTATAGTTTTTATGCTTATGAATAACAATCCTGAATATTTGTTATTTGCTCAACATGGTTGGGCGGATACAGGTAATGACATTGGTAAATTGGCGAACGCAGTAGCTAGTTCTCAAGCAGTAATTACTGTGCCTAGTTTGGGTTTGGTTAAAACCTTTATTAGAATCGAACCTTTAGTTAAAAAATTAGAACAAATTGCTACTCAGGTAATTCATAAATATCCTCAAACTCCTATCAGGATTATTGGTCATTCAATGGGGGGGTTAATGTGGTTGGAAGTGTTATACCGTAATCCTCAATGGTGGTCAAAGGTTCATTCTTTGATTCTGCTTGGATCTCCCGTTGGTGGTTCAAATATAGCTCGAATAATTGATCCTTTGAATATTGGTATTGGTACAGCTAGGGATTTGGGTAAAAATCGTCGTGCTATGGCAGAAAAAATTGCCCAGCAAATTCCGACTCTCTCAGTTGCCAGTGATTTCAATCTGGGTAGTGATGGTTTAGTAACCGTAGAAAATACCAAGTTTGCCTATGCTAATTGTTTACTAGTATCAGGCATTCCCCACCATGCACTTAAGTTTCATCGAGATCTAATTCCTATTATTCAGAATTTTTGGACAAATCCTCAATTGGGTTTACTGCCGACAGAAAACTTGGCAAATCAAGTTATTAAGCGTTTACGTTCGATACCAGGTATGACTGATGCAGATTATCAGTATTTTGAGCGATCGCAAGTTATTGCTCTTTTCCCTGACGAGATAACTATTCACACTTGGAATCATCCTCTAGGAATTAATCATGTCTTTGTTGGCAGAGAAAAAATTCAGTGTCTCTATGCTGGTTATGTTGGCTTGCTTCATGCTTGGGAATTACGTCGGGTAATTCAAGAAATTTGTCAATCCGCCTCTTAATATGTAAACAAAAATATTTTTTGCTAAATTACTTGACAACTGGAGGTATTAACTTGCTATTATGTCTATGTTGCGTACATTGGGGTGTCGCCAAGCGGTAAGGCATCGGGTTTTGGTCTCGACATTCCTAGGTTCGAATCCTAGCACCCCAGTTTTAAATACCGTTGTTTATTGAGGTAGTGGTATTCCGAATGCTACTGTTCGTAGCTATCAGCTTTTAGCTATTAGCTCTTAGTTTTTAAATCGCGATTGGCAACCCATAATTGATAAAATTGTTCATCGGTTAAATGAGCGATCAGCTCTAGATTTAGCACCACAGTATTCATTGTAAGATGATAATCTGCTGTTAATTTTTAGTTACTTTCGGGTTAACTGTATTAATTTATACTGTAAAAAAAAATTATTGGTAAGAAAAAAATTTGCCAAAATTCCCAATGTTAAACGCTAGTATTTCATCTCAGTGAACAATTCCGAGTTTATTAATCAACTTTTGGCAGCTTTACCAACATCTGAATATCAGCGTCTTTTAGCTCATTTACAACCAGTTATATTAACTCCAGGGCAAATTCTTTATCGGCCTCAAGAACAAATTCGTTATGCATATTTCCCAGAGCAAGGTTTAATTTCTATAGTAACTATTTTAGAAAATGGCGCGACTATAGAAGCAGCAAGAATAGGGAAAGATGGACTGTTAGGAATTCCTATAATTTTAGGTAGTAACTCTAGTATTAATTCCGCAATGGTTTTGATTGCTGGTAAAGCAATGAGACTAGAAGCAGAAATTCTACAACAGGAATTTAATCGCGGTAAAGAATTACAAAGATTGTTTTTACTATATATTCAAGTGCGTTTAACTCAAATCGCGCAAAATGTTGCCTGTCAAAGTCAACATAAAATTGAACAAAGACTAGCTCGTTTATTAATATCAAGTCATGATTGTCTCGAACAGCGACAGTTTACTCTAACTCAAGAGTTAATTGCAACTATGTTAGGAGTTCGTCGCGCAGGTGTAACCAATGCTGCTAATAATTTACAACGAGCAGAGATTATTAATTATCGTCGAGGCAATATTACTATTCTTGATCGAGCAAGCTTAGAACAGGCTAGTTGCGAATGCTATTCAATAATTAAAACTGAATTTAACAAAATATTTAGATTTAATGTATAAAAGCGTACATAAATTTTCTAGCTAATTATGTAATCATCGATACATAGAAGTACCAGAGAAATTACGTTATTTGGTGAATCATTAAGAAATATGTATAACCTGAATAGTCAAGAGCAATCAGAACAATTAATTATGGCAGCGCACTTACAAATATTTAGTGAAAAAGTAATTGATTTGTGCGATCGCGAATCTGATTGTCAATTATCTGCACAAGATACTTATAATCAGATTAGGCAGTTGTGGCTAGAATTGAAACAAGAGCAGCCTAAAGTTATTAACTATATTCAAGAGAAGTAATCAGAACTAAATGACTAATTCAGAATCAGCCGTAACCTTTGGAGATTGGGGTAAAATTGCTGTTGAGCAACATTTCAAGAAGATTTTAAAACACGAAGCAGCAGTTTTAAAAGACAAAGATCCAGAGGAATTACACCAAATGAGAGTGGGTATCAGGCGTTTGAGAAGTGCCATGATTGGTTTTGCACCAGCGATCGCTCTACCTAAAACTGCCACAGAAAAAAATGTCGGCAATATTGGTAAAATCTTGGGCGAGTTACGGGATTTGGATGTCTTAAAATTAACTATAGAAAAGGAATATCTACCTAATCTCCCAAATTCAGAACAAAAATATTTAGCTCAAGCTGTTCAAGTAATTACTAAAAAACGTAAAAAAGCTTTTAAAAAAGTTAAATCCACCTTAGAAAAAAAAAGTTATCAACATTTTAAACAAGATTTGAAAGAGTGGTTAGAAAAACCAGAATATACTAATATTGCTGCCACCAAAATCGATCTAATTTTACCAGATTTACTATTACCGCAAACAAGTAAACTCTTATTACATCCAGGCTGGTTAGTTGGCGTAGATTTAGTAGCAGGAGAAATAAACTTAAACTCAGAATTATCTTTAGAGCAAGTAACAAATCTTTTAGAACAAGAAGAGGAAATGCTTCATGGTCTGAGAAAGGAAGCTAAAAAAAATCGTTACAATATGGCTTTATTTACTAACTTTTATAGTGAACAATATTTTGGCTATCTACAAAAAATTAAAGATCTCCAAGAAATTTTAGGAGTTATACAAGACTGCTTTGTTTTAAAATCATTTTTCACAAATAATTTTAAAGTTGATCTAGAAAAAAAGTTACCTATTTTGATTCAGAAATTCAACCAACAACGTTATCAGAAATGGCAAGAATGGCAATCTTTGCAACAGCAATTTTTGGACTTGACAACTAGAAAAGAATTTCAAAAAACAATTATTAGTTGAGCAATAATATCTACTAATACATAAAATATTATTGATGTACAATAATTGCACTACGATTAATTTCAATATAATTATGAGCCTGCAATAAATCTACAAGAGTTAATAAATTGTTAGCAAAAATTTTCTCAAGCTCACTATTTTTAATATTACCTGTCGTAACTAAAAGCAACTTTGACGGTTTTTGAATGGTCATAAAAGAATCTAAAAAATCGGAATCTTTAGTAATTACAACTCGTTCTTGCTCAATAGAAATTTCATTGATTTGAGTATCTGAAGTAGCATTTTGTTGAGGTAAATCTCTTGTATGTAGAGTGTCATAGCCACTTGCTTGTAGAAATCTAGCTAAACGAACAGGCAATTGAGCATCAACTAAAAATTTCATGAAGCAATTTTATGAATACTTTTAATTTGGCTCAATCGTGCAGCAAAAAGTAAAACTGCTTGGATATCTTCTGTTTCTAAATCATCATAATCTGCCAAAATTTCTTCTGTTGTCATTCCTGAACTAAGAAGTTCTAAAATAAACTCAACAGGATATCTCAATCCTCGAATACAGGGTTTTCCATGACAAATATCCTGATTATGAGTAATTCGTTTTAAAAGTTGATTTTCCATGAGTAATTATCTTGTTTAACCATAACTACAACTACTAATAAAATAACAAACGAAATGCTCTCGTATTTGCATCATATAAAAAAATCATCGATGATTAAGAGCCTAAGCAAAATAAGTTACACATTTTATTCTTCCTTTTCCCCTTCCCCTTTTCCCTGTTTAAACCAGGAATTAACCGATGCACCGACCACTTATTATGAGGTTTGGCTATAATTTGCTAGACTAAAAAATTATCATTTAGTTCTGTAGTACTATCAAAATAAACTCATGGGTCTTAATGTTGTTAATTTAGTAGGTCGGGCTGGGGCTGCGCCAGAAATTATTCATTTTCAGTCAGGTTCGGTTTTATGTAAACTACCTTTAGCAGTTAATCGTCGTAGTCGTAATAGCGATCAGCCAGACTGGTTTAATTTAGAAATATGGGGCAAAACGGCGGAAATAGCAGGAAATTATGTTCAAAAAGGCAAATTAATCGGTATTCAAGGCTCGTTAAAGATTGAAACTTGGACAGATAAGAATACAGGTGGACAACGCTCTCGTCCTACTATTAAAGTAGATCGTCTAGAACTATTAGGTTCAAAAAGAGATAGTGATCCTGATGCAGTTAGCGGATATCCAGAATAATAAAGACGCCTGATGTGAATTGGCTTCGTTCAAGTAAACTAGTTCGTAGCTATCAGCTATTAGCTATTAGCATCAAAGCTTTGATGTGGGTTGAAAGTAATATTTATTCACACCAGACGTAAAAGATAAAGTATAAGGGATGAAGGTTGAGGAAAATGCTGATTTTAAATTAATAAACAGAGATAATCTTTATTTTCTGTGCTTCTTAATTGCTGCCGTAGTTCTTTATACTTTTAATTTAGGAGAGCTTCCTCTAAGAGATTGGGATGAAGGTATTGTTGCTGGAGTAGCTCGCAATATTTGGCGTAGTTCCTTTGATAGTTTAACTTGGCTTTATCCCACCATTAATTATGATCAACCTTATTGGAATAAACCGCCTTTAATACATTGGTTTATTGCCATTTCCTATAGTTTATTTGGCATCAGTGAATGGAGTACAAGAATAGTTCCAGCCTTGCTTTCCGCTTGCTCTGTGCCATTACTATACAAAATTGCTATAGAAGTTTTTACTACCCGTTTAGCAGCAATTTTGTCTGCTTGTGTCTATCTAACACTATTACCGATCGCTCGTCACGGTAGAGTAGCAATGTTAGATGGCGCGATCGCTTGTTGGTTTTGTTTAGCGATCTGGTGTTTATTGCGAGGTAAAAAAGATTTTCGTTGGTTATTAGGAACAGGTTTAGGTATTGGATTAATCTGTTTGACCAAAGGCATCATGATGGGGGTATTGCTGGGAGGAATTGCAATTCTCTTGATCATCTGGGACTGTCCCAAATTACTGTTAAATCCCTATCTCTGGGGTGGTTTGTTGTTAGGGGGAATACCTGCGATCGCCTGGTATGGATTGCAATATTTACATTATGGAGAAAAATTTCTCGGTATTAGCTTAGGCAAACAGACCTTCAACCGCATTTGGGAGCCTGTTAGCGACATTTCTAGCCCTCCTTGGTATTATTTATTGGAAATTGCTAAATACACCCTTCCCTGGCTGATATTTTTGCCCAGAGGTATTAAGTTGGCGTGGAAAAATTATCGTCTTAGCTGGGGAAAACTAACGTTACTTTGGAGTGGGATTTATTTACTAGCGATTTCTCTGATGATGACTAAATTACCCTGGTACATCATACCCATTTATCCTGGACTATCTTTATTCATCGGCGCAAGTTTAGCAGCAGCTTGGCGCAAAGAACAATACCCCCAAAGTTGGCAATTATCTCTTGGTTTTTTAGCCATGATTTGCTGGGTAGCTAGTGCCTATTATGGTTTTACTGGTTTAATTAGTGTTGAACACGATATAGATTTAGGTATCGTCTTGGCAGTATTAGCTGTGAGTTTAACCATCGCTACTCTGTTAATATTATTATCCTGCCGTCACTTTATTCCTGTAATTATTGTTGGTTTTTATTTGGCTTTATTAGTGTTATTTAACTCTAATCACTGGTTGTGGGAATTAGCAGAAACATTTCCTGTACAACCGATCGCAGGCATGATTAAACAACATACCTCTGAGCGAGAAATTATTTATACTAGCTACCCTAATTTACGTCCTGCTTTAGAATTTTATAGCGATCGCGTAATTCTACCCACTTCTGATCAACAATTAAAACAACATTGGCAACAGACTAAACCAGTTTATCTACTAGTAGATCGAGATGCGATCACTAGATTAAATCTAAATCCTCACACAACGTTAGGAGGTGATTTAAATGATGTAACATGGCAATTGATTACTCAGGCTCAGTAAAATCAAGCAACTGTGGATTTAAAATATGCTTTAGTACATGAATGGCTAACTCCTAAAGCGACAGGGGGTTCAGAATTAGTTGTCAAAGACATTTTGCAACATATAAACGCCGATCTCTATGCCTTAATTGATTTTGAATCGGTTAATCCCGAAAGCTATCTCTTTCAGAGGGAAATAGGTACTACATTCCTCCAAAAATTTCCTCAAGCTCGTAATGGGGTACAAAAATACTTACCGCTTTTACCGATCGCGATCGAACAATTAGATCTTAGAGATTACGATGTAATCTTATCTTCTTCCCATGCAGTAGCCAAAGGCGTGTTAACTAGTCCATATCAATTACATATTTGTTATTGTCATACTCCAATGCGTTATGCTTGGGATCTAACCTTTGATTATTTAAAGAGCGATCGTAAAGGTCAGGGAGTTCAGGGAATCATTGCCAGATATATCTTGCATCGTCTCCGTCAATGGGATGTCATCTCTGCCAACCGAGTTGATTATTTTATTGCCAACTCCCACCACACCGCTAAACGTATTTGGCGTTGTTATCGTCGTCCTGCTGAAGTAATCTATCCTCCAGTTGATTTAGATAAGTTTGAGTTTCAGCCTCAAAAGGAAGATTTCTATCTGACAATTTCACGATTAGTAAGTTATAAACAAATATGCTTAATCGTCAAGGCATTTAATCAACTCAAAAAACCTCTAGTAATCATTGGGGAAGGTTCTCAACTAGAAGAAATCCGTCAACTTGCTCAGTCCCACATTCAAGTTTTAGGTTGGCAACCCCACAATGTCGTCAAAAAGTATATAACTAAAGCTAAAGCTTTTGTTTACGCAGCCTGTGAAGACTTTGGTATTGCCCTAGTTGAAGCACAAGCTTGTGGTACACCAGTAATTGCTTATGGTCAAGGAGGTGCATTAGAAACAGTCAAAGATATTCGTCAAGATCCTCAAAAGGGAACAGGTTTATTTTTTGAGGTTCAGAAGCCAGAAGCTTTAATAGAAGCGGTAAAGACTTTTGAACAACTGGAAATTCAAATTGACCCAGAAAATTGTCGCTTGCAAGCAACCAAGTTTAGCCCGACAATCTTTAAACAATCCTATTTAAATTTTATCGAGGATTGTTATACAAAGTGGAAAGAGTCCAATTAAAATTTAAAATTTTTCCTTAATTAGGAAAATATTAACCGATCAAGTCTTGATCAGCTTATTATTGGACAAGTGTGGTGTGATGTGTGATGTGTGAAGGAGTAAGATGACTGCTAACAGCCAACTTATTTCCGTCAAAATAGTACAGGGACTGATTAGAAAAGGATATCAATCTTGGTTCAATCTCCCTAGATTGAATTTATCTTTCTCTGTTTTGAACGGAAATCTTATCAAACGTATATTTGATATACTTTTTGCTTTATTTATTCTCATTGTATTTTCTCCCTTATATTTAGTTTTGATGGTTTTAATTGCCCTCAATTCTCAGGGGCCAATTTTTTACGTTCAACAGAGAGTTGGCAAAAACCATAAGCTTTTTAACTGTATTAAGTTCAGAACAATGGTTAACGATGCCGACAAAATCTTAGAAACGATGATCAATGATTCCGATCAAATGCGTCAAGAGTTTCAAGCGAGTTATAAACTCAAACAAGATCCTCGAATTACTAAAATTGGCAAATTTTTGCGCTTAACTAGCCTTGATGAATTTCCCCAATTTTGGAATGTTTTAAAAGGGGAAATGAGTATAGTTGGGCCAAGACCATTAGTGCCTGAAGAATTGCCGAGATATGGGAGTAAGATAAATACCGTACTTACAATTAAGCCAGGGATTACTGGCTTATGGCAGGTATCAGGAAGAAATGATATCCCCTATCCTAAAAGAGTCAAAATTGATGTCTACTATGCTACTAGCCATAATTGGCTATTGGATTTGTGGATTGTTTTTAAAACTATTGGTGTGATTATTTTTCCTCGGAATAATGGTGCTTATTAAAGCTTTAGTGTGAATTAGCTTTGATTAAGGTTACTAGTTCGTAGCTATTGGCTATTAGCTATTAGCTATTAGCTACTACGCCTAACATAAAAACATAAATTTTGATTTTAAAGCTATCAAGATTCACTCAGTAAAAGTAAAAAGTTGGCATTTCATGTTTCAAATTAAAGTTTACAAACAATTTTTAATTCATCTAAATTTATCAAAATTCTAAATTAATTTTTGGACTCAAATTTTATCTTTTTAGTGTTAACTTAATAGAAATCAAGTATTACTGCAATAATGACTGAGCGTAAAATAGCCTTGATCACAGGTATTACTGGTCAAGATGGCTCTTATTTGAGCGAATTTTTATTAGCACAAGACTATGAAGTTCATGGTCTAATTCGGCGTACTTCTACTTTTAATACAGATCGCATTGATCATCTGTATGTTGACCCTCATGATCCAGAAGCAAAGTTATTCCTACACTATGGTGATTTAACTGACGGTACTACCTTAAGACGTATCCTAGAAGCAGTTAAACCGATTGAGATCTATAATTTAGGCGCGCAGTCTCACGTGAGGGTTAGTTTTGATTCTCCTGAATATACTGTTGACTCTGTAGGGATGGGAACTTTGCGCTTATTAGAAGCAATTAGAGACTACCAGCAACGGACAGGAATTGAAGTCAGATTTTATCAGGCTGGCTCTTCGGAGATGTTTGGTCAAGTCCAAGAAGTACCCCAAAAAGAAACTACACCTTTTTATCCCCGTAGTCCCTATGCTTGTGCCAAAGTTTATGCCCATTGGCAGACGATAAACTATCGTGAATCTTACAATTTATTTGCCTGTAACGGTATTTTATTTAACCATGAATCACCTCGACGTGGAGAAACCTTTGTTACCCGTAAAATAACTAGGGCTGTGGCTCGTATTGTCGAAGGTACACAGAAAAAACTTTATCTCGGTAATTTAGATTCTAAAAGAGACTGGGGTTACGCTAAAGACTATGTTCAAGCAATGTGGTTGATGCTGCAACAAGAACAACCAGATGATTATGTAGTAGCTACAGGGGAAACTTATCAAATCAGAGAATTTTTAGATATTGCTTTTGGTTATGTAAATCTAGATTGGCATGATTATGTAGCTTTTGATCCGCGTTATCTTCGTCCTGCAGAAGTAGATCTGTTGATTGGTGATCCAACTAAAACTAAGCAAAAATTGGGTTGGCAGCCTTCAGTGACTTTTGAAGAACTAGTGAAATTAATGGTCAATGCTGATTTAGCTGCCCTAAACTTACCTACTCCCGATGGTAGTATCAATGAAGATAATGCCCATTTACGTCGTTATCTTGCCACGATTGTGGATTAATCAAAGCTGTAAGCTATAAGCTACAAGCCATAAGCTATTTTCAAGACAGTTCTACTTTATTGATTATAATTTTTGTGTTTTATTTTAAAAGCTAAAAGCTTTTGCATAGCTGCCGTAAGGCATAGAGCTAATAGATACGAACTATTCGAGTTGAACGAAGTACATTCACATCAAGCGATGTTAAATTTACAAGACAAAAAAATTCTGGTTACAGGTGGTGCTGGGTTTCTAGGTAAGCAGGTAGTAGACCAACTGTGTCAAGCAGGAGCGACTAGAAATAACATTACTATACCGCGATCGCGTGAGTTAAATCTTTGTCAGTGGTCAAACTGTCAACAAGCAGTTCAAGGACAGGATATTGTGATTCATTTGGCTGCTCATGTAGGTGGCATTGGTTTAAACCGCGATAAACCTGCTGAATTGTTTTATGACAACCTGATGATGGGGACACAGTTAATTCATGCTGCCTATCAAGAGGGAGTGGAAAAGTTTGTTTGTGTTGGGACTATTTGCGCTTATCCTAAGTTTACTCCTGTGCCTTTTCAAGAAGATGATCTGTGGAATGGCTATCCAGAAGAAACTAATGCTCCCTATGGTATTGCTAAAAAAGCTTTGTTGGTACAATTAGAAGCCTATCGCCAACAATATGGTTTTAACGGCATTTATCTTTTACCCGTTAATCTTTATGGCCCTGAAGATAATTTTAACCCTCAAAGTTCCCATGTCATTCCTGCTTTGATCCGTAAAGTCTACGAAGCACAACAAAAAGGCGAACAAGAATTACCAGTCTGGGGTGATGGTAGTCCTACCCGTGAGTTTTTGTATTCTACCGATGCAGCCAGGGGTATTGTGCTAGCCACTCAGAAATATAATGAAGCTGCGCCTGTTAATTTGGGTACTAATCAGGAAATAACTATCAAAGAGCTAGTCGAAACTATTTGTGAGTTAATGGAGTTTGAAGGGGAAATTATTTGGGAAACAGATAAACCCAATGGTCAACCCCGTCGTTGCTTAGATACTCAACGAGCTAAAGCTAAATTTGGTTTTGTTGCCGAAACTGAATTTCGTCAAGGCTTGAAAAATACTATTGATTGGTATCGTCAGAATGCTCAATAGACATTTTACATAAAATTAATTGTTAATTAACTTATTCAAGAGATTTTAAAATATTGTTCCACTGAATTTTATGAATAGCTTGTAATTCTTTATCCTGTTCTACAAATCTAGAATAATCTTCAACAAATGTTTCTACTGACGTAATTAACCTCAAATAATATTTGAGAGTTGGGATAATACCATTAACAATAACCTGACAACCATGATCTTTGGCAATAAGTTCAATTTCAGCTTGAATTTTTATTTCATCAGCTTTGTAAATATTGGCAGATGAAAATATATAGTATCTTCTGGGATGATATTTTAAAATTTTATCTTTAGCATTTAAAAGTATTTGTAAATTAATTGGTTTACCTTGTTTAATTTCTATTGCTTCAATTAGTTTTTTGTTTTTATCGAAAATTTCTATGTCTCCTGCTGTCTTAGAAGTTCGATCAGATGCAGTATGACTGCCTAAATTTTTTATCATACAACCTTTATATCTCTCCACTTCTTGAATTAATTTTAGATAAATAGTATAAAAAGCAATTACAGGTAACTTATAAGCTCCGAAAGTTTTATAATTATGGTTAAAATGAGCTTCTAAACAATTTATTACTGTGGTTATATTTAGTTTTTCAGGAGCTACTAGTTTAATAATAGAAATTTGATTGGCTAGTGTATTTTCTTTTACTTGATAAATCAGTATTTTAGTAATAATTTCTGTTGAATGATGGTGATTTTCTACGAAATCAATAATATTTAAAAATGCTTCTTTAACAGATATATTATTGATTTTGCCATTGTAGTCCAGAGTGTAAGAATAGGGCTGTTCTAAAGAACGAGTTAACCACCCACTTTCTGCCATAGCAGGTAGTCCTAATTCTTTGAGAGTAGGGGTAATATACTGAGTATCTATTGTTCTACCAGAAAAGCCATTAGGCATATGTGATTGATGATATCGAATATCTTGAGTTGGTTCAAGAATTTTATGTATTAATAAAGTGATCAATACTGTGTAAACACCTTTTTGTTTAGAACAATTTTGAGCAATAGTTTGTATGTATGTAAATATTCTTTCTGGTATAGCGTCTTTAATACTTTTTACTTCTAGAGATTGATTATATATTTCTAACAATTTTGCTTTATGGTTCGTAATGACATTTGTAAAAATATCAAGTTGCAATGGTTGAGACTGGTAAAAATTAATATACTCTTGATTTAATCTTTGTTTATCTATAAGTATATTTTGTTCTTTAATTTGAACCGCTAATTCATAAATCATTGGAATCGATACAGAATTTCCAATTTGCTTGTAGCATTCTGCTACTGAATTATGTACCTTAAATGTATCGGGGAAGCCCATAATTCTGTAACATTCTTTAATTGTTAATTTACGTACTTTGTTTTCTTTGGGAATATAAATGAAAAATCTTCCAGAAGTTTCTTGAGATGGAATTGTAGGATGAACTCCTTCTACAGAATAAATACGATTAGGTTGATGATGTACTCTAGAAAGATGCTGTGTATTTGGTCTGACACCTTTTTTCCAAGTGGTTTTATTATTTCTATAACCTACAAAAATTAATCCTGAATCTTGTTGTTTAGGATTATCTATCAAAGTATATTCTTGAGGTTTTAAGTATTCAAAATATTCATTTGTACAAAGATAATTTTCTAGTTTTAACCAAGAATTTTTAGATTTAATATTATTAAAATTAAATTTTTTATTTCGAGTAGCAATAATTATTATTCTTTCCCTATTTTGTGGTAAATCAAAATCTTTAGCGTTAAGAATTTTATAATCAACTAAATATCCTAAATATTCCAAAGAGTATAAAATTATATCTAATGTTTTACCTCGATCATGATGAACCAAATATTTGACATTTTCTAAAAGCACAACACTAGGTTGTTTAGCTTCTATGATTTGGCAAATATAAAAAAACAGAGTACCTCTTGTATCTTCAAAACCTTGTCTCTTCCCACAGATACTAAAAGGTTGACAAGGAAACCCTGCGGTTAGAACATCAAAATTTGGTATTTTTTTAATATTTATTTTCGTAATATCGCTTTCTGGCTGTTCTCTAAAATTATTAAAATAAACTTCTTGACAAGCAGAATCTATTTCACAAGAATAAACACACTCATATCCAGCTTGTTCAAAAGCCAATCTAAAACCACCAATTCCAGCGAAAAGATCGATAAACTTTGGTTTTTGCTTATCCACACCCAAATAACAGGCAACAGCTTATTAATATAACAACATTTGGTAGCTAAACTTAAAACAACTTTTTCCCTATTGATAGCCACTTAGGTTAATAGTTAAAATTTTCTATCCCCTCAAAGATAAAAGGCTAGCAGGGATAAAATTTTGCTCTACCAAAATCCGATCTAGATTTACTTCCGTTTCCAATAAACAAGCATGACCACTTAGAGGCAACACTGTCATCTGAGCATTGGGCATAAGATTAACTAGCTTTTTTGCTTCTTGGACAGAAGGTAGAAGACTATCTGAACCACCAGCAATAATTAGAGTAGGAATAGTTAAATTACGTAATTGTTGATCGGCAACCTTAAAATCTCTTAAAAGCGATAAACGCCAGCTAACTACCTGGGGAGGTAAAGATTTCATATGATTTATAAGTCTATAGCGATCGCAATCATTGATACGATTTAATTTAGCCAAAAAAGGTAATAGTCCCACAGCCGAATAACGATGTACCCAGGTTGGTAGCCAAGGTGCAATATCTGCCCCTAAACTTAAAATTGGTAACTGATGAGAAGAAGAAGCAGCATTAACCAGAATCAGTTTTTTAATTAAATTAGGTGCAATTAAAGCTGTTTTGAGTGCCAAGCAACCACCGAAAGATTCACCACACAAATATACTTCTTGATTGGTTTTAGCAGTCAATTCTAATTTAATGAGTTTGATAGTATCTTCTGCTAAATCCTGCCAAGTACTATAGTCATTGGTCTGAATTTTGACACAACGTAAATCAAAACGAACCGCTAAACTATCCGCCTGATTTTGAAATAGTTCTCCTGTACCATCCATCCCAGGTAGGTAGACAAACAAAGGTGCATCTCGATTGATTTGTTTTGGTTCGATAAAATCGACGCTAGAAGCAAAATTCATAAATAAATAATATTATGTGAACTCAAAATAATAAAACTCAAAGTTTCTTAATACTAATCATTGTCTAATATTTCATTCCTTAGATAGATTTCAATTTGTTTTTCTTTAGATTTAGCTTATAACCTACTACCTACTACCTACTACCTATAAATCCCTTCCCGTAATAACCCTGTAATTTCACTTTGACAATAGTTCGTTAAATCTGTAGCTAGTTGTTTTGCCTGTTTACCTATATATTCCTGTTTTTTAGCTGTATTAATCAAATAAGGACGACCAATCAAGATATTAACACGATGATAAACTAGCATCGGATGTAATCCCTGGCGTTCAAAAAACGGTTCGTTGTAGTCAAATTGTTTTAACCAACGAATAGGAATAGTAGGGTAAATAGTTTCCGATAAAGAAGCGATCGCAACTGGTAATACAGCTAATTCAGCCACAGGCATTTGCCAAGCTAAATGAGCAAACCCACGCCGAAATTGACTAATCTCTTCTGGTGCTGTGGGTTCAATCATCGGTTTTGTTCCTTCGGGAAATAGACCGATCCATTGTCTAGAAGTTAACAAAGAACTAGCTTGTTGAAAAAATTGCTTTTGTCTTTGATCGGCTTCCCCAAGAGGAAAACAACCCAACGAATTAACGATTTCTCGCACAACAGGAGTCTGTCCCATGTAATGATGACAAGCAATTCGTAACGAATAGGGAATCGTTCTAATTAAAATTGGCGCATCTAAAAAACTACGATGATTGCTAACCACAATAGTAGGAAGATCTTGGGGGATGCGATCGGTATAAGAGAAAGTCAAATCGAGATTAAGTGATGATATTAAAGCTTGAGCGATTAAATTTGGAGTAAGAAATAACATTAACTATAATTTTCGCTAAATCAATTAAATACGGTATAATAATTTACTTTTATTACTAAATGAAGCTATTTTTTAGTATTAAGTAATGTTTAATAATTGACAAAAATTTCAGGTTTTTTTGGTTAACAAGAGCTATATTAAAGCTGAATTCAATCATAAAAACGTTATTTGGGCTTTTCAGCCGACTTTGTTAACGAAATCGAAAAATTATTAAGTATTTCCCCTAACTTAAATGTAGAACCATGTTGTCATTGATACTGTTGATGGATCATTTTTTAACCAAGGTTCTTTAATTTACTAAAATATCTATCATTTAGAGAACTAATAAAAATAGATTGTGGCACATTAAGGGTCAATATATAGAATATTGCCATCAAACTCGAAAGGTTATCAAATACTATACTCTTTAGGTTTGAGCGATTTTCAATTAATTTAAATGAACATCTCCTTCAACAACCATAAATTTGCTTTAACTACTCCTCTTTATTACGTTAATGATGTCCCTCATATCGGTAGTGCCTACACTACTATTGTGGCAGATGCAGTCGCGAGATTTCATCGTTTACAGGGTAAATCTGTCTTATTGATTACAGGGACAGATGAACACGGACAAAAAATTCAGCGTACTGCTGCGGAAAAAAATTTAGAACCCCAGGTTCATTGCGATCGCATTGTCGCTAGTTTTAAATCTTTGTGGGACAAACTTAACATCAAATATGATCGCTTTAGTCGTACCACTGCGTCTAACCATCAGGCAATTGTCAATGAGTTTTTTGAGCGCGTCTGGAAGCAAGGTGACATTTACATTGACCGTCAACAAGGTTGGTATTGTGTCTCTTGCGAAGAGTTTAAAGAAGAACGAGATTTAATTGAAGATCATCACTGTGCTATTCATACCAATAAACAGGCAGAGTGGCGTGATGAACAAAACTATTTTTTTCGTCTGTCTAAATATCAGCAGCAGCTAGAATCACTCTATGAATCTAATCCCGCCTTTATTCAACCAGCCACTCGACGCAACGAAGTCCTTAACTTTGTTAAGCAGGGTTTAAAGGATTTTTCAATTTCTCGCGTCAATATGGATTGGGGTTTCCCCATACCTGGTGATGAGAAGCACACGATTTATGTCTGGTTTGACGCGCTTTTGGGTTATGTCACAGCTTTACTCGAACCAGAGCAAGAACCAACTTTAGATAATGCCTTGTCTCAATGGTGGCCCATTAATTTGCATCTAATTGGTAAAGATATATTACGATTCCATGCAGTTTATTGGCCTGCTATGTTAGCCTCTGCTGGTTTGCCTTTACCAGAGCGAGTATTTGGTCATGGTTTCTTAACTAAAGATGGACTCAAAATGGGAAAAACTTTAGGAAACACCATCGATCCGTTTGATTTAGTAGATAGATATAGTGCAGATGCTGTACGCTATTACTTTCTCAAAGAGATTGAACTGGGTAAAGACGGCGATTTTAATGAAACTCGTTTTATTAATGTGCTTAATGCCGATTTGGCGAATGATTTGGGTAACTTGCTCAATCGTACTTTGGGAATGTTAACTAAATATTGTCAGGGTCAGCTACCGCAATTAACTAGTGCCGATTATAGTTCAGATCATCCACTGAAAAATATTGGTATGAACTTAGGCGATCGCGTGACCCAAGCTTATGAAAATCTGCAATTTAGCCAAGGTTGTGAGGAAATTTTCACTTTAGTGCGGGCAAGCAATAAATATATTGACGACAGTGCGCCCTGGAGTTTATTTAAACAAGCAAAACAAACAGAAGTAGAACAGATTTTATACGCTGTTCTAGAGTCAGTACGTTTATCTGCTTATCTACTCTCACCAATAGTCCCCGATCTCAGCAACAAAATTTATCAGCAGTTGGGATTTAATTGGGATTTTAATCATAATTCCCAAACACAAGAGACTGAAACTTTTATTACTCACTCACAATGGGGCAAACTATCCACCAACAAAACTTTGGGTAAGGCTAGTCCAGTTTTTTCTAAATTGGAATTGCCGTCAGAAGATTAAATTAAGACGAGTAATTTAGCTCAGTATATTTTTTTACTGATATAAATTGACTAGAGTGGCATTGCTTAAAATAGTTGGGCAGAGTTATTCAATTTAAAACTAATTAATAATTCTGCTTAGACGGTTAAAATTTAATAAACTTTGTCGTCTCCTATAAAACTAGAATACTTGGTTTGACTGCTTTTGGTAGTTAGTAATTGTGGGGCTAATCCACCCAAAATAGAATAACTTTTTTCATAAAAAATGAGGCTTAACACAATGCTGGATAATTTCGGAAGCGACCCTATTTTTACACCTGAACAACTGCTAGAAAATAGGGGACGTGTAGCTATTTTTATTGATGGCTCTAATTTATTTTATGCTGCACTACAATTGGGTATTGAAATCGACTACAGCAAGCTTTTATATCGCCTAACTGGAGGCTCAAGACTGCTACGGTCATTTTTCTACACAGGCGTAGATCGTACTAATGAAAAACAGCAAGGATTTTTACTCTGGATGCGTCGTAATGGTTATCGTGTCATTGCCAAAGATTTAGTACAACTACCTGATGGCTCAAAAAAAGCCAATCTAGACGTAGAAATCGCTGTAGATATGATGGCTTTGGTTTCCGCTTACGATACCGCAGTATTAGTTAGTGGTGATGGGGATCTTGCTTATGCAGTTGATGCGGTAAGCTATCGGGGTGCGCGAGTTGAAGTAGTTAGTTTGCGATCAATGACTAGCGATAGTCTAATTAACGTGGCAGACCGTTATATTGACTTAGACCAAATTAAAGAAGATATCCAAAAAAATACTAAACATAGTGATCCCTATCGCAGTTTTTCGGGATTTGGTATTTTGGACGATTAAAAGAGCCAGGAGGTAGAAGATAAGAGTAAAATATACTTCATAATTATTAAAAATGTTGTGTGTTTAACCTTTATTAAAAACTAAAAATTTTCTCCTCCTTGCTTACTACTCAGTTTGAATATCCCCAAATTAAAAGTTAAAAAACTCAATTTATTCTGGATTATATTTGTATCTGGTCTGGTTGCTTGTCAAGCGTCGCTTCCTAATTCTCCCCCCCAGACTGACAAGAAAAGTAGAATAGACACACAGCTAGTTTTAAACAACGCTATTTTAGAGCAATCTAATCAGCAAACAGGTACAATCTGGAAAATCAAAGCAGCTAATATTGTCTACAGTGAAGATAAAAAAACCGCTACTTTAGATAAGGTAGTAGGTAATTTAATCAAGAATGGCAAAATAATTTTTAAGATTAGTGCCGATACTGGAAAAGTTAAGGATAACGGCAACGTCATTATTTTAAATGAGCAAATAATTGCTAGTGATCCCCGTAATAACAGCGTCATTAAAAGTAATGCTGTAGAATGGCGACCTCAAGAAAATTTAGTACTAATTAAAGATAATTTTACTGCTATTCATCCTAATTTAGAAGTTACTGCTACAGAAGGAAAATATTTTACTGATATTGAAAGTTTAGAAATACAGGGAAAAATTACGGCAACCAGTAAAAACCCTACTCTACAGCTAACGAGCGATCGCCTGGTTTGGAAAATTCCTCAAGCTCAAATCAAAAGTCCTAACGCCATCGAAATAGTACGCTTCGATCAAGACGAAAAAGTTACCGATAAGTTAGTAAGCGATCGCGCTGAAGTAAACTTAACTAAACATACTGCTACTTTAAATAACAATATTGAATTAGTATCTCTTCAACCAAATTTACAAATAGCTACTGACTCTTTAACTTGGAATTATCAAGAGCGTGTAGGTAATGCTAAAAAACCTATTCAAATTTTAGATCGCGATCATAGCCTCAGTTTTACTGGCAATCAAGGAGAAGTAAATCTTAAACAGCAAATAGCCAAGCTAACGGCTGGTGTGCAGGGAATTAATCAGCAAAAAGCTTCGGAATTATATGCTAACCAGTTAACCTGGAAGCTCGACACGCAAAAAATTGAAGCAATAGGGAATGTAATCTATGAACAAGCCGATCCCCAAGTTAAAGTAACAGGAGAAAAAGCGATCGGCAGTTTTGAAGACAATGATATTGTAGTCACCAGTGATAATAAAAAACAGGTAACATCAGTAATTAATAATTAAATTTAATCTACTTTACAGTAGCAAACCAAGCTTGAATTCCTTGCGCGATCGCTTTAGCTAGTTTCTGTTGTTCTTGAGTATTGGTAATCCATTCAAATTCTTCAGGATTAATCATAAACCCCAATTCCAATAAAATAGATGGTGCAGTATGAGGGCGAGTTAAAGCCAAATTATTCCAATAAGTACCATAGTCAGGACGATTTAATTTAGTAACTAAATAGTTATGTAGAAACATTGCTGGGGCATGAGCCTGAGTGTTATACCAAAAAGTACTAATTCCTTGAGTGTTCTCTGCATCCCCATTATCAGGCAAAGCATTATAGTGAATTGAAACAGCTAAATCGGGTTTAATTTTATCGATCATTGCTACCCTTTCGTCTAAAGATAAATCGATATCTTTTTCCCTTGTTAAATAAACTGTTGCTCCCAGCTTATTCAATTCCTGCTCAACTAATTTTGAAACTAATAAATTAATATCTTTTTCTGCATATCCTGTTGGCCCTTTTGCCCCTGACTCTTTACCTCCATGCCCAGGATCTAAAAGTATGTCGATGCCTTCTAAAGGCTGTTGAGGATTAGCATTAATAACCTTACCTACAATTCGCTCCTCCCCATACCACATTGAGCCAGCGATTGGAGATAAGGCAGTTTTAGGAGGATGACGTAAAGAAAAAATCAAACTAGTCCCTTCATAACGCAAATCATAACCCCATTGCTGTTGCTCATGCAGTTCAAACCTATAGTCAATCTGATTGGGTGATACTTGCTGCCAATCAAGGCGTTTAATCATCGGATCAGCATCAAGACGAATAGTATCAGTTTGAGCAATAGTATTATATAAACTTAAAGTAATACTTGTTTCATGTTGTTTTACTTCCACAGGTACAGGCAATTGCAATGGAAAAATAACTTCGGTTGCTGATTCGACTTGTCTAGTAGTAATACCACGAATTATCGACTGAGGAGGAATATTACCCAGTACAGGTTTAGTCTCTGTCTCTTGAATCCATCCACCATAGTCAAGTCGTAACCATTCTCCTTCCTTACCTGTTATTCTACCTCTAGTTCCTTTGGGTAGAGGAGTTAAACGCGAATTATCACTGCTTGCTCCTGTTCTAGCCACTCCCTCATCTGCAATAACTTCAACTACTTCAATATCTTGAGGGGCAAGAATCGTAACGTCTCCTTGACTTTTTTGAGTGATTATCTCACCATCTTTTTTTAATTCAAATAAAGGCTTACCGTAATTTCGAGGAATATCCAAACTAGTACAACCTTCATATTTACTTATGTCTGTTTTGATTATCGGATTATTATCCGCCGTCAACACCGCAGAATTAGCAGGTAAATCCACAGATTCTACTTTCGGTAAAAGTAACACTTTACTTTCCCCAATCTGTACCGACACATTAGTATCTGGTGGAGCTATTGCACCAAAACAAATTGGTTCATTAGGCAAACGCGCAATATCTACTCCAGGAGTCAAAGAATCGTCTCCAAAAGCCAATTTATTCGGTATTTCTGGCTGCTCGTTCAGGCGATAAACTTTTATTTTTATTTCTTGCTTCTGATGGCGAATCGTAAAAATATTTTCTCCAATTTTTAAAGGCAGACTGGGAGCAAAATGTCCTGAACTACTACGATTTTTTATCGGCTTGCCGTTAATCAATACTGGGTCTTGAGGAGATGCTGTACCAATAAAAAAAATTTTCTCGGCGGTAGTTTGATGTTCTTTCGGAGGATAAAGAACTGATAGAGGAGATTCTGCATTAACAGATAAGCAAGTACCCATCATCCCACCTATTATCAGAATATCAGTCAAAGCTGCCAGACCGAGAAATTGTTTCATTTTTTTACTTAGTAATTTAGAGCATATAGATCATATCCATCCTGAGCGATCCATGATTTTAACAGCAGTAGCATTATTTTTGCCGTAGGCAGATACATTAACGGTATCTTCTTTAAATTTGCCAAAACCTTCTACTACAGGGTTGATAGGTGTTCCTGCTACTACGGGATATTCATTGTTACCCAAAGCAAAAAATTCCTGAGCTTCAGGACTAGCAAGATATTCTAAAAAGGCGATCGCCTCCTCTTGATGAGGCGCACTTTTTAACATACCAGCCCCACTAATGTTAACGTGTGTACCTCGATCATTTTGATTGGGAAAGAAAACTCCAACGTTATCAAATATTTCTTTGTCGTCTGCGTATCTGGCTAAATAGTAAGTATTGGCTAAAGTCAAATCTGCCATTCCTGCTGCGATCGCTTCAATTTTAGAAGTATCGTTACCTTCAGGTGGAGTAGCAAAATTAGCCACTAATCCTTTAATCCATTCTTCTGTTGCTTGTTCGCCCTTAACCTCAATCATCCCTGCCACCAAAGATTGATTATAAATATTGCTAGAAGAGCGAACTACTACCTTTCCTTTCCATTTAGGGTCAGCTAAATCTTCATAAGTAGTTAGTTGAGCAGGGTCTACATTGTTCTTATTGTACATAATTACCCGCGCCCGTTTACTATACCCAAACCAAAGATTTTGAGGATGGCGCAGATTTTCAGGAATCTTTTCTGTTAAAACTTGTGACTCTACAGGGGCAAAAATTTCTGCTTGATCCGCACGCCACAATCTGCCTGCATCAACAGTAATCAAAATATCTGCGGGGCTATTTGCTCCTTCACTAGTGATTCTCTCAATTAATTCATCATCTTTCCCTTCAATCAAATTTACTTTAATGCCTGTCTTTTCCGTAAAACCGTCATATAACTGCTCATCAGTATTATAGTGACGAGAAGAGTAAACATTCACATCCCCACCTTGGGTTGTTTGTTTACTTTGAGTAGTTGATGAAGTTTCTACTGCTTTGGGTTGCTGTTTGGTTTGAGATTGATTGCTTTTAGTTTGATTACAGGCAACTACCAAAGCTGCGGTGCTGATACTTATAAAACCGCGTCGGGAAAATTTATTTATTTGTTTACTCATAACAATTCACACGATTGTCTATCTAAGAATCAAAATATTTTAGATTTCTTATCATACAGTTTTTGCTATTTATTCTCAATAAGCTATTTAACACAAATTTTGAGAACAGCCAAAAATTATTAGATAATAGCTAAAATTTCTTACTTTCTGCTGCATTTCAAACAATGCCTTAATTTAACTAACTTTTTGTAAAGGAAATCCCAAACTTTCCCTTTGTTCTAAATATAACTGTGCTACCTGTCGAGCCAGATTACGAATTCTGCCAATATAGCGAGTTCTTTCCGTTACAGCAATTACACCTTTAGCATCGAGCAAATTAAAAGAATGAGAACATTTAAGTACATAATCCAAACTAGGCATAACTAAGCCTCGATTAATCAATTGTGTTGCTTCCTGTTCATATAATCCAAATAAACTAAATAAAAGATCTGGATCTGAAGCTTCAAAATTATAAGTACATTGTTCTATTTCTCCCTGAAGAAAAATATCGCCATAACTAACGCGCTCGTTCCATCTAATTTTCATAATCGCATCTACATTTTGGAGATACATCGCCAATCTTTCCAATCCATAAGTAATTTCAATTGACACAGGGCGACAATCAAGACCACCACACTGCTGAAAATAGGTAAATTGGGTAATTTCCATCCCATCTAACCAGACTTCCCAGCCAGCCCCCCAAGCGCCTACTGCTGCGTCTTCCCAATTATCCTCAACAAAACGAATATCATGATCTTCTGGATGAATGCCTAGAGCTTTTAGAGAATCCAAATAAACTTCCTGAATATTATCTGGTGAAGGTTTAATCAAAACTTGATACTGGTAATAATGTTGAACTCGATTGGGATTTTCTCCATATCTTCCATCAGCTGGTCTTCTGCAAGGCTCAATATAAGCTACAGACCAAGGTTCAGGGCCTAATGCCCTTAAAAAAGTATTGGGGTTTTTCGTACCCGCCCCTTTTTCGATGTCATATGGTTGCACAATTAAACAACCGCGATCACTCCAAAAACTGTTTAAAGTAGCAATTATTTCTTGAAAAGCCAAAGACATAAAAAAAATCATGTTTAAATATCTGCCCAAACACCATACCACGAGTGACTTTGATCAAACCAAAATAATTTATTCTGTTGCAGGGGGTTGACAATCGTGGGTTAAATGCCTATATTGGTAAATGCGCGGTTTGGAGCAGCAATGAGACAAACAACGCCTAGAACCTAGACAACACAATAGTTTGACAGAATTTTAAACCTCAATACTTTTTGGATAAAA
>JBOFLX010000105.1:0-8142 GCA_051658085.1 Waterburya sp.
GATGGTCATTCTGACTGCCAAACCTCTTTTTAATTCTCTAGGATCTTTAACAGACTCAATAAAGGCATCTAGTTCTTCCATCTTTTATCTCAAATCATTCTTAATCTAATTTTCTCATATCTGATTCCTGATTGCTATATATTTCCAAACACACTTTTGTAAATCCTTGACGCAATTGTATCTGTCGCTTCAGCCAAGATTGTCTGAGTTGATTACGAATTAATGGTGCTAGACGACTCAAACTAAATCGTATAAGCGAATAATTTCTTAATAATTCAGCTTGATCTGCCTCTTCTCTTTGAAGTTGCTGAATTTTGATAATTTCTGGTTCTCTTTCTGCTTGAATGTTTGAGAGTGCTGCATCAATTTCCTTGAGTATCGGATGTGATTGTTTTAACAATGGAATTAGATGATTAGTGGCAACGATAGCATCTCTTAGTGCCATGTTAATTCCCTGAGCGCGGATTGGAGACATGGGATGGGCTGCATCGCCTAAAAGCAATAATCCTGGTATATGCCAACGTGAACAGCGTCCTACTGTCACCGATAATAAAGTTGGACGTTCGATCAATTCTGAATGTTGCTGAAAATATTCTGCTAGCCATTTAGGGGAGGTAGATGCAAATTTCTCTGCCCAATTTATCTGCTGCCACTCAATTGGATTATCTTTATGAAGTGACCACCCCAGCTGAAGGTTTCCTTCTGATCCTTGGAACAATCCAAATGCCTCACGACCAGATAAAAAAGCGTAAAATACATTCTCTAATTTAAACTCTGATCTGGCTGGTAACTTGAACCAAAGAATGTCAAAACTTTGCTGTTCTTTTTGGAGAGATAAATTAGCCTTTTGTCTGATAGTCGAGTTGCGACCGTCTGCACCAATGACGAGATCCGCATTGAGTGTTCTACCATCACTTAATTTTATACCTGTAACGCGATAATCGCCCTGCCACAATAAATCTTGAACTAAAACACCTGGAATAAACTCAAAATTACTATATTTAGTAGCTTCACCAACAACAGCTTCCAGAAAGGCTGGCTGTGAAATTAGGGTACAAGACTTGCCATTCATTTCCATCGGTTCATCGACTCGGAACAAAAGACGATTTTCGACAAAGAATTCCCAAGCATCCAAAGCACGATGAGGAATTTGCTCGATTAAATGTGCTAAACCCATTTGCTCAATAGCTTCTAGACCACTCGGCATTAAACCTTCACCCCGAAAAGTGCGCCGAAAGCTGCGCGAAGCTTCAATCAATTTAACATTGATACTATGTTTAGCTAAAAGCATCGCCAAGGTTAATCCCGTAGGGCCTGCACCAACAATTACGATTTGGTTCATTATTTGCTACAAGCATTAATAATACTTGTCTTATAAAATTACGATGGTGCAATTGTTTCAAAATTATTTAGAAAAGATTACTTTCCTCTTATTTGATTAACTGACAATCTTAATATATCCCAACAATATTTTAACTATTCAGACATTTTCTTAATAATAGTTTTGATAAAATATATTATGTATATTCTAATAATTATAAGTTTAACTAGTTATTTAAAATACATTGTTTATATTTTTGATTTAACAATAGTAAACTGATTATACTAATGAGTATTTGTATTAATCCTGAGTGTCCCAAACCAAATAATTCTGATACTACGATATTTTGTCAGGGTTGCGGTTCAGAAATGCTATTGGATGAAAGATATCGCGTGATTAGAGAAATAGATCATGGCGGATTTGGTACAACTTACGAAATAATTGATATTGATTCTTGTTTTTGGGTGCTAAAAGTACTTACAGATAATCACCCTAAATATGTAGAATTATTTCAGCAAGAAGCTCAAATTTTAAGTATTTTAAATCATCCTGGCATACCTAAGATCGATATAGATGGCTATTTTCTTTACTTTCCTAATCAGCAAAAAGAACCTCTACACTGTTTAGTAATGGAGAAAATTGAAGGGTTAAATTTACAACAATATATTCATCAAAGAGGCGATCGCCCAATTAAGCCTAAAACAGTTTTGCGTTGGTTGGCTGAATTAACTTTAATTCTCGAACAACTCCACAATCATAATTTTTTTCATCGAGATATTAAACCAGCTAATATTATGCTGCGAGCCAATGGTTGTTTAGTTTTAATTGATTTTGGTACGGCTAGAAAAGTCGATGAAAGCTATCTTGAAAAACAAGCGGTAGGACAAGTCACTGGAGTAGTTACTCGTGGCTATACGCCTATGGAACAAATGAGAGGAAAAGCCGTTTTACAATCAGATTTTTATGCTCTTGGTGGCACAATAATTTTTTTGTTAACTGCTCAAGATCCAACTTATTTTTATGATTTTTCTCATAATAAAATTGACTGGCAAAAGTCTGTAGAGGGAATTTCACCTCAGTTTGTTGATTTAATTGATCGTATGATGGCACTTGATCCTCGCGATCGCCCAGCTAGCTGTCGAGAAATTTTTAATCAAGTTATTGCAATTAATCCAAGTTTACAAATTCTAAATGAACATTTTAAATCATCAATTCCTATTCCTCAATCTCCAACAAATGTAAACACAAATTTAATTAATTCAACTACTTTTAATAGCCAAATTAGTTCAGAGTTTATCCAATACTGTTGTCAAGAATTAACAGAATTCATAGGGCCAATGGCAAATATTATTTGCAACAAAATTATTAAGCAAAATCCCAATATTTCTCAACAAGAGTTAGGTATGACTTTAGCTAAAAAAATTGATAATCCAGAACAAGCTAAGATTTTTCAAAAGCGATTATTTGAATTTTAAATCTGTTAAATTACTTATTATTTATTAGGCACTAGGCACTAGGCACTAGGCACTAGGCACTAGGCTTACTTATTACTCATTACTCATTACTTATTCTCTAGCATTTCTATTGCCATTTTCATACTAACTTTGAGACGGTTAAGAGAAGCTGCCAAAATACCAATTTCATCATTATTTTTTTGTTCAAACTCCATGTTCATATCTCCCATACTAAGCTGCTTTGATAAATAAGACATTTTCTTAATAGGCTCAGTAATAGTAAATTTAAGAAAAAGATTAAGTAACAAGCTAGCAACCAATAAAAGTATAAAAATTTTACTAATTACTAAATAATTCAGTTGACGTGCAGCTGCAAATACTTCGCTGGCTGGGACTGAAATAATTTGCGCCCCTACTATATCATTGAGTTTCCAACCAAAACCATTGCTACTACCATAAGTAGAAATTAAACTAGCAGGAGCTTGTTCTGGAGTACTATGACAGCGTAAACAGCTTTCTTTTTCAACCTTTATAGGACGTGCAATGTAAAAGAATTCTCCCCCAGGAATAGAGCGAAAACCTTGCTGTTGTGATTCAGGATTATTTTGAAAAGCTTTGATAATTTGTGTTTCAAATGAGTCTGCCTGATCTCTAATATTTGTTGGATTTAATGTCGCTTCTTTATAAAAAAATTGACTATATTCTTCATTACTTCGTAAGCGTTCAAAAATTTCTCTAGCAGAATAAGCAGGAACAGTTTGAGGTAAAAATATTGGTTCCGTTTCTAGACGTGATGCAAGTTCAGGATTAACTTGAGTACTAGTGTAGTTGCGAACCGAGTTCATTGTTTCAATTAACATCGATGCTCGTTCTGCAATTACTTGTTCAGCATAGTTTTGTAAGACTATTGATAATAGTATGCCAATAGTTGCTATTAAGCATGATAAGATTATCCCTAGCAATATATTGAGTTTTGAGCTTAATTTAAGATTTTTATACATGGCAAGTTTAAGTTTATCTAGTAGTTTATATATACGTTTGTATAAAATATATTTTGCCAGTTATCGCCTTTAGATGCTGAAAAGTTTTATTTTTTATTAATTGTTTTCTTGTTACTTATCTATTTATAATAATTTGTATTTTTATTTATAGTTAATTAAATTTAAGGCATTAAAAAATAATCAAACTTCATAATTAGTCTTGAATGTTTAAGCATACTAATAAATCAATATTTGAGAGCAATATGCTTATTAGAAATATTTTATTAATAATAGTTATTTGGACAACAACAGCCTGTAATCCTTCTACAGAAACAGAGATCGGAAAATACACTGTTGGCGTTGTTAGTTATGGAGGTAAAAATTCAGTCAAGCAATATGCTGATTTTGAGAAATATTTAGCTACACAACTTAACAGTATTATTGAGATAGAACCTGTTTACAATGAAATTAAAGCTTTAGAGCAAATTTCTGGCAAAAAATGGGATTTAGTGCTTGCCCCGCCAGGTTTAGCAGCGATCGCGATCTCGCGCTACAATTATCAACCAATAGTTCCTTTAGAAGCCACAGATGAAACTCGCTCAGTTATAGTTACCCAAAGTAATTCGACCTTTAAAGAACGTGGTGATCTAGCAGGAAAAACTATTGCTTTAGGACAAAAAGGTTCAGCAACTGGGTATTATTTACCTTTATACAATTTATATGGTTTAAAGTTTGCCCAAATCTTGTACGCTGCGACTCCAGAAGAAGTTTTACAATTGATTGACGAAAATAAAGTTGCAGTAGGGGCTTTATCAGTAGCCGAGTATAATCTTTATCGACGTGACTTTGACCCTAATCGCTTTAAAGTTATTTATGTTGATGAGCATCCAGTCCCTTCAGGGGCTATATTAATTAGCGATCGCGTGGAATTCAATCAACAAGATAAAATCGCCATAGCCTTAAGTCAAACCCCTTCTTTTATTGCTGCTTCTGCTGGTTTTCTGCCCAACGAACCACTACCAAACTATCAGTATTTAATCAAAGTAATTAAAAGAGTCCAAGAAATTTCTCCCAAGTCTCTCCAGTAAGCTGTCACGTATTTAATTTGTCTATTGAGGTTGACGAGGAGATTAGGTGACGGGGAGACGGGGAGAAGGTTTAATTATTTGTTGCCTAATGGAATAATACACAATTTAAATGCTCATAAGCTTAATAAATTTTAATGATTTAAAGGAGACCGAGTTTGCTGTTGTTTCCACTCATCAGTTAATAGTCCAGAAAATCCCCAATTTTCCTCATCTATTTCTTGAATAACAATATGGGTGTGTTCTGGTTTTTTTCCTAGTATGCGCACTAAAGAATCAGTAAATTCTTGAACCAACTGACTTTTTTGTTCTCTTGTAACGCCCTTGGTGATTTGAATATTTATGTATGGCATATTCTTGACTTGTTGTAAGTTGATTTTGAGAACTTTACTTTTATTACTTATTCATATGCAAGAGATATATTTAAATAGTGGTATAGTCAGTTATTTCGTAGATACCAATTAAATTTTGGTCAGGATCACGCAGATAAATAGTTTTAATACCCCATTGTGGGCGATATATTGGTTTAGTAATAAAAGTGACGTTTTTTTGTTCAAGCTCAGTGCAAGTCTTATCTAAATCAATAGTTGTAAAAATTAAGGCTAAATTATCTGGAACAGTTTCTGAAGGCAGTTTTTCGGAAGAGCCGACAATTTGTGCCATTGACTGTCTTTTAATTAAATTTAATCTAGTATCGCCTAGTTTTAAATCTGCTTCTTCTCCATGACTATCCTGGTAAATTAATTCAAACCCCAGGGTTTTTTGATAAAAGTCAATACAGGCTTCGTAATTACAAACTAAAAGTCTTGTTCCTTTAAAGTTTAGGTTCATAGTTTGAGCGTGTTTGTTTAATGATCGTTTATTTTCTAATTTAATAGTATCTAGTTTAAATACGCGACAGCTTACATCAATAAGTAATAGTTGTTAAAAATAAAATTATTCTACAAAAAGCAGAATAGCGATCGCAAATAATTTTCCACTCAATTTAATCAAAAGAAAATAAGCCCTAAAGCTTAGAGCATATAGCTAAAAGCTTAGAGCTTCCATAACCCGTAAATTGTCTGAACCTAAACTAAGCTTAATTAAGCATCATTAAGAGCAACAATACCAGGTAAAGTTTTGCCTTCCAATAATTCCAAACTAGCACCACCGCCAGTAGAAATATGACTCATTTGATCAGCCACACCTACTTTTTCTACTGCTGCAACCGAGTCACCACCACCAATGATCGTGACAGCATCAGATTTACCTGCTAAAGTATGAGCGATCGCTTCTGTACCAGCAGCAAATTTATCGAATTCAAATACTCCCATTGGGCCATTCCAAATTACTGCATTACAGTCTGCAAGAGCTTCTTGGAATACTTTGATTGAATCAGGGCCAATATCTAATCCCATCCAGCCATCAGGAATATTTTCAATGCTGACAGTTTGAGAGTTAGCATCGGGAGCAAAGTTATCAGCGACAACGACATCAGTGGGTAAAAGCAGTTGAACACCTTGTTCTTTGGCTTTAGCCTCTAAGGATTTAGCCAATTCTAGCTTGTCTTCTTCAACCAAAGACTTACCAACATTTAAACCACGAGCTTTATAGAAAGTAAAAATCATCCCGCCACCAATTAGGAGCTTGTCACACTTATCTAATAAAGTTTCAATTACACCAATTTTACTGGATACTTTTGAACCACCAATAATTGCTGCCAGAGGACGTTTGGGGTTATCAACTGCATCTTGAAGATAATCTAATTCTTTTTCGATTAAGTAGCCAGCAACACTGGGACTTAGATAATGAGTTACCCCTTCGGTCGAAGCATGAGCGCGGTGAGCAGTACCAAATGCGTCGTTAACATATAAATCGGCATTAGCAGCTAGTTGCTTGGCAAATTCAGGGTCATTTGCTTCTTCTTCATTATGAAAACGTAAATTTTCTAATAAGATAACTTGACCGTTGCTCATAGAATCAACAGTAGTAGCTACCCCATCACCAACGCAGTCATCACATTTAATTACTTCTTGTCCTAATAATTCAGAAAGTCTTTTAGCAACAGGAGTTAGACGTAATCCTTCTTTCACTGCGCCTTTAGGACGACCCATGTGACTACATAAAATTACTTTACTGCCTTTGCTTGTCAAATCGTTGATAGTTGGTAAAGCAGCTTTAATGCGAGTATCATCGGTGATGTTGCCGTTATCATCTAAGGGAACATTAAAATCGGCTCTTACTAAAACTCTTTTTCCAGAGACATCGGCTGCTGTTAAACTCGCGACAGTCTTTTTTGCCACTATTACTATCCTCCTAGTTGCTTGTTAAATAAATTAATAAAAATTACCCAAGTCTAAAGATAAATTTAAATTTTGGGAATAGGTTTAATCTACCAGAGGTGTTGCACGAAGGAAAGAACTCTATGTAGTAATTATTGTAGTTATAAATACTACAATTTTGCTTTTGTCAATCTCGAAAACCCAAATCAACATGCAACTTTAATGTGAATTAGCTTATCATCTTAATTATGGGTATGTTTCTCGTAGACCATGCTATGGGTTGTTATTTTTCTTAAATCGGTTCTATTGTGCCTCAATGTTTTTGAAATATAAGAATAGGATTTGGGGATTATTAACTGTTTCTATCATGTTAATCATAGCCATAACTCTAGTTCGCTTTTTAAATCGTCCCAAACCCAAACCTATTTCTAATTCTGCACCTGTTCGTACCGAACTACCTGAAATAAAAAAAGTAGCAGCTTTAGGAAGAATTGAGCCTCAAGGAGAAATAATGTCTTTGTCCGCTCCTACCTCTCTAGAAGCAGTACAGGTAGAACAAATATTAGTACAAGTAGGCGATCGCGTTAAAAAAAGAAAGATAATTGCTATTCTTGATGGTCGTCAACGACAGCAAGCAACATTAGATGAAGCAAAAACCAGATTGACAGTGGCTCAATTTCGTCTGGAGAAAGTCAAAGCTGGAGCTAAATCAGGAACGATTGGAGCAAGAGAAGCTGCGATCGCTAATATTGAGGCTCAATTAGCTGGAGAGATACAAACTCAAAAAGCTACCATTGCTAAATTAACCGCAGAATTAGATAATGCTCAAACAGAATTTCAGCGTCATCAACAACTTTATAACCAGGGAGCAATTTCAGCCTCAGAATTAGATAGTAAAAAACTAACTTTTAAAACTGCTCAAGAACAATTAAACGAAGCCAGAGCCAGCTTAGAGCGCACTGAACGTACTCTTAATGCCAGGCTAGCTCAAGCTCAAGCTACGCTGGAGGAAACGGCAGAAGTTCGTACTGTTGATATACA
>JBOFLX010000106.1:0-56845 GCA_051658085.1 Waterburya sp.
AACTTTTGCATACTTACTGGCGTCGATGTTAAAGCTAAATCCACCAACTACTTCAGAAGTTTCTTGGTTGTTTAATACTTCTAATTCAGAATTGCTGTTTAATTCGTTGATTTGAATTTTAGACATTTTTTGTTCTCCTAATAATAAGAAAAAATCTGTTTTTTTGTATTCGAGAGTTGTTTTCTTTCTCGATGTTTTTATTGTGCAACAGCAAAAAAAAAAAAACAACTGTTTTTGGCAGGTTGAATAGACACAACTATCAGAGTTTTGTCCGCAATTTTTAAACATGGTGTTTGCTCGTAGTTAATTAATAGCTGATTTGGCTTCTAAAATAATTTAAAATAATTAAATCATTGCTTTTTCACATTTTTAAGGCTTGTTTGTAACTATCATCAAAAATTAAATCAATATTTATTTACCAACAAATAGCTGATTTTAATACTTAAAACCTTTATAGATGGTGACAAAACACCAGCACACTGAGCGACTTAAATCAGAAATCTGTCAATCCGAGAGAAATGTTAAGACATATTAAGAGGAGTTATGTGTATTTTAAGTGCCAAAAAATAGCTAGAATAGTACTGATGAACTATGAAAATTCCGAAATAGCGACGAAAAAAAAATCTTGATAGGCTAAATCTGTTGTTTGCTGATAGAGAAAATGATGAGCGATCGCACTAGTTTAAATGCCAGTTTACTCAAGCTAGATAATGCCAATTACAAAGCCTATAAAGACATTCGAGGTAGTTATCAGTTTGAAGACTTCACCTTAATCATTGACTATGTTCAGGGAGATCCTTTTGCTGCCCCTAGTCAACTACGGGTAATAATTCCCCAGACTGTCGCCGATTTTCCCAAGCAACTATACCAATCCGTCAGTAGAGAAATAGCTTTACGAGATTACTTAGCCCGTCAATTTGCCCAAGCAGCAGCCCAATTAAGTAGTAATCGCGGTACAGGGAAAAGCGGTTTAATTGCAGTTGCCCCTTTAGGACAAGAAGTATTAGCCAGGACAGCAGTATATATCGATGCCGAACAGTTAGAAGTGCGTTTTGTAGTCGGTTTACCTGCTAGGGGGAGAAGCATATTAGGTCGTCAAGCAGCCGAACTATTATGTCAAGACATACCTGAGATTGTTACCAACTCATTACTATATAGATCTCTAGATCCAGCAGCTATCCAACGACAAGTAGAAACCATCGAAGATGCAGACTGGCTGCGTCAACAACTACCTAGCCAAAATCTTGTAGCTTTTATAGCCAATGGGGCTATCTTACCTCGTCGTAGTGGTATCGATTCGCGTCCTTTACTTAATGCCGTACCCTTTCAGTCTCCAACCTCTCTAGAAGTCGAATTCAATTGTCCCAACCAAGGAATAATTAAAGGTATGGGGATTCCTGCGGGGATTACTTTAATAGTTGGTGGTGGTTATCATGGCAAGTCCACCCTACTCAAAGCAATTGAATTAGGAATATACAATCATTTACCTGGAGACGGCAGAGAATATGTAGTGGCAAATCCCTTGGGAGTCAAAATTCGTGCTGAAGATGGACGCAGTATTGCTGGAGTAAATATCTCACCGTTTATTAACCATTTACCTCAAGGACGTTCAACTACTCACTTTGACACTACTAACGCTAGTGGCAGTACTTCCCAAGCAGCCAATATCATCGAGGCATTAGAAGCAGGTGCAGAATTACTACTAATAGATGAAGACACTTCCGCTACTAACTTTACCATTCGCGATCGCAGGATGCAGGCGTTGATTGCCAAAGATAAAGAACCAATTACCCCCTATATCGATAAAGTGCGTCAACTTTACACAGATTATGGCGTATCTAGCATCTTAGTCATGGGTGGCAGTGGGGACTATTTTGACGTTGCCGATCAAGTAATTGCCCTAGAAAACTACTTACCTCAAGACGTTACTACCCAGGCAAAAGCGATCGCTCAACAATACATTACCAATAGAAATCCTGAAGGGGGAACAAACTTCGGAGAGATTACTCCCAGAATACCGCTAGCAGCTAGTATCGATCCTAGTCGAGGCAGAAAAGAAGTCAAACTCCAATCTCGGGGAGTCGATCAAATTACTTTTGGTACAGAAGATATCGATTTATCTGCTGTCGAACAAATAATAGATCGAGGACAACTAAAAGCGATCGCCCTAGCTATTGTCTATGCCAAAGAAAACTACATCGATCAACAGCTAACCATACCAGAAATCCTCCAGCGAGTTACTCAAGAAATAGCCACATCAGGATTAGATATTATTACCAATTTTCCTCAAGGAGATCTAGTCATGTTTCGTTCACTAGAATTAGCAGCAGCCTTAAATAGATTGAGAAGTTTACAGGTTAAATAACTCTAACTTACTTAGTAAACTAAAATAAGATTAAATACTAGTTAATGTATGGATTATTTTCGTCCTGCGATCGCTTCAATGCCAGGTTATACTCCTGGAGAGCAACCTAAACCAGGGACACAATTTATCAAACTCAATACCAATGAAAACCCATATCCACCTTCACCCAAGGCGATAGAAGTATTACGTAACCTGGATAGTGAATGGTTAAGACGTTATCCTGATCCCTATTCCCGAGATTTCTGTCATGCAGTTAGTGAAGCTTTAGGTGTACCTGCGGATTGGATTATCGTAACCAATGGTAGTGACGATCTGTTAAACATTCTAATTCGTGCTTGTGCCGAGGGGAAAGAGCGCAAAGTTGTCTATCCCATGCCATCTTATGTACTTTATCGAACCTTGGCAAAAATACAACCTGCGGAGGCAGTCGAAATTCCTTACCCTCAAGATTATCGACTACCTATCGACGAGCTAGTTGCTGCTAATGGTGCAGTAACGCTAATTGTAACTCCTAATAGTCCTTCAGGTCATGTTGTTCCTTTAGATGACTTGCGGTGTTTAGCCAATAAATTATCAGGTATTTTAGCTATTGATGAAGCCTATGTAGATTTTGCCGACTATTCCGCATTATCTTTAGTTCAAGAATATCATAATGTTATTATCTTGCGTACCCTTTCTAAAGGATATTCCCTGGCTGGTTTACGTTTGGGTTTTGGTATTGCCCATCCCAAATTACTATCAGGATTGTTCAAAGTCAAAGATAGTTACAATGTCGATGCGATCGCTATTCTAGTAGGCGCAGCAGCCATGCGAGATCAAGAGTATAAAAATACTTGTGTTGAAAAAGTAAAGCGATCGCGCTCTAAACTAACCACAGATTTACAACAAATTGGTTTTAAAGTTAAAAATTCTCAGGGCAATTTTTTATTAGTTACTCCACCCAATAATCAAGCACAAACTCTTTATCAATTTCTCAAACAACAAAATATTTTAGTTCGTTATTTCGACTTACCTCGATTAGATAACAAACTACGCATTACTATTGGCACTGACGAACAAAATCACAAATTACTTCAAGCAATAAAGTCTTTTAAAATTAAGTGTTGATTGGAGATTATTAGGCTTTAAACTTAATTGACTTATAACCTATAACGGTTTCTGGTTATTAGTTATTAGTTTTTAGTCTTTAGTTTTATAGGTTCAAATCAAGAACTAAGAACTAAAAAAATCACATACGATGTCTCCTAACTTGTCACCAATGCTTATTACCCCTTACCTATTACCTAAGTTTCTAATTCTTAATTCCCGTTGAACCAATCCCTTGAATAAATTGTTTTTGACCAATTAAAAATAAAATCAATACTGGCAAAGTTGCAATTACTACTGCTGCCATCAAGAGTGACCAATTACTAGTAAACTGTTCTTGAAACTCTGATAAAGCTAACTGTACAGTGCGTAATTCAGGACGAGTAGTAAAGACTAAAGGCTTAAATAAATCATTCCACTCACCAATAAAAGTAAACAAAAATAAAGTAATTAACGCAGGGCGAGATAAAGGTAACATGATACGAGTTAAAACCTGTAAACGATTAGCACCATCAAGTAAAGCAGCCTCTTCTAATTCAATTGGTATACTTGCAAAATATTGACGCATTAAAAAAATACCAAAGCCACTAGCTGCTGTTGGCAATATTAATGACCAATAACTATTAATTAAATGCCCCCATTTTAAAATCACAAAAATAGGAATTACTAATAACTGAAACGGAATAACTAAAGTAGCCAAAATCAATAATAAAATTGCCTGTTTACCTTGAAATTTCAGTCTAGCTAAAGCATAACCTGCTAAAGCAGAAGTTATAATTTGTAAACCAGTAACCCCCAACGCTACCAAAGTAGAATTAGCAAAAGCAAGTAAGAAACCGCCTCGATGCCAAGCATTTTGATAGTTTGCCCAAGTAAAATTACCGTCAGCTGTAGTAAAAGAACTTTGCAAAACAATTGCCAGAGGAAATAAAACAATTATTGCGCCTATGATTAAGCCAACTAAGATTAAAAGTTGGATAAAATCAAAACTTGCTAAATAAAAATATTGTCGTTGTTTCATAAACGTAAATTCGACGAAATTAAATTTTAGCTATGTTATAACCTTCTCAATAGAAATGAGCTTATATTTTTCTTTAGTATTTTGATGAAGCTCATTAATTTTGATTGTTCTTTCAAGTTCAATTTGACATATACCTTGTACCGATTCAAAGCGTTTTCCTGATTCAACTAAGCTATTTGCAAGTTGTAGATCAACTATTCCTTCATATCTTTTCTTGTATAGGTATCCATCAAAGACAAATTTTCTGTCTTTCTGGCTTTTTCCAAATCCAAACGAAATGAACTTTCCTTTTTCAATAATTATATCTGGGTTTTCTATTTCTTCTTTAGCTATTAATTCTTTTACAGAAATAAGTTTTTCATGAGAAATTTCTGCTACTCCACCTTTGTTTCTTGCTGTTGATCCCCAATCAAAAAAGATGTTTGATTCCAGTTTCAAAAGATAGTTAATTATTTTTTTAAATTCATTAAAAATATCTTTATTTAGTGAAGATATTTTTATTTTAAAACTATCTAAATTTTTAGAGTTAGTATCTTGAATCAAATGAATGAGTTGTTCTGTTGCTTGTGCGCTAATAGTTTCTTCTGTTTCCTTAGTATTTCCTTTTTCACCTAAGCCTAGTACCAAGCCAAAAGAGCCATAAAAAGTATCTACTAAAGATAGTTCTAATTCGGAGTTTCTTTGAGTTTTTCTAGCAGGAACGTCTTTAGATTCAATCTCTTCGTTCATAAAAGCAAGCTTACCAAAAGTATCATAATAATCTTGCATTGCTTTAAGAAATATTCCTACTTCTCTAGCTTTTATTTCATATCTATTTTTATAAATCGATTTTGTTTTTACTTCTATTATTTCTCTATTTCTCTTTATTGCTGTATCAGAAGTTCTAGTTAAACCTTTAATAATTTCTAATCTTGGACGTTTCTCAACTTTCTCTAAAATTAGAATCACCTCAAACATTCTCTTCTCAAAATCTGAATATTTTTGATTCAAAGGTAATAACAAAGATATTTCAGGATTTTCTTCTAATTCCCATATAGATCCTAGCGAAGCTTTTTCAGCTATTTTTATCCAGCCATTAGTTTTTAAATATAGAGAAATTTTTTCAGGAGAAATTAATTCAAGTAATTGACTATCAATATAGTTATTCATTACTTTTATCACCTCCTTTGATTTCTGCTATGATTTGCTTTCGTCTTTTTTCAGCCTCTTGTTTGATTATATTACTAAATGACTCTGGGGTTATTATATTATTTTTAGAAATTTTAACTGTAATTATATTTTTATTAGTTGAAGGTTTTTTTCCTTTTAGAGAAATCCAATATGCACATTTTTTAATAACTGTCTGTTCATTATTAATATTTACCCATTCATTTAAATTTTTAGGTACTAAAACAACTATCAAAATTATTGGATTATAAACAAATGGATTAATGAGTAATTCATATGCTTTTGTTTCTAATGGGAAATGAATATAGTCTTCTTTTTCTATATCTTGTGAAGTGCATTTAACTTGAGCATCTATTCTGGGTGTATGAATATTATCTAATTTTCCAGCATAAACTGCTTGTATATCAATGCCTTGATTATCTATTGAACGACCATGATTCTCAATTGCTATACCACTTTTTGCTCCTATCGTTTTTAGATATCCATAGCTAAATTCCTCTTTTCTAGTATTTGTATCCATTCGTAGACAACTAAATTTTGTTTAGTTTACTATCTTTGCAGAGAAGGTAATCATTGATATTAGCGATCGCTCTTCCGTTCCGTCTCATAGTAAAATTTAAAGATAAGTACTCTCATAGTTAGTAAGTTTTAATTCAACGTCACACACCTCCGAATTCTATTCGGAGGCTTGCCAGAGCCGAAAGCCAATCGGTAAAGGCAATTAAAACCGTGTCTAGAGTAGGGTAAAACCCAAGCTGAATTAACTGGACGTGGCAGTTCAAAATACGATACAGATACTTCCCTAGTCCGTATCCTATATGTTAGTCAGCCTCGAAGGGATGTATAGATTAGGCTTATCGCCAAAATTCAAATGCAAAAATCAGTTCCAGTAGTAGATAAAAATCAAATCCCACTAATGCCTACCACTAGGGCAAGAGTCGACAAGTGGATTAAATCAGGTAAAGCCACTCCGTTTTGGAAAAAAGGAATATTTTGCGTTCGCTTAAACCAAGAGCCGAGTAATAGAAATTATCAGCCTGTAGCTTGTGGCATTGACCCAGGCAGCAAAATGGAAGGTTTTACGGTAGCCAGTGCCAAACATCAATTTCTAAATATCCAACTCATAGCTGTGGATTGGGTAAGTCAACATATCGAAACTAGGCGAAATATGCGTCGTAGTCGTCGATTTAGAAAAACTCCTTGCCGTCAGAATAGAAGCAATCGGTTAGCTAACAAAATTAAACTAGCTCCTAGCACTAAAGCGAGATGGCAATGGAAACTCCGTATATCTACTTGGCTAAGTAAAATCTACCCGATTACAGATTTTGTAGTCGAAGATATCAAAGCAGTTACTTGGAAAGGAAAAAAAGGAGTACGAAATAAATTTTTTTCTCCTTTGCAGATTGGTAAAGATTGGTTCTACTCTCAACTTCAAAAAATAGCTCCAGTTAAGCTAATTCAAGGTCATGAAACCGCAGAATTAAGAACTCAATTAGGGTTGAAGAAAAGCAAAAACAAAATGGCTGAAGTGTTTTCTACTCATTGCGTTGATAGCTTTACCTTAGCTTACTCTGCCGTCGGCGGTGAAACAAATCCTACTAATCAAGATTTGTTGGTTGTAAGCCCATTACGATTTCATCGTCGTCAGTTACATCGCTTAGAACACGCCCCTGGACATATTAGACCTCGTTATGGAGGAACGATATCTGCTGGTTTTAAGCGTGGCTCTCTAGTTAAACATCCTAGATGGGGTTTAACATATGTGGGTGGGGAAATGGTTAAACCCACCAAAAAAGAACCAAATAGAAAGGTCATTAGCCTTCACGCTTTGAAAACGGGAAAGCGACTGACTCAATCTGCTAATCCCGAAGACATTAAATTTTTAACTTACAACACTTGGAGGACAAAGTGGGCAGGATAATTATTACTTCACGGCGGTTAAAACCGAAGGGGCTGTCTTGTCGGGTTTCCCGACAAGTTTATACGCCCCGTCTCGTGTCGCAGTTCCTCCGCTACTTAAAAGATAGCGGTTTCCCTGCTCCCGTATTATCTACATGAGTAAAAAGCGAGTTTTATCTGGAATTCAAACTACTGGCAACTTACATTTAGGCAATTATTTAGGTGCAATTCGTAATTGGGTAGAAATACAGCAGGAATATGATAATTTCTTCTTTTTTGCTGATCTTCATGCGATCACCGTACCTCATGATCCCCAAGTTTTAGCTGAAAATACTCTGAAGATGGCAGCAGTATATTTAGCGTCTGGTATTGATTTAGAATGTTCTACTATATTTGTACAGTCTCATGTTACTGCCCACAGTGAACTTGCTTGGTTATTTAACTGTATAACTCCCCTTAACTGGCTAGAAAGAATGATCCAGTTTAAAGAAAAAGCGATTAAACAAGGGGAAAACGTAAGTGTTGGCTTACTAGACTACCCTGTACTGATGGCAGCAGATATTTTACTTTACGATGCCGATGTAGTGCCTGTAGGCGAAGATCAAAAGCAGCATTTAGAATTAACTAGGGATATTGCAGTTAGGATTAACGATAAATTTGGTCAGAAAAAACAACCAGTATTAAAAATACCTGAACCCATGATTCGCCCAGAAGGAGCAAGGGTAATGAGTCTGACAGATGGAACAAAAAAAATGTCTAAGTCTGATCCCTCAGATTTAAGTAGAATCGAACTACTCGATCCTCCTGATGCTATTAAAAGAAAAATCAAAAAATGCAAAACTGATCCAATAAAAGGATTAGTATTCGACGATCCTGAACGTCCCGAATGTCATAATTTGTTGACTCTTTATCAACTTTTAGGTAATAAAACAAAAGCGGAAGTTGCCACAGAATGTCAGGATATGGGGTGGGGACAATTTAAACCTTTGTTAACTGAAACTGCCATTGAAGCTCTCAAACCAATCCAAGACAAATATCATGAATTAATGGACAATCAGGATTATCTTAATACTGTTTTGCGTGAAGGTGCAGCCAAAGCTAGTAGTGTCGCCAACCAAACCTTAATTAGAGTTAAAGATGCTTTAGGTTTTTTGTCACCTCTATAAGATGTACACAATTTAATCTCTTAAAATACTAAAAATTATTAATCGTCTATGACAAGCAATCTTCAACAAGCAGTAATACAGCAAAAATTCCTAGTGACTGCGGAAGTTACCCCTCCCAAAGGCGGAAATCCTACGAGAATGTTGGATGTGGCAACCAAGTTAAAAAACAGAGTTCATGCGGTTAATGTTACCGATGGTAGCCGTGCAGTCTTAAGAATGTCTGCTGTTGGAGCTTCTGCGATTCTTGCACAGCATGGAATTGAGCCAGTCTGTCAAATTGCCTGTCGCGATCGCAATTGTATAGGATTACAAGCAGATCTAATGGGTGCTTATGCTTTAGGAATTCGCAATATTTTAGCATTGACAGGTGATCCTGTTAAAGCTGGCGATCATAAAACATCTCGCGGAGTTTTTGAATTAGAATCTGTTAGATTACTCAAATTAATCAACAAACTAAATAGTGGGGTAGATTTTAACGATAAAGTAATGCCAGATGAAGCTTTAAATCTTTTTCCTGGTGCTGCGGTTGATCCACAACTCAAAAGTTGGTCTGGTTTACAAAAAAGATTTGAGAAAAAGCTAGAGGCAGGAGCGCAATTTTTTCAAAGTCAAATGATTACTGATTTTGAGCGATTAGACAAGTTTATGAATCAAATTGCCTCAATCAGTGATAAACCGATCTTAGCTGGAATATTTTTATTGAAATCTGCTAAAAATGCCCAATTTATTAATAAATATGTCCCAGGAGTCGATATTCCCGAGACAACTATTGATCGTTTAGCTAAAGCAGAAAAACCTTTGCAAGAAGGTATTAAAATTGCTGCCGAACAGGTTAAAGTCGCTCAAACTATGTGTCAGGGAGTACATTTAATGGCAGTTAAGTGCGAAGAATTAATTCCTGAAATTTTAGATTTAGCAGAAATTAAGCCCATAAATACCTAAGCAAAAGTATTGATTCTGACTTCACATACCCATAATTTCATATCCTGAATCAACATAAATTACTTGTCCTGTGATCCCACTAGATAAATCACTACACAAAAATGCTGCCGTATTACCAACTTCGGTTTGGGTTACAGTACGACGTAAAGGTGCAGTTTCTTCTACGTGGCGAATCATATCCAAAATACCACCAACAGCAGAGGAAGCTAAAGTACGAATTGGGCCTGCGGAAATAGCATTAACACGAATATTATCAGGGCCAAATTCAGCAGCTAAATAGCGGACACTCATTTCTAAAGCAGATTTAGCTACACCCATGACATTGTAATTGGGGATAACTTTGACTCCTCCCAAATAAGATAAAGTCACAATGCTACCGCCTTCAGTCATTAATGGTTTAGCTCGACTAGCAAGACAATTGAGAGAATAACTACTAATATCTAAAGCTTTAGCAAAACCTGCTCTGGAAGTAGCAGAAAAATCCCCTGTTAAATCTTCTTTTTCCGCAAAAGCCAGACAGTGAATTAAAATATCCAATTTGCCCCATTTTTCAGCAATAGTCTCAAACATTGAGTCTAGTAACTCATCGTTCTGGACATCACAGGGAGCAATAATACTAGGATTGAGAGGTTCTACCAATTCTCTCACTTTTTTCTCAAAACGCCCTTTGTCATCAGCAAGATAATTAACACCAATATTAGCACCAGCTTTGTGTAGCTGCTGGGCAATTCCCCAAGCGATGGAGCGATTGTTAGCTATGCCTGTAACAAAAGCATTTTTTCCAGTTAAATCTAGCACGGTTTTTTTCCAATTTTAATTGCAATTATCTATCGTACAACTGCCTGGGCAAGTAAACTCAATCGGCAATAGTAAAAGCAGCATATTGGATAGTAGTGTGAGAATATGTAACTATCTATAATTAATCCATCAACACAATATCTCTATCTACTTAGTTTGAGGTGATATGGAACTTCCCTTGACACAAAATCAGCCTTTAGTATCAGTCTTTCGTAAACTTGGTCGTGGTTCTTTTCCCCCCGTTGTGGAAAGTTTTGAACGTGGCAAAACTATATTTTTCCCAGGAGATCCTGCTGAAAGAGTTTATTTTTTACTTAAAGGAGCAGTAAAATTATCCCGTGTTTATGAAGCAGGCGAAGAAATAACGGTAGCTTTATTGAGAGAAAATACAGTTTTTGGTGTACTTTCGTTAATTACAGGACAGAAAAGCGATCGCTTTTATCATGCGGTGGCATTTACCCCTGTAGAATTATTATCTGCTCCCATTGAACAGGTAGAAAAGTCTCTGCAAGAGAATCCTGAATTGTCGATGCTTATGTTACGAGGTTTATCTTCGCGTATTTTACAAACTGAGATGATGATTGAAACCCTAGCTCATCGAGATATGGGTTCACGTTTAGTTAGCTTCCTACTTATTTTGTGTCGCGATTTTGGTGTCCCAACGGAAGAAGGGATTAAAATTGATCTCAAACTTTCTCACCAAGCGATCGCTGAAGCCATTGGTTCTACGAGAGTTACTGTCACCAGGCTTTTAGGAGACTTGCGAGATCAGGAAATGGTCGCCATTCATAAGAAAAAAATTACAGTACATAATCCTGTCGCCTTAAGTCAACAATTTGCTTAAACCGCACCGAGTTTGAGATCTGTTTAAAGTTAGTTAAATCATTTCTAATGACCAGTGGTTACATCCTGATTGCAGCGATTTTTCTTTTAGGCGGTATTATTGCTGCATTTGGCGATCGCTTGGGAACAAAAATTGGCAAAGCTAGACTCAGATTATTTAATCTCCGTCCTCGTCAAACAGCAATGATGATTACTGTGATTACGGGAATGTTGATTTCTGCTCTCACTTTAGGCATTTTATTTGGTTTAAGTGGCTCTTTGCGACGGGGTATATTTGAACTTGACGATATTCTGAAAGAAAAACGAGATATTGAAGGACAATTAGCCCAGGCTAGGCAAGAAAAACAACAGGTAGAGCAACAACTAACCCAAGTCCGAGATGAGCAAAATCTAGCAGCGAAAAATCTAGAGGCTATTAATCTTAATTTTAAAGAGTCTAAACAACAATTAACCAGGATTTCTCGTCAGGCTAAAAAACTGCGAGGAGAGTTAAATAATTTATTAGCTGAAAGAGCCAAGCGTTTAGGGCAAGTTAATCAACTACAACAGCAAAGTCAGGAATTACAAAGTCAACTACAACAACGGGAACAAAAAATTAGTGAGCAAGATCAAATTTTGGCAGAAAAAGAAAATCGGCTGCAAGATTTAGAAAAACAACAGGCAATATTACAAACCCAAGTTCAAGAAAGAGATCAGTCCATTGCTCGACTCGATCAAGAAATTGCTGCTGCCGAAACCAGCTTGAAATTAAGAACTAAGAGATTGCAGAATTTAGAATCTTACTTAAATTCATTATCAAAGGATGTGGCGATTTTAGAAAAATCTTATTATGAACTAAGTCAGGAAAATCAAGAAATAAGACAGCAAAATCAAGAATTAAGAGAAAAACAAATTGCCATTGTCAAAGGTCAGGTATTGTCTTCGGCAGTAGTCAGAATTGTCGATCCCAATGCTGCAAAGTCGGCGATCGATAGTTTACTTAAACAAGCTAACAATAACGCTGTCAAGGCTACTCAATTTGATGGTGCAGAATCTCGACAACAAATAATTAGAATTACGAGATCTCAAGTACAACAGCTAGAATCACAAATAAAAGATGGTCAAGATTATGTGATTAGAATTATCTCGGCAGGTAATTATGTTCAAGGTGAAAGAAAAGTAGATATTTTTGGAGATATAGCTCTTAATCAGCAGTTATTTAAAGCAGGAGAAGAAATAGCTACCATATCTATTGATTCTCAAGGTATTAGTCGTCAGGAAGTCCAGGAAAGATTAAATTGGTTACTGGCAGTATCTAAATTTCGCGCTCAACGAGCAGGAATATTGGGAGAGATTGAAATCGGTGATAATAAAATAGAAAATATTGTCAGTTTTGTGAATGAAATTACCCAGGCAACCGAACCTGTTAACGAAATCAAAGCGATCGTCGTTGAAAACACCTACACCGCAGGCCCTCTTAAACTTAACTTTGTGGTTATTCGTAATGGCAAAATTATCTTTAGTACCTAATTAGATAGTGGCTAAATTGAAAAATCAAAACATACTCGGTTTAGATCCAGGTAGGGATAAATGTGGTGTGGCGGTGATTAATAGTGAGAAACAAGTAATGCATCATCAAATAATTGATACTTCTGGTGCGATCGCTCTAATCCAACAACTATGTCGCCAGTTTGCAGTCGATTTAATTGTCATGGGAGATGGCACGACTTCTAAAAATTGGCGTGAACAACTTAAAGCTAGTGGCGTTAAAGAATTGCCGATAGTAACCGTTGATGAAACTAATAGTACTCTTGAAGCTCGCGATCGCTATTGGTTAATGTATCCTCCCACTGGTTTACAGCGTCTTATTCCCCAAGGTTTACGTATTCCACCTCGTCCGATTGACGATATTGTTGCTATTTTACTGATTGAAAGATATTTAGCTAAATAACTAATTATCAATTATTAATTAAACTTGTTGTACCGCCGTGAACTGTTTTGACCCACTTAAGTCTTTTAGGACGGATAGACATTCTGGCGGTAATACTGAGCATCACAATTTGCCAATGAATCATATACACTAAGCCTCGTAAAGATTGCCCTGTAATCTTGAGTACTAAGAATAGATCGAGAGATTTGCCCTCAGCCGTGTGAATACGAACTAAACCACCAAACATACCTATAAAACCCCAGGCAAACAATAGGGCAGTAATAGGACTTAAAATAGGCAGACGGTGATGAGCGATCGCCATAATCCCATCGGGGACATTAGCAGCAGGGACGATATATTGCAAGATCATCCAACACAATAAATCAATTCTTTTACCGAAACCCATTGGTGTACGGAAAATATAACGCCAGTAGTCGAGATAGCGTTGATAACCACCTTCTGCCCAACGATTACGCTGATGCCAAAGTGAACCAGCCTTAGTTACACCTTCTTCTAAGACTGAAGGGGTTAAAAGAAAACCAATTTTCCAATTATCCAAATGCAGACGGATAGTTAAATCAAGGTCATCAGTGATTGTTTCTTCATTCCAGCCACCACAGCTATTTAAGGCAGTACGACTGACAAATTGACCATTTCCTCTCAATTCACCAATCCCATCAACTGCAATGCGTTGTTGCTGGACATAACTATCCACCGCCATTTCTGCTGCTTGTCCTTTTGTCCAGAAGTTTTCTTCGGAGTTAGCAATTTCTTTACGTACTTGAACAGCACCGATATTTGGCTCGGCAAATAACGGCACAACTTTTTTTAATAGATCGGGACTCACTTTGGCATCTGCATCAAAAACACCAATAATTTCGCCAAAAGTTTGTGGTATCACTTGGTTTAATGCCCCTGACTTGCCACCACCAGCATTAGCAGGACGATGAACGACTCTTAGTTGTGGATATTGAGTGGTTAGTTGATCTAAAATTACAGGAGTGCGATCGCTACTACGATCATCTATTGCCCATACTTCGTATCGCTCTTGAGGATAATCGAGGCTACAGAGCATGGCTACCAGATTACTAATTACCGCTTCTTCGTTTTTAGCTGCTACCAAAAGAGATACTCTGGGTACAGTGGTATTATCCTCTGTAGATAGAGAACTAGGAGAAGTTGCTGGTTGAGCGAAGAGATAACGTAAGATTTGGAGCGCAGTCAGAATTGTTATCCCGAAAACTAGCTTTTGTCCCCAGCTTACAAAATGCAGAGAAATGATAACTATCCAAATTACCATCAGTAAAAAAGCAGCTTTGCGTCTCCGCCCTGCTAATCCTTGAAAAAAATCTTCTCTAAACTCTTCTTCTGCGTCTTCTGGATCAGATAATTCTGATAGGAGAGAGTTAATGGGATCGAATTCTGTTTCTGATTCTTTTTTTCGCCAATAATTCTCTGCCATAGTTGTTTTTCAGCCTGTTACTTAGTACTTAAGGCGATTATATCCTGATTAACAAATTTCCTGGATCAAATCGCACTGGCTCAATTGTATCTAAAAATGTAAACTTTCTTAGCTAAAATTTAATAGTTAATAAGTTAGTTATTTAAATAATGAGTAGTTTGGGAATGGGATTAGCGATCGCTTTAGCTTCGGTATTGTGGGTAGAATTGGTCAGGGATTTCTATCATGCTTTGTCCCATCTCTGGCAACCCTTATATCGTCTTCATGTCTGGCATCATAAGGTTTTTCGTCCTGATTTATCTGTCGTCAGTGACAAGATTTACCGTCAGGCGCATTGGTACAATGATGTACCCGAATCTTTAGTGATGTTGTTGTTGAGTTTTTTACCCTGGGGACTAGTTTACACTTGGGATATTGCTCCTCAATGGGCAGCCTGGGCAGGATCTATATATACTCTCAGTTTTCTCTTAGGAGCGATCGCTCGTGGGTTAGGTATACCAATGGTTGATGAGCTTACCGATCTAACTCACCGTCCAGGCAAATTTACTAGTTTACCTGCTCGTTGGTTGGTTAATCGTCCTTATCATTGGCGACATCATTTTGATAACCAAGATGCTTATTTTTCAGGAACTTTGACTGTGGTAGATAAATTACTCGGTACAGCCCTATCTCTCAAAAATAAACGTATTGCTGTGACTGGGGCATCTGGTACTTTAGGTAGGGCTTTGTTAACACAGCTACACCTAGCAGGGACCAAAGTTACCGCCCTCACTACTTCTAATTCTCAGATGACTTTAGATATCTCAGGAAAAGAATTGCCAATTAAAACTGTAACTTGGCAGGTTGGACAGGAAGAAAATTTACGGGCTGAATTAGCCAAAATTGATATTTTAGTTTTAAATCACGGAATTAATGTTCACGGACAACGAGATGCCAGCGCGATCGCCAAATCTTATGAGATTAATGCTTTTTCTGGTTTGCGTTTAATGGAATTATTTTTTGAAACCATTAAAAGCGATCGCGACATGATTAGCAAAGAAGTATGGGTCAACACCTCCGAAGCTGAAGTTAATCCTGCTTTTAGCCCTCTCTATGAACTGAGTAAAAGAACAATGGGGGATTTAGTAACTATGCGTCGTATAGATGCGCCCTGTGTAGTCAGAAAGCTAATTTTAGGGCCTTTTAAAAGTAATCTTAATCCGATTGGAGTAATGTCTGCTGATTGGGTGGCTAAACAAATCGTTAATTTAGCCCGTAGAGACTTTCGCAACATAATTGTGACCATTAACCCTTTAACTTTTATTTTTCTGCCGATTAAAGAATTTTGTGTGGCTAATTACTTACGATTGTTTACAGTGACCAATGGCCAATGACCTATGCCCAGTTATCTTTGAGATGCATTATCAAAAGCAAGTGCGATCGCGTCCCAGGCAGGTTTGCGATTTAGCTTCTGATCTAAAGGTAAAGGTCGCTGAGGAGTACCATTTTTATGGGGTGTTTCCTGAATCCAACTGTAGCGATCGCTCAAACCCCAAGTAACTACGGCAATTACGGCTGGTTGCTCTAGAGCTACAGTCAGATAATCATGATAGGCTTGAGCGACAGCGCGATCGCGAGTTGGAATATTTCCTTCAACAAATCCATCTTTGACATCTAGTTCGGAAATAATAATTTTGAGCTCCAAATCAGCTACATCTTGAAGAAATTGACGAAGCTTGTCGGGATTAAAATCATCGTTTCTAGTCGCATCTAAATGAGCTTGAATACCCAAAGCCTGAATTGGAGTTCCTTTTGTCTTCAAATATCTTAGCAGTTTGAGTACAGCAGTTCTTTTAGCTTCGTCTTGTGGGATATCGTAGTCTAAGCCATATTCATTGTAGACTAGTAATGCCTCTGGATCAGCTTTGGAGGCTGTTTGAAAAGCAAGATCAATAAAATCTATACCCAAAAAATCAAGCCAACCAGGGCATTTGACCAAATTATCACCGTCCTTAATACCGCTAACTTTGGTATCTCGTAATCCATCTTCTCTACCATCCTTAACATCAATTGCTTCATTAACTACATCCCAAGAATGAATTTTTCCTGCGTATCTACCAGCTACCGTGCTGATATGATCGGTAAGAATATTTGCTATCTCCTCGCTAGTCGTATTAGGATCACTAAATTTATCTATCAACCACTCAGGACTGGTACGATACCAAATTAATGGATGACCTCGTAATTGCATCTCATTTTCAGCAGCAAATTGGGCATAATAATCAGTTGCAGTAAAGTCGTATGTATCTTGGATAGGACGAATACCTCCCCAATTCCAGTAAAAAGCAGCAACTAATAGATTACACTCTTGGATTAACTGAAGCTGAAATAGTAAATCTTCCACAAATTCTTGATGTGATGCTTGGGGGAATGCTCCATACAATATACCTTTGTTAGCAGCGCGAGCGCCCAAAGGAATTGTTTCATCTACAGTAAAATCTTGTTCTAATTTTTCGGGTTTTTCAGGTTTTTTTAGTTCTTCTGTCTCGATGGGTTGTTTACCAAATTTTAATTTACCAGCTTTTAACAAAGCAGCAATACCTGCTAAAGCAGCTAAAATCAGCAAAAAAGTGCGTCTGGTTATTGATTTTCTTTTTCTGACCATTGTGTAAATCTTGTCTGTCAGTTTATTTTGTTACGTATTAAGTTGATACAAAGTTAAATCTCTTTTTTGCTTTTTTTTCCATCTGTTATCTAAATGCAATCGAACTATTACTAAGACAAACAAAAACCAAACATAACTAGGAGATATGATAGTACTATGAGAAAGATTACCGACTAAGATAAAAGTGAAAATAATCAGAGGTAAAACTGCTTCAGGAGTCCGATTACTAAATACTAATTTGATTGCCTGGCCAATGTTATAGAACAAGCAAAAAAGAAATAATAAAAATCCCACCAAACCGACGCTAAGAATAATATCTAAAAATCCATTATGAGCATGAACTGCCCAGTCTCCAATTAAACGTATGATTATGGCAGCGGGATTATCTGTACCTTGCCACGGTTGCCAAAAGCCAGAATAACCGTAGCCCAACCAAAGTCTTTCTACAACTCTACTCTCTATTAATAAATTCCATAAAGGGACTCGTCCTGTCAAAGTCATATCTTTATTTAGCAAAGAAAAAGTACTACTCAGGTTGCTAAATAACCAGATGCTGATCATCCCAAATATAGACACAATCAATGTAAACAACAAATTAGCCTGTAAAAAATTAAGCTTTCTAAATACTGGTGGAATCAATACAATTACAATTAGAGACAGAAAGATAAGAAAAGCTCCAGCAGAATTAGCTAGCTGCATAATCACAATGCTGAGAGCCGAGAAAAACAGCGATCGCCAGCGATATTTTCGATTGTGAATTCCGTGTAGTAGCCATAAACAGGCAGTTAATGCCATCATATTCCCCAAATCAATAGGATGACCAAGAGCTCCTGCCCAGCCTTTTTCCATTTGTCCCTGAGAAGGTACAAATATAGCTAGAAAAGCACTAAATAGAGCTACAAAGGTTTGATTCCAGCGTAGTAATTTAAAAAGTTCTTGCCAGTTACATTTTTTAGCAAAGTAAACTCCAAAAATACTAATAAATGTCAAAGATATTGCTGCTTTAAAACTCAACCAAGAAGTTGAAGACCACAAAGTTGAAAAAATTATTAGACCAATATATATACCTAAATACTTTTGTTGAAAAAGAATTATTATATTTATCAAAACTTGTTTGAGGTGAACTCGCAACAAAATAAGTACAGCAGCATATACAAATAACAGTAAAAGACCTGAAAACAAACTCTTCTCAGGAGTTCCCAATGAAGCTAAATCTAAATGGGAAAAAGGAAATAGTGTAACTCCAGATACAATAAATAGAAAAGTATAGTCAATTAATTGCTGGAAAGCTGAGGCAATTTTTTTATTACTTGTCAGATAATATATTATGACAGAAGAAGATATCGAAAACATCAAAATGGCGACAAGAATGACCGGTTGTAAGAGTAGATCTTTCACAATTGTAAATTTGTTTTACTTTGACTATTGGGGCAGGGCTTAAGTCTAACCACAATTTGAAGTGCATAAATCGCTCCTTTCTCAAGACTTTATAAGTACTAGGCGTAAATATGCCTACGTCGACTATGAACTTTTATTTTTTTAAATTTGGGGTTTTTGAGCGACTGTTTTAATGTTAAAAATTAATTATTTTCAAAAATTGAGTACCGTTACTTAAGACCATAATTGCAATATTTGTTCTATTTTTGCACTTATTCGTTTTAAGAAGCTTAAATAGTTGTAATAAGTTCTTTGAGTAAATTTATCTGCTTGTGTATCTCGAATAATGAATTGTGGGTGTTTCAAAGGAAACTCTATTGCCTGTCTAGGTATATTACTGTGTCGGCTGTTATTTTCTGTAGTATTTGTAGATTCTTGTCCAAAGCCGATGTTAGAAACAAGGTTGACATTTGGAGTAATACTGAGACCATTTTGAAGCCAGCAGGCTAATGTCCACTGAAAATCCCAAGTCGGTATTTGGTCGTCATAAGTAGAATCAAAGATTCCAATCCAGTCCTTTACTGCTTCTGGATCTATTAGTATGTCACGTAAAAGATGTTTTGCTTTAACTTCTGGCCAAAACTTCATCTCTACATCGTAGTGTTGCCAAGCTCGTCTCCACGAGGCCCATCCCCACATGACAGGATAACGAGAAAAAAAATAGCTATATTCCGAGCGTTTCTGCCCAAATTGAAGATTATCTCCAGATATGGTCGTGATTCTCGAGTCGTGACGATAATAATCGAGCATTTCTTCACAAAATCTAAAAAAGGTAAGATGAGGCAAAGTGTCATCTTCGAGAAAAATTGCTTCCTCAACATTGTCAAAAACCCAATCTATACCACTAGATACACGCTTTTTACACCCTAAATTAATCTCTGAATAGTTCTTTAATACTTCACAGTCCCAATCGACACGCTCGATAATTTCCCGCGAAGCAGCACACTTTTCTGCTTCACCTAGTCGGTCGACACGAGGTCCATCTGCAACTACCAAAAGCTTAGAGGGTTTTGCTTGTCGAATTGCCTCAAATACTTGTTCTGTAGTATCTGGTCGTTTAAAGATGATAAAAACAACTGGGGTTTTAAGCTGGTAATTAGACATCTTATTTTTCTTATTTATTCCTCTTCCAAGTCGTGTATGTAAACTAAATTTTGACGAACACGAAAAGTTTTTCAGACTTTTGAAACATCATCCGAATCCAAATTACCAATATTGTCTCCCGGTACTCCCGCTAAGATTCTGCTGAATTATATCCGGTATCTCAGATGGCTGAGGATAAGTCCAGAATTCATTGTATAGACTTTGGAAAAAAGGTCTTACATCCCACCTTTTTCCTCGAATACCAAACAATATTTGAGTTGGACCTCCAAGATGAATTGCTTTCTTACCCAAATCTTTAATAAAAGCAGCTAGGGGTAAGCCGTAGGCACCACATCCTATAATCGCAATCTCAAATTCTCTTTGGCTAATTTCATCACGCATGTAATCAAAAGCATCAAACCAGTTATTAAAGTTAGAATCACCGCGCCTACTCTGAACCGCTTTAAAAACCTGAAGCTCAAAATCTGGTAGGATTTGTGGATCTTTAAACAGCCGATTCCTACTATTTAAAAAATTTTTCTGGATTGATTCTGCATAAGGGTGAACGACTAAAACTCTTTTACCTTTGAGCAGATAACTCCAAGGATGCTTATGAAAATAAGGTTCTAAAGAAAATAAGGGAACAAGATAAGCTTCTGGACAAAAATTTTGAATAATTCTCGTTTCGCCTAGAGGATACCAAATACCCAACAGATCTACTTGTTTAATCGAGTCAGAGTTTAATTGACTAAACTTATCAAGTGACAAGTCATCATTAGGGAAGAAGCCAGCATTATTAATCATCTGGTTTCTTATCCAATCTTTGTATTGCTGATTAGGTCTTTTTCTTAAGAAAAAATCGGTACAAGCAGCTTCGTTAGATCCCAAGCGAGAAATCATCAGGGGAGTATCTAAATCTAAGAGGCTTCTAATGAGATGATTGGCAGTTTCTGGCTGTATAAGATTTTTGTAAACTTTATTAGTTTTTACAAATTCTAATCTTAGGGATTCTTTGGCTTTTTTCGCAATATCAATTATTTTTTTGCTCATAAAAATTCAATATCTCATTAAAAGATTCAAAATTGAATTTGATCAAGTTCCTAAAGAAGGAGGTTGAAAACAAGCTGAAACGAGTAAAAATTCAGCCATTAATCGTCTACTGGAAGATCTTCCTAATGAAAATTAGGTTTTAATCAACGATAAGTCATTTATCATTTAGTTTTACATTTATAGAGAAAATCATGATATGAAAGTTGATCTACTTGAACGTATAGATCGGAAATATATTCTTCTATTTCTTCTCTAAATCTTGCCTCGATTAACATATATTTTGGTTTATATCGTTTAAAATCAAGTCCTTTCAGTACATTTAATTCATACCCCTCTACATCTAATGAAAAAAAATCAATTTCTTCAACATTACATTCATCTAAAATTGCAGTTAAGGTTTTAGTCGGAACTTTTATTTCATAGGAAACCACATCTCTTTTCGTACATTTCTTTTCACCTATAATCCATTGTTTTAACCAATTTGTTTCAGCATCATCACTTTTAAGAGCTCCTTTGACAAAAGACATTAGATAGGCATAATTCATAGTAATATGTGATTCTTTAAAATCAGCAGAAACCAAGGCATAATTAAATACTTTTGATTTTTTTCTTTCGCGAACACATCTATTATAAAGTTCAGGTATTCCTTCTACCAGAATTCCCTGCCAACCTCTGAATTTTTCAAGATAGTAGGTATTACTTTGTGTAAAGCCATCATTGCCTCCAACTTCAATAAAAAAACCATTCTGGTAGTCTAAATACTTTTCTAGTTTTCGATCTATGTCATTTAGGGAAGCTCTAGAATATTTAGACGAACCAATCGCTTCGTATGACTTTCTTCTAATTGTTCGATATACTTTTTTAAGACTTTGATATTGTTTTTTTATAGTTTGCATATTGAAAATTTAGATTGAATTGAATAAGAGCAGATTAAAGATGCAAGAACATAAATATTAATTAACAATTGCAATTTCTTTTAAATTCATTTTTGTTACAAAACTGATTCACTTTCTATTTAATAAGTGTACAACTAATTTAACAACTATCATTCCGTTTTGATAACAAAACGTTTCTAATATTCCTTAAATAGATCAGGTTTTGACGAATACGAAATGGCACAAATAACGCTTTAGTAAGCATCCAGCCATTATACATAACTGGAGGATAGATAAGACAAGATAAGTGAGAAGAGATAGCATAAGATATTAAAGTAGCAAAAGCTGCCCCCATACCACCGTAATTAGGAATCCACATAGTATTTAAGATTACATTGGCTAATGCACCTAAAGATGTTGCTACCAAACTGAAGCGAGTATAATTTTCTGTCATTAGCCATTTACTGCGGGCAATTCCTAAAAATACAAATGGGCAAGACCAGATATGTAATTGTAATATTGCTCCTGCCTCAACATATTCTGAACCTAGTAAAGTAGTCGCTAAAGCATGTGAGAGCAAACTTGTAGTAACGGCAATTAGCAATGAAATCCAAGCCATCAAATCATATAAGAGTTGAATTTTATTTTGGTATTCTTGCTGATTTTTTTGTTTAGCCCTAATCTTTGAAGAAGAAACTGCTGTAGGTACAAAATAACAATGAGAAATATTTTGTTTAGCCTTAATCAGTGAGGGATAAACTGAAGAACAAATTGCTCCAGATATAAAATAACAAGGTTCAGACAATCTTACTGCTGCTGCATAATTACCTACGGCTTTATCTCCTGCCATATTACCCAGCATTATTTGATCAATTTTCATGTAGATTAAAATCATCACGCCAGACACGATTAATGGCCAGGAATCTTTTAGTAATTTTCTAGCTTGTGACCAGCTAATTTTCCAGCGAGAAATAGATTGATGATTTTGATAGTAAACCCAAATCATGCCAATTGCTTGTAGCACAAATTCGGCTAGATATACCCAAGCAAATGCTATGAGTGGGAATTTCCAGAAAATCAACAATAATTTGCTGCTACTCGTCAAAATTAATTGGGTGCTTCTGACTATAGCCATAGGTCTAGATAAGACTTCTGCCTGAAACCAAAAATCTATGGTTTCAAAAGTAGAAAATATCAAACCGATGCTAATAATTAGTGTCATCCAGCGAATTTGAGTGTCACTATTAAAAATCCAAATGCTAACCCCAATTAAAATAATTGTAAATAAAGAAGCAATTAGCTTTAATAAATAAGCTGTCCCCAATATTTCTTGGGTTGATTTTTGGTCTTTTACCAAATTGCGAACGACAATTTGATCTAAACCTAATTTAGCGATTACACCGATTAAACCTGCAAAGCTGTAGCTGTAGCTTAATTTTCCGTAGCTTTCTGGGCCAAGATATCGAACTACACTAATGCCTACAAAAAAAGACAGAGCCATCATTAGAATGCGCTCTGCGGTTAACCACCCTATATTGGAAATAATCTTCTTTAAACTTGGGCTTAAATTTTTGTCTAATAATTTGAATTTGTTGAGCATTTGATGTTCAAAAATCAATCTCTTGTTTGCACAGCTTTTAGAGGATAACAGAAAAGCAGTTTTGATTTTACATTATGTAAGTTGAAATATGTACGCCTATAGGTTTTAAGCAGTCAGACTTGTTGCTTTTTATTTTAATCTTAATTGATAATTAATAATCGATGATTGACAATTAAAAAGTTGGATTATCGAGCATCATGAAGGCGAGAAACAAAAACTCTCAACAAATCTATCGTCATGCGATCGCCAAATTTAATCGTGATTTAATTGAAATTTATTATAAGCGGGGTAAAACTTATCTCAAGTTAAAAGAATACACTGAGGCAATTAAAGATTTTGATACGGCTTTAGAACTTAATCCTCAAGATGTTAAAATTTATTTAATCAGAGGCTATGCCTACGGGGAGCTTAAAAACTATGAGCAGGAAATTGCTGACTACACCGAAGCAATTCGTCTAGCTCCTAAGCTATCTAAAGCTTATCGCAGTCGTGGTTATGCCTATGGGATTTTGCAAAATTATGAAGGCGCGATCGCGGATTTTAGTCAAGCAATTGCTCTTAACCCTAATTATACTCAAGCTTACTATAATCGAGGCTGTACTTATAATCTCCTCAAGCAATATCAACCAGCCATTGAAGATTTTACAGCAGTAATTAGCCTCAGTCCTGATAATTCTAGAGCCTATTATCATCGTGCTAATATTCATAACTTGTTAGAAAATTACTTTGAAGCGATCGCTGATTTTACTGAGGTTATCCGTCTTAACCCTGATCATGCCCAAGCTTATCGTAGTCGCGGTGACACTCATTCCCTTGTCAAACATTATCGCAATGCCATTATTGATTATAGTCAGGCAATTTTACTTAATCCTCAAGATTGGGAGTCTATCTATAATCAAGGTCATTCCTACAGGAAACTTAAGGACTATGGTAATGCCCTAGCCAGCTATAGTGAAATTATTCGTCTGCAACCCCAATTAGCTTCCGCCTACCAAGATCGGGCGACTGTCTATGGTCAATTAAAAGACTATCCGCAAGCGATCGCTGATTATTCTACAGCTATTGATTTAGATCATAGTGATGCGGAAGCTTATTATCATCGTGGTAATGCCTATAATCTGTTAGAAGAATATCAACAGGCAATTATGGATTATGACCGTTGTATCGCTTTAAATCCAGACCAAGAGAACGTTTACTATAATCGTGGGATTGCCTATAGTGGTCTTCAAGAATATCAAAAAGCGATCGCCAATTACAACTTAGCGATCGCCGTTACCCCCAAGTCGTCATTGATTTATAATAATCGCGGTAATGCTTATCAAGAATTACAACAATACTATGGTGCAGTCTCGGATTATACTCAGGCTATTTTCTTTGATCCTGATTTTAGTGATGCTTATTACAATCGCGGATTGGTTTATTATTTATTGCAAGAACAGCAAAAATCTTATAAAGATCTAACTATAGCTGCGGATTTATTCAAAAAACAGGGTAAACCCGAATTAGCCAGACAAACCTGGGCAAAAATTTCAAACATACAGAGCAATTATCAGTCATCAGTGAGCAGTGAGCAGTAATTTAAAAAGGTAGTAGGTAGTGGGTAGTAGGTAATAAAGTAATGAGTAACATCTAGTGCCTAGTGCCTAGTGCCTGATCAGTAACTAGTAATCAGTAATTAGTAATTAGTAATCAATGAATAGTCAAGAGTCGGAAAAAGAATCAGAAACACGAGATTATCAATCTAGCCTGGCAGAGTTAAATTTGGTTTTGCAACAAAATCCTGATGATCTTGATGCTTACTATCATCGCAGCGAAATTTACTACAATTTGGGAGATTATACTGCGGGAATTCAAGACTTGGATATTATTGTGCAAGCGCAACCCAATGCTACGTTGGCTTATATGTTTCGTGCTTATGGGCATGGACAATTGGGAAATCTGCAACAAGCAATTACCGACTATACTACCGTTATTAATCTCTGTCCTAATTATGCTAAGGCTTACTTTAATCGTGGTACTATTTATCAGCAACTAGAACAATATCAAAAAGCGATCGCTGATTTTACTCAGGCAATTGACCTCAACAAATATTATCTCGATGCCTACTATAATCGCGCTATTACCTACAATAAGCTTAATCAATATCAAAAGGCGATCGCTGACTACACTCAAGTAATTCGCCTTAACCCCGACGATGCTGAAGCCTACTATAATCGAGCCAATACTTACAACAAAGTCAAACAATATCCCCAGGCACTAGCAGACTACGCTCAAACTATTCGACTCAATCCCCAAGATCTAGAAGCCTATTATAATCGCGCTAATGTTTACCACAAAACACAACAATCAGAAAAAGCGATCGCTGACTACAACCATATAATTAATGCCAATTCTCGTCATGCACCTACTTATTACAATCGCGCTACAAGTTATTTAACTGCACAGCAATATCAACAGGCGATCGCTGATTTTAGTCAGGCTATTAATCTCCAACCTCAATATGCAGAAGCCTATTATAATCGTGCTGTTGCCCATAATAAAATTCAGAAATATCAAGAAGCGATCGCCGATCATCAAACTGCTATCAAACTTAAATCTGACTACGCTGAAGCTTATGGCAATTTAGGTTTAGTGTATCAAACCATCGGCAATAAAAAGGAAGCAGTGAAGAATTTAAAACAGGCTGCCACTCTATTTAAACAACAAAACAAGCAAGCTTTATATCAATACGTATTAGAAAAACTAAATGCAATATGACTCTCAGAATTTATATATTATTTAGCTAACAAAGGTGCAGCAGCCAGGAGTTTTTGAGTATAAGGATGTTGTGCTTGGGTAAAGATTTTTTCAGTAATGTCAATTTCGACAATTTTACCTGCATTCATGACGGCAATGCGATCGCAAAAGAATCTAGCTACCCAGAGATCGTGGGTGATAAACAAGTAAGTTAGGTCAAATTCGGCTTTTAAAGCCAACATTAAATCTAATACCTGTGTTTGGACAGTAGCGTCAAGCATACTTACAGGCTCATCACAGATGATTAGCTTGGGTTTGGTAATTAAGGCTCTTGCGATCGCCACTCGTTGTTGCTGTCCTCCTGATAATTCTTGGGGGTAGCGTTGATAGTATTCAGCCGTAGGAGTTAAACCAACTTTTTCTAACATAATTGCTACCTGTTGTTTGGCTTCGGTAGAAGTAGCTAGTTTATGAATTAAAAGCGGATCAGCAATACTATCTCCCACAGTCATCAGGGGATTTAGACAGGCGTGGGGATCTTGAAAGATCATCTGTAGCTGTCGTCGTTGACTCCGCATTGCTTGAGGTGAAAGACTAGTTAAATCTTGTCCTAAAAAGGTGACACTGCCTCCCGTAGGTTTAAGCAACTGCAAAATAGTTCGAGAGAGAGTGCTTTTACCACAGCCAGATTCTCCTACTAGTCCTAAAATTTCCCCTGGATACAACTCAAAACTAAGATCATCAACGGCTTTAATTACCGAAGCTTTGGTTTTTGTGAATAATTGCTGAATAAAATTTGTCTCAAGAGTAAAATGCTGTTGTAAATTTTTAACCTCTAGAATTGGTGCTTCGGGGTTGACATTCTCTACTGCTTGATTTTCTTCTATTGCCTGTAGATGTAACGCTGCATCCAATAAAGACTTAGTATATTCATGCTGTGGATGTTCCAGAATCGATTTAACATCCCCTGTTTCTACCATTTTGCCCTGATACATTACCGCCAGGCGATCGCAATATTCAGCCACCATCGCTAAATCGTGAGAAATTAACAACAATGCCATGTTTCTCTCACTACATAAGCGAGTTAATTCCTTAAGAATTTCGGCAGAAACCGTAACATCTAGACTTGTAGTCGGTTCATCAGCGACAATAACTTTAGGATTGAGCAATAAAGCTAGAGCGATCGCAACTCTCTGACGCATTCCACCACTAAATTCATGGGGATATTGTCCCCAACGGTTAGCAGGTATCTTAACTGTTGCTAAAGTTTTTAGGGCTAATTGCTTGGCTGCGGATTTAGCTAATTGAGGTTGATGAGCTTTAATAGTTTCTAAACAATGATCACCAATTGTCATTAAAGGATCGAGGCGTGTCATAGGATCTTGAAAAACCAAAGCGACAACTTCCCCCCGAAACTGCCGTAATTCCGTTTTATTTAATTCAAAAACCGACTTCTCCTCAAAAATTGCTTTTCCTTCTACCTGGCTACCCTCTGGTAAAAGACGCATAATTGCTCGTCCCAAAGTAGACTTACCACAACCTGACTCCCCCACTAAACCCATTTTTTCCCCAGGTTGGAGAGTAAAAGAAACATCATCCACCGCCCAAATCGTTTCTGACTGGGATTGGCGAGGATAAGCAACTCTAAGATTGGCGACTGATAATAGGGTTGAAGTCATAGTCTGAGTCATAAGCATTAGCAGTAGAAAATCATCAAAAATTATGAAGTGGATACCCCATCTTCCGCGTAGCAAGGTGGGGACGTGGCGTTTAAACTTTATGGAGGTATTTTAATTTTATTTGTTAACCAATTTGCCATTTTTCTAGTCTATAAGAGCTATCCCAAAACATCCATTCAAATTGAGATGCACGATAGAAAACTTGCTCCATTAATGCTAATTCTTTGGACGAAGCTTTTTCTGCCTCTTGATTTGCTATTTGGATCGCATAATTGACTAAAGTTTCAAAATCAACATCGATATAAGTTTCAATCCATTTTTGATAGGGATTAGCTTCAAGATTGGCTTTTTGATAAATATGTTTACCCACTTCTAAATAAATCCAAAAGCAAGGTAAAACAGCAGCTACTGCAATAGCAAAGCTGTGTTGATAAGCAATAGCTACTAAAAAGTTTGTGTAATTTAAACAACTAGGAGAAGGCTCTGTTTCTAGTGCATCTTGGGCTTGAATCCCAAACTCCCTAAAAAAGTTTTCGTGTAAACTACGCTCGACAACAATAGTTTCTCTGACACTATTGGCAAATTGTAGTTGTATTTCTGGTTGAGGTGCTTTAGCTGAAATAATGGCTAAGACACGAGCAAATTCACCAAGATAAATAGCATCTTGAATCATATAATATTGAAAAACTTCTCTATTCAAAGAACCAGATTCAAGCTCTCGAACAAAAGGCATTTTTAGAATAGTGTTATAGACATTTTCAATATTTTTCCAAGCTCGAACAGAAAATTGCATAATACAGATCAGGGCTTTCTAATAATTGAATAATTGAACGTCAGGTAAAATATCCGCAGCAGTTAAAACATATTCTTGCTGTATAGTAGCTTAAGATATCGGGTAAAAAAGTTTCTGCGATCGCTAAATAACTACTAGCAACCCCTCCATTAATAAAACGCATCACATCGGGATAGCTATCTAAAGCAACTAAATTATTTACATCATCTTCCGTAAACTGGCGCAAAATTAATCTGGGAGTTTCTAAAAAAATTTTTATTGAGCTTATCGCATTGTAATCAGCTAATCAGTAATTAACAAATTAATTGAATGAGTTGTTAATTTAACTACTAAAAGCTATAACTAAAATCCAGTTTATCTGAGTAGGTTAGCAGAATGCTTTTTAATCAAGATTTATTGTTCCTTCATGTACCTAAAACAGGAGGAATGGCAGTTACTAACAAGCTATTAGAAATATTGCCTAAACCAATTTACTATGCTCTACCAGAAGGATTTAATAATAAAGCTCATCAGCCTCCAGAAATTATGGCTGTAGCAGGTAAACGTCATGGAAATCTCCAAGATGCAAAAAAATGGGTTGCAGAATACGGTAAAACTTTAGCTAGCTTCAAAAAAATTATTGCAACTATTCGTAATCCTTATGCAATGGAGGTTTCCCGTTATTTTTATCTGCGAGTTGGTAATACTTGGGATAAAGGAAATGCTCAAACAATTGCTTTAAATAATGATTTTGAAACCTTTGCTGTAGAAAGTCTTTATTTTGGGAAAAAATTATCACAAATAGAAAAATATTTTGTATTAAATAATATTACTCCTAGTAATTTGACAATAATAAGACAGGAAAAATTACACGCAGATTTAACTAAAGTACTAGCAGAGCTTAATATTACTCTAGACGCTCCTATTGCGAGAGCTAATATTACCAAACATCAAGATTATCATCAATATCTAACTCCCAAAGCAGAAGCAGCAATTTATCAACGTTATCAATGGTTATTTGACGCTGGTTTTTATCAAAGAGAAACTTCGGTTTGCATGAGTAATTAAGATTATTTAGTAGTTTTAAATTATTCGAGAAAAAGTTACAAGTTAAATCGCATAAAATTAATAATAGCAGTAAAATCTTGCTGAACTTTATCTAGATTGTTTTTGTGGAGTAGGGGAACATGAACAAAAATACAAGGTATATTGGGATAATGATTCTGAGTATATTTTAAAATTTGATAATATAAACCTTCACAGACAAACTTGCCAGCGTTATGACTAATTGCTGTATGAGCTAAAGAAGTAAGTAGACTATCAAGATTTATTTGGGTAAAAATACAATCTTCTTCACATACAGCATTAGATTCTATAGTTAATATTTCTCTTGATTCTGCCATTCCACAACAAATAATACCTTGAGGATTAATTATTTTGATAGTTTCTATAACTTGTTGAGTGGCAGGTTGGGTATTTACAGGTAATTTTCTTAAAAGATATAAATCATTAAAATTATCCTGCTGTTTTTCTATAATTTCTAACAGATCATCAGAAGAATTTGAGGTTTGATGAGATAGCCAAGTTTGAAAAGAGGTTAAAAGTAGTTTAATGGACATTGGGAAGCTATTAAAAATGATGAAGGATGAGAGATAATGAGTAACAAGCTAAAAACTAAAAACTAAAAACTAAGAGCTTAAAATCAATAATTAGTAATCTTAAATTATGGAAGTACAATTTAGAGAATTTAATCCTTTTGATTTATGGATTTGGTTAGAATTTCCAACAGTTCCTTCGAGAATGGAGCAACAATATATTGAAGAACTACTTGATTCTTGGTTTTATCTTGGTAAGTTAGGTGGCTTTAATGCCGAAAACTTACAGGTACAAGATACGGGAGTAGAAATTAGTTACATGGAATATGATACGGCAGATCTAGATAATGCTCTGATGTCGCCGATGCACAATATGGGAGAAATTGAATATTTAGGTGTGTGGGGTAGATGTTGGTTCGATTTAGGAACTAGTGATTTAATTGCGATCGATATTTTAATTAATGCTCTGAATCAATTAAGTAAAGAATTTGTACAGATTAATCAATTAATAATTGGTGGTCAAAATGAAGATTGGGCAGTTGATGAAAATAAAAGCTCTATGTTTCATAGTAGCTAAATTAGACAGAACAGTTTCTTAATATAAACTGAATTTATCAGGAAAATTTTATTAACTAGCCAAAGTCATGAATGCTAAAGAATCTCTTTTAACTGAAATTGACGAAATCCCCGAATCATTGATCCCAGAAATATTAAACTATATTCAGTATATCAAGTACAAACATCAAAAAGAAAAACTAGAAACTACTTTACTTAGTGAATCATCATTAGCTAAAGATTGGTCAACTCCAGAGGAAGATGAAGCATGGAAACATTTGTAAAAGGAGATGAGACTGAACAATCAATTTAATACCCTTTTCCCTTTAACCTTTTCCCTTTACCCAAATACCACAGTTAAATTACGCGGTAGGTACAAGCTCCTCAGTATACAGGTAAACCTTCTAAATTATTGGCAAGAAACTCAGTTCGACAGGCATGGCGTTGAATTTTACCGCTAGAAGTTTTGGGTAAAGTACCAGGTTTGAGTAACAAAGTAGTATGAACCTGTAGATCGTGGTTTTTAGAAATATATCGTCGAATTAATTGAGTCAGATCTTTCACACCAATAATTTCTTCCGCACCGTTACCATTAAATTTAGCATTAGAACTAGTACGATTGCTAGTCCAATAACGACGCTCAACTTCTGCTAGGATGACTAATTTCTCTTCTCCTTGAATATTTATAGAAAAACTAGCCACACAGCTAGGTCTAATCCAGGAGGTAGTATCTTCGACGGTTTTTTCGATATCTTGGGGATAGTGATTACGTCCTTTGATCACAATCATGTCCTTAAGACGACCTGTAAAAAATAGCTCTCCTTGATCGAGAAAGCCTAAGTCACCTGTGCGTAAAAAAGGGCCTTCGTTAGTGTCTTTGAGATAAGCATTAAAAGTGGCTTCTGTGACTTGGGGTTGTTGCCAATAACCTTGGGCAATACTTGCACCAGATACCCAAATTTCTCCCACCTCTCTAGGCTTACAACTAACTAAAGTTTCAGGATTAGCGATCGCAATTTTTTGATCTCTTAAAGTTTGACCACAACTAACTAGAGTACGAGAATGAGACTCGTTGGCTTCACCAGGAATAATTTTATTTTGTTCTAAAGCTTTTCCTTGTACTGTTTTTGTAACAACTGCCGTGTTTTTTGAACCACCTGAAATAATTAAAGTGGCTTCAGCCATCCCATAACAGGGATAAAAAGCGGAAGCGTCAAAGCCATAAGGAGCGAAAATCTCGGCAAATTGAGTTAACGTCTCATGGTTAATAGGTTCTGCGCCGTTAAACGCCACCTGCCAGCTGCTAAGATCTAATCCAATTAACTGTTCTGGTTTAAATTTGCGCACACATAGATCGTAGGCAAAATTTGGGCCTCCACTAGTAGTAGCTTGATAACGGGAAATTGACCATAGCCAGCGTAGCGGATTTTGTAAAAACATTAACGGCGACATTAAAGTTACGGGAAAGTCACCATAAAGAGGCTGAAGAATACCACCAATTAAACCCATATCGTGATACGGAGGTAGCCAAATTACCCCCCTGCTTTGGGGAGAATGTCGAAAGCAACGATGAATTGCTTCGAGGTTATGTAAGAGATTTTGGTAAGCAATTTTGACCCCTTTGGGTTCTGCTGTCGATCCAGAAGTATATTGTAAAAAAGCAATACTAGATTCTGAGATCTCAGGTTCTTGCCAATGCCGTTCTAAATTAGTTTCTAGGGTATCTGTAGTAATCCAGCGTAAATTTTGTAGTTCGCTTGTTTGTTCTAATTGACGTTTAAGACTTTCGAGGGTTTCAGTGTTGGTTAAAGCCAGATTAGTCTCAGCATTCTGTAGAATATTATAAATGCGGTTTAAAGAACGATTGGGTCTAGGAGGATAGGCTGGGATAGCAATTACACCAGCGTAAAGACAACCAAAAAAAGCAGTAATATAGTCCAAGCCAGACGGGTATAACAATAAAACCCGATCTTGAGGAAAACTGACAGACTGAAGGTAAGTAGCGATCGCTCTGGCTTTTTGATCTAATTGCCCATAAGTAAGGCTAATTTCCTCTGTTTCTCCGTCGACTAAAAAATTGTAAATAGTCTGATATGGCTGTTCGATAGCCCGATTACGGAGGATTTCGACTAAGGTAGCTGCTTTAATTTTGTTTTTTAAACCACTCATTCACTTTTGATTATTTAAATCAATTTACACCATAGTTTAATTTTTGTTTGGTGTAATCTAAATTATTCCACAGCTTACCTCAATCAAAGCCAAAACCGAGTATAGTTGTGACACCTTCAGAATAGTCCGTTCAAAACTTCTTAAAAAGTAAAAAGTAATTTCATTTAACATTTATCATTTATCAACGAAGTTTAATGTTTAATGTTCAATGTTCAATGAAAGGTCAGAAGTTAGAAATCAGAAGTTAGGAGATATAAATTTGTCAGAATTTTCTAATTCTCAAAAATTACAGCAGATTCTTGTTAACCAAATTAATAATTCATCCGCAAAGCGAATTACTTTTGCGGAATATATGGGATTGGTTTTGTACCATCAACAGTATGGTTATTATAATTCAGGGGTGGTAAGTATTGGGGCAAAGGGAGATTTTTTTACTTCTGCTTCTCTGGGTAAAGATTTTGGCGAGTTACTAGCAGTTCAATTACAAGAAATGTGGCAAAATTTAGGCTGTCCTAATCCTTTTTATGTAGTGGAAATGGGAGCAGGGAATGGTGAGCTTGCCCAAGATATTTTAGGTTTTATTCAAAATAATAATTCGCTATTTATTCAGGCATTAAAATATATTATTATCGAGCGATCGCCTGCTTTAAGGCAAGTACAACAAGAATTATTAAAATCTTTTACCGCTTTTGATCTAACCTGGAAAAATTTGTCTGACTTTGCTGATGATAGTATTACAGGGTGTTTTTTTTCTAACGAACTAGTTGATGCTTTTCCTGTTCATCTAATTACCAAACAGCAGCAGCAACTTCAGGAAGTATATTTAAGTTTAGAACAAGAGCAACTGAGTCAAACTATTGCGCCTCTTTCAACCACAAAAATAAACGAGTATTTTGATTTAGTCGGAATTAATTTATTAGAGTCAGAATATCCTGAAAATTATCTTACCGAGGTCAATCTTGATGCTCTTGACTGGTTAACAACGGTAGCAAGCAAACTCAAACGAGGCTATATTTTAACTATCGACTATGGCTATACCGCCGATAAATATTATCGTCCTGCTCGTAGTCAAGGAACTCTACAATGTTATTATCAACATCGTCGCCATAATAACCCCTACGTCAATCTAGGGTACCAAGATCTGACTGCTCATGTAGATTTTACCGCTCTGCAACGTCAGGGAGAATTTTGTAATTTAGAAACTATTGGCTTTACCCAACAAGGACTATTTCTAATGGCTTTAGGGTTGGGCGATCGCTTGAATGATCTTTCTACGGGTAAATATGGGATCGCAGAAATTTTTCAACGTCGTGATGCTCTACATCAATTAATTGATCCAACTGGTTTAGGCGGATTTGGGGTTTTAATTCAAGGTAAAAATCTCACAGCCAAAGAACATTCTATTCAAGGTTTAATATCAGATCCTGTTGAAATATAGCAATTCTCAGTTGAGCGAGATACACTTCAATAGTTCTCGTTTAACGAGTGCCAATTAATCTATGGGTTTAGGGAAAAGGGCAAGGGGAAAAGGGAAAAGGATTAAATCAGATTAAACATTGAGAATTAATATATAGCCTTACGTAAAAGCGTTAGGACATTTTTAAAATGCTACTTCCTACTTTCTACTTTCTACTTCCTACTTACGAGCCGATTACTATTAATGTCCTAATCTAATTTTGTACGGCTATAAACCCGATGAAATATAAATTTTTAACTTTAGTTTGCCTGATAATTACATCAGTTTTGACTGGCAAATTGAGCTTGGCACAGGAGCAAACAAACGCTCAAGAGCTTTACGAATTATGTTCTAAGTTTCCTTTCAATAGTCGATGTAAAGGTATAGACACACCAAGGGAGCAAGTCACTTTTGTAAGAACAAGTATACTCATCAAGGAGATCGCTATATTTAATTGGTTTGGACAGCTTGCTCGACCTCGACTATAGAATAGTTTCTTCAAGCTTCATAAGTTCTAAGGTCGTCTAAGGCGATCGCAAGGAAGTAGTACACAACAACCAACAAAAGTGACTTGCTCCCAGTGACTTGCTCCCTATACTGTTGTTGATGGCGGTAGTAATATTTCTGCCATTCGTCTGGCTTAAAAGGCTTCTTCTGCAAAGCTTTTGTTTGATTCATTTCTCTTCCTCCCTTTTTACCTGATCTTACAGCGGGAAGGGAGTAGATAAAGTTTCATTTGAAAATGCCAATCTAACCAATGTAGATTTTAGCAATTCCAATCTTGACGAAGAAAAGCTGGAAAATGTTAAATTATGTGGTGTGATTTTGGCTGACGGTTCTCGTCGCGATCGCAATTGCCGATAAAAAAAATATTAATCAATAATTAAAATAATTTTAGAAAAAAAGACAAAAAAGCTATCCACTACATCAGGTAAAACTGTTAAATATTTACCATAAATGGATAGCATCAAGACAATTATACTGAGATCTTGCACCTACCGCGTAATTTAACTGTGGTATTCGGGTAAAGGGAAAAGGGTATTAAATTGATTGTCTAGTCTCCATAATTTAGTTTTTTTATACTGATACAAGATCTGAGTGTACAAAAGTAATAGTTAGTATAGGCGTCACAGAAGTCAGAAGTCAGAAGTCAAAAGTTTTTACCTACTAACTGCTCTAACTGTCCTAACTGTTCTAACTGTCCTAACTTCCTTACCTCAACCCATGAATTCAAACTTGACGATCTACTAATTACCTTCCAAGGCTGCCTGAGTTTTTTGACGATCTATTTTGAGAATTAAAACACCCAAAGGAGGTAAACAGAGATCTAGAGAATAGGGTAGATTGTGGAAAGACCATTCATCAGTCCATTTGCCCCCCAAGTTACCCATATTACTACCGCCGTATTTACGAGCATCGCTATTAAATAATTCGGTATAAAAACCCCGTTCAGGCACACCGATTCGATAATGGCTGTGGGGTTGGGGAGTAAAGTTACAGACGGCAATAACAAAATTACTAGGATCTTTGCCACGACGAATAAAGGCAACCACACTATGGCGATTATCACTACAGTCTATCCACTCAAAACCTTCTTCTTCAAAATCACGGCTATATAAAGCAGGTTCGCTCTTATAAATACCGTTGAGGTCAGTAAAAAATAGTTTTAGAGTTTGATGGGGATCATACTGCAACAAATGCCATTCCAAGTCTGCCCAAACATTCCACTCACTCCATTGAGCAAATTCCATACTCATAAACATGGTTTTCTTACCTGGATGAGTAAACATATAGCCAAACAGACAGCGAACATTAGCAAATTTCTGCCATTCATCCCCAGGCATTTTGCCGATAATATTGCTCTTGCCGTGAACAATCTCATCGTGAGAAAGTGCCAACATATAGTTTTCGCTGTGGTGATACCACATACTGAAGGTCAGATGATTTTGGTGGAATTGGCGAAACCAGGGATCCATGTGGAAATAATCCAACATATCGTGCATCCAACCCATATTCCACTTCATATTGAAGCCTAAGCCTCCAGTGTAGGTGGGCCAAGATACCATGGGCCAAGAAGTTGATTCTTCGGCAATGGAAAGTACTCCAGGGAAATAACTAAACAAAAGACTATTTACCTGACGCAAAAAATTAGCTGCTTCAATGTTTTCTGAACCACCATATTCATTAGCAATCCATTCGCCATCCTTACGACAGTAATTGAGATAGAGCATCGAGGCTACCGCGTCCACTCGGATACCATCAATGTGATATTTATCAAACCAAAACAAAGCGTTAGCAACTAAAAAATTACGAACTTCATTACGATGGTAGTTAAAAACTAAGGTTCCCCATTCCTTATGTTCGCCTTTTCGGGGATCAGCGTGTTCGTACAAATGGCTACCATCAAAGAAAGCCAAACCGTGTCCATCTTTCGGGAAATGACCAGGAACCCAATCGACAATTACGCCAATGCCGTTGAGGTGACATTGATCGACAAAATACATAAAGTCTTCGGGATTACCAAAGCGCGAAGTAGGCGCGTAGTATCCTGTAACTTGATACCCCCAAGAACCATCAAAAGGATGTTCCGCGATCGGTAAAAGTTCGATGTGAGTGTAACCTAATTCTTTGACATAGGGAATTAATTTATCGACTAGTTCGTAATAACTAATAAAACGAGCGTCCTGTTTCCATTCGGAGACGTGAACAGGTTCAGATTTACCAGAAAGTAGCTTAGTGGGTTCGTCTGCGGAAGCGTGTAACCAAGAACCTAAATGCACCTCGTAAACAGAAATCGGCTTGGCTAGCGGATCGCTCTTACGACGATCTTCCATCCAAGACTGATCATTCCATTTATAAGTATCAAGATTAGCAACAATGGAAGCTGTTTTGGGTCGTACTTCTTGTTGAAAACCATAAGGGTCAGATTTTTCGTAAATATGTCCGTCCCAATTTTTGACCTCGTATTTATAAGCTGTGCCAGCAGTTAGTTCAGGAATAAATAGTTCCCAAATACCACTACTCCCTTTACGCATTTGATGCTTTCTACCATCCCAGCTATTAAAGTCGCCTAAAAGTGAAACGTTACGGGCATTGGGAGCCCAGAGAGCAAAATAAACCCCTGTGATACCATCAATTTTAGTCGGATGCGCGCCTAACTTTTCATAGATACGATGATGATTACCTTCAGCAAATAAGTGAATATCTAAATCAGTAAGTTTAGGAGAACGAAAAGCGTAGGGATCATAAATTACTCTTTCGCTATCTCCTTCTTTGATCCGCAGTTGATAGTTAGCCAGTTGAGGATTTTGAACTACACAAACATAGAAGTGGGGATTATGCATTGGTTGCATTGGGTACTCGGTTCTTTCCTCGGGACAAACTACCCAAGCTGCACTGGCATCAGGCAGATAAGCGCGAATTACCCAGCTTTGAACTTTGCCATTTTGTTCATAAGGATGACAACCTAAAACCTCAAAGGGATCATGATGAAGATTATGGACGATCTGATTGACTTGTTCGGGAGCAATGTTTAAAGACATTAAAGTACCAAAATCTAAGTATGTAGTAACAGTGATTGTTATAAGAATGATGCTGTTTGAGCATCGGTTGACGCTAGTCGAAACAGCGCAATTTATGTACTTTATTTTTTAAAGTTATGTATAACTTTAACTATTTTTACGCACTATAGAAAAAGTTTATTGATTTTTAGATAAAGTTGGTTAGTAAAAAGGAATTACTGTTTTAAAAAATTTTCTAATCTGTAACAAAAATATTAGTTGCTGAACATCTGACTCTAACTCTGGTCTATAGGGACTTTGAGCCAATTCTGCTTGTAATTCTTCGTATTCAGCAGCAGACAGAGGTTGACCATCTACTGGCGATCGCCCTTCTAAAATGATCTCAGTACGTAACACCTCTTCGGGAACATCTTCTGGAGGGGGTAACGCTAAACTATAGCTAGAATGAAGTAAAGCAAGTAGGTTAATTAAAAATATTATTTTCAATTTCATGGGATGGGAATCGTGATCGTAATTTGGTGAGAATTTTGGATTATCAACCTTAAACCCCATCTAGTTTAATTGAGATGTGTTGAAAAGCTTGAAGATCTCGGATTCGGTTCTTGCTTTTGCCAACAACATCTCTATCTCTTTAATCAGAGCGGGGTTCTCGCTGGCTAGATCTGTTGTTTCTCCAATATCCTTTTCCAGGTTAAATAGTTGAATGGGAGCATTTCGATTTGCAGACACATTGAGGCGAATAGCTTTCCAAGAGCCCATCCGTATCGCTTGGCTGCCACCAAGTTTATTAAACTCCCAATAGAGGTATTTGTGTTCTTTTTGTTTGGCTGTCTCACCTAAGAGTGTCGGTAACAAAGATATGCCGTCAATATTTTTTGGCGTTTCAACATTAGCCAGTTCGGCAAAAGTGGGCATCATATCCCAGAAAGCTGAAATATACTCAGATCTTCCTCCTGGCTGTATTTTGTTGGGCCAGCGAGCGATCATCGGTATGCGAATACCCCCTTCATAAAGCTGCCGTTTAATACCTCGTAATGAACCATTGCTATTGAAGAAATTGGGATTTGCACCGCCCTCTTTATGAGGGCCATTATCACTGGTGAAGATGACAATTGTATTTTCATCGATTCCCAAGATTTCGAGTTTTTTCATCAGCTTGCCGATACTCTGATCCATACGTGAGATCATAGCTGCATAACCTTTTTGAGCATCAGGCCAATCTTTCTGGGTATAGATACCATAATCAGGAACTTCCATTCCTTTCTCTCCTGCTTCATTATTGGCATGGGGAATGGTTAAAGTTAGCATGAGAAAAAAGGGATTAGAAACAGATTTTTCGATGAAATTAACAGCTTCCTGGACGAATAAGTCATGGGAATATACATTTCGTTTGATAGCTACTCCTGATCCATCAGGTCGTGTTTTAGCGACTTTATTATTACCCTGCAAGAGAATACGCTCTTCGTTACGGAACAGGAATTCAGGATAATAATTGTGAGCATGACGCTGACATAAATATCCAAAGAAGTAATCAAAACCTTGATTGTTGGGAGTCCCTGTTGTTCCTAGATATCCGAGTCCCCATTTACCAATCAGACTAGTTACATAACCTGCTTGCTTCATAACTTCGGCAATGGTTATATCTTCGTCGGCTAGTGGATACTGACCTATGGGTTGTACTTCTTTGTTTTGCCGAATTCGAGCATGACCAGTATGGAGTCCTGTCATCAAGCAAGCACGGGAAGGCGCGCAAACGGGGCTACCTGCATAATGCTGTGTAAAAAGTAGTCCCTCCTCTGCCAACCGATCAATATTAGGTGTTTGTATTTGTTGTTGACCATAACATCCGAGATCTCCATAGCCAATATCATCGGCCATAATATAAATGATGTTGGGCTTTTGCTTTTTGAAATTTATCAATGAACAAGCAGTACTTGACAATGTTAATGCTACTGTACTTAATCCCAGCCTCATCAGAAAATTACGTCTCGATTGATTTAAATTATTCATCATTGGCAAATTTTAGCGTTACCTATCCTACTATCGGATATTTTGCAGCTATGCGATCGCATGAACGATTTTTCTGGATTAAGGAACTTAATAGGACTGTTATAGCTATTTAGCTATACTCATACCTTATTCAATAGTCGGAAGCCAATTAATTTCTGTCAGACGTTGATCGGCAGTAGCTAAATGTAAATTCAATCTAATAGCGGTAGCAGCAATAAATCTATCGGCTGGATCTTGATGATTAAAATCTAATTCGCGAGAAAGTAAAGCAATTTCATAAGTTAGACGAGCTTCTTTAACTTCTAAAATTTTTAGATATCTTTTTGTCCAGGTTATTGGCTCAGAGCTTAATTCAATTCTACCTTTCTCTGCTAGGATAACTGTTTCCCAAACACTGATGGGAGATAGCCACAGTTCATTATCTTGATTTTGAATAATTGCTCTTAAGTTTTTTGATAGCCGTTCGTTTCCCAGTAAATACCAAAGCCAAATATGAGTATCGAGTAGAATTCTCAACTCAAAACCTCCCATTCCGAAGGATCTGTAGCTGGAGTAATTAAATCTTCCAGAATTTTGCCAGTCTCTTTTGCTACACCAAACTCTGCTCTAATTTTAATATCGGTAATTGGTGTGACAACTACCAATGGTTTACCGTTACGAGTTATGGTAAGTGTTTCTCCCGTACGGTTAACTTCATCCAAGAGTCGTAAGCATTGAGCTTTAAAAGTGGAAATTTGGACTTTCTTCATCTGAAAAACAACTATAGTCAACTACTATAGTCATAATAACTCGAAAACAATAGGACTAAACTTTAATTGAAAACCGAATAGGACTGTTATAGCTATTGTAAAGATAAGTACTTAAATAACAAATGAAAAATGGTTAATCATCTGCAAGCAACTCAAAGTCTTTATCTACAAAAACACGTTAATAATCCGATTAACTGGTGGTATTGGTGTGACGAGGCATTAGAACAAGCAAAGCAAGAAAATAAACCGATTTTTCTCTCGATTGGTTACTCTAGCTGTCATTGGTGTACTGTGATGGAAGGAGAGGCTTTTTCGGATAGCGCGATCGCTGATTATCTCAATGCTAATTTTCTGCCAATAAAAGTTGACAGGGAAGAAAGACCAGATATTGACAGTATTTATATGCAGGCTTTGCAGATGATGACGGGTCAAGGGGGTTGGCCTCTAAATATTTTTCTTAACCCTGAAGATTTAATTCCCTTTTACGGGGGTACTTATTTTTCTGTTGAACCTAAATATGGTCGTTCTGGATTTTTGGATATTCTTCAGGCAATTCGTCGATTTTACGATCATGAGCCAGAAAAATTGATGGCTTTTAAAACCGAAATTTTCAATAATCTTCAACAGTCGTCTTTGTTGCCAATCAATCAAGCAGATATTTTAACTAAAGATTTATTACACCAGGGGATTAATACTAATACTGCTGTTTTGCAACCGAATGATTTTGGTCGTCCGAGTTTTCCGATGATTCCTTACGCTACTCTTGCTTTGCAGGGTAGTCGTTTTAAACAGGAGTATAATTATAATCCTCAAGCACTATCCCAACAGCGAGGCTTAGATTTAGTGACAGGTGGGATATACGACCATGTAGGAGGAGGTTTTCATCGTTATACCGTAGATAGTACCTGGACAGTGCCTCATTTTGAAAAAATGCTTTACGATAATGGGCAGATTTTAGAGTATTTAGCTAATTTATGGAGTAGTGGGATACAACAACCTGCAATTAAAAGAGCAATTACAGGTACAGTAGCATGGCTACAACGAGAAATGACTCATCCCCAGGGTTATTTTTATGCTGCACAAGACGCGGATAACTTTACTACTCGAGAGGAAGCCGAACCAGAAGAAGGGGATTTTTATGTTTGGAGTTATGCGGAATTAGAATCTATCCTGAGTGCCACAGAATTAGCTGAATTACAGCGAGAATTTACGGTTACGACATCTGGTAACTTTGAAGGCAAAAATGTCTTACAACGCTCTGGAGATGGGGATTTATCAGATAATCTTAATCAGGCATTAGCTAAATTATTTACAGTCCGCTACGGACAACCTGCAACAGAGATCGATACTTTCCCCCCAGCTAAAAATAACCAAGAAGCCAAAACCCACAAATGGTTAGGACGTATTCCCCCTGTAACTGATACTAAAGCGATCGCAGCTTGGAACAGTTTAATGATTTCAGGTTTGGCTAGAGCTTATGCAGTCTTTAAAGAGCAATTTTATTTAGATTTGGCTACTCAAGCAATGCAATTTATGCTGCAAAATCAATGGCTAGATGGTCGATTTCAACGGCTTAATTATGATGGAGTGGCAACAGTCCCAGCACAATCAGAAGATTATGCTTTATTAATCAAAGCCTTATTAGATCTCCAGGCTGCTTGTCCTAATGATTCGCAGTGGTTAGAACAGGCAATAAAAATCCAAAGCGAATTTGATGAGTTACTTTGGAGTATTGAAATGGGAGGTTACTACAACAATTCTACCGATGCAGGTAAAGAATTACTAGTACGAGAACGCAGCTATATGGATAATGCGACTCCTGCTGCTAATGGAATTGCGATCGCCAATCTCGTCCGTCTGGCTTTATTAACTGATAATTTAGAATATCGCGATCAAGCTCAACAAGGTTTGCAAGCTTTTAGTTCTGTAATGGACAAATCGCCGACTGCCTGTCCTTCTCTGTTTACAGCCTTGGATTGGTTTTTGCATGGTACAAGTGTCAAAAGTAACAAGGAAAATTTAGAACAAATAAGTTCTCATTATCTACCTACTACAGTCTTACGGGTAGAAACCGATTTACCTGAAGGTGCAATTGCTTTGGTGTGTCAAGGTACATCTTGCCTTGAACCTGCAACTAGTATTGAGCAAGCATTAGAACAAATTCAATCTGTTTGTTAATTGTTGATTGTTCATTAATTCATTTAATTACTAAATTAGGAACATTATCAATTAAAAAATTAAAATTAGTTTTATCTGTATTACAAGAAATGTTTGCTGATTAAAATTCAATACGTTAAGTAAGGCGATCGCTTTAGGATTTCAAGATATATCTTGTCTTAAATCTGTGACTATTATCAAGCAAGTATTAAAACAAATTCAATCTGTTTGTTGATTGACCAGTGACACTCCTAAAAGAACACAACCACCGCCAACAAATAAAATAGGAGTAAAAGATTCCTGTAAAAAAACAAAACCAAAAATAGCAGCAAATACGGGGACTAAATTAATAAAAATTCCAGCTTTGGCAGCACCCAATATTTTGATTCCTACGTAATACCAATTAAAAGCTATTACTGTTCCTAAAATTCCCAAATACATTAAACATAATCCAGTTAACCAATCAATGTTTGGCAAGTGATTTTGTTGTTCCCAAATTGCCAAAGGTAATAAGAAAAAAGTTCCCAGCCAAATACCATAACTAGTAGCAGTTAAGACAGAAAGTTTTTGCATAGCTAATTTACCCACAAGAGAATAAACCACCCAGCTAACAACACAACCTAAAATATATAATTCTCCTCTACCAATACCTTGAGCGATCGCAGTATTCAGATCTCCTTGGGTAATTACTAAAGCTGCTCCAATTAAGGCAATAAATATACCAAGAATTTTTAGATAAGATAACTTTTCTCGCCAAAATAAGCTTGAGCCAAGAGCAATAGTTACAGGATTTAAAGCAATAATTAATCCTGCACGGCTAGCAGCAATCTCTTTTAAACCTAGAAAGAAAAAGACATTGTACGCCAAAATTCCACTTAATCCTAATAAAGCTAATAAAAAGATCTGCCGATAATTAAGTTTATCTAGTCTATTTTTTTGAACTATATTCAGTAGCCATAAACACAGAGAAGCGATCGCAAAACGACCAAACGCTGCCACAAAAGGACTGAGGTTTTGAGCGACAATTTTTCCCGCAACAAATGTTCCACCCCAAATTATCATAGTCAAAATTAACTGGATATAAATGATGATGGATGGCTTGTCATCTAAATTTAAAGACATCGCTTAGTATTTTATCTATTTAGATGATCTTAGAATATATTTAAAAGCAGCGCGGACACTACTAAAATGCTTTCTATCGAACAACTATCACATCAATACACTTTAGAAGAATATTTAAATTGTGTTGATATTGCTCAAGATCAAACTTACGAATTAGTAAACGGACAAATACAAGAAATGCCTCCTGAATCATGGCTCAATCTCCAAATCATTATGTATTTGATTACCGAAATTACTAAAACAATTCCCTATCAACAGGTTACTAATAAAGCTGAAATTATTATTAGTGGTAGTAGAGTTACAGCCAGAGTGCCTGATTTAATGGTACTAACTCCAGAAGGCGCAGCAGAATTAGCGCAATACAAACGCTCAACCATAACTCTTGATATGCCTCCACCGTTATTAGTGGTAGAAGTAGTCTCACCAGGCAAAAAAAATCACGACAGAGATTATCGCTTTAAAAGATCTGAATATGCTGCTAGAGGAATTAAAAACTATTGGATTATTGATCCACAAGATCAAAAGTTTGTTTGTTTTGAACTTAAGGATGGTTTTTATGAAGAGCAAGTTTTTGATAATTCTCAAGCAACTATTTCTTTACAACTTCCTTTTAAATTAGACATCAAGCTTGAAAATATATTTTTTGGATAATCCATTCAGCTACATTTTCGGGCTACGATAATAACAGCGATCGCCTTAGTCTGTCAAGATACTTTAAATCAAAATTTTTGCAATGCGTATTCAATACGAGCGCGAACGACAGTTTCAGATTCATTATCAATTAATTCTTGAAATTTAATGGCAATCTCTGATAATAATTCAGGTTGATGGGTTGCCAAAGTTTGAGCTAAAGACTCTAAACCAACTATCGCAGCATAACGCACTACCCATTCTCCATCTTCTGTGGCGAGTAATAGAGTTTGTAATACTTTTTGTTGAGCGGGAATAACTTCTTCAGTAGATAATTTTGACCAGAGAATACTACCTAAACCTTTGACAGCAGCACGACGCACACTTTGAGAAAAATCCGCTATTGCTGCTTTTAATAACAAATCTAATGCGGAAGGATCGCCTATACCTGCAAAAACTCTCGTCGCCCAAGCTCTAGCACCATAATTATAATCATCTAAATTTGTTAGTAGATAAGATACAACTGGTTCCCCAATCTTAATCAAACCATCAACTGCTGCTACCGCAGCCCCAGGATTATTAAAACCTAACACTTCAACTAAAGTGGGTATGGCAGCCTGCTCATTAGCTTCGGCTAGCTTTTCTACAGTTTCTAGGAGTAAATCAGCAGAGTCAGCTTGGTTTACGGCATCAATTAGTTGTTGAACATCAGGCATTGTTAAATTTAGAACTGGTTTAAAAGTATAAATTTGTCTTATTTCAAAAGTAATTTTACTACTTAAGTAATTGATATAAAGCTATTTTTTTTATTCAAGATCCAAATTGAGAATATAAGAACCTAATTTGAGCTTTTCTGACCATATTTCGTACTCGATTCTTAAATTTTGTAGCCAAGGAGCATTTTCCACCTTCAGATAGCGAGTAAAATTACGCAGCCGTATCGATTGACTTGGTTGATCGGGGGCAGTATTGAGACAATAACGACTTATACCATATACTCCTCTCTCCCAAAAATGCCGATAGCTCAATCTGCTGTTGCTCTGCATAGTCATGATCACTCGGTAAGGAGAGATATCGAGCCAAAATAATCCTTGCTCAGATTGAGGATTTTCACCCCCAGGAAAGATGGAACGAGGTAAGTTTTGCTGGTTAAGCAACAAATGAAACCTTTCTTGATCTTTTTGATACAGGGAAGCAGTTGCCTCAATAACATTCCAAATAGGCAGATCTGTAGAAATAAATGACAGATAAACGGTTTGATAGCGATTGACTAGCATGAGGAGAATATCCTATTGCCGAAGCTTTATTTTTTTAATTTATTTCTAGGATATCCTGAACCCATCGCAAATCGGTAGACTTAAAATTTCTTTGTTTAAAAGACTTGCTAATTAGCCAAGCATTCGCTATTATTATAAATGGCTGTCAAAGCAATCCTCAGTAGCTCAGTGGCAGAGCGGTCGACTGTTAATCGATTGGTCGTAGGTTCAAATCCTACCTGGGGAGTTATTAAGTAAAAACATATTTTTTTTGTACAGTAACTAATTATTTGTCATCGGTAACAAAATGTTGTCGCCTTAACAAAATAATTGTCGCATAACAAATTATATGTCGCTTGTTTGATGCCTACGACCAATCGATTCTTTCAATTTTCATTCATTCTTGGAGTGAATGGAAAATTCTTCTTCCCCGAAGATGATTCAGTAACCACTACTATAGTAAACCTATACCTTTATTGCTGGGAGCGCACCTTATTCCTACTATTTTAAGTAGTAGCAGTATCAAGGCTAGCAGTTACTAGGGTCAGAAAGCAGGATTACCTATGGCAATCAAACTAACCCGCATTTTTCGCAGCACAGAGGTTTAAAACATGAACTACGGCGCGATTATTTCAGAAATTAGTTAATGTTAGTAGCCAGTGACTTTAATCCATTTCATTGCTCAAAATAGATTGCGACCATCGATACCATCTCCCGCTACACAATCCCAGGCTTCCTTTCAATCCATTTCATTGCTCAAAATAGATTGCGACAGCAGAGATTCATAAGCCTTGTACCGTAATTGTTTTGGCAACCATTTGCGCGGTACAAGGGTGAACAGTTCATTTCAGCCACTGGTTTCAAAAAAAATGAATCTTGAGAAAAGCCACAATTTATATCTAACAAAGGTTTCAAGACTTGTGCGCTCCAATTAGATCAAAACATCCAAGCTAACAAACCTTAAACCAAGAGTGAAAAAGGATTTCCCCTTGGTCGGGGATGATTCAGTAGCCACTTCAGCAGTAAACCCGCGCCCTTGTTGCTGGGAGTGCGCCTTATTCCTGTCTATTGACAGCAGCATCAGGGTGAGTAGCTACCAGGGTCAGAAAGCAGGATTACCATCGAAAATAATCAAACTAACCCGCATTTTTCGCAGTACAGAGGTAAAAACATGAACTGCGGCACTGTTGAATACTATGTAGTTGTCAAGGAGCAGAGTTAATCAAAAACTAAGACTTATACTTTTTATTATAAAATGCGATCGCTACATCTCGTGCTTTTTCAGTTGGACTGCCACGAACGGGTTGTTTGATTTCTGTGATCGCAATACCTAATTTACTAGCTTGAGTGGTAATGTTCTCAATCAACCTACCGTAACTCCAGTTGTGAATATTAATTCGATATTGCTTGGCATATTTCTTTTGTCCTTCTTCGTAGCCAGGAATTTTAGCTTCGGCTTTAGCTTTAATTTCACTTTGGACTATTTCTCTCATGTCTTCAATTTTAGGGACAATGATCGCACTTACTTGATATTGTTGGGCTAATTCCACAATTGATTTAGCTATCAAGCGATCTACATATTCTCCTAGATTAGATTCACCTTTTTGATTATCATCAGAGCGTTTTTGAGCTTTGTGTCGTAGATGAGATAAAGCTTGTTTCTGTTGTCTTTGGCGGTTAAGTAGTCTGTAATCTTTCCCCAGTAATTGTTTGATACTGCGAAAGACGATCGTATCTCCTGTTTCACCATCGACAATAGCAACAGTAGCTGGTTTATCTAAACCCATTGACACACCCAGGATGATTTTAGGTTTTCCTTGATAAAGTTTCCGACTAGGACGAGGAAAAGAGTTATGAAATTTGGCTAGTGTAGAAAGTTTCTTTTGAACAAATGCTTGCTGAGTAGGACTTAATTCGCCTTTCTCCTTCATGATCTCAAGAGTTTTTAGCAGTTTAGCCTCTTTTTCCTGACGGGCTTGTTGTGTCCCCTCTGCTGACCAGAATCGAGTGTCTACAGTGCAGTATAAGACCAGGCGATTAGCATTCCAAGGTTCGCCTCGCTCCTTATCTTGTTTCCATGCTAGTTGTGCCGAACGAAGAGTAAACAAGCCACTAGAGTGCATATCTTTGCCTTCTTTCTTGATTGTTTGATCTTCTAGGAAGCGTTGAAACCAATGCAGTTGTCGGCGATCGCAATATATTTGAAATGTATGCTTGCTTAACCCAATAAAACGAACACATAAACGACCTTTTTCATTTGTGTGCCATTTCAAATCTTCGATGGTTTCAATGGTGATTGGGAAAGGTAGAGACTTGCGTTTGGTCAAAAGGATATCTTGCCAGGTACGAGCTTCTCGCTCATCTTCTGGAACTTGAGTAGCAGCAGCGATTAAAGTTTCTAGCCATTGTTCCCCTGTTAAATCTCTGCCATGAGGACGACTACCTTCTATTTGTTCTTGAAGTCTTTTGATTCTGATCGCTGCTTTTCGGCGACGTTGAGCAAATTTTTTCCCATCTTCAGGTTTATCTGGTTGGGGTAATTTACTGCCATTTTTGAGTAAATAACAGATCACCGAACGAGTAAGAATATCCTCCTCTTCAGTTTCATCGTACAGAGCGAACAGGAGCGATGACTTTTTAGGTGTGTTTTGCTTATCTGATTTTTTCTTGGATTTGGCACTCGCAGCTTCAACTTTGGTCAGAATTTCTTTGGCTCTTTTACGCAATATGTCGAGACTGCATTCACACTCTTTGAGTAACTCAGTATCGCTTTTGAGCATGGACAACCAACGTTCTTGTCCTTCCAATTTGCGCTGTCTACGTTGCTGTAGTTTGAGCCAAGATTTATAAATGTAATTCACTAATTTTATAGCTGATGCATAAAATCGAGATGATTGTCCTGCATAGAGAGGATGTGTTTTTAGCGATTTGCAGAGTTCGCTAACTATTGTCGTAGGTAATTTGCCTTGAGATTGCCATTGTTCAAAGTCTGGATGATTGTTTATTTGCCATAGTATTTCATTGATTAACGGCGTGTTTTTTTCTGCCATCAATTTCCATAAAAGCTGACGGGTAGTTTCTGATGCGACTAAGCGACATTGAATAGTAATTTGGCTCATTTATACACATATGTTCAATAAAACCATATATGTATATTATCGTAATTCTGTAAAATTTCTTCTATGGATGAAAAATTCTTTACAAGCAAGGAAGCAGCGAAAACTGTTGGGTGTTCTCTGCGTCAATTACAGTATTGGCGTGAGAAAGAAGTTGTCGTCCCTACAATTAAGGGTTCAGGTACTGGTAAAAGTATTTACTATACTCAGTCTGATGTGGTGCAATTGGCGATTATGGAATATTTGTTATCGGTGGGATTGAGCTTTAGTGAGGCGAGTAAAGGATTAAAAGAAGTGATTGAAAAGGATTTTCACTATGCAGATTTCAGGAGTAAGAGTCGCTGGATGTTTTGTTGGGATGAAAAAAAGCGATCGCTCGTCTTGGAAGAGTTTGACAGGGAAAAAGCGATCGCTTTATTGGATAGGGGACAAGTTGTAATTCCAATTTGGTTAGAGACAATTCACCAAAATTTGAGAAAATTACCTACTTCTATTGAATAGGCTTAAAAGCAAATGGAGAACCTTCTGGACCACCAGCACCTCTAGTAACTTTAACTAAAATAGGTTGTCCTAAACGTTCTTTTTGGGATGAAAATTTAAGAACATCTCCTGAAGTTTCGCTAGATGCCAAATTAATTGAAGGAAGATTTTGCAGGATACTGGCACGAGAAGGATTATCAGATAAAGCAATAGTTAAAGCTATTGTGGCATCATAACTAGCTGCTGTACGCCAGTTAACCTGACCTAACCATCTTTGTTCAGCTTTTTTCCCATATGAAGTGTTAGAAAACCACGGAACAGGAACGATCAATCCCTCAGCAGCGTTTGCACCCGACGTGATCGTCATTGGATCGTACATAGTGTTTCCACCCAAAATTTTCATACGCTGTTCAACAGGTAATTGACTATTGGCTTGTATGATTCCGATAGCTACGGAAATAAAGTCTTTATTAGGAAAAAGAATTAGGGCATCGGCTTGACCCTGAAGTGATTTAACTTCATCTTTGGAGAGTAAATTAGGACTGCTCATATCAATCTCTCGAATAATTTGACCTCCTGATTTTTGAAATTCACTAGTAAAGGCTTTTTGCAGGTTCATGCTATAGCTACTTTGAGGATTATAAAATATTGCTACTTTTTTCAAAGCCGAAGTAGCCGTATATTTAGCTAACCCTTTACCAGATATTTCATCAGAAATAACTGCTCTAAAGAAAATTTCCCCAGATAAAGACGGACTGGTGCTAGTAGAAGAAACCATTGCTAAATCATTTTTTTCGTATATGGGTAGTGCTGCTTGGCTAGCATCACTGGCATTATGTCCGACTACAGCTAAAATTTTCGGATCGTCGCTAAGTTTTTGAGCAACTCCAGCAGCTATTTTTGGATCGTTACCGTCGTTAGCGATCGCAATTTCTAATAACTGACCGTTTAGTCCTCCAGCTTCGTTAAATTTTGTTTGAGCATCTGCGACACCTCGCAATATTTCCTCGGCAGAAGTAGCTGAATTATCTACTGGTACTACAACTGCTATTGTGAAAGAAGATTTCGCTAAACGAGCTTTCGTATTGTTCAGGTAAATTTGAGGTTCTGGATTAGGGCGATCGCCTTCTATGGCTTTTTCAAAAAACTTAAATGCTTGATCGTAATTACCTGCTGCAAATTCTCGAACTCCATTTTTGGCATCAGCATTGGATTTATAACGCAACAGAATTCGTTCTCCACTACTATATCGTTCTGGTGAATCTGCGGGAATATCGATAACGGCAGATGTATTTTTGTTGTCATTTGACACATTAACAACATTTTCAGTATTCTGTGTCTGTGCGGTAGTTAATTTATCTTTAAACAAGAAATAACCGCCACCGCCTAAAATCCCTAATAGTAAGATTAAACCGAAAATCAAAGGTTTGGGAGAAGCAGACGTTTTCTGTAATTGGTGTCCGCAAATTTCACATTTAAGAGCAGTTGAAGCGTTTTCACTATGTCCACATTTAGGACAGCTAATACTATATCCGTCATTAAAATTTTCAGTCATGGTTATTTAATTCTCCAATAATTGCGCCTGCGATTTTTTTGTTAAACTTCAGCTTGAATTTCTAGTTCTATTCGGTCTACTTGTTCTTGAGTTAGACCTAATTCTTCTTGGAGTTCTAATAGTTGTGACATTTCCTCGCCATCGATTTGACCGTCATTGTCTAAAAAAGCTTGATACATTAGGCTGTATTCTTCTTCTGCTCCATGAGCATCTTGCTGAGGAGTAAACTCGCTAATAATTGCTTGGGCAACTTCTTCAGCAATTTGATACTTTTGACTAAATTTCTCGATCAGTTTTAATTCTGTAGAGCTAGGATTGCCAGTACGATAACAAGTTGCTACTAATTTTCTGAATTTATCTACGTTTTCATTATTGGCGTTGGAAATAGTAGGTTTGGATATTGCTTGAGGAGATGCAACAGTTTGAGTCATCGATTGGGGAGCGACAACCATGAGATTATGTTGTTTAATGTAATCGTCAATTGCCAATTGTGCTTTGTGGTAATCGGGATGATCTTTTCCACCAGGAATAGTTGTTTCTAATTGTTGTAAGCAGTCAATTAGTTTTTGGTAAAGTTCCTGTTTTTGTGGCTTATTTGCAGCATTTGCACCAATATTTTTAGTAGCATCAGCTAATAAATCCCTTACCTGCCTATGGCGATCGCTTAAAATATTGATTTCTGCTTCTTGCCAATTAGCCCCCAAAACTTCTTTTTTCTCAATACCAGTTTGCTTGTCTTGATAGTAAAAACGAATTTCTTCAAAACCAGTCACTCGATTTTCATGAACGGTAACTAAGTTAAAAGCTTTGGCTAGCAGGAAGTTTTGTTTAGCTTGGGTTTCTTCATGACTCGAAGGCATAAAATCTTGAAACTGACCCTCATCTTGATGGGTATGAAGGGGATTTTTGTCGGCATGAACCACATTACGATAAATGGTTCGCATTTTTTCCATACCTTCAATAATCCTTAAGGGGAAAGCTCCTATTTCTCTAATAAAGTAAATATGGTGAGAGTCATTCAAAGGACGGATATCTTTATCGGTAACAGTGCCAGAACGACGAATCATCGGCAGCAAAGTACTAACTGCTGCATCTGTAGATTTATTACCTCCTTGAATACCAATTAAAGTTTGCCGTTTTTCGGCTTTGTTTTCCCAGCTTAATTGGGCTTGCTCGACACTAAACCGTAGGAATGGCTCACTTTTTTCAAAAGTTGTTTTAATTTGAGCTTCCTGCTGCTCCAAAGTAGGATATTGTTCCAAAAACTTTCTTGCTGTTGAAATTTGTAATTGGGATTGTCCAATAAACTCATCAACCGAGCGATTAAGTAGTCTTTCAAATAAATCTTTGATTCGTAATGTGTCAAACTTATAGAGATCGAATAGACGTACTTCTATTTCTGCTAATAAATCTTGAGAAACTTTAGCCAAGACAGTATCTTTTTTGTCTGCCAAAATTTGTTTGTAAATGCGATCTACATCTTTGGATTCATAAAGTAAAATACCATTAACAGTTAACGCTTTAGTTTCTTCAATGTAAATCCGTTCGCGATCGCGAAGTTGTTTTTCCAGAGTTTCTAAATTCCCCTCAAAAGCGGTTAAATGTACGATTAAACTATTAATTTCTTCTTTGAGGGCATCTAAAGTTAATAATTGCTCCCTTTCCAGACAAACAGCGAGGTGATGACCAGTTTTTCTTTCAATTTTCTCCCAAACCCTCTTTGACAACTAGCTTACAAGCTTAACTTGTGACCAATGGTTTTAAGGTCACTACATTTTTTTTATTTAAACGCTTGATTTCTGTTTGTAGCTTGTCACTTGGTAATTCGATACCTCCTAATTGTTGAGCTACTTCTTTGGCATTTGGTGTAGTCATAATCTAAAACCCATATTCATCTAATAACTCTTCGTAGTCCAATATTTTTACTTGCGGAGTTTCCCTTGTAGGTGGTATTACTTCCTCTTCTTCCTCGGTTTCATCAAAAGCCTTAGTCTGAATAATTGTTTTCTGAATTGTTAATTCAGCTTGTTCTTCTTTTTGTCTTTTCTTACGGGTTTTCTTGTCTGGTGAAGTAAATAAATCGCGATCGCGTACTTCGGCTAAAATTGAATGATTGCTAATGGTTTTGCCAGCTAGTTTGACTTGGCGAATACTAGCTTTAGCTTCATCGAGAGAAATGGATTCAGTCTCTAAATCTTGAGCAAAAGCCCGCGCTAGAAATACCTCTTTATTCCCTTCTTGGCAGTAAACTAAAACTTCTGTAATGTCTCTCGGTTCGTAGCGTAGAATAACTGTCTCACCTGCGTAACCAGCTAAATGCTCCCCACGATACATCAGATTTTCAAACTGCATATAGCCACCCCTCTGTATTCTGCGTCTGGCTTGCTTCATCAAACAGATATCTAAATCTCTCACAGCCATAGCATCTGGTGCAGTAATTAAACCCGACTCCCACCTTTGAAATCTAGTTTGATCTCCCATACGAGCATCAAGACGTTGATTGTAGTTGTCTACGATGTAGCGAACTAAATGTCTTTCTAAATCTCGTAAAGTAAGACAAGCTTCTTTCTCTGCCTCTTCTGGACGTTCTTGTACATTCGAGCCTGTATATCCTGGTAAAATTGAAAACAGTTCCGTATTAAAAGTTTTGAAAGGACGCTCGACAACTCCTCCCTCAGACGGGCGATCGCGTAAATGACAGACAAAACCTAACTGCACGCCGATCTGATTTAAATGATTGGAACGAAAATCTTTACCTCCATCGGTATAAAAATGTTGTGGTAAACCATAAGTCCCCCATTCTTCATGTAAACTGTACTCCGCACCATAGTGTTTTGGTAAAATAGCGTGACGTAAAGCTAAAGCAACTACCTGAGAACTAGGAGCATCAAAGCCTAAATTAATCCCTACAATACAACGGGAATAAGTATCGATAACAGTTGTCAGCCAAGGACGACTTAAAAGTTCTCCATATTTATCTACCAGCAACACATCAGCGCGGGTATGGTCGCATTGCCAGACATGATTGCTGTACTCTACCGATAAATCTTGTCCCGCACGAGTTTTCACCGATAATTGCGAACCTCGCCAACCAGGACTGCGAATACTTTTGGCTTGTTGTTTCTTCTCTATTAACGGCTTCAAAACTCGATATACAGTCATGTGAGAAGGAGCTTTGATACCTAATTCTTGAGCTTTGACTTGAGTTCTTAAAAATACTTGCTTGGGTGTAATTCTCTTACTTCCTTTATTGCCATCTTGGTAAGTCTTGAGAATAAATTTCTCTACTTCATCATTGATTCGGTGGCTTCCTAGATCTGAACGTTTGGTTTGAATCAGTCCAGTTAAACCCTCCTCTTCCCATTTCTTGACCAATCTCTGCACCGTTCTTTTAGATTTACCCAGTTTTTCTGCTGCTTCTTGCAACCTTTTGCCATAGGTAATGCGATCGCATGGCTCAACAAGAGTTTGAATTATTTCCATTTTTAACTGTGCTTCATTATCAAGTTCAGCAACAATTTCATTTGTTTCTCTTTCTAACTTAGGGCTATTTTCGTCAGTAGAATTGAGCATAATTTTACAAATATGTTTAATTAAAACACATAAGTATTGTACCTTTAAAATGACAAATAGTTTGTTAACTTGCAAGGATTTAAGAATACTTAATGCTAGATAACAATATTTTGTTAAGACGACAAATAATTAGTTACTACACATTGATTCAACACTGTAGTCGTTCGAGATATTGTTGATCGCACTCCGTTTGAAGGTGAATTTTTAATTGACTAATTAAAGCGTTTAAAATTATGGATTGCTAATATTAATAGTACATATGTATAATATTTTCATAAAAAATGAGTCGTTTTGACAGATTACGAAGATGCTATTGACAAGCTCGCTACGTAAATCCATCCTGCGTAAATTTTTTTCAATTCTCAATCAAGTCTGGTTTTGGTGGACTTTATTTGTTGTTGACCAGGCTCTCATTTATATACTTGTTCCCTTGCTCACAAACATTTCAATTGAAGAATTTATACCTATTTGGCTAGGAGAATTTGTGGTCTTCTTAGTGATCGCCCAGTTTATAATAATAATGTTCTGGATACCTCAAGTCGTCACTCGTGTCGAACTCTACGGTCATTGGCGGGGAAGAGAAGTAGCAGAAAGGATTAAACACGAAACAGCAGCACATCAGGAATTAGACCGTTTGAGAGAGGCAATGATTTTTGGCGAACCAGAAGGAGATAGCTACTGGTCGGTCATTCAACAGTTAGATCCAGTTGGGGATAACAACTCTGTCTGATGGTGAAATCCCGTCATACAGAATCAAAATTATTTGTGAATTATAACGTGCTTTCTTTCGCTCTAGACGAAAAATGAACTCTGACTTATCCAACGATTTTTGTCGCCAAGGCACCGAAGGTAAACTGGAACTAATCGACGGCAAACTAATCGTCGGTAACACCATAGTTGGCAGTCGTCTGCTGTTACGCCAGATTCTTCAAGGCTGGGGAGCAGAAGCAGCAGTTGCGATTGATTCTCCAATTTCACTCTGGATAGAAGCTTTATTAACGAATTTAGAACTCAATCCAGCAGAGATCGACCAAGAAAATTTGCATACCACCATACTCAACCTAAAAGCGATCGCCACAACTAAAGAATACCGTCCAGAAGATTTGAGTGGGGGTTTTGGCAAACAAAACTACGACCACAACTCACTACGACAGAAACTAACTATTGCACTTTGGCAAATTGGTGAAACTTTAGGAGGAGTGTTTCTGGGTCGGGATTTTGTGATGCGCCTGGGGAATAATGGCTTTACTCCCGATCTCGTGTTTATCGCTCGCGAACATTTACATCAGCTAAGAGCTTACTATTTAAATGGTGCTGCCGATTTGGTTATGGAAGTGATTCTTCCAGGTCATAGCTATGCCGATAAGGTAGCTAAAAAAGCCTACTATCAAGCAGGAGGAGTCAAAGAATACTGGATCGTCGATCCTCAAACAGAGCAAATCGAATTTTGGCGTAACCAGGATGGTAAATTTGAACAGCAGCAACTAGAGCCTGACGGATGCTACCGACCTTGTAATATACCTGGTTTGGTCTTCGTTCCTCATCAACTCTGGCAAGAAGAAAGATTCGACCTAGAGTTATTTCGCTTAGAAGTTGCTCTAAGTTCTGACCGCTCAAAGATACATTTCTCTCAAGATGGATTGGGTTTAGGAGAGCTACCGTTTCAGCCTGACATACAGCTAGAACCTACTCCAATTAGCTTTGAGCAGTATATTTGCTCTTCTCCCGAAGCTAAATTTGAATTTTTCGAGGGTAAACCAGATATTGGTGGCAAAACGGGCATTCGCAATCTCATCGGAATGTTGCTGATGACTTTTGGTTTGACGAGCAGTATTAAGGTGTTACCGCCTACCGTTTGGTGCGATGCTTTACTCAATAGATTGAATTTAGAACGACAAGACGAGGAGCGTAAAGCCGAGTGGTGGCGAAAGGCACGGGAAATTGCTGCAATGATAAGAGAAAGCTTTGCCTCCAGCAAGATCAGTGTGATTGGCGATTTGCTCAAACCCGAACCGCTGTCATACTGGTCGGAGATTACTTTGGTGGTTTGGGGGTTGTCCGAGGATAGAAGATGGGATATTTATTCTTTTTTGAGAGAGATTGAAAAAGATGTACCTCTATCAATCCTTGATGTCGAGCGAGATTATCTAACTTCAGAACAGAAAAGAGACATCGACAACTCGATGGTGGAAGTTTAAAATGGTGCGATCAGAAGAAAGAAGAAGAATAAGTCACACACCCCCGAATTGAATTCGGGGGCTTGCCAAAGCCGAAAGCCAATCGGTAAAGGCAATTAAAATAGTGTCTAGAGTAGGGTAAAACCCAAGCTGAATTAACTGGGCGTGGCAGTCCAAAATACGATACAGA